>CABYCN010000001.1 GCA_902517455.1 uncultured Pelagibacteraceae bacterium
AAAATTGGACTATCTACAGTGATACTAAAAAAAAAAATATTAAAAAATTACAAATTTTCAGACATGAAAACAAAAGAGGATTTATTGTTATGGATCAATTTATCTAAAAAATATAATTTAGTTGGTTATAATAGAATATTATCAAATTGGAGAAAATTAGATAATTCTTTATCTGCTAATTTCTATCAAAAAATGAAAGATGGATTTTCATTATATCATAAATATTTAAAATTTAATTTTTTAAAGTCTTTATATTTTCTTTTTTTATTATCTTCTAATTTTGTAAGAAAAAATTTTTTTAAATGAATTTAATGATTGAAATTTCATTATTAATTTTAACGTCATTATTTTTAGTATACATTTGCAACAAAAATTCAATATTAACTCATAACATTGGAGAGGTACATCAAAACTACGTTAAGTCGAAAAAAACACCTTTAATTGGTGGAATAATATTTTTTACAATTTTTTTTATAGATTATAAAAATCTATCATTGTTACATTTATTTCCTCTTTTAATTTTATTGATTGGAGTTTTATCAGATTTAAGAAAAATGACCTCTGCTTACCTAAGACTTTTTATACAATTAATAGTGGTTGTAATATTTATTCATTTTTATGAAGCATCAGTTGATATGACAAGAATATATATTTTAGATAACTATTTAAAAAATTATTTTGTAGCTGTTTTATTCACAACTTTTTGTGTTTTAATAATTTTAAATGGAACAAATTTTATTGATGGGTCAAATCTTTTAGTTATAGGATATTTTTTAATTTTAGAATTAGCATTTATTAATTTAAGTCTCGAAGGATTAAATTTTGAGGGGGTGTTATTTTCAAATAATTTTTTGATTGTTTTGCTTGTGTTACTTTTTTTCAATGCTATAAATAAATTATATCTTGGTGATGGCGGCTCATATCTTTTGGGCTTTATTTATAGTTTTAAATGTATTTCTTTTTATTTATCAAATCCTAATATTTCTCCCTTTTTTATCACTGTCCTGTTATGGTATCCAGCATTTGAAATTTTATTCTCAATCCTGAGAAAATATAACTTTAATAAATCACCTATAAAGCCAGACTCAAATCATTTACATCAATTAATTTATTTTTTGCTGATAAAAAGAGTTTCAAATAATATCCTTAGAAACAACTTAGTAGGAATTATTATCAATATATTTAATCTGTCTATTATTTATTTTTCATTAAGTGATATTTACAATACACAATTACAAATTCTTCTATTTATGTTCGCTATATCTATTTATATTTTTGTTTATGTTAGACTCTTAAAATTTAAACTAGGAAAATAAATTTAAATTTTTTTATTGAAAAAAATTTTTATAAGAAAAATTAATATCTTTAAACCATCTTGAAACTCATTAACTTTTTTTAAGCCGGCAATTCTTTTTCTTTCATAAGAGTTAATTGTGCCAATTTTAAGATTATTTCTTTTTGCTTTAATAGGAAGTTCTACACAAAAAGTAAAGTCTTTACTTTTAATTCCTAATTTTTTACACTCTTGAGTCTTTCCAAGAACAAATGTGTAAAGAATATCTGAAATGTTTAAATTAAAGAATATTCTTCCAATTAAAGTAAATATTTTATTTCCAATAAATGTGAGAATGGTGTCGTCCTCGCTGCCAGAATTTTTTTCATATCTTGATGCAAAAATAATGTCTAAATTTTCATTTTCCAATTTTTTAATCATTTTTTTAATCTCACTTGGATCAAAGGATCCGTCAGCATTAAAAATACAAAAATATTTTGATTTGACGTTGTCAATTCCTGAAATTAATGCATCCCCGTATCCTTTGTTATTTTGATAAATTATTTCACTTGAATTCATTTTAATAGCTTCAATAGTTTTTTTATCATCTTTATGTAATACTATTCTTTTTTTAAAATTATATTCTTCAATTTCTTTTAAAACTAAAGGAAGAGATTCCGACTCATTTTTCGCTGGAATTATTAACGAAAGATCTATCATTATATTTTTCTTTTAACATTTTATTAGTTCATATATAAAATTTTTTGAATTTATATATAAATTTACATGCATTTAAACTTAGCATTTTTATTTGTTTTTTACTGGCTATCAATATTTTCATGTCTTGGTTATGGAGTTTTAATTTCAAAATTAACACAAAAAAAGGTTTATTTTAAAAATTACGGCTATATAGGCCTTCTAGGAATTTTATCTTTGATAATATATTCTTACTTATCAAACCTTTTTTATGCACATGGTCTTTTACACAATTTAATCATTATTCTCTCAGGTTTTTTATTATTTGTTTATTTTATATTTTCTAATTTTTTTCAAAGAGATAAAATTAGAACTTTATTAGTTATTTTTTTCTTACTATTTATTTCATTTATAATTTACAAACCTCACGATGATTTTTCATATTACCATTTTCAATACAGTTATTATTTAACACAATTCCCAATGATCATCGGCGTAGGTCAATTCAATCATGGGTTTTCCACTCCTTCATCAGTTTTCTATTTAAATTCTTTATTTTTTTTACCTTTTGCAAAATATTCACTTTTTCATATTTCAGCTCTTTTAGTTTTTGGTTTTTCAAATGTAATTTTGTTAGAAAAACTATTAAGATATCTAAAAAAAAACCGTCCAAATTATCTCTCGTTTTTTTTATTATTATCTCTGGCATTTATAAATATAATTTTCTATAGAATTGCTGAACATGGCACTGATCGATCAGCTCAGATCTTGATATTTATTTTAGTATTCGAATTAATTCTTTTTTTAAATAATAAAAAAAATTTTGATAATTCTTTAACTAAAATCTTTATTTTACTATCTTTGATTATTAGTTTTAAAGCTTTTTATATTTTATATTTTTTGTTTTTATTTCCAGTTTTAATTTATGGTTATAAAAAATTTAAATTTGATCTATTTTTTAAAATTATAAAAAATAATTTTTTTTGGTATTTAGTAACTACATTCTTTATATTAATACTCACAAATTTTTTTAATTCTGGATGTTTTTTATTTCCTATTAAATTTACATGCTTTGAAAGTCTTGCTTGGTCTTTTTCTTTAGATCACGTCTCGCATATGAATAATTGGTACGAACAATGGTCCAAAGCAGGTGCAGGACCAAATTTCAGAGTTGAGAATCCACAGGAATATATATTATATTTTAATTGGATTTCTAATTGGATTGATCAATATTTTTTTAATAAGGTAAGTGATTTTTTATTTGGCTTAATAACTATAATCTTAATTTTTTATTTATCTTTCTGCTCAATCTTTAGAAAAAAAATTATTGCTAAAGAAAAAATTTTTTCAATTTATATATGTATATTAATACTTTTTTTTGAATGGTTTTATAATCACCCTTCCCTGAGATATGGAGGTTATGTTTTAATAGGATTGATGTTATTTATTCCGTCTTCGTTAATTTTAGAAAAATTTTCAAAGGATAATATAAATTATAAATTCAAGATTATGATCATGTTGATTTTTATCATTTTTATATCAAGAAATATTGATCGGATCGATAATGAAATTGAAAAATATTCTTATAAACCTCTAAAAAACTCTCATTATAGGTTAAATGAGAATTATTTTAAAATTGATAAAGAAATTAAATCTTTATTAAATAAATATTCACTATGTACCAAATTTGGAAAATGTGATGAAAATTCTACTATTAAAACAGGGAGTATATTGGGAAAATTATATTTTAAAAATGAACGATGATTGCTAAAATTACCTTATTTCTTTTAAATATTTTTGATTTTTTTCATAAACGAAAAATTATAAATTTTTTTAAAAAAAAACAAATCAATAATTTTGAACTAATCTTTGATATAGGAGGACATAAAGGTGAGACCTTAAATTTTTTTCTTAGAAATTTTGAAGTTAAAAAAATTATTTCATTTGAACCAAGTTCAATAAATTTTAAATATTTAGAAAAAAATTCAATTAAACTAAAATCAAAATTCACTAAATCAAGAATATATTTAGAAAACCTTGGTATTGGAAATAAAAAAGAAAAAAAAAAACTAAAACAGCACTATGAAAGTTCATCTTCGACCATAAATGATTTTAACGAAAAATCTGTTTACTTTAAAAGAAAAAATTTTCTTTTAAATATTAATAAAGATATCTTTAAAGAGATAGAAATTGATATAATAACTTTAGAGGACTATATAAAAGAAAATGAATTTCAAAAAATAGACTTAATAAAAATTGACACAGAAGGTTATGAATTTGAGGTTTTATCAGGCCTAAGAGATAAATTAAATTGTGTAAAATTTTTGATGTTTGAACATCACTACGATGATATGTTACAAAAGGACTATACTTTTAATGATATAAGTAATTTACTTAAAAAACATAATTTTAAAAAAATTTTCAGATTAAAAATGCCATTTAGAAAATCTTTTGAATATATTTATATAAATGAAAAAAAGTGTTAATATTTATAACTGACTATTTGAAAAAAAATCATAAAATGATATGTAAAAGTTTCTTAAAATGAAATGAAAAAAAAAATAGCACTAGTATTTGGAATAACAGGGCAAGATGGCTCTTATCTATCTGAATTTTTAATAAAAAAAAAATACATAGTTCACGGTGTAAAAAGAAGATCATCATCTATGAACACCAAAAGAGTAGATCATATTTATCAAGATCCACTTGAAAGTAGAAGAAATTTTTTTTTACATTACGGAGATATTACTGATTCAAGTTCAGTTTCTCAAATAATAAGCGACACAAGACCTGATGAAATATATAATCTAGCTGCTCAATCTCACGTTGCCGTTTCATTTGAAGTTCCTGAGTACACTGCAAATGCAGACGCTCTTGGTGCATTAAGAATTCTGGAAGCAATTAAATTTCACAAGTTAGAAAAAAAAACAAAGTTTTATCAAGCAGGAACTTCTGAAATGTATGGCAATGTGCAAAGTATACCACAAAATGAAAAAACTGACTTTTATCCCCTAAGCCCTTATGGAGTTGCTAAACTCTATGCTCATTGGATAACTAAAAATTATAGAGAGGCATATAATATACATGGAAGTAATGGTATTTTATTTAATCACGAAAGTCCCAGAAGAGGTGAGACATTTGTAACAAAAAAAATTGTAAACGCTTTTTGTAAAATAAAACTTGGTAAACAAAAAAAATTATATTTAGGCAATCTTGATGCAAAAAGAGACTGGGGACATGCAAAAGATTATGTCGTGGCAATGTGGAAAATAGTGCAGCAGAGAAAACCTGACGATTATGTGATTGCAACAGGAAAACAATATAGTGTTAGACAATTTGTAAATTTAGTCTCAAAAAAATTAGGATTTAGAATTATATGGAGAGGAACTGGGAAAAATGAAAAAGGTTTTGACCAAATTTCAAAAAAAATAATCGTTGAGTGTAATGAAAAATATTTTAGACCGTTAGATGTAAACACGTTACTTGGTGATGCAAAAAAAGCAAGAAAAATACTAAAATGGAAACCAAAAATTAATATTACACAACTAGTTGACAGCATGGTATCTGAAGAAATGATATCTCTTAAAAAAAATGATTAATAAAAATTCTAAGATTTTTTTAGCAGGTCATAAAGGCCTAGTAGGAGGAGCAATTTTTAGAAGGTTAAAATTAACTGGATATAAAAATATTATTACAATTTCAAAAAAAAAATTAGATTTAAGAGATCAAAAAAAAGTTTTCTTATTTATAAAAAAAAAAAAACCTCAAATTATAATTAATGCAGCAGCCACAGTTGGCGGTATCGTGGCAAATAATAGCTTTAGAGCAGATTTTATTTACAACAATATTTCTATTCAAAGTAATTTAATTTATTCAGCTTTTAAGAATAATATTAAAAATTTGATATTTTTAGGTTCAAGCTGTGTTTATCCAAGAAAATGTAAACAACCAATTAAAGAAGAGTATTTACTTTCTGGTTATTTAGAAAAAACAAATGAACCCTATGCTATAGCTAAAATTTCAGGAATAAAAATGTGTGAAAGTTTCAACCATCAGTATAAGACTAATTATTTATGTATAATGCCATGCAACACATTTGGTCCTAATGATAATTATGATTTACAAACATCTCATTTTCTTCCAGCTTTAATAAGAAAAATTATTGAAGCGACTAACCAAAAAAAAAAATCAATCAAGCTTTGGGGCACCGGAGAAGTAAAAAGAGAATTGATATATGTAGATGATGTTGCAGATGCTTGTATATTCTTTATGAAAAAAAAAACTAAGCATTCATTAATTAATATTGGAAGTGAGGAAGAGCAAACTATTGCAACTTTTGCAAAATTGATTGCTAAAAAAATCAAATCAAACATTGAAATTAAATTTGACAAAAATTTTAAAATGAATGGCACACCAAGGAAAATTCTAAATTGTTCACTAGCAAGATCTTATGGATGGCGTAAAAAAATTAGTTTCGATAAGGCTTTAGATTTGACAATTAAAGATTTTTTGAAAAATAAAAAATACAAAAAAATAAAATCTTATAATTAAATTTAACTTGATGAAAAATATAATTATTGTAACTGGAGGAGCTGGTTTTATAGGCTCAAATCTAATTGAAAAATTAGTTAACAAAACTAAATTTAATATTATCAGTATTGATAATTACTCCTCTGGTTCTAAAAAAAATCACCTTAAAAATAAAAGAGTTATGTATCTAAATTCTCATACAAAAGATATTTCTAAAATATTAAAAAGATATAAAAAAAATATAAACTCACTATTTCATTTTGGTGAGTTTGCGAGAATTTATCAAAGCTTTTTAAAAATGAATGAATGTATTAGTTCTAATACAGTTGGCTCACATGAAGTATTCAATTTCTGCTTATCTAACAATATAAGACTTATCTATTCAGCTACATCAGCAAGTATCGGCAATAAAGGTAATGACAAAAACTTATCACCGTATGCTTTTACAAAAGCTAAAAATCTTGAAATGTTAGAGAATTTAAAGCTTTGGTTTAGTTTTAAATTTGAGATTGTTTATTTTTATAATGTTTATGGACCAAAACAAATCAAAAGTGGAAATATGGCAACAGTAATTGGAATATTTGAAGATCAATATAAAAAAAAAATACCGCTTACTGTTGTAAAACCCGGCAATCAATCACGAAGATTTACTCATGTGTCAGATACAATAGATGCATGTCTGTATGCTTGGAGAAAAAGAAAGTGTCGTCATTACAGTATTTCTAATAAAAAAAGTCATACTATTTTACAGGTCGCAAGAATGTTTCAGACAAAGATAAAATTTTTACCTCCTCGAAGAGGGGAAAGATATGCCTCAGCTTTAACAAGCATGAACTTGTCTAATAAGGTTTATAAAATGTTCGGTAAAATTCAGCTGTCTACTTATGTATCAAATTTATTGAGAAATTAGATAAAAAAAACAATAATTGATTGTTTACAATAATTTTTAATCAAGTATAAAACTATCGCCGGTGATTATTGCGAAGGTGTTATACCCGATCCCATTCCGAACTCGGAAGTCAAGCCCTTCTGCGCTGATGATACTTTGTCTTAAGACATGGAAAAGTAAGTCGTTGCCGGCATTAATTTGATTATATGAAAATAAAAAGTTCTTTAAAGTCGGTAAAAAAAAGAGATTTAAATTCAAAACTCGTCAGGAGACGTGGAAGAATCTACATTATAAATAAAATTAATCCTAAATTTAAAGCAAGACAAAAATAGTTTTTATGGATGATAAAAACCATAAAAATACCTGGAATAATTTTACAAAATTTGTTTTGTGGGGAACTGTCGCGGTTATAACGATTTTAGTTCTAATGGCTATATTCTTATTGTAAGTTTTTTTTATGAAAATTGTTTCAGTTGCAGAGAATACAAATATTGAAAAAAGAGTTGCAATTACTCCAGAGATTGCGAAGAAATACAATTCAAATGGTTTTGAGGTTTCGTTAATAAAAAATTATGGAACACATTTAGGTTTCCGAGACGATGAATATGTGGAAAACGGTGTTAAAATCATAAATGACAACAAAGAGATATTATCAAGTGCCGATATAATTGTTCAACTAGGTTTGCTTTCAGATGAAAATTTTTCTTATCTTAAAGAGGATCAAATTCTTGTTGGAGTCTTAGATCCATTTACAAATAAAGATAAATTAGACGAGTTAAAAAAGAAAAAGATAAATATTTTTTCCTTAGAATTACTTCCAAGAATTACTAGAGCTCAGTCCATGGATATTTTGTCATCTCAAGCAAACTTGGCGGGATATAAAGCTGTAATAGAGTCATTTTCAAACTTTGAAAAGGCTATTCCAATGATGATGACAGCTGCAGGTACAATTCCTGCAGCAAAAGTTTTAGTAGTTGGAGCTGGTGTAGCTGGCTTACAAGCTATAGCTACAGCAAAAAGAATGGGTGCAATGGTTTTTGCTACCGATGTAAGGATGGCCTCGAAAGAACAGGTTGAAAGTTTAGGTGGAAAGTTCTTGACAGTAGAGGGTTCAGAAAATCAAGAGACCGAAGGTGGGTATGCTAAAGAAACTTCTGATGATTTTAAAAAAAAACAAGAGGAGTTATTAGCTGAAACTTTGAAAAAAATTGATATCGTTATATGTACGGCTTTAATACCTGGAAAAAAAGCTCCAATTATTATTAAAGAGGAAATGATAAAAAATATGAAATCAGGATCTATTATATATGATTTAGCAGCATCTCAAGGAGGTAATACTGCGTTCAGTGAAGTTAATAAAATAATAGACAAAAATGGTGTTAGAATTATGGGAGAAAAAAACATTCTTAACAAACTACCAACTTCGGCTTCAAATCTTTATTCTAAAAATTTATATAACTTTGTTATAAACTTATATGACAATGAAAATAAAAAAATTAATATTAACTTAGAAGATGAAATAATTGAAAAAACTATGATTAAATAATTATGGAAATCGACCCTTTTATATTCAGATTAAGTATTTTTATATTATCCATCTTTGTTGGATATTATGTTGTATGGAGTGTAACACCATCTTTACATACACCATTAATGTCTGTAACAAATGCTATATCATCAGTGATAATAGTTGGAGCGATTATAGCAGCTCTAGCAAATTCTGATGGAGACGTTTTTGCAAATTCTAGTTTATTTGGTTTTTTAGCAATAACTTTGGCTGCAATAAATATTTTTGGTGGTTTTCTTGTAACTCAAAGAATGTTGGCAATGTATAAAAAGAAAAAAAAAGATAAATAATGATTTCTGCAAACTTATCAGCAATATTCTACTTAATTTCAGGGGTTCTTTTCATACTTGCCTTAAGAGGATTATCTTCACCAGAAACATCAAGACAAGGAAATTTTTTTGGTATAGTGGGTATGATAATTGCGATTACAGTTACATTCTTAGCTGTAGGAAATTTTTCCACTGGTCTTTTATATGTTTTTGTTTTTTTATTAGTAGGCGGCAGTATTGGGGCTTTTATAGCTTACAAAATACCAATGACAGCAATGCCAGAATTAGTTGCTGGGTTTCATAGTTTAGTAGGGCTGGCAGCTGTTTTTGTTGCAATTTCAGCGTTTATAAATCCTGGTGCATTTAACCTTGGATCTCCAGGAAATATAAAACTTGCTAGTTTGATAGAGATGTCAATTGGTGCAGCAGTAGGAGCAATTACTTTTTCAGGATCTGTTATTGCATTTTTAAAACTTCAAGGAATTATGTCTGGTTCGCCTATCACTTTTAAAGGACAACATATTTTAAATGCGATTATTCTTATCTCTATATTTGTTTTAACTTATTATCTGTGCGCAACACAGTCATCGAATTTATTTTGGATACTTATTGCAGTATCATTTTTAATTGGTTTCTTGTTGATTATTCCTATTGGTGGTGCAGATATGCCAGTAGTAATATCTATGTTAAATTCTTATTCTGGTTGGGCAGCTGCAGGTATAGGCTTTACTTTAGAAAATACTGCTTTGATAATTACTGGAGCTCTTGTAGGTTCATCAGGGGCTATTTTATCATATATAATGTGTAAAGGAATGAATCGATCATTCTTTAACGTTATTTTGGGAGGATTTGGTGCTACAGAACAATCAAAATCAAATCAAAATAAAGAGCAAAAACCTGTTAAGAGCGGCAATGCCGATGATGCTGCTTTTTTAATGAAGAATGCCTCATCTGTAATCATTGTTCCTGGCTATGGAATGGCGGTTGCTCAAGCTCAACATGCTTTAAGAGAAATGGTTGACGCTCTTAAGAAACTAGATGTCAAAGTATCTTACGCAATTCATCCAGTTGCTGGCAGAATGCCAGGACATATGAATGTTCTTTTAGCGGAGGCAAACGTTCCTTATGATGAGGTTTTTGAACTAGATGAAATAAATAATGATTTCGCTAATGCTGATGTTGCTTATGTGATAGGAGCGAATGATGTTACTAATCCAGTTGCAAAAACCGATCCCCAAAGCCCAATTTATGGTATGCCTGTATTAGATGTGGAAAAATGTAAGTCAGTTTTATTTGTAAAAAGAAGCTTATCCGCAGGATATGCGGGTATCGATAATGATTTATTTTATAGAGACAATACTCTTATGTTATTTGCTGACGCAAAAAAAATGACGGAGGAAATAATTAAGAGCTTATAGTATTAAAGCAAATAATTTTATGGGATATATTAAAAAACTTTTTTTACTATTTATCCCTCCGATATTTCATAAATTGTTTAAAAGTAAAAATTATCAATATATCTCTAAATTTAAAACTTATAAATCTGCCCAATTAAAATCAGATATTTATTTTGATAAAAAAGCTACTGAAAAGTTTTTAGGTCCAAACGAAGTAGAAACATCTGGTAGATTTAATTTAATATCTTTATTAGTATTATCATTAAATAAAAAAAAAATAAAAGTAATAGATTATGGAGGAGGATCTAACCCTGTCTTTAGTTACATAAAAAATTCAATTGATAAAAATGTAAAAACTTACATAGTTGAACCAGAAATTTTTTGTAAAAAAATTAAAAAAAAGATACCTAAGCGGTTTAAAAATTTTATATATTATTTCAGTTCATTAAAAAAAATAAATGTAAAATCAATTGATATTGTCTGCTTTAACAGCTCTATGCAATATATTGAAAATTATGAGGCTTTAATAAAAAGATTAGTTAATTTAAAACCAAAGTATTTTTTAATTACCAGAACAAACTTTCATTTAGGCAAAGAAAATTATTTTACTCTTGAATGTGGAATTAAAGGAAGTTTGCATCCATATACTTTTTTCTCATTTTCTAAATTTGTTAAATTTATGAAATTAAATAAATATAATTTGGTTTTTTCAAACAAATATAATATTAATAAATATAATCATGAATATATAGATGGCAAAACATTCTTTCACAAAGATATTATTTTTAAAAAAATTTAATTGTAGAAGTTGCAAATGACTAAAATATTTTGCGATATAGCTGACATTAAAATAATCAAAAAATTCAATAAAAAAAAAATCGTAAAGGGCTTCACAACCAATCCTAGCTTAATTAGAAAAGCAGGAGCACAAAATTACTCAGAGTATTGTAAAAATATTTTAAGAACTGTAAAAAAACCTATTTCATTTGAAGTGTTTGCCGATAGTGAAAAAGAGATAATTGATCAAGCACTATTAATAAACAAATGGGGAAAAAATGTTTATGTAAAAATTCCAGTTACTAATTCAAAAGGAAAGTTTCTTGGTAAAGTAATAAAAAAACTTAATAACGATAACATTAAATTAAATATTACTGCAGTTTACACAGCAAGACAAACTAACAAAATTCTTAAGGCAATAAATAAAAAAACGAAATTGATAATATCTATTTTTGCTGGTAGAGCAGGAGATACTGGTAAAGACCCAGTGCCTGAAATTAAAAAAAGTATTCTTTTAGCAAAAAAATTTAAAAATGTTCAAATTTTATGGGCAAGTGTAAGGGAACCATACAACTACATTCAAGCAAAACAACTTGGTTGTGATATCATAACCGTTCCTCCAACAACTATTCAAAAGATAGAGAAATTTGGTAAATCATTTAATCAATTGACTATTGAGACAGTCAAAGCGTTTTTAATTGATAGTAAAAAATCGAGATTTAAAATTTAATATATTGGTTGCGGGGGCTGGATTTGAACCAGCGACCTTCAGGTTATGAGCCTGACGAGCTACCAAACTGCTCCACCCCGCGATATAATTAAATCCTATTTTTTAGTTTATTAAGCTTTTTAACTCTTTTGATATTTTCTTGAAGTATTCTTTTCTTTTTTTCAGAGGGTTTTTCATATGTATTTTTCAATTTAATAATTTTGAAAAAACCATCTCTTTGAAGTTTTCTTTTTAAAACTCTTAAAGCTTGCTCTATATTATTGTCTTTGACTTCTATTTTAATAACTACCTCCAAAAAAAACGATAAGTATCATCTTTGTAAATTTTTGTCCATAAATTTAATTATTTTTATTGAACTTTACTTTGATTTTTCAGTTTTTCTTTTTCTTTTTTTTCTCTCTTAATTCTTCTTTCAGCTTTTTCTAAGGCCTCAACTAAATCTTTTTGATTGAAAAGATTTAAAGCTACAGGATCCTTTGGATTTAAATTATTATAATTCCAGTAATTTTTATTTCTAATTGAAGTGACTGAATTTTTAGT
Organism: uncultured Pelagibacteraceae bacterium; assembly: GCA_902517455.1. Lineage (GTDB taxonomy): Bacteria > Pseudomonadota > Alphaproteobacteria > Pelagibacterales > Pelagibacteraceae > Pelagibacter. Next base: position 12,669 of record CABYCN010000001.1, read on the forward strand.
TATGCCAACTAACTTGGCTATTTGCGAGTCTTTCAATAAACTGTGTTGCTTTATCAACCACAAAGCCGAGTCAGGCTTATCTTGTCTTTTGGAAAGAGGAATATATTTCTTAATCTTTTTTTCAGAATTTGATATCTCAATGTCTGCACTTTGAATTTTAAGTGGTCTGTTCTCATCTTTTGAGGATAAATCAATCTCTTCTCTAGATAATTGCCCAGAAATGATGGGATTATAAGCTTTAATACCCTTAGCAACTTCACCATCTGCGATACCTTGAATTTCTACCTCGTGTAAATTACAAAAATTAGCAATTTGCTTAAAAGTCAAAGTTGTGTTTTCTACAAGCCATACAGCAGTAGCTAATGGCATAAGAGGAGCGCTAGACATTTAATTTTTTTTTTCTGATTTAAAATTTTGAAACTTTTTATTGAATTTACTTATCCTACCTTTATCCATTAATTTTTGTTTTCCCCCAGTCCAAGCAGAATGAGACTTTGGGTCAATTTCTAATTTTAATAAATCTCCTTTAACTCCCCATGTTGATTTTGTTTCAAACTGAGAACCATCTGTCATTTCTACTTTAATGGTATGATAGTCTGGATGTAAGTTTTTTTTCATTTTGAGATTTATAACAAAAGAATTTTCTAAAACAATTAAAAGTTATCTAATTTTTCAAGTAATTTTGGGCTTATATTTGCACTTGAAGCAATAACTTTAACATTAATGTTATTATTTAGGTTGATTTCATTTACTGAGCCTCCAGCCTCTTTTACTAATATTATCCCAGCTGCAATATCCCATAAGTTTAAATTCTTCTGAAAATATCCATCATATCTTCCTGAAGCAACGTAAGCCATGTCCAAAGCTGCACAGCCAGATTTTCTAAGTGTTAAATCTAGGCTGTTGTTTATTTGGCCGCCAGTTGCAAATAAACAATCATTGAGCAAATTTTTTTTTGAAACCCTAATTCTATGATTATTAAAAAAAGCACCTGCATTTTTTTCTGCATAGAACATTTCATTTTTAATAGGATCAAATATTAATCCAGAAATAATTTCACCAGAGGATTTTAGTGCTATAGAAATTGCAAAATGGGGTATGCCATGTAAAAAATTAATTGTTCCATCTATTGGATCTATAATCCATACGTTATTTTTGTCTTTATTATTTTCAGAACCATCCTCTTCGCTTATTATTGAATAATTTGGCCTAGCTTTCTTTAATTCTTCAATAATTATTTTTTCTACTCTTCTGTCTGAGCTAGTAACAAAGTCTTTTGGTCCTTTTCTAGAGACTTGTAAATTTTCAATTTCACCAAAATCTCTAATAATTACCTTCGAAGCTTTTTCAGAAGCTTTAATCATTATATTCATATTTGGAGATATTGAATTCATTTTAATTAAATTTTTTTAACGTATTCTATATTTCTTGTATCAATAATAATTTCGTCTCCAGCCTCAATAAATGGAGGTACCTGTATACTTAACCCATTATTTAAAATAGCAGGTTTATATGAAGAAGAAACTGTTTGACCTTTTAATGCTACATCTGTTTCTTCTATCTTACAAGTTACTTGATTTGGTAAATTAACTGATATGGGGGTATTATTATAAAAACTGACTAACACATCTAAGTTTTCTGTTAGAAATTTACCTTTATTGCCTATTATATTTTTTTTTATTTCTATTTGCTCGAAAGATTTGGGCTCCATAAAAAAATAGTTTCTGTCATCCTCATATAAATATTTGAAATTTACTTCTTCTAATGATGCTTTTTCAACAGTCTCACTAGATCTAAATCTTTCGTTTAATTTTGTATTTTTATTTACACTCTTCATTTCTACTTGTGCAAACGCTCCTCCTTTGCCAGGTTTTACATGTTGCGTTTTAAGAACTTGCCATAAATCATTTTTATGTTCTAACAACATTCCTACCCTAATTTCACTCGCATTAATTTTCATTTCAATTTTTTTATTGCATCTACTGGTTTTAGTTTTTTATTATTCCAAATGTAGCCTGAAATAGCTAAAAAGTTGGCTTTATTCAATAGCAGTTTTTTATAATTATTTGCATTTATACCGCCGATAGCAACTATAGGCGTTTTAGTAAGCTTTCTTGCTTTTTTTAATAAATTAATAGAGGCCTTATGTTTTATACTTTTAGTTTTTGATGAATTGAATGCCCCAAGAGCTATGTAATTGGCTTTATTTTTTACTGCAACTTTCAACAATCTAATTGAGTTGTGACAAGTAATTCCTACTATTTTATTTCCAATCAATTCTCTCGCTTTTAAAATATTCATGTCTTTTTGACCTAAATGACAACCATCAACATTTAATTTTTTTGAAAGAAAAACATCATCATTTATTAAAAATTTAACATTAAATTTTTTACATATTTTCCTAATTTTCCTTCCAATAATTAATTTTTTTTTAAAACTTTCATTTTTAAGTCTTAGTTGAAAAAAACTTACTTTCTTATGTTTTAGAACTTTGGTTAAATCACCATAGAAAAATTTGTTAATTTTCAATGGTGAAATAAGGTAAATAAATTTTTTTTTATTAAATCTCAAGATCTTTTGACCAATTTCCCTGAGCAGCCAATGTGTTCATTTTTGCTCGATGGTTAAAAACCTTTTGAGTGCCTTCAATATTTCTAATATCCTTTGACCAAAATTTTAAAGCACTTTGTTGAAGAGCTCTTCCATAAGAGTAGCTAATTATGAAATTAGTATCATTAATCTTACTAATTAAATTTAGATTTTCTGTCGATTCTATCTCTGATTGGCCACCAGATAAAAAGGCAATTCCTGGAACTTCGGTTGGTACTGAATTTTTTAAACATTTCAAAGTTAATTCTGCAACCTCTTTATTTGAAATTTTATCTTTAGATTTATTACCAGCCAATATCATATTTGGTTTAAGTATAATTCCTTTTAAATCAACTTTATGTAGAATTAATTCCTCAAAGCATTTTTTAATTACTTCTGAGGTTTTTTCAAAACAATCTTTTGCTGAATGTTCACCATCCATCAAGACTTCCGGCTCAACTATTGGAACCATATTATTTTCCTGAACTAATGCAGAATATCTTGCTAATGCGTGCGCATTAGATTGTATTGATAGTTTGCTAGGATAATTTTCAGATATATTGTAAACACCTCTCCATTTTGTAAATTTTGCACCAAGTTTATAATATTCTTTTAATCTTTCTCTTAACCCATCTAAGCCTTCAGTAATTTTTTCATTTGTTGAGCCAGCTAGGATCTTTGCGCCTGTATCAACCTTTATACCAGGTAAAGAGCCCATCTCTAAAATTAATTTAGGGATTTTATCTTTTTTTGAGCTTTCTTGTTTTATTGTTTCGTCATAAAGAATAACACCTCCAATACATTCACTCATACATGATGCGCTAAAAAGTGTCTCTCTAAACAACAATCTATTATCTGGGGTTGATGGAACATTAACATCTTCTAATCTTTTGGTCATTGTTCCAGTACTCTCATCGGCAGCTAAAATACCTTTTCCTTTTTCCAAAATTTTAAGAGCTATGGTATTTAATTCTGACATATTATTTTAGTGCTTTTATACCAGGAAGTTCTTTTCCTTCAAGGTATTCTAAGAATGCTCCACCAGCAGTTGAAACAAAGTTGAAATTATCAATTGCACTAATTTGATTTATTAAAGCTATAGTGTCTCCACCTCCAACGACAGAAAAAATGGATTTATCTTTATTTTTCTTAATTATAGCTTTTGCAATTTCATAACTACCGTTTGCAAAATTTGGGTTTTCAAAATAACCAGCAGGCCCGTTCCACAGAACCGTTTCACTAATTTCTATAATTTTTTGAATTTTGTCTATAGTTTTCGGCCCAATGTCTAATATTAGATCATCGTTTTTTATTTTATTTAATTCTTTAATTTGCGAAGAATCATTCATATGTTTGCCAACTAAAACGTCTTCTGGATAAATAATTTTACAAAAATGACTTTTAGAAATTTTAAAAATTTCATCAATTATCTGTTCGCAATTTTCCTCTCTAATTGACTTTCCTATTTGATTTCCTTTATAACCAAGAATAGTATTTGCCATTCCACCAACGATAATAATATTGTTAAATTTTGGTATTAAATTTTTAATTATTCCAATTTTTGTAGAGATTTTTGATCCTCCAATAATACAAGTAATTGGTTTTTTAATTTCAGTTGTAACTTTTTTTAAGGCATTTATTTCTGTTTCTAATTGTAATCCTGCAAAAGATGGTAAAAATTCGGTGATTTTACACAATGAAGCGTGGGATCTATGCGAACAAGAAAATGCATCATTTACGAACAAATCAGCAAGTTGGGCTAATCTTTTTGCAAAAGAAGCGTCATTATTTTCTTCTTCCTCATAAAATCTAATATTTTCCAAAAAAACTATCCGATCATTAGGGTCTTTAAATAAATCCTCTTTTTTTAATTTAAAAATATCTTCATAGATAACTCTAATTTTTTTTTGAACTTTTTTTTCTAAATTTTCACAAATTGGTTTGAGAGACAGATCTTTATTTTTTTTGCCTTTTGGTCTTCCCACATGGGAGATTATTATTATTTTTGAGTTATTACTTATTAAAAATTTGATAATTGGTAAGATCTTATCAATTCTTGTTTGATCTGTAATAACACCATCTTTTAATGGAACATTTAAATCTAATCTTAGTAAAACTTTTTTTTGATTAAGATCCCCATAATCTCTAATATTTTCCATTAAGAATTCTTATGAAGATACTCTACTATATCACACATCCTATTTGAAAAGGCCCACTCATTGTCATACCAAGCTGAAATTTTTCCCATGTTCTTCGTAACCACAGTTGTTAAACTTGCATCGACAATTGAAGAGGCAGGATTATGGTTAAAATCCACAGAAACAAGTTTCTCATTTGTGATTTTAAGAACTTTATTTTTTTTACTAAAACTCTGGAACGCCAAATTAATTTTTTCAATACTCAAGTCATTTTTTGTGCAAAATACAAATTCTATTAAAGAAACATTTGGAGTAGGAACTCTTATTGCTATACCTTCCAATTTACCTTTTAAAGAGGGTATAATTTCACCAATTGCCTTAGATGCACCTGTAGATGTTGGCACTATAGATTGATTAGCTGATCGAGCTCTTCTAGGATCTTTGTGAGAATTATCTAAAATTCTTTGATCACTTGTAAAAGCGTGTATTGTTGTCATAAAACCTTTTTCAATTTTAAAATTTTCATTTAATACATGTGCTACCGGTGCAAGACAGTTTGTTGTACATGACGCTGCAGAAATAATTTTATCCTCTTTTTTTAACTCTGTTTCATTTACTCCAAACACAACAGTTTTGTCAGCATTTTTACATGGAGCAGAAACTATGACTTTTTTTATTCCATTATTTAGATGAGGTAATAATTTTTCTTTAGAATTAAATTTGCCAGTGCATTCAAAAACATAATCAACATCATATTTTTTCCAATTTATATTATTTATATCCATTTCTTGGCTAAAAGAGATTTTGTTTTTATTTATAAAAAGATATTTTTCATCAAAATTTATTTGAGCATTAAATTTACCATGAATGGAGTCGTATTTTAAAAGATTTGAGCAAACTTCAGGATTTGTTCTGTTATTAATATGTTTAATTTCAATATCTTTAAAATTATTCTCTATAATAGATCGAATAATCATTCTTCCTATTCGCCCCATTCCATTTATTCCAATTTTTATTTTCATAATCTTTTTTTTATTTTATCGGCAATACTCTCTGGATTTAATCCAAAATAATTGTATATTTTTTTATATGGTGCACTTTTTCCAAAATCATTTATTCCAAAATTCAATCCTTTAATACCAGTGTATTTTTTCCAATAACCTGTCTCAGAGGCCTCAATAGACACAACAAGTTTAGTTTCACTTAAAATTTTATTTTTGTAGCCTTCACTTTTTTGGTCAAATAATTCGTGACAAGGCATCGATATCACTTTTGAATAGATACCATCTGTGGCTAATTTATGACTTACATCAATTGCCACCTTGGTTTCTGATCCAGTTGCAAGGATTGTTAAACTTATATTTTCTCCAGATCTTAAAATCTCGTAAGCACCGTCAGCAGACTCATTCTTTGATGAATTTTTTAGTCGAACAGGTTCAATTCCTTGTCGGGTTAAAGCAATTACACTTGGAGTATTTTTATTTTCAATCGCTAACTGCCAACATTCAAAAGTTTCGATTAAATCAGATGGCCTAAAAACATTTAAATTTGGAATAGATCTTAAACTTGTCAATTGTTCGATTGGCTGATGAGTAGGTCCATCTTCACCTAGTCCAATAGAGTCATGCGTGAATACATATATAATTCTTTGTTTCATCATCGCTGCCAGTCTAATTGATGGTTTACAATAATCACTAAATATTAAAAATGTACCACCGTATGGAATTAAATTACCGTGTAATGCAATTCCATTCATTATTCCACACATTGCGTGTTCTCTGACTCCATAGTGAATATAGTTTCCAGAAAAATTTCCAGGTTTCATTATTTTATGATCTTTAGTTTTGGTATTATTTGATCCAGCCAAATCTGCCGAACCTCCAATTAAATTTGGTAGTTTAGATATAATATTTAAAAATATTTCAGAGGATTTTCTAGTAGCAAGTGGATTAGAATTTTTTAAATAATCACTTTTTGTTTTTTCAATTAAATTTTTAAATGAGTTTAAATTTTGAAAATTTTTAAGAACTCTTTTATATTTATTTTGATGCTTCCTTGCTTTTTTTGAGGCACTTTCTCCAATTTTTCTCCATTTAACTAACAGTTCATTTGGTATTTTAAAAGGTTCACAATTCCATTCGAGTTTTTTTCTAACAAGTTTGATTTCGTCTTTCCCCAAAGGACTTCCATGGGATGATGCTTTGCCACCTTTATTTGGAGATCCATAACCGATTGTCGTTTTGCATGAAATTGCTATTGGCTTATTCGATTTTTGGGCTTTTTTAAGAGCATTTGATATTTCTTTATAGTTATGACCATTGATTTTTAAAAAATCCCAACCATAACTCCGAAACCTTTTTTCATGATCATCAGAAACTGCTAAGCTAGTAGGTCCATCAATTGAAATAGAATTATTATCAAAAAGTAAAATTAGATTTTTAAGTTTAAGATGACCAGCTAAGCTTAAAGCTTCATGACTAATTCCCTCCATTAAGCAACCATCACCTGCTAATACATAAGTTTTGTGATTAATTTTATTTTTTCCAAACTTTTTTTTTAAAATTTCTTCAGATATCGCAAAACCAACTGCATTCGATATTCCTTGACCTAAAGGGCCAGTTGTTGTCTCAATACCTGTGTTAGGATGATATTCGGGATGACCAGCACAAATCGAATCTAATTGCCTAAAATTTTTAATATCATTCAATGAAACGCTTTTGTAACCTGTTAGATACAAAAGAGAGTAAAGCAACATAGACCCATGACCTGCAGAAACAACAAATCGATCTCGATTTATCCAATCCGGACTTTTTGGATTGAAATTTAAAAAATCTTTAAATAAAACAGTAGCAACATCAGCCATTCCCATAGGCATTCCTGGATGCCCCGAATTAGCTTTTTGAACAGCATCAATAGATAAAAACCTGATACAATTAGCTAGTTTCCTATATTGTTTATCCAAAATTATCCTGTCTAGACTAAGAAGATTCGATTTAATAATATAATTATATATATATGAATTCTGTGATCGAAAAAGAAAAAAAATTAAATTTAGCGCTAACAAAATTAAAAAATTTAAATCTTGAAAACCCAGATATTAAAAATAATATCGAAAATCTCACACTTCAAAAAAATCAATTAGAAATTGAAAAACAGGAATTAGAGGAAAAATATAAAAATTTAATGTTAGATTTTAATAATTTAACTAAAAAATTAGATGAGTTTAAAGAGCAAGATGATATTGAACAAAAAAAACAACTAGAGTTTTCAGAAAAAATTGATGAATTAAATCAGGAAACAGATACTTTGTTAGATGAAATAGATAAATGGCAAACGTAAGTATTAAATTTAATGGAAAAGAATTTTTATTATCTTGTGATGATGGACAAGAGGATCATTTAGAGGAGTTATTGATTCAAATTAATCAAAAGTTTAATGAACTTAAAAATGATTTGGGAAATTTAGGTGAAAATAAACTTTTATTGATTACTGCTGTAAAAGTAATGGATGAGTACCACGAAACAAAAAAAAAAGTAGAACAAAAAAAAATCGAGCTTAAGAATCTTTCAAATAAGTTTAAAGAATTAAGATCATTAATTTATGATTATAGGGATCAAAAAGAGTTAGAAATTAAAGAATTAAACAAGAATCACATTGAACTAAAAAATGAAATTGAAATAAATCAAAAAAATTACGAAAAATTAATCGACGATGCTGCTGATGAAATCACGGACTTTGTTGAAAAAGCAAATTTTGAAAAACTATCTTAATAAATTTTTGTGCGTAAATCAAAAATAAGAAAAAAAATATTTAAAATTAGAAAAAGAGAACATTCAAAAAAAAACATAATAAATTTTAAAGCAATACTTAATATTATAAAAAAAAAAAAAATTATAGGAAAAAATATAGGAGGATATTACCCCTATAACTATGAAGTTGACGTTATGCAAATTTTAAATAAATTTCAAAAATTGAAATTTACTATCTCAATGCCTAAAATTAAAAAAAATTTTCAAATGGATTTTTTTCAATGGACTTCAAAAGATCCATTAATTATTAACAGATATGGAATACCTGAACCAATTTCAAATAAGATCAAGTATCCTGATATTTTGTTAGTACCACTTGTGGCTTACGATAAATATTTAAATAGAATTGGCTATGGTGGTGGATTTTACGATAGATATATTAAAAAAATTAAGAAAAAAAAAAATATTACTGCAATTGGATTGGCTTATTCATTTCAAGAGGTAAGAAAAATACCTACTAAAAATTATGATATTAAACTTGATTTCGTAATAACTGAAAAAGATTAAATGAGAATATTATTTCTAGGAGATGTTGTGGGAATTTCAGGTTGTTCGAAATTAACTGAAAACCTTTCATACCAACTAAAATTAAATAAAATTGATTTTGTAATAGTAAATGCAGAAAATGCAGACAAAACCGGAGTAGGCTTAACAAAAAAAATTTGTGAGGATTTTTTTATTTGTGGAGTGAATGTAATAACAACAGGTAATCACGTCTGGGACCAAAAGGAAATAATGAATTTTATTGATAAAGAAAGTCGAATACTACGACCTAAAAATTTATTTGAGCCCTCTCCTGGAAAGGGTTTTACAATTTACACTACAAAAGAAAATATGAAAATTGGTGTACTAAATTTAATGGGAAACGTTTTTATGAAGAAATGCGATGATGTTTTTATAACTGCAAAAAACTTCATGAATGAATATAAGTTAAAAAAGGATTACGATTTTCTAGTAGTTGATTTTCATGGAGAAATCACAAGCGAAAAAAATGCAATGGGTCATTATTTTGATGGTAAAGCAACTCTTGTAGTGGGAACCCATACACACATTCCAACTAACGACTGTAGAATTTTAAAAAATGGAACTGCGTATCAAACAGATGCGGGGATGTGTGGAGATTACGACTCAGTCATAGGAATGGATAAAATTAATTCTATAAATCGATTTATGAAAAAAGATTCTGTAAAACATTTTCCTGCAAAGGGAGAGGCTACCTTAAGCGGGGTAATTGTTGAGTGTGATATTAAAACAGGTTTAGCTAGTAAAGTTGAAAGCTACATTTTCGGAGGTCAGTTAAGTCGTACCTAATTTATTTATGGCAGGTCATTCACATTGGGCAGGAATTAAACACAAAAAGGGTAAGGCCGATAAAAATAGATCTAAAATTTTTTCTAAATTATCTAAAGAAATTACTGTAGCAGCTAAGTTAGGTGACAAAGATCCAGCCATAAACCCAAGACTTAGATCAGCTATTCAATCAGCTCGGTCGGCAAATATGCCAAAGGATAATATTGAGAGAGCTATCGATAAGTCATCAATTAATACTGAGTTAAATTTTGAGAATTTAAGATACGAGGGTTTTGGTCCTGAAAAAGTTGCAGTTATTATTGAGGCTTTGACAGATAATAAAAATAGAACCGCATCAAATATTAGAACAATTTTTCAAAAAGCTGGAGGAAGTCTTGGTTCACAGGGGTCAGCTTCACACAACTTTTGTCAATTAGGAGTGATTAAAATTGATAAACAAGAAATTTCTGATGATAAAATTTTTGAATTAGCTACCGAAGCTGGAGCGCATGAATGTCAATCAGGTAATGATGTTCATGAAATCCAATGTCCAATTAATGAAATTTACAAAGTTAAAAAAGAATTGGAGAAAGAAATAAGTAATTTTATATCTACAGAAATACAGTGGATAGCTTTGAATAATGTTGAAATTTCAAAAGAAAAAAAAGAGGATTTGATAAACTTTTTTGAAACTTTAGAGGATGATGATGATATACAAAATATATATAGTAATGCGAAATTTTTAAAATAGATCATGTTAATTATTGGAATAGACCCTGGGATATCTGGATCAATTTGTTTTTTAAAGGATGGTAAAATTCTTGATGTTATTGATATGCCCACTATGGCGGATGGAAAAAAAAATAAAAAACAAATTAATGGTTCACAAATTTATAATGAAATTATAAAAAAAATTGGTAATGAAGAAAATCAAAACGTAAGAGTGATAATCGAACATGTTTCAGCTATGCCAGGACAAGGAGTCACAAGCATGTTTAACTTTGGACAATCGTTTGGAATTCTCAAAGGAATATGTTCAGCAATGCGATTACCAATGTATTTTGTGAGACCAGCTAAATGGAAAAAATATTTTAACCTTATCAATTCTGAGAAAGATGCAAGTAGAACAAAAGCAATAGAAATATTTCCATATTTTTCATCACAATTATCAAAAAAAAAGGACTCTAATAAGGCTGACGCTATTTTGATATCAAATTTCTATTATGAAACTTATAAAATTGCTGAATAATCAAAAATTATTAAGACAAAATCATGACACATTTAAGTGTGAGAAGACTTTATGGAAGCTGATATTTCGACCCAAGCTGTAGGTTTAGCCTCTAGTGCTGATTTTTCAATAATAAATTTATTTATTCGTGCAGATATTATAGTTAAAACAGTAATACTTTTGTTGATTGCTTGTTCCATTTACTCATGGGCAGTTATAATAGAAAAACTGAAGTTATTTAGAAAGATTAATAAATCAACAGAGGAATTTGAATCAAAGTTTTGGAATTCTAAATCTGCTGAGTCTTTTTATAACAACCTTCCTGCAAATATAGACGACCCTATGGCATTGGTTTTTAAAGATGCGATGCAAAATTTATTAAAAAAGAAATCTAAAATAGATTTAAATAACAGAATGACTACTCTGTTAGAAACAGGTATTGAAAAACAAATGTCCAAAATTAGTAAAGGATTTACTTTTTTAGCAACAGTTGGTTCTACCGCACCATTTATTGGACTGTTTGGGACTGTTTGGGGTATAATGAATTCTTTTCAATCGATTGCAATTTCAAGAAATACTAGTTTGGCAATTGTAGCACCAGGTATTGCCGAAGCTCTTTTTGCCACAGCTTTAGGTTTATTGGCAGCGATTCCTGCTGTGATTGCATATAATAAATTTAATAATGACTCAATTAAGTACACTCAAAAATTAGAAAACTTTTCAAAAAGATTTCTAACAATAATTTGAAATGGCATTTAAATTTAATCGCTCACAAAAAGAACCAATGAGTGAAATAAATGTTACTCCCTTCGTGGATGTAATGTTGGTACTTTTGATTATATTCATGGTTACTGCGCCTTTATTAACAGTAGGTGTTCAAGTTGATCTACCTGAAAGTTCAGCAGACTCGTTGCCAGAGGAAGCAGAACCTCTTACTTTATCTATTAATGCGAAGGGAGAAATTTTTATTCAAGAATCCAAGGTAGAGTATGAAAAAATTATCGCAAAAGTTTTAGCTGTTTCAAAAAATAGAACTGATACTAGAATTTATGTAAGAGGTGATAAAACCATTAATTATGGAAGAGTATTAGAAATTATGGGTCTCTTATCTGGTTCTGGATTTACAAAAGTAGCGCTTATTTCAGAGCCTTATAAAGAAAGGTAACTAAAGTGAATAGAAGTATATTTGTTTCTTCTTTCATTCATTTAATAGTAATTATGATTACAGCAATGAGCTTGCCCTTTTTAGCAAAAAAACCAATAGATCTACCTCCAATTGTTTCCGTGGAGTTAATACAAATTACTGATAAAACAAACATTCCTTTTGCACCTAAAGCAAAAAAAATTATCGAAAAAATTAAAGATAAAGAAAAAAAATTAGTTTCTGAGCAAGCACCACCAAAGAAAGTTAAAAAAATTAAACCAGATTCAGTGCCTATGCCTGAGGATAAAGTTAAGAAAGTTGAGAAAATAAAAGAGGATAAACAGAGTCCTGAAAAAATTGATAATGAAGTAAAGCAAGTCTCAGAATTTGAAAAGGATGAATTGTTTGATCCAAATAATATTGCTGCATTAATTGATAAATCAAAAGTTGAAGAAGCTGAAACTTTTAACAAAAATAATAAAATTACTCAGGATCAAGAAAAGAGTGTTGATATTTCTGGATTATCTTTAAGTGAAGAAGATGCGCTTAAGGCTCAAATATTTGGTTGTTGGAGTATTCCTTTAGGATTGCCATATAATGAAAATTTACTTGTAAAAATAAAACTTCAATTAAACCCTGATGGAACAGTATCTCAGTCAGAAATATTAGACCATGCAAGAATGAACAAACCTGGCCAAGGTTTTTATAAAGTGTTAGCAGAAAGCGCTTTAAGAGCTGTGAAACTTTGTCAACCACTTAGAGTACCAACCACTGGATATGAAAGGTGGAAAGAATTACAATTAAATTTCGATGCAAGAGAAATGTTGGAGGGATGATATTATTTAGATGATAAGAAACTTATTTATAATTGTTTTTACAATTTTATCAACAAAATCTCTAGCTTTGATAGAAGTTGATATCACTAGGGGAAACTTAAACCCACTTCCAATAGCAGTATCACCACTATCAATTGATGAGGACTCAAGAAAAAGTTTTGAAAAAATTATAAAAAAAAAAGATATAGGTGCTGAAATTTCAGGCGTTATCGAAAATAATCTTATAACTTCAGGACTTTTTAATCCTTTAGACAAAAATGCCTTTCTCCAAGCTCCTGATATTGCAAATTTAAAACCAAGATTTGAGGACTGGAATTTAATTAAAGCTCAAGCTTTAATTACGGGAAAAGTTAATTTTGTAAATGATAAATTGAGAGTTGAATTTAGATTATGGGACGTCCTAGCAGGAAAAGAAATGATGGCTTTAGCATTCACGACAGTTCCAAATAATTGGAGAAGAGTAGGACATATCATTACTGATAAAGTTTATGAGAGACTAACAGGAGAAAAGGGTTATTTTGACACAAGAATTATTTATGTTTCTGAAGAAGGTCCTAAAACTAGAAGAATTAAAAAACTTGCTATAATGGATCAAGATGGTGCAAATAATAAATTTTTGACATTAGGTAATGAGTTGGTTTTAACTCCAAGATTTAATCCCACTAGTCAAATGGTAACCTATCTATCCTATTTTAGAAATTTGCCAAGAGTTTACCTTCTAGACATAGAAACAGGGATGCAAGAAGTAGTTGGAGATTTTCCTGGAATGACTTTTGCTCCTAGATTTTCTCCAAATGGTCAAAAAATAATTATGAGTTTTGCTAAAGATGGAAACTCAGATATTTTTACCATGGATTTAGAAAATAGAGTTGTTGAAAAAATTACAAATCATCCTTCAATTGACACCTCACCTTCATATTCTCCCGATGGCAAATTTATTTGCTTTAATTCTGACAGAAGCGGTTATCAACAAATATACATTATGAAAAGTGATGGAAGCGATGTAAAGAGAATTTCTTTTGGTAAAGGTTTATATGGAACCCCTGTGTGGTCTCCAAGAGGAGATTTGATTGCATTTACAAAACTTCATAAAGGTAAATTTTATATTGGAGTAATGAGAGTAGACGGAAGCGGAGAAAGACTACTAACAGAAAATTTTTATCAAGAAGCACCTTCATGGTCACCTAATGGTAGAGTTTTAATTTTTTATAGAGAAACAAAAACAGACAGTAAAGGAGAAGGATTCTCGGCTAAATTATGGTCTATAGATTTAACAGGCTATAATGAGAGGCTAGTTAGCACTCCTACAGATGCCTCAGACCCATCATGGTCAGCTTTATTAAGTAATTAATTAAATATTATCTTGATTTTTAACTTGAAACATCTATCTAATTGTGAAAAAGTTAGAATAAGTAATATTGATCAAGGAGCAATAATGAAATTAAACAAAATTCTAAAAAATGCTTTTTTAATAACAATCGCATGTATTGCACTCTCTGCATGCGCCACTTCAAAGAAAACAACAGGACAAATGCAAGGAGATGTTTATACTGGAACAGATACAGTCGAGTATTTAGCATCTGGGGTTCCTGATAGAGTTTTCTTTGCAACAAATGAATCGGTTTTAACTACTGCATCTAGAGAAACTCTAAGGAAACAAGCTGCATGGCTAAGAAAAAATTCTAACATTACTATTGTTTTAGAAGGACATGCTGATGAAAGAGGAACTAGAGAATATAATTTGGCACTTGGTGAAAGAAGAGCTAACGCTGCAAAAGATTATTTAATGACATATGGTATTTCCTCAGATAGAATTTCTGTATTAAGTTATGGGAAGGAAAGACCAGTCGACTCAGGATCTAATCCATTAGCTTGGTCAAAAAATAGAAGATCAGTATCAGTAAAAGCAAACTAATTTTTCATATTTAAGACCCTTAAACATTAATTGTTTAAGGGTCTTTTTTTTGCCATTATTTTAATAATAACCTGAAATATGAAATGTTTACTAAAAAAATTTATTTTATCATTTTTTTTATTATTCAATTTTTTTTCTTTTACTCAATCATTAGCTGATAATCACAATTTTTATGAAATTTTAGAAAAACTTCAAAATGATGTAAAAACTTTAGAGAAGGCCGTTTATTCTGGAAGTATCCAACTCAATGAAAATTTAGACGCAAATAATAATTCAATTAATGAGCCTAATAACAATTCCGAAGATGTTCTTACAAGACATCTGTTAAAGCTATCTGAAATTGAAAATCAGTTTCAAGAACTTACGAATAAATTTGAGGAAATTAATTTTAAATTAGATAAACTATCTAATAGAATTTCAAAAGTTCAAGCCGATAACCAAATGAGATTTCAAGATTTGGAGGGCTTAGCTTTGTCCCAACAAACAGGAAAAGTTTCACAAAAAATAGATAATAAAGATAATGAGATACTTCCAGGGAGTTCTGAGCCTCAAGATTTAGGGTCAATATCTTATAATGATACAGCAACAAATGAAAAATCTCAAAAAATTCAGTCAGTAGACTCAACTGCTACAATTATAACTGAAACTTTTAATTCAGAGGAAAAAATTCTTCCAGATGAAAATGCAAATAAACAATATGATTTTGCAACAAGTTTTTTAAAAGTAGGGGACTATTCAATGGCGGAAAGAGCTTTTAGAGAATTCGTAACTATAAATCCAAATCATGAATTAGCAGGTAATGCTCAATATTGGTATGCAGAAACTTTTAGGATTAGACAGCTTTACACTGACGCCGCTTCCGCTTATTTGGAGGGATATCAGAAATATCCTAAAGGTGAAAAGGCTCCAATAAATTTATTAAAATTAGGAGTATCAATGGTGCAGATTGGAGAAAAAGATCAAGGTTGCAAAATGATAAATGGAGTTGAAAAACAATATCCTGAAGCTAATCTATCAGTGATTCAAAAAGCTAAATATGAGTCCCAAAAATTTGAATGCAAAAATCAAAATTCCTAAGCTTCTAAAAATTAAGTTAAATAATAAAAAAATTAGTCAAATTTTTAAAAAGTTTGAAAAATCTTTAATCATTAAAGAAAACTTTATAGTAGCTGTTTCTGGTGGCCCAGATAGCCTTGCTTTAGCTTATTTGGCTAAAATTTATGCATTAAAAAATAATCTAATTGTTAAATTTATAATTATCGATCATAAACTTAGATCAGAGTCGACCAAAGAGGCCAAAAAAGTAAAAAAAATTTTAAAGAATTTTTACATTGAAAGTAAAATTTTAACTTGGCTAGGCCCAAAACCAGATAAAAATATCCAATCATTTGCAAGAAAAGAAAGATATAAATTATTATTTAAGGAATGTAAAAAATATGAAATTAGAAATATACTATTAGCTCATCATCGAGATGATTTGTTAGAAAACTTTTTTATAAGAATGTTAAGAGGAAGTGGATTGAAAGGTTTAATCTCATTAAATAAAAAAACCAATATAGACAATATAAATTTATTAAGACCATTATTAGATCAAAAAAAAGAGGATTTAATTTTTCTTTCAAAAAAGGTATTTAATTTTTTTGTTATTGATCCAACAAATAAGGATGACAAATATCAAAGAGTAAAAATTAGAAATTTAATCATAGAATTAAAGAATAACGGATTAGATATGAGGAAGTTTTTAAAAACCATCAAAAATTTACAAGACTCAGATTTTGTCGTAAACTTTTATGTAAATAGAAATCTAGAGAAAAATAGTTTTTTTTCGTTAAAGAATAAAAAATTAATTTTAAATAGTGATTTTTTTCAACAGCCATACGAAATAATTTTCAGGTCATTCTCAGAGACGATTAATTCTATTGGAAAAAAATATTATCCACCTAGGGGAAAAAAACTGGATAGATTAATTAGAGATATCAAAAAAAATAGATCATTTAGGGCGACATTAGGTGGATGCGTCATTGAGAAGGTCAATCAAACAGTAATTATCTCAAAAGAAGGTTAAATTATTTCAACATTATTCAATTTGTCACTTGTTTAATTGATAATAATTCTTATTTTATACGCATGAGTATGAAAAATTTAGCTATGTGGGCTATAATAGTTTTTTTAACTATTGGTCTTTACAACATGTTTAAAAGTCCTCAATCAAATGTAAGAGCTGGAGATAAAGTAATTTTTTCAGAATTTCTAACTTCTGTTGATAATGGAGAAGTTGTTAAAGTTGAGATACAGGGTAACAATATTAAAGGTGTTTATTCCAATGGTAATAACTTTACCACCTATTCTCCTAACTTCCCAAATTTAATTGAAAAACTTTCAGAAAAAGGTGTCAGTATTTCAGCAGCTCCCATAGAGGAGAAGATGCCCTCTTTATTTGGAGTTTTACTTTCTTGGTTTCCTATGTTGTTATTAATTGCAGTTTGGATTTTCTTTATGAGACAAATGCAAGGAGGCAAAGGTGGAGCAATGGGATTTGGAAGATCAAAAGCTAAAATGATGAATGAGTTAAAAGGTAAAATTACTTTTAATGACGTAGCAGGCGTAGAAGAGGCAAAAGAAGAAGTTGAAGAAATTGTTGAGTTTTTAAAAGATCCGAAAAAATTTAGTAGACTTGGTGGAAAGATACCAAGAGGCGCTTTGTTGGTTGGACCTCCTGGCACAGGAAAAACATTACTTGCCAGAGCTATTGCAGGTGAAGCTGGGGTACCTTTTTTTACTATATCCGGATCAGACTTTGTAGAAATGTTCGTTGGTGTAGGAGCTTCAAGAGTTAGAGATATGTTTGAACAAGGTAAAAAAAATTCACCATGTATAATTTTTATTGATGAGATAGATGCAGTTGGTAGAAGTAGAGGGGCAGGTTTAGGAGGAGGAAATGATGAAAGAGAACAAACTTTAAATCAGCTTTTGGTAGAGATGGATGGATTTGATACAAATGAGGGTGTTATAATAATAGCTGCAACTAATAGACCTGATGTATTAGACCCCGCTTTATTAAGACCAGGTAGATTTGATAGACAAGTTGTAGTTTCTAATCCTGATATTATCGGAAGAGAAAAAATTTTAAAAGTTCATGTAAAAAAAATTAAAATGGCACCTGATGTTAATTTGAGAACTGTTGCAAGAGGTACGCCTGGATTTTCTGGAGCAGATCTTGCGAATATTGTTAATGAAGCTGCCTTGCTTGCTGCAAGAAAAAACAAAAGAATAGTAACTTTGAATGAATTTGAAGAAGCAAAAGATAAAGTAATGATGGGTGCAGAAAGACGATCAATGGTAATGACTGAAGACGAAAAAAAATTAACCGCATATCATGAGGGAGGCCATGCTCTAGTTTCATTTAATATGCCTAGTTATGACCCGATACATAAGGCTACAATTATTCCAAGAGGAAGAGCTTTGGGAATGGTAATGAACCTTCCTGAAAGAGATCAACATGGTCATTCAATTAAATACTTAAAGGCAAGACTGGCAGTTTGTTTTGGTGGAAGAGTTGCTGAAGAAGTAATATTTGGTAAAGACAATATATCTACTGGTGCTGGTGGAGGCAGTGGATCAGATATCAATCAGGCCACACAACTGGCTAGGGCAATGGTAACTAAATACGGAATGAGTGAAGAAATGGGACCAGTTGAGTATGGCGAAAATCAAGAAGAAGTTTTTTTAGGAAGATCTGTTACACAAACACAATCAGTTTCAGAGGAAGTTGCTCAAAAAATAGATAAAGAAATTAGAAAATTGGTTGATGAGGGTTATAATAAAGCAAGAGAGATTTTGACTGACAAAATTGATGATTTACATAAAATTGCAAAAGCTCTTATTACTTATGAAACTTTAACAGGTGAAGAAATTGAAAATATTATCAATAAAAATATATATCCAGCAGACAAACAAGATTTAAAAGTTGAAGATGAAAAAGGATCTGCTATGGGCGCTTTGGGACTTAAACCAAAAATAGTTCACTAAAATAAATGCCTAGATATTACACAAGGGCGTGTAATTTCTATTATGGTTCGAAATCTAAATTTCTAGTAAAGCAGAAAAAAGCTATTCCATTGAATGGTAATAGTGAAATTTCTTTTGATAAAATAGAAATTATTTCAAGAAAAACTCAAAAAAAAATTCCTCTAAAAAAGATCAATTCTCTCCCAAAAAATTTAAGAAAGTTAGTAAAAAAGAATCTTAAACTTATTTCTCAAAAAAAAAAAAGTTTTGAAAATTTTAATTTTCGAAATAACCCAAATATAATGGGTGTTTTGAATATGACACCAGATAGTTTTTCTGATGGTGGAAAATTTAATAAATATAATTTAGCAATAAAACAATTAAATTATCTTTTTCAAAGTGGTGCTAATTTAGTTGATATTGGGGGTGAGTCTACCAGGCCAGGTTCTAAGCCTGTTAAGTCTAGTATAGAATGGGATAGAATAAAAGATGTTCTAAAAAAAATAAATAAAAAAAATATGGTATCCTTAGATACTAGAAAATCAGAAATTATGGAAAGAGGTATAAATTTGGGAGTAAATTTGATTAATGATGTCTCTGGATTTAATTATGACAAAAACTCAATAAATATTATAAGAAAGTATAAGATACCATTTGTACTTCAGCACTCGCTTGGAAATCCTGACAAAATGCAAGATAATCCAAAATATAAAAATGTTTTATTAGATATTTATGATTTTTTTGAAGAAAAGATAAAATTTTTTAAAAGTGTAGGCATAAATCATAATAAAATTATCCTAGATCCAGGCGTAGGATTTGGAAAAAATTTGAAACATAATATGACAATAATCAAAAATATATCAATTTACCATTCTTTAGGACTCCCTATACTACTTGGTATATCAAGAAAAAAATTCATTAAAGAAATATCGTCTGACAATGATAGTTCTTTAAGATTAGGAGGAACTATTAGTTCAAGTTTATTCGCAATGATGCAAGGTGTTCAAATATTAAGAGTGCATGATGTAAATGAGGTAATTCAAAGTATTAAAGTATTTAAAGAGCTAATTAAATAAAGATGAAATACTTTGGTACAGATGGAATTAGAGGACCCGTTAATAGCAAAAACATAAATGGAGATATGTTTTTTAGATTTGGATTAGCTGCTGGTAAATATTTCACAAATTTAAAAAAAAAAAAACAAATAGCTATAATTGCTAAAGATACAAGACTTTCAGGTTATGCTCTTGAGCCTGCATTAGTCTCAGGATTAGCGTCTGCAGGGATGCATGTTTATACACTAGGACCATTACCAACTAATGGTCTGGCTATGTTAACAAAATTGATGCATGCTAATTTAGGTATAATGATAACGGCATCTCACAATTTATTTGATGATAACGGTTTAAAATTGTTTGGGCCTGATGGATTAAAATTGTCTGATAAAATAGAAAAAAAAATTGAACATTTGATTGATAGCGAAGCCCAGAAACATTTGGCTAAACCTAAGTTTTTAGGTCGAGTTGAAAGATTAGAGACAGGCACAAAAGAATATATTAGAATTCTCAGAAAAAGAATTCCATACAATTTTAAAATAAAAAATATGAAAGTCGTATTAGATTGTGCGAATGGGGCTGGATATAAGTCGGCACCTAAAATACTTAGATCTTTAGGAGCTAAATTAGTAGTTCTAGGTAATAAACCAAATGGTTTCAATATCAATAAAAATTGTGGATCAACTTTTCCAGAAAAACTTAAAAAAAACGTAAAAAAACATAAAGCGCATTTAGGGATTTCTTTAGATGGAGATGCAGATAGAGTAATAATGTGTGATGAGAAGGGATCAATAATTGATGGTGATCAAATTATAGCAGCCTTAGCAGTTTTTTGGAAAAAAAAAAAAATTCTCAAGGGTGGGGTTGTTGGAACTTTAATGTCAAATTATGGATTAGAAAATTTCTTTAAAAGAAAGAAAATTAAATTTATTCGAGCTAATGTTGGTGACAGATATGTAAAAGAAATTATGCAAAAAAAGAAATTTAATTTAGGTGGAGAACAATCAGGTCATATAATTCTTGGAAAATTCGCAACAACAGGTGATGGACTTTTAGTTGCTCTGGAGGCTATTAAAGCATTAGATAAAAACTTAAAAGCCAGTAATTTTTTTAATGTATTTAAGAAAATACCTCAAAAATTAGAAAACGTAAATTTTGAAGATAATGACATACTCCATAAATTGCCTGTAAAAAAAGCAATCAAGATTGCAAAAAAAATGATTAAAGGACATGGAAGAATTCTTGTTAGAAAATCCGGGACAGAGCCCAAAATAAGAATAATGGGTGAAAGTGAAAACTTAGCATTACTAAATAAATGTATTAAAATTATAAAAAAAACAATTAACTAAAATGAAACCTAAATCTAAAATTTTAATTGTTGCAGGATCAGACTCATCTGGTGGCGCTGGGCTTCAAGCAGATATTAAGACTGTTACAAGTCTTGGCTCGTACGCAATGACTGCTGTAACTGCTATAACTATACAAAATACTTTAGGTGTTAAATCTGTGATTCCAATATCAGCCAACGAAATAAAAAATCAAATAATTTATGTAGCTAAAGATATTAGGCCTGATGCTATAAAAATTGGTATGCTTCATTCATCTGAGGTTGTCAAAAAAGTTGTCGATTCTCTAGGAAGAATAAAAGTAAAGAATGTAGTTTTAGATCCAGTAATGTTTGCAAAAGGTGGAGCTAAATTAATAGACAATAAAGCAATCCAAGTTTTAAAAGACAAACTTATGAAAAAAGTGTTTTTGATTACTCCCAATATACCTGAAGCTGAAGTTTTAACTGGAGTAAAAATTCATGATAAATTAGATATGATATTGGCTGCGAATAAATTGATAAATTTAGGAGTGAAAAATGTATTGATTAAAGGTGGTCACCTTAAATCAAAAAATGTAGAAGATATATTTTTAAATAGATCCGGTATTAAAATCTATGAAAGTCAAAGACATAATACTAAAAATACACATGGAACAGGGTGTACTTTATCTAGTGCAATTACAACTTTCCTTTCATGTGGAAAAAGTATTAAGAAAGCTTGTGAGCTAGGCATTATGTATGTAAATTCCGCTATATTAACTAACCCAAAATTTGGAAAGGGACACGGTCCAATTAATCATCTTTATTCAGTGGAAATAAACAAAAAATTTAAATAATGAAAAATATTGTTGTAGTAGGATCTCAATGGGGAGATGAGGGAAAAGGTAAAATAGTTGATTGGCTTTCAGAACAAGCAGATGTTGTTATTCGATTTCAAGGTGGTCATAATGCTGGTCATACTTTAGTAATAGACGGAGTCACATATAAGTTACGTTTGCTTCCCTCGGGAATTGTAAGAAAAAATAAAATTTCAATAATTGGAAATGGTGTGGTTGTTGATCCATGGGCACTGCTTGAGGAAATTGATGAGATTAAATCTAAAGGTATTGAAGTAAGTACGGACAATTTTATAATTTCAGAGTCTGCAAATTTGATATTACCGTTTCATAGAGAAATGGATGAAA
This sequence comes from uncultured Pelagibacteraceae bacterium, assembly GCA_902517455.1. Classification (GTDB taxonomy): domain Bacteria; phylum Pseudomonadota; class Alphaproteobacteria; order Pelagibacterales; family Pelagibacteraceae; genus Pelagibacter. The sequence goes on from CABYCN010000001.1 coordinate 35,192, forward strand.
TAAGAGAAGATACAGCTGGTAAAGGAAAAATAGGCACAACTAGAAGAGGGATTGGACCATCATATGAGGATAAAGTTGGAAGGAGATCTATAAGAGTTATGGATTTAAGGTCTGAGAAAAACCTCAATCAAAGACTCGAGTTAGTTTTGCTTCATCATAATGCTATTAGAAAGGGATTAGGTAAAAAAGTTTTTGAAAAAGATCAACTTAAAAAAGATTTATTAAAAATTGCCCCTAAAATTCTAAAGTATTCACAGCCTGTATGGCTAAAAATTGATCAATTTAAGAAAGAGAAAAAAAAAATTCTATTTGAGGGCGCTCAAGGTGTTTTGTTAGACGTTGATCATGGAACTTACCCTTTTGTAACATCCTCCAATACAGTTGCGTCGAATGCTGCAACTGGAACAGGTTGTGGGCCAAATTCTATAAATTACGTTTTAGGAATAACAAAAGCATATACAACTAGAGTAGGTGAAGGACCTTTCCCTACAGAATTAGAGGACCATATAGGAAAATTACTTGGAACTAGAGGAAAAGAATTTGGAACTGTTACAAGTCGTAAAAGAAGATGTGGTTGGTTTGATGGAGTTCTAGTAAGACAGACTATAAAAATTTCAGGAATAGACGGAATTGCTTTAACCAAATTAGATGTTCTTGATGAACTCGACACTATCAAGATGTGTATTCAATATGAATTAGATGGTAAAAAAATTAATTATTTACCAGCTGCAGTTGAAGATCAATTAAAGATTAAACCCATTTATCAAAATTTCCCTGGTTGGAAAACTTCAACTAAAGGGATTAAGGATGTCAAAGAATTACCAAAAAATGCAAAGAATTATATTTATGCATTAGAGGATTTTATAGGATCAAAAATATCAAGTATTTCAACAAGTCCAGAACGTGAGGATACTATATTGATTGAGAATCCTTTTGAAATTTAATTTACAGGTAGTAAGTTTTTAGATTTTGCGAGAAGCAGCATGTGTTTTTGTAATTTTTCAAAAGCTTTGTTTTCAATTTGTCTTATTCTTTCTCTACTTATTTTATATTTTTTACTCAAATCCTCTAGTGTGGTTGGGTTGTCATTTAATCTTCTCGAATATAAAATTTCTCTCTCTCTCTCATTTAAAACTTTAATAGAGCTTTTTAATAAATCTTTTCTTTGTTCCATTTCCTCTTGATGAGCAAATTTTAGATCGTGATCTAAGTCTTTATCTACTAACCAGTCTTGCCATTCATCTCCATCTTCACCGACTTGAGCATTCAAAGAGAATTCTTTACCTGATAATCTTCGGTTCATTGAAATAACTTCTTCTTTGCTTACAGCTAATTTATCTGCGATTTGATCTACATGTTCATTTCTTAAATCTCCTTCTGATTGAGGAGCAATTTGATTTTTCAACTTTTTTAAATTGAAAAATAATTTTTTTTGAGCACTTGTTGTTCCTATCTTTACAAGACTCCAGGATCTTAAAATGTACTCTTGTATTGAGGCTTTAATCCACCACATAGCATATGTTGCTAGCCTGAAACCTTTTTCTGGTTCAAATTTTTTTACTGCTTGCATTAAACCAACATTTCCCTCAGAAATCATTTCATTAACTGGTAGACCGTAACCTTTGTAGCCCATAGCTATTTTTGCTACCAATCTTAGATGACTAGTAACTAGTTTTTCAGCTGCTTTGACATTACCGTTTGTTTTCCAATTTTTAGCAAGCATATATTCTTCTTCAGCATCTAGCATAGGAAATTTTTTAATTTGCTCTAAATAAGCACTTAGCCCACCCTCATTACTTAAAATCGGGAGATTATTATTTACTGTAGTAGTCATAAAGAGTTTATCTAATTAATATTATATTTTTTTCAATATTTTATTTATACGTGTTTCTTAGCATTTTCAAAATTATTTCAAGCTCTTGTGGCAAAATTGAGTTAAATATCATATCTTTGTTTTTTTTGGGATGTATGAATCCAATAGTTTTAGCATGAAGAAATTGTCTATTTAAATTAGTAAGTTTTTTTTCTAAAATTGGATCAATATTCTTTAATTTCTTAAACCTTTTTTTATATTTATCATCACCCACAATACTGTTTCCCAAATAATTCATATGAACTCTAATTTGGTGAGTTCTACCAGTTTCTAATTTACATTCTAAAAAACTTAATGTTGGTGTATTTTTATTTTCAAAAATTTCTGTTGTCTTATAATTTGTAATAGCTTTTTTTCCCTTAATACTACTTACCTCCATCATTTGTCTATTTTTAGAACTTCTGGTAATCAGTGTTTCAATTTTTCCTTTAGAGGGTCTAAGCTTCCCCCAAATTAGTAATTGATAAATTCTAGTGATTGAATGTTTGCTGAATTGATTTGAAAGATGTTCGTGAGTTTGATTGTTTTTTGCAATGACAACTAACCCAGACGTATTCTTGTCTATTCTATGAACAATTCCAGGTCTTAGTTCATGACCGATATTAGACAATGAGTTTTTATTATAATCTAACAAAGCATTTACTAGTGTGTTATCTAAATTTCCCGCACCGGGGTGCATTACAATTCCTGCAGGCTTATTTAAAACGATTAAATCTTTGTCTTCATAAATAATATCTAGTTTATACTTAAAGGGCTTTAGTGACATTTTTTTTGGATTAGGAATAATTAACTCTAATAAATCACCTGCAGAGACCTTTTTTGAAGGATTTTCAATGATCTTATAATTTAACTTTAATTTTTTGTTTAAAATTAAACTTTTAATTCTGGTTCTACTGATTTCATTCTCTTTTTTATTAATAAAAGCATCTACCCGCATGTTTTTAACTCCATCTTCAACAATCAAATTTATTTTTTTCATAAAATGTTATATCAGTATTATATGCGCTTGTAGCTCAATTGGATAGAGCGCCTGACTTCGGATCAGGAGGTTCTGGGTTCGACTCCTAGCAAGCGCGCCATTTATTCACCCATATTTATCAGAGTTCCTTTAATGCGTGCTTTTAAGAAAGAGAAATAAAACGAAATAATTCCACACATTAGATAAATAAAATTTAAATAATATGCTTGTTTTAAATTTTCATAATTTACAAAATTATTTAATAAAATGTTTCTTGTTTCATCAAAAATATAAACTAGTGGCAAACATTTAGCTATAGTTTGAAAGAAGCTAGGAAGGATTTCTATTGGATAATATATACAACCTAAAGGAGCCAGTAAAAACAAAGATGACCAGGCAATATTTTCAAAAGAGGGTCCAAATCTCATTAGACCAGCACTGACGAATAAACCCAATGTAATTCCAAAAATATATAGACTTAAAAATAAAAAAAGAAGTGGAAAACCTAATTTTAAAACTGAAACTCCAAATAAAGGAGATGTTAATATAATTGCTGGCACTAAACCAATTAATGTTCTTATCAGTGCTGTAAAAATAAGTGATGTTATTATTTCTTTCAACTTTAAAGGGGCAATAAATAAATTAGTAAAGTTTCTAGACCAAATTTCTTCTAAAAAAAGCATATTAAAACTTATGCTAGATCTAAAAAGAATATCGTATAGAATTGCACATGTAAGAATTACTCCTAGAGTATTATTATAATAATCGCTGTAAATTGAAAAAAACTTAGAAATAAAACCCCAAAGAATAATCTGAATAGTTGGCCAATAAACAAGATCTAAAATTCGTGGTAGAGAACTTTTTATTAGATAAAAATGTCTTAAAAAAAGACCATACATTTTGTTAAAATTCATATTTTTTCTCTTGATAATTTTAAAAAAACTTCTTCCATATTTTTTCTCCCATGTTTTTTGATCAGTTCTTTTGGACTACCTTTATCAATAATTGATCCTTTATTCATCATTAACACTGAGGAACATAGTCTTTCTACTTCAGCCATATTATGAGAGGCCAATAAAATTGAAGTTTCATTTTCTTTTTGATATTGTTCTAAAAAACTCCTTACAAAATCTCCAGTTTCAGGATCAAGGGATGCAGTTGGTTCGTCTAAAAGTAGAATAAATGGATCATTAATAATTGATTTGGCAAGAGATACTCTATTCTTCTGTCCAGAAGATAGCTCACCAGTGATCTTATTTAAAATTTCATTTAGTCTAAGTTTTTCACAAAGATATTCAATTTTTTCTTCTAAATTTTTAATGTCATAAAGCCTACAGTAAACTTCTAGATTTTGCTTTACAGTAAGTTTTTTTGGTAATTCAACATAAGGAGAAATAAAATTTAAATTTTCTAACAAACTGACTCTTTTAGTTTCGATTTCAATTCCATTTATTAGCACTTTTCCACTTGATGGTTTTAACAATCCTAAAATCATTCCAATAGTAGTGGTTTTTCCGCATCCATTAGGACCAAGAATTCCAATAATTTGATTTTTATTTAATTTAAAAGAAATATTCTTCACTACTTCTTTATCATTATAAATTTTAGACAAGTTAATTAGTTCAAGTGGTGTTCTCATTAAAATTTTGATGCCCTGAGTAGCCTATCGTTAATAGTTTTTCCTAAACCTTTATTAGGTATTTTATCTACTGCTATTGATTTATAGTTATTTTTTTTTATTTTTCTTAAAGTGCTATACAAATTTTTTGCTGCTTCATTTAAATTACCCTTATTAGATAAAAAAAAATAATTTACTTTATTTGGTTTTTTTTTTTTTAACATCAAATAAGCTTCTCCATCTTTAATTTTTTTTACATTTAATCTGATAGGGATACCAGGAGAATAATGAAGTTTTGATTGACCAGGGGAAGAAACTTTTGATGGATTAATACTTTTTACAATTTTTTTGTTTAATGTTTTTCTAATAATTGAAAGTTCCAAGCCTCCTAATCTTAATATTTTTGGTTTATTTCTAAGATCCACTATCGTTGACTCAAGCCCGATTGATGATTTTCCACCCTTAAGAATATATTTAATTTTTTTACCAAAATCTTCTTTCACATCGGTTGAGTGAACAGCACTTATTTTTGATGAAATATTTGCGCTAGGGGCTGCCAGAGGAAATTTTAAACTTCTTAATAAATTTCTTGTCACAGGATGTTTTGGAAATCTTACTGCTAAAGTTTTCTTTTTATTAGTTGCGATCTTAGAAATTTTTGAATTTCTTTTTAAATCTAAAATAAATGTTATTGGTCCAGGGCAAAATTTTTCATAAAGTTTAAGAAATTTATTATTAAAGTTACAATCTTTTTTTAGATCTAAGTTATTATAGTAATGAACTATAAGAGGGTTATTTCTTGGTCTTTTTTTTAATCTAAATATTTTTTTACATGCAACATCTGAATAAGCATTCCCTGCCAACCCATAAACAGTTTCAGTAGGTATAGCTACACATTCACTTTTATTTAGTAGTTTTTGGGCTTTTTTAATATTTGCAAGATTAATTTTCATGTATTATTTGAGAGTAATATATGAAAGATAAAAATTTACCAAATGATTATAATTCTCAATCTCTCGAGGAATTAACTAAAAAAGCCAATAAGATGATTGAGGATTTAGAGAATCAAAAAGATCTAGAAAATTCAATAGAAAAATATCAAAATTTACTAAAACTCAATAATATTATTGAAAATAAGTTCAAAAAAAATGCTAAAAATATTAGTAAACAAACTAAAGAAAATATTCTGGAAGTAATTTCAAAAAAAAATGCAAAAAGAATTAAATAAAATTGCCAAAGATACCAATTTGTTTTTAAAAAGATTTATTAAAAAACAAAAAAAATCGGAATTAATTATTCCAATGCAATATGGTTTATTTTCTGGTGGTAAGAAAATAAGATCAAAAATTTTAATTGATATTGGATTTTTATTTAAGTTAAATTATAGGTCTTTGATTATAATTGGGTCTGCAATTGAATGTATTCATGCATATTCTTTAATTCATGATGACCTTCCTTGTATGGATAACGATTTAATCAGACGTGGAAAACCAGCAACACATGTAAAATTTGGCCAGTCCACTGCTGTATTAGCTGGTAACTCACTTCTGACTATGGCTTTTGAAATTTTAAGTCACAAAGATTTAAATGTTTCTGAAAAAATTAAAATAAATCTAATTAATAAAATTTCTGAAAGTTCTGGACATTTGGGTATAGCTGGTGGCCAGTATTTAGACTTAAGTTATGAGCATAAAAGAATTTCTAAAAAAAGAATTATTGAAATGGAAATCAAAAAGACAGGTAAACTTTTTAGCTTTTGTTGTGCAGCTCCTTTAATCTTGAAAAAAATGAGCAAGAATGAAATCAAGAAATTTGAAAGTATAGGTGCAGATATAGGGTTACTATTTCAATTAGCTGATGATTTGATTGATATAAAAAGCAATTCAATAATAGCAGGAAAAAAAACCGGTAAGGATAAATTAAAGGGTAAAGCTACTCTAATTAGTTTACTAGGACATAAAAATACTATTAAATATGCTAATAAATTAATTTTAAAAATAAATGATAGATTAAAAAAGTATGGTTCAAGAGCGAGAAAATTATCTGAAACTTTAGACTATATTTTGAATAGAAATAAATGAATAAAGATCAAAGATTATTAGAACAGATAAATTTTCCTTCTGATTTAAAAAAAATTCCTGAGTCACAGTTACAAAAAGTAGCCGACGAGTTGAGAGAGGAAATGATAGATGCAGTCTCTGTTACTGGAGGACATCTTGGAGCGAGTCTTGGAGTTGTTGAGTTAAGTGTAGCACTACATTATATTTTTAATACCCCTAATGATAAATTGATATGGGATGTAGGTCATCAGTGTTATCCACATAAAATTTTAACAGGGAGAAAAGACAGAATTAGAACCCTAAGACAAGGTGGGGGACTTTCTGGTTTTACAAAAAGGTTAGAGAGCGAATATGATCCTTTCGGTGCAGCACATAGTTCAACTTCATTATCCTCAGCCTTAGGTATAGCTGTTGCAAATAAGCTTTCAAATAAATCAGATAATGTCGTAGCTGTTATTGGTGATGGTGCAATAAGTGCAGGTATGGCATATGAGGCAATGAATAATGCAGGTGCCTCAAAAACTAAAATGATTGTAATATTAAATGATAATGACATGTCTATTGCTAGGCCTGTTGGAGCTATGGGTACTTATTTAGCTAAAATTTTTTCAGGCAAGATCTACTTCAGTTTAAGAGAGACAATTAAACTTATCACATCAGCATTTTCAAAAAGATTTACTGCTCAAGCAGGTAAAGCAGAAGATCTTCTTAGATCTGCTGTGACAGGAGGCACTTTGTTTAGTTCACTAGGATTCTATTACATCGGCCCGATAGATGGACATGATTTGAGTTCCTTAATCCCAATTTTAAAAAATGCAAGAGACTCTAAACATGAGGGCCCAATTTTGATTCACATTAAAACAAAAAAAGGTAAAGGATATTCTTTCGCTGAGATAGCAAAGGACAATTACCATGGAGTATCTAAATTTAATGTCAAAACAGGAAAACAATTTAAAAGCACAAGTAAATTACCTTCTTATACTAAAGTGTTTGCAAATACTTTGATTGAACATGCAAAAAAAGATAGTAAAATAGTTTCTATAACTGCGGCAATGCCAGATGGAACAGGCTTGGACAGCTTTCGTAAGGAGTTTCCAGAGAGAACATTTGATGTTGGGATTGCAGAACAACATGCAGTTACATTTGCAGCCGGTTTGGCTACAGAAAACTATAAACCATACGCTGCTATTTACTCAACATTTTTGCAGAGAGCATATGATCAAGTAGTTCATGATGTGGCTATTCAAAGCTTACCGGTCAGGTTTGCAATTGATCGGGCAGGACTAGTGGGTGCAGATGGGCCAACTCACGCAGGTAGTTTTGATACTACTTATCTGTCGACATTGCCAAATTTTATAGTGATGGCGGCTAGCGATGAAGCTGAGCTAGTAAGAATGATTAATACATCAACAGTAATAAATGATAGGCCTTGCGCTTTTAGATACCCAAGGGGGACTGGATTGGGATCAGTTTTGCCTTCGATTAACGAAAGGATAGAAATAGGAAAATCTAGAATTATTTGTGAGGGAAAAAAGCTAGCTATTTTAAATTTTGGTGCAAGATTGAATGAGTCACTTAAAGCAGCAGAAAATTTAAAAAAAAAAGGTGTTCACATAACAATTATAGACGCAAGATTTGCAAAACCTTTAGATGAAAATCTGATTTGGCAATTAGCAACAACACACGAAGCGATTATAACTATTGAAGAAGGATCTATAGGAGGGTTTGGTTCTCATGTAGTTGATTTTTTAACAAAAAAAGGATTGTTGGATAATAATTTAAAATTTAGGTCAATGATGCTTCCAGATATCTTTATCGATCAAGACACACCAGATAATATGTATAAAATTGCGAATTTAGATTCAAGTTCTATTGAGGAAAAAGTTCTCGATGTTTTAAACTCAAATATTGTATTACAAAAACAAAATTAATTTATCTAGCCACATTGAGCTTTATTCATTAGATAATGGTCTAGTAAAACACACGAGAGCATAGCTTCACCTACTGGTACGGCCCTAATCCCCACACAAGGATCATGCCTACCTTTAACATTTATAGTGGTATTTTTTCCAAATTTATTTATTGTTTTTCTACTTTTTAGAATTGAAGAAGTTGGTTTTACAGCAAATGATACAATTATTTCTTGACCTGATGAAATACCTCCAAGAATTCCACCTGCATTATTTGAAGCGAATTTCATTTTTTTTTTGTTTTGAGAAATTTCATCTGAATTTTCTTCTCCTGATAACTGAGCAGAATTCATCCCAGAACCAATATTAACGCCTTTTACTGCGTTTATGCTCATCATAGCTGAAGCTATATCAGAGTCTAGTTTTGAGTAAATTGGTGCGCCTAACCCAGATGGTACACCATTGGCTCTTACTTCAATAACAGCACCACAAGATGAACCAGCTTTTCTAATACTTAACAAATATTTTTCCCATATCTTTATCATTGATTTATCTGGACAAAAGAATGGATTTTTATAAATTACTTTATCGTCCCATTTTTTAGTATCACACCCTAGAATACCAAGTTGTGTAACAGCAGCAGAAATTTTAAATCTTTTTCCAATCTTTTTTTCTAAAACTTTTTTTGCTACAGCCCCCGCTGCAACTCTTGAAGCTGTTTCTCTAGCTGACGATCTACCACCACCTCTATAGTCTCTAATCCCATATTTCTTGAAATAAGTGAAATCAGCATGTCCTGGTCTAAATTTGTCTTTTATATCATCATAATCTTTTGATCGCATATCTTCGTTATAGATTATCAATGAGATGGGAGTACCAGTTGTTTTACCTTCAAAAACCCCAGAGAGAATTTGAACCTTATCACTTTCCTTTCTTTGAGTAGTGAATTTAGATTGTCCTGGTTTTCTTTTGTCTAGCTCCTTTTGGATATCTTCCTCCTTTAATTGAATTAAAGGTGGACATCCATCAATTATACAGCCAATAGCAGGACCATGAGACTCTCCCCAAGTTGTAAAGCGAAAAACCTTTCCAAATGTATTAAATGACATTATTTATATTATATAGATTATTTTGTTAAAATTATGAATCAAAAAAACTCACTAGGGCTTGATAAATGCTTCTTAGATCTAGATAATCCTTTTGAATTATTTCAAATATGGTTTGAGGAGGCTGAAAAAAAAGAAATAAACGATCCAAATGCTTTAGCACTTGGTACAGCCAATAGAGAAGGTGTTCCGTCAGTAAGAATGGTTCTTCTCAAAGGACATGATGAAAATGGATTTGTTTTTTATACAAACTTAAATAGTCAAAAAGGAAATGAAATTAAAGAAAATCCAAATGCAACTATGTGTTTTCATTGGAAAAGCCTTTTAAGACAAATAAGAATAGTTGGAAAATTAAAGCAAGTAGATGAACAAACTGCAGATAACTACTACAACTCAAGAGCTTATGATAGCAGAATAGGTGCTTGGGCCTCTAAACAAAGCAGTGTACTTAAAAACAGAGAAGAACTTTTAAATGCTTTAGAAAATTTTAAAAAAAAATTTAAGGATAAAAATAATGTGCCAAGGCCAGCTCATTGGTCAGGTTGGAATTTAAAGCCATCAAGCATTGAATTTTGGCTTGATGGAGATAACAGAATTCATGAAAGATTAAAGTATACTCTAGATGAAAATAATAATTGGACTAAAAGTCTTTTAAGTCCTTAAAAATCTCTAGATAAACTAAATGATGTTAAATTTTCAAGGATATTTTTTTCATTACAATCTTTAAATATTGATAATGAACTTGATGCTAAATTTATGTAATGATGTGCCTTTTGATAACATCCTTTGATGACTTCATAATTTTTAATCAATTTTAAAGTATAATCAAAATCATTTTCGTTCCTTATTTTTTTAGAAAAAATTTTTTTTAGGTTTTCTTTTTCTAAAGAGTTTCCTTTTTGGTATAACAATATTATTGGGAGGGTAATTTTTCCTTCATAAAAATCTTTTCCAATTTTTTTTCCAAATAACTTCGATTCAGAATTATAATCTAAAGTATCATCAGCAATTTGAAATGTTAAACCAAGATTCCTTCCATAAAACTCCAAAGCTTCCTTCTCTTTTGTTTTCATGTCAGACAAAATAGCACCAACTTTAGTAGCCGCAGCAAATAATTCAGCAGTTTTAGCAGAAATAATTCTTAAGTAAGTCTCCTCTAACATATCAACTTCACCTTTGTGTTGGAGTTGGAGAACTTCACCTTGTGCAATTTTTGACGAAGTTGAGGATAGTAATTTTAAAACTTCGATATTACCATCGTCTACCATCATTTCAAAACATCTACTGAGTAAATAGTCACCAACTAAGACCGAAGGATGATTATCCCAAATTTTATTTAATGTTTCTTTGCCTCTTCTAATAGATCCATTATCTATTACATCGTCATGCATTAAAGTTGCTGAATGAATTAGTTCCACGCAAGCAGCTAAATTTATATCTCGAGCACCTTTTGCATAACCACATAATTTTGCTGAGCCTAAAGTCAGTAAAGCTCTTAATCTTTTTCCACCTGTTTTTAGATGATAAGTTGTCATTTTTTGAACTAAGCTGACGTCGCTCTCTAATTTAGACTTTATTTTTTCTTCAACCAACGTCAATCTATCTTCCACTGAGTCTTTTAATTGAAAATAAGAATTGTTAATTTTGTTTTTTAATTGTATTACATTGCCCATTTTAACACAAATTAGTGTAATAGGTTTCTATTGATACTTATCAATTGACGCACCTGATACTTCAATTATAAGGTGTCTTTATATTCATAAAAAAGTTCTATAAATATTAAAAATGTTCTCATTTTTTAAAAAGAAAAAAATTGTTCCACACATCAAATTAACTGGTGTTATTGGAAATGTAGGAAAATTTAAACAAGGTATAGATTTTTCTGGTCAAGAAGAAATTATTTCAAAAGCTTTTTCAGTCAAAAAAGCTTCATGTGTTGCAATTACAATTAATTCTCCGGGAGGTTCTCCAGTACAGTCGCATCTAATTTATAGCTTTATAAGACAACAGGCAAAAAAAAATAAAAAAAAAGTAATAGTTTTTGCTGAAGATGTTGCTGCCTCAGGTGGTTATTTAATAGCGTGTGCTGGGGATGAAATATATGCAAACTCAAGTTCAATAATTGGTTCTATAGGTGTTATTTATTCTTCTTTTGGTTTTACTGAATTAATTAAAAAAGTAGGCGTAGAGAGAAGAGTTCATACCGCTGGAAAAAATAAAAGCACATTAGACCCATTCCTTGACGAAAAAAAAGAGGACATTGAAAGATTAAAAAATATTCAATTAGATCTACATAAAGATTTTATAGATATTGTCGAAAAAAGCAGATCCTCTAAATTAAAAAAATCTGAAGTAGAATTGTTTTCTGGTGAGTTTTGGTCTGGTAGGAAAGCCAAAGCACTTGGTTTAATAGATGAAATTGGAAACGCTAACCAGATTTTAAAAGAAAAATTTGGAGAGGATGTCATTATAAAAAGATTTGAAAAATCGAAAAGTTGGATTAGTAAAAAATTATCATCCTCAAATAGTCATGTCGATCAGATCGCAAACATTTTGGAGGAAAAATCAGTTTGGCAAAAATATGGTCTCTAAAAAAAATAAAAAGAAACCAAAATTTCAAACTTTCCAAGATACAATTTTAAATCTTCAAAAGTTTTGGAGTAAAAATGGATGCGTAATTTTACAACCATATGATATGGAGGTTGGAGCGGGAACATTTCATCCTGCTACTACCCTAAGGTCACTTGGACCAAAGCCTTGGAAAGCAGCTTATGTACAACCTTCGAGAAGACCTACTGATGGAAGATACGGGGATAATCCAAATAGACTTCAACACTATTATCAGTTCCAAGTTATAATAAAACCTTCTCCATTAAATATCAAAAGACTTTATTTAAATAGTTTATCTGTAATAGGAATTAATCATAAAGATCATGATATAAGATTTGTTGAGGATGATTGGGAAAGTCCTACTCTCGGAGCTGCTGGTCTTGGGTGGGAAATATGGTGTGATGGAATGGAAGTATCTCAATTTACATATTTTCAAAAAATGGCTGGGTTTGAATGTAAGCCAGTTTCAGTTGAAATCACTTATGGTTTGGAGAGAATTTGTATGTTTACTCAACAAAAAAAAAATGTCTTTGATTTAATTTGGAACAATGAGGGCATAGAGTATAGGGAGGTTTTTCATCAAGCAGAAAAAGAATTTTCAGCATATAATTTCGATCATGCAAATACTGATAATTTATTTAAGATTTTTGATATGTTTGAAAATGAGGCAAAATCATTAGTAGAAAAAAAGATATCTTTACCAGCCTATGACCATTGTTTGAAAGCTAGTCATATCTTTAATGTATTAGATGCTCGTGGAGCTATAAGTGTAGCCCAAAGAGCAGAATATATTGGAAGAATAAGAGAGATCACAAAATTAGCTGCTGCAATTTGGATAAATACACAAATATAAAATGTCAGAATTTTTTTTAGAACTTTTTAGTGAAGAGATTCCTGCTGGACTACAAAAGAACTTAAGAGAAAAAATTTTTGAGGATTTTAAAGTTTTATTTGAGAAAAAATCTTTAAAATCTAAAAAAAGTTTTTCTTTATCTTCTCCTAATAGATTAGTAATAGTTTTTGAGGGACTCAATAAACAGATAGAGATTAAGCCTAAAGAGATAAAAGGTCCAAAAACTAATGCTCCCGACATAGCCTTGGAGGGTTTTTTAAGATCAAACACAATTGAAAAAAAAGATTTATTAAAAAAAAAAACTGAAAAAGGTGAATTTTACTTTTACAAAACGAAATCAGGCGTTTTAAAAACTCACAATTTACTTGCAGAATTCATTCCAAAAATTTTAGGTAATTATCAATGGAAAAAATCAATGAAATGGGGTGAATTTGACTTAAATTGGGGAAGACCATTGAAATCGATTTTATCAATATTTGATAAAAAGATCGTTAGTTTTAAGTTTCATCATTTAATTTCCTCAAATTTAACTTTTATAGATAAAGATTTTGAAGAAAAGAAAAAATCTTTTGAAAATTTTAAGGTATACGAAAAATTTTTTGAAAAAATCGGGGTCTTCATCAATCACAATAAAAGACAAAAGATCATTAATAGATCTTTCTCAAAAATATTGATTAAAAGAAAATTAAAGATTAATGAAAATCCTAAGCTTATTGATGAGGTAGTAAATTTAGTTGATAGTCCAAATATCTTATTATGTAAATTTGATCAAAAATTTTTACTGGTTCCCAAGGAGATTTTAACCTTGACTATGGAGTCTCATCAAAAATATTTTCCAACCTTTAATTACAAAAATGAGATCACTAATGAATTTTTAATTGTAACTAATAAAAAAGATCAAAAAGGACTTATCAAAATTGGCAATGAAAGAGTAGTAGATGCAAGATTAAGTGATGCGGAATTTTTCTGGAACAAAGATAAATCACAAAACTTAGTAAAAAAAGTTTCAGAATTAAAATCAATGAATTTTTTTAAAGGGCTTGGAACCTATTTTGATAAAGTACAACGTATGCGAAAACTTGGTGGAATGATTTCAGATGAATTATTAATCAGCAAAGAAAAAGTAGAATTGTCAGCCTCAATTTGTAAAACAGATTTGACATCTGACCTCGTAGATGAATACCCAGAACTTCAAGGTTTATTAGGGGGATATTTTTCCGAAAATCAAGGTTTTGATAAAGATATCTCTCAAGCAATAAGAGAGCAATATTTACCAATTGGTCTCGATTCTCAGGTTCCAAAAAAATCACTTAGCATAGCATTATCTATTACTGACAAAATTGATTCTTTAGTAGGTTTTTTTGGCATTAATGAAAAACCAACAAGTTCAAAAGACCCTTTAGCATTGAGAAGAACTGCTTTAGGTATCATTAGAACTGTAATAGAAAATAATAAGAATTTAAAAATAACTGATCAATTAATTTATTCTTCACGTTTATATGAGGATCAAGGATATAATCTTGAAAATAAAGATTTACAAAAAGAATTACATTTTTTTTTAAAAGAAAGATTTAAATATTATTTAAAGGAAAAGGAAATTCGATACGATATAATTGATGCTACTATGTCGTCAATTTCATTAAATAATTTATATTCTTCTTTTCAAAAAGCTAAATATCTTAACAAAGTTATAAATAATCAAATTGGTATAGATATAAACTCAAGTTACAAAAGGGCCTCGAGTATTTTAGATAATGAAATGAAAAATAACGAAATAGAGATCAATGACACAACTGATCCAAATATCTTTAAAAGTGATTTTGAAAAAAATTTATTTAAAAAAATTAATGAAATTAATAAATATTATTCTTCTATAAATGATGATGAAAATTATGAAAAATCGTTATCAATTTTAGCCGAAACTAAAAAAGAAGTTTTTGAGTTTTTTGACAATGTAAAAGTAAATGAAGAAAATGAAACTCTAAGAAAAAACCGATTGGAACTCGTTAATTTGTTATGTAAAACGTTTCAAAATTATATAAATTTTCAATTCTTAAAAGCAAATAATGAATAAACTTATTTTAAATTTTAATTCAAAAGTTACAAAAAAAATAAAAAACCCGAAAAATTTTTTAGGCGGTAAAGGTGCTAATTTATCTGAAATGGGCAGGATGGGTTTACCAGTACCACCTGGTTTCACTATATCAACAAAAGTTTGTGAAATATTTTATAAAGACAAAAAAAAATTAAACTTAAAATTAATTAGTCAAATTAAAAAAGAAATCAGGAAAGTAGAAAAAGATGTATACAAAAAATTTGGAGATTTAAAAAATCCTCTTCTTTTATCTGTAAGATCGGGAGCAAGAGTTTCAATGCCAGGTATGATGGATACAATTCTGAATCTTGGGCTTAATGACAAAACTGTACTTGCATTGGCTAACAAAACGTCAAATGGAAGGTTTGCAAAAGACAGTTATAGAAGATTCATACAAATGTATGGCAGCGTTGTTATGGGTGTTGAGAGTTATCGTTTCGAGGAGTTAATAGAAAATTATAAATTAACTAAAGGCGTATTACTCGATACAGAATTAGATGAACAAGACTGGGATGGTTTAATTATAGATTTTAAAAATTTGGTTAACCAAAAATCTAAAGAAGAGTTTCCACAAGATGTTTATAAACAATTATTTGGAGCTATAGGTGCAGTATTTTTATCTTGGGAAAGTAATAGATCAAAAGTTTATAGAAAATTAAATCAAATTCCATCAGAGTGGGGTACGGCAGTTAATGTTCAATCTATGGTATTTGGAAATATGGGAGATGATTGTGCGACTGGTGTAGTATTTACAAGAAACCCATCGGATGGCTCAAATAACATTTACGGAGAATATCTTATCAACGCTCAAGGCGAGGATGTAGTGGCTGGTACTAGAACACCTCAATACATAACAAAAAAAGCAAAGAATGAAGCAAAAGTTAGTGATGCTTCAATGGAGGAGTCGATGCCAAAAGTTTATTCAAAGTTATATAAAATTTTAAAAAAACTTGAGAAACATTATAAAGATATGCAAGACGTAGAATTTACAGTTGAAAGTGAAAAACTTTGGATATTACAAACTCGCTCAGGTAAACGAACATCAAAATCTGCAGTTAAGATAGCTGTCGATATGGTTAAAGAAAAGCTAATTTCAAAAAAAGATGCTGTTTTAAGAATTGATCCAAATTCACTTGATACTTTATTACATCCAACTTTAGACGAAAAAAGTTCAATTGATTTAATTGCGAATGGATTGCCTGCCTCTCCCGGTGCTGCCAGTGGAAAAGTAGTTTTTTCCTCTGAAGATGCTGAAAGATTAAATGATATGATGCAAGATACTATACTTGTTAGAATAGAAACATCACCAGAGGATATTCAAGGTATGCATGCTGCTAAGGGAATTTTAACAGCTAGGGGTGGCATGACTAGTCATGCTGCGGTAGTTGCAAGAGGAATGGGAAGACCCTGTGTTTCTGGCTCTAGTGAAATTGAAATTAATTATGAAAAAAAGATATTTAAAACATCATCAGTTGAAGTTAAAGAAGGTGAGATTATCACAATAGATGGCTCAACTGGAAGAGTCATTCTAGGAAATGTGCCAACAGTAAAACCAGAAATTTCAGGAGACTTTTCAAAATTAATGGGATGGGCAGATAATATAAGAAAATTAAAGGTTAGAACAAATTCTGAAACTCCAATTGATACAAAGATCGCAAGAGAATTTGGAGCGGAGGGAATCGGGCTATGCAGAACAGAACATATGTTTTTCGAAGAAGAAAGGATTTTATCCGTTAGAGAAATGATATTATCAAAAACTCAAGAGGATAGAGCTAAAGCTTTAGAAAAACTTTTGCCACACCAGAAAAAAGATTTTATGGAAATATTTAAGATTATGCACGGCCTTCCAGTTACTGTGAGATTGCTAGATCCTCCTCTTCACGAATTTTTACCTAAGTCCGATAAAGAAATATCTGAAATTTCAAAAATTGTAAATGTAGACTTAAAAGAGGTTAAGTCAAGAATAGACGAACTTCATGAGCAAAATCCAATGTTGGGTCATAGAGGTTGTAGATTAGGAATCTCTTTTCCTGAAATTTACGAGATGCAGTGTAGAGCGATTTTTGAAGCTTTGACAGATCTCAAAAAGACCAAGCAAAAATCGGCTTTTCCAGAAATAATGATACCACTTGTCTCAACTGAAGCAGAAATAAGAATAATGAAAAATCTTGTGATAAATGTCGCAAAAAAAATTCAACAAGAAAATAACATGAAAATTAATTTTTTGGTGGGAACAATGATAGAATTACCTCGAGCAGCAATCAAAGCAAAAGATATTGCTAAGCATGCAGAATTTTTTAGTTTTGGAACTAATGATTTAACTCAAACTACTTTTGGGATTAGTAGAGATGATAGTGGAAAATTTTTAAATGATTATATAGATAATAAAATTTTTTCCATAGATCCGTTTATTTCAATTGATGATGGAGTTCAAGATTTAATTGAAATAGCAGTAAATAAAGCAAAAAAACAAAATAAAAATATTAAACTAGGAATTTGTGGTGAACACGGAGGTGATCCAAAAAGCATTATTTTCTGTTCAAAAACAGGTTTACATTATGTATCATGTTCACCTTATAGGGTTCCTATAGCAAGATTAGCCGCAGCACAAGCGGAGCTGAAAAAAAATAAAAAATAATTTGGAGGGGCGTTCTGTTGCCAGGTGCCCCGAACTTTTTTATTATATTACATTATCTTTAAAATCATCGAATGCGTAAATTAAATTTGCTATTGAAAAAATTAAAAGCCCATGGTGCGCTGCAAATCCATCAAATGCATGTATTCCCATTTCAAAAGATATTTCTACTAGACAAGATGCGCACAAAAGTAAAGTTACTACAATCATTATTATTTTATGAATTTTAGTTTTTATCATATTGTTTCCATATTATTTGTTATTGTTTGACAAGGGGCGTTCTGTTGCCAGGTGCCCCGGACCCCGTTTACTTAATTAACATTGTTAATTAAGCAGCAAGTGCATAACTTTCGTTAGCAATTATAAATTAGCCCGTTGCGGTGGAACAATTCCGAACGAAAGAATAGCCTTTAGTCACCCGTCGAATCTAGTTCACCCCCATAAGTTGTAAATGGTGGAGGTGGTGGGTACTGCCCCCACGTCCGCAATGGTTATTACGAAATTCGTTTATCGTCGTAGTTGGCAAGCCAACTCTATTAATATAAAAACAATTACAAGAGATTCAATAAAAATCATGAAATTAACTAAAGAACAATCAAAAGAGATTAAAGATCAACAATCTCAACAAAATTCAACAAAAAGAGTCACGGTTCCTGAGCTTGAAAAAATTCTTTATGAAGCAATGCCAGCTCTTGATCATGGATTTGTGAGGGTGGTAGATTACATGGGTGATGATACATCAATTGTTCAGTCTGCAAGGGTCTCATACGGAAAAGGGACCAAACAAGTCTCGTCAGATGCTGGGCTTATTAAATATTTGATGAGGCATTGGCATAGCACTCCATTTGAGATGTGCGAAATAAAGTATCATGTAAAACTACCAATATTTATAGCTCGACAGTGGATTAGACATAGAACAGCAAATGTTAATGAATACTCAGCAAGATATTCTATTTTGGATAAAGAATTCTATTTACCCACAGCAGAAAATTTAGCAGCTCAATCCTCAATCAACAGACAAGGAAGAGGTGATGTGATTGAAGGGGAACAAGCCAAAGAAGTTTTAGAGCTTTTGAAAAATGATGCTGAAAGAACCTATGATAATTATGAAATGATGCTCAATGAGAGATTTGATGGGTCTACGATTGATGAAAATAAAAAAGGCTTAGCAAGAGAGCTGGCAAGAATGAACTTAACTTTAAATACTTATACCCAGTGGTATTGGAAAACAGATTTGCTGAATTTAATGAATTTTTTGAGATTAAGAGCTGACAGTCACGCTCAATATGAAATTAGAGTTTATGCAGATTTAATGTTAGACACTGTAAAAAAATGGGTTCCTATTACTTATGATGCATTTATGGATTATAGGGTTGGCGGAACAGAAGTTTCTGCTAAAGGAAAGCTAATTATTCAAAAACTAATTAAAGGTGAGAAAGTTGATGCAGAAAACTCAGGATTATCTAAGAGAGAGTGGAATGAGCTTATGATTGCTTTTGATCTTAAAGATAGGTTGATTTAATTTTATTAGCAAAATTTAGATATATTTTTGAAATTTCATGAAAAGGATTCGTTACAACTATAGGCCTTCCTTCATCACTATATTTTCCAATATCAGGATTAATTGGTATTTCTCCCAAAAATTCTTTTTTAAATTTCTCTGCTGTCCTTTTAACTCCACCTTCTCCAAAAATTTTGTATTTTTTTCCATCGTCTCCAACAAAAAAACTCATGTTATCAACTAGACCTAAAATCCTCACTCCAAGTTTATCAAACATCTTAATTCCTCTAACGACGTCTAATAAGGCAACCTCTTGAGGTGTTGAAACTATAATTACTCCATCCATTTTAATTTCTTGAGAAAAAGTTAATTGCGTATCTCCAGTCCCTGGAGGCATATCCACAATTATAAAATCTAAATCTTTCCAATTAACTTTTTGTGTAAAAGTTTTGATTGCACTCGTCACCATTGGCCCTCGCCATATCATGGGTGTTTGTTGATCTGCCAAAAAACCAATAGACATACACTGGATATCATACTTAGTTAGTGGCTCAAGTTTTTGTCCATCACTTTTAGGTTTTTCATTTATTCCAAGCATTTTAGGCACAGAAGGTCCGTAAATATCTGCATCTAACAGTCCAACTTTACATCCAACATTCTTCAATGCCAGGGCTAGATTTGTTGCAAAAGTAGATTTTCCAACTCCACCTTTTGCACTAGAAATCGCTATGGTAAATTTTGTTCCATTGATTGGATTTTTCTCAGGGGTTTTTTTGCTTAATTTAGCACGCATTGCGTCACTAAATTCTGGTTTTTCTTTTGGCATTTTTAGATCTTAACTTGTTTTTCTTCATAAAGACATTATATAGATTGCCGTATGTCAGATGATTTTAGGCAAAGAGGTGGAAGCCCTTGGGGAAGCCCCCCGGGAGGTGGAAGTGGTAATGGCTCAGGAAGAGGCCCAACACCACCAGATATTGAAAAAATTATAAGAGAATTTCAAGAAAAAATTAGAAAATTTTTACCAGGAAACGGTTCTTCTGGAGGCAAACAAGCTATTTTAGTTTTAATTATTCTAGGTTTCATATGGTTAGCAAGTGGACTTTATAGAGTTTTACCAGATGAACAAGGAGTTGTTCTAAGATTTGGTAAGTTTGTAAAAACGACACAACCTGGATTAAATTATCACATACCTTTTCCAGTTGAGTCAGTGCTTACACCAAAAGTTACAAAAGTTAACAGAATAGATATTGGTTTTAGGTCAGAGAGGGATAGCGGATTTTCTTCTTCAGGAGGGGTAGCAGATGTACCACAAGAAAGCTTAATGCTTACTGGAGACGAAAATATAGTAAACATAGATTTTTCAGTTTTTTGGGTAATTAAAGATGCAGGAAATTTTTTATTCAAGATCCAAGATCCGGAGGGTACCGTTAAAGCTGCAGCTGAAACAGCAATGAGAGAGGTGATTGCTAGATCTAATATTCAACCTATTTTAACAGAGGGTAGATCAGTAATAGAGACTGATACACAAGAAATAATCCAAAAAATTTTAGATGAATATACTAGTGGAATTCAAATTACTCAGGTTCAAACCCAAAAAGCTGATCCACCAGATCAAGTTATTGATGCATTTAGAGATGTTCAAGCTGCAAGAGCTGATATGGAGAGATCAAAAAACGAGGCTGAAGCTTATGCTAATGATGTAATTCCAAGAGCAAGAGGAGAAGCACAAAAAATTCTTCAAGCCGCAGAGGCTTACAAAAAAGAGGTTGTTGCGAAAGCAGAAGGTGAAGCAAGTAGGTTTTTGGCAATCTATAACGAATATAAATTGGCTAAATCAGTAACTCAAGAAAGAATGTACTTAGAAACTATGGAAAAAGTTTTGGCTGATATTGATAAAGTAATTATTGAGAAAAATGCAGGCTCAGGTGTTGTACCTTACCTTCCATTACCTGAATTAAAAAAGAAAGCGACTAATTAAATGAAAACAGGAAAAATTATTGCCGGAATAATTGTTTTACTTGCAGCTACGGCATTCTTTTCAATTTTTATAGTTAAAGAAGTAAATCAAGCTATTGTTCTCCAGTTTGGTGACCCTAAAAGAATTATTTCTAAACCTGGACTAAATTTTAAGATCCCATTTATACAAAACGTAGTTTTTTTAGATAAAAGAATTTTAAACTTAGATACTCCACCAGAGGAAGTTATTGCTTCTGATCAAAAAAGACTAATCGTAGACGCTTTTGCAAGATTTCAAATTATTGATCCTCTAAAATTTTATATTTCAGTGGGAAATGAAAGAGTTGCAAGATCTAGATTAGCAACAATTATAAATTCTCGTATAAGAAACGTTTTAGGTCAACAGGAACTTCAGACACTTTTATCGGAAGATCGAACCAAGCAAATGGCTTTAATTCAAGAGGGTGTAAATAATGAAGCTGAGAATTTTGGTATCAAAATTAATGATGTAAGAATTAAAAGGGCAGACTTACCTCAAGCTAACAGTGATGCAATTTTTAGAAGAATGCAGACAGAAAGAGAGAGAGAAGCAAAAGAATTTAGAGCAAGAGGAGCAGAGATGGCTGTAACCATCACCTCAACTGCAGATAAAGAAGTGACCGTAATACTAGCTGATGCTCAAAAAAAATCAGAAATAATGAAGGGTGAAGGGGATGGTAAAAGAAATAATATTTTTGCTGGTGCTTTTGGTCAAGATCCTGAATTTTTTGCATTCTATAGAGCTATGCAAGCTTATGAAAAAGCTTTAATTGGTGGTGAAACATCATTGATATTATCGCCAGATAGTGAATTTTTTAAATTTTTTGGAAATATCAAGCCTGAGTCAAATTAAATTTTTAAATGAATGAGATGATCATAGCTTTTGGTCTATTTCTATTTATTGAGGGTATTTTATATGCAATATTTCCATCGAGAATGAAAAGTATGCTTAAAAGATTAGAATTAATAAAAGAAAGTCAATTAAGAACTGGTGGATTAATTTTTGCAATAATAGGATTTGCTATAATTTACTATATAAAGAGTTAAAATGAAAAAGGTAAAATTATTTTTATTAGTTATAATAGCTTCTTTGTATTTACAAACAAATTCAATTTCCCAAAATTCGCCTGGATCCTTCGCAGATTTAGCTCAAAAATTAATGCCATCGGTTGTAAATATTTCAACTACAACAGTTGTAACTACTCAGTCTAATCCATTTCCTTTTCAATTTCCTCCAGGATCTCCTTTTGAAGATATGTTTAAAGAATTTGGCGCACCTCAAGAAAGAAAATCAGCTGCATTAGGATCAGGGTTTATAATTGATGAAAAAGGATTAGTAGTAACTAATAATCATGTAATAAGTGATGCCGAGGACATAATTGTTCGTGTTAATGGTGATAAGGAATTTAAGGCAAATGTTATCGGAGCGGACCCACTATCGGATATTGCCGTTTTACAATTAGAAACGACGGAAAAATTTATTCCTATAGAATTTGGAGACTCTGATAAGGCAAGAATTGGAGATTGGGTCATTGCAATAGGAAATCCTTTTGGTTTAGGTGGAACTGTTACATCAGGAATTATATCTGCCAGAAATCGGTCTATTGGATTATCGAGATATGAGGATTACATCCAAACAGATGCATCAATTAATTCTGGAAATTCAGGAGGACCGTTATTTGACATGAATGGAGATGTGATAGGAATTAATACTGCAATCCTTGGAAGAAACGGTTCTATAGGAATAGGTTTTTCCATACCATCCAACAGTGCTAAAATAGTAATCGATCAATTAATAAAGTTCGGTGAGACTAAAAGAGGTTGGCTGGGCGTTCGTATTCAAGAGGTGACTAAAGAGATCGCTGAGGTAGAAAAATTAGATGAGCCAAGAGGAGCTTTAGTTGCTAGTGTTGCCCAAAATAGCCCTTCAGAAAAAGCAGGTGTGAGAGCTGGGGATATTATACTTGAATTTAATGGAGAAAGAATACAACAAATGAAAGAACTTCCAATAATAGTTGCGAGAACTGAAGTTGGAAAAAAGGTTAAAGTTAAAATTTGGAGAAATAAAAAAGAAATTAGCAAAACAATCACACTTGGAAGATTAGAAACTTCTGAAGATTTTAAAATCGCAGAAAAAATTAAACCTGAAAAAGAAATAAGGATTGAAAATCTGAAAATTTCAGTCAAAAAAATTACAGATGAGGATATTAAAAATAGAAATTTACCAAATCAAACTTCCGGTCTAGTAATAACAAAAATTGATAATGACAGTCCATTAATCAATTCTATAGAGATTAATAGCATTATTTTAGAAGCTCAAAAGAAAAAGATAAGATTGCCAAATGACTTAAATAAAATTGTTAAAGAGGTTATTGATAGTAACCAAAAAACTATCTTATTAGTAATTTATAACACTCAAAATCAGAGAAGATATATCGGCGTTAAATTAGATTAAGCTATGGATTTAAAATCCAAAATTATTTTAATTTATGGACCTACAGCCTCTGGCAAATCAGATTTTGCAATAAAGCTAGCTAAAAAAATAAAAGGTGAAATAGTTAATGCTGATAGCATGCAGATATACAAAGAATTAAAAATTTTATCGGCAAGACCACCTTCAAAAAATTATAAAAAAGTTAATCATCATTTATATGGATTTTATAGTGTTAAAAAAAGTTTCTCCACTGGAGATTGGTTAAAATTAGTTAATAAAAAAATTTTAGATTTAAAGAAAAAAAAAAAAGTACCGATAATCGTTGGAGGAACAGGATTATATTTTAAAGCTTTGACAGAAGGCTTGGTGAATATTCCAAATATTCCAATCAAATTTAGAGAAAAAGTAAGGTCTTTACATAAAAAAGTTGGATCAAAAAAATTTCATATTAAATTAATCAAATTAGATCCACTAGCAAAAAAACATGTCGACCCCTCAGATACACAAAGATCCATAAGAGCTTATGAAATAAAATTATTTACCCAAAAATCTCTTTATGAATGGTTTAAAAGTACCAAATCGAATTATGAAGAAAAAGATTTTTACAAAATCTATATTGATTTTCCAAGGAAAGAACTTCTCGATAGAATTTTAAATAGATCTCAAGAAATGCTAAAAAAAGGAGCTATTGAGGAAGTTAAAAGATTTTTTAAATTGAGAATATCAAAAAACAAAAGCGCCAATAAAGCTATTGGGATTAAGGAAATCAGAGAATACCTTCACAAAAAAATTACAATTACCCAGGTAATTGAAAAAATATCAATAAAGACAAGGCAATATGCTAAAAGACAGAGCACGTGGAGCAGGGGAAATATGATGAGTTGGAATAAAATCAGTCCAAAAGGTCTTATTAAATTTTTAAAAAAAATTTAGATATCTCTTACTTAGCCTTGACCAATTAGCACAACTTCAGCTAGATTGCATAAATGTCTAAATTATACACAGGTGCTGAAATTGTATTTAAATGTCTTGAAGATCAAGATGTTGAATTTATTTTTGGTTATCCGGGAGGAGCAGTTTTACCAATTTATGATGAATTAAAAAATCACTCCTCAATTAAACATATTTTAGTAAGACATGAGCAAGGAGCAGGACATGCTGCAGAGGGATATGCAAGATCTTCAGGCAAACCCGGAATTGTTTTAGTTACCTCAGGACCTGGGGCCACAAACGTTGTTACTGCTTTGACTGACGCTTATATGGACTCAATTCCATTAGTTTGTATTTCAGGCCAAGTACCAACTCATTTAATTGGCACAGATGCATTCCAAGAATGTGATACCACAGGAATAACTAGACCATGTACTAAGCACAATTGGTTAGTTAAAGATATAAAAGATTTATCTAAAATTTTACATGAAGCTTTTAGAGTTGCAACGACAGGAAGACCTGGCCCTGTTTTAGTGGATATTCCTAAAGATATTCAATTTGCAAAAACAAATTATTTTAAACCTAAAAATGAAAGAAAAATAAATGGCAAAATACACAATAAGTTTTCTCAGGATGAAATTAATGACCTAATTGGTTTGATTTCTAATGCAAAAAAACCTGTAATTTATTCTGGTGGAGGAGTTATAAACTCTGGGCCAAAAGCGAGTGAGGCTTTAAGAGAGTTTGTTAGATTAACTGGTTTTCCTATAACGTCAACATTGCAAGGTCTTGGAGCTTTTCCAGGTGATGATAATCAATTCATAGGAATGTTAGGAATGCATGGAACTTATGAAGCAAATAATGCCATGCATGATTGTGACCTACTAATAAATATTGGAGCAAGGTTTGATGATAGAATTACTGGAAAGATAGATGAGTTTTCACCTAAATCAAAAAAAGTACACATTGATATTGATCCATCATCAATTAATAAAATTATAAAAGTAGATTTGGCAATAGTAGGAGATGTTAATGAAGTTCTTAAAAGTGCTATTAAAAAAATTAATAAAAAACAGAATGGTTCTAAGATTTCTAATAAACAGAAAATATCAAAATGGTGGGAACAGATTCAAAAATGGAGAACAAAAAACTCTTTAGGTTATATAAATAGTAATGAATCAATTAAACCTCAGTATGCTGTCCAAAGACTTTACGAGTTAACAAAAAGTAAAGATACTTTTATTACCACAGAAGTTGGTCAACATCAGATGTGGGCTGCACAACATTATAAATTTAACAAACCTAATAGATGGATGACATCTGGTGGACTTGGTACCATGGGCTACGGTCTTCCAGCTGCAGTTGGAGTCCAAATTGCGCATCCAGATAAACTTGTTATTGATATAGCTGGGGAGGCTTCAGTTTTGATGACAATGCAAGAAATGTCAACTGCTGTTCAATACAATTTACCAATTAAAATTTTTGTTTTGAATAATCAGTATATGGGAATGGTAAGACAATGGCAGGAATTACTTCATGAAAAAAATTACTCAGAAAGTTATTCTGAGGCATTACCGGATTTTGTTAAATTAGCAGAAGCTTATGGATGCAAAGGTATTAAAGCCGATAATCCTGAGGATCTTGATATAAAAATAAAAGAAATGATTGATCATAATGGCCCAGTAATATTTGACTGCCAAGTAGATCCTAATGAAAATTGTTTTCCAATGATACCCTCAGGAAAGCCACATAATCAAATGATTTTGGGCCCAAACGATAAAAAAGAAAATAAGATTTCTGGCAAAGGTAAAGCTTTAGTTTAATGGCAAACCCTAAATCAGCTTATAGTATTCCAACTAAAAAAGGTAAATTAGACACGCATATTTTTGTAGTATGGGTAGATAATGAATCTGGAGTTTTAGCAAGGGTAGTAGGATTATTTTCTGGAAGAGGGTATAATATTGAGTCTTTAGCCGTGGCTGAGGTTGATGCAACTAAAAATATCTCTAGAATTACAATTGTCACAACTGGAACCCCACAAGTTATAGATCAAATTAAATTACAGCTTAAAAAATTAGTTCCTGTTCATAAGGTGGCAGATTTTAAAAGGGAGGATAAAAAAGTAATATTTAAAGAAATGGCTTTACTTAAAGTTGTAGGAAATAAAAAAAAGATAGAAAAAACTCTTAAAGCCTGTAAAAGCTTTAATCCGGTAATATTAGATAAAACAAAACAATCAGTTGTTATTCAAATAACTGCTTTGAGAAGGGAAATTGATAAAATGAGTAAAAAATTGAAACCTTTTGGCTTAACAAGTACCTCTAGAACTGGAGCGATAGCAATGACGAGAGGTGCAGAAGTTTTTAAATAAATTGGGAGAACTTTATGAAAATGTTTTATGAAAAAGATACAGATACAAATTTAATTAAAGACAAAAAGATAGCTATTTTTGGTTATGGTAGTCAAGGACACGCACACGCATTAAATTTAAAAGATAGTGGAGTTAAAGAAGTTGTTGTAGCATTAAGGGAGGGTTCATCTAGCACAGCGAAGGCAGAGTCCAAAGGCTTAAAAGTAATGAATTTATCTGATGCTGCTGCTTGGGCAGATGTTGTGATGATATTAACTCCTGATGAATTACAAGCTCAGATTTACAAAAATCATATAGAACAAAGAGCGAAAGAAGGAACAAGTATTGCTTTTGCACATGGTTTAAATGTTCATTACGACCTGATAAAAGCCAGAAAAGATTTAGATGTATTTATGGTTGCTCCTAAAGGACCAGGCCATTTAGTAAGAAGTGAATATGAAAAAGGTGGTGGAGTTCCTTGTCTGTTTGCTGTTCACCAAAATGGATCAGGCAAAGCAAGAGACTTAGCATTATCTTATGCATCTGCAATTGGAGGAGGAAGATCTGGGATTATAGAAACAACGTTTAAAGATGAAGTTGAAACAGATTTATTTGGTGAACAAACTGTTTTATGTGGAGGTTTAGTAGAGCTTATGAAAAATGGATATGAAACATTAGTAGAAGCTGGATATGAACCCGAGATGGCATATTTTGAAACAGTGCATGAAGTCAAATTGATTGTTGATTTAATTTATGAGGGTGGAATCGCAAATATGAATTATTCAATTTCAAATACAGCTGAATATGGAGAGTATCAGTCTGGACCAAGAATTATCAAAAAAGATGAAACGAAGAAAAGGATGAAAGAAATTTTATCGGAAATACAATCTGGAAAATTTACTAAAGATTGGATGGATGAATGTAAAAATGGTCAAAAAAATTTCTTAGCAACTAGAGCAAAATTAGCCGAACATCCTGTAGAAAAAGTAGGAGCAAATTTGAGAGCTATGATGCCTTGGATTGGTAAAAAAAAACTGGTTGATAGCGATAAAAGCTAATCCTCAAAATAGACCCAAAAAGACCAATAATATAAACTCAAATTTGACATTTATTTTGCAATATCACTTATAGATTGTATTATAGGTTTTCAAAAAAATTTAAATATGAAAGACAAAGATAAAGTTTACATTTTTGATACCACAATGAGAGATGGTGAACAGTCACCAGGTGCATCTATGAGTGTAGAAGAAAAGATTCAAATATCTAGAGTTTTTGATGAGATGGGCATTGATATTATTGAGGCTGGTTTCCCTATATCCTCACCAGGGGATTTTGAAGCCGTAAGTGCTATCAGCAAAAGTATAAAAAATTCAATTCCTTGTGGGTTAGCAAGAGCTACTAAAAAAGATATAGACGCTTGTCATGAGTCTTTAAAATTTGCAAAAAGATTTCGTATTCATACATTTATTTCTACTAGTCCAGTTCACATGAAACACAAACTTAACATGACTGATGAACAAGTTTTAGCAGCGATAAAAGAGAGTGTGACTTATGCTAGAAAATTTACTGATGATGTGGAATGGTCATGTGAGGACGGCACAAGAACTAACTTAGATTTTATGTACAAAACAATTGAACTTGCTATTAATTGTGGGGCAACAACTATTAATATTCCTGACACTGTTGGTTATTCAATACCAGAAGAATTTGCAAAGACCATTACTTCAATTAAAAATAACGTTCCTAATATAGATAAAGCAATCATTTCTGCACATTGTCACAACGATCTTGGTTTGGCTGTAGCTAATGCTTTATCTGGATTGTCTGCTGGAGTAAGACAAATTGAGTGTACTATTAATGGTATAGGTGAGAGAGCTGGGAATGCTGCTCTTGAAGAAATTGTTATGGCAATTAAAACTAGAGATGATTTGTTACCTTATGAGACTGGAATTAAGACGGAATTGATTAGTAAAGCCTCTAAAATTGTTTCGAATGCTACAGGTTTTCCTGTTCAGTTTAATAAAGCTATAGTTGGAAAAAATGCCTTTGCTCATGAGTCTGGTATCCATCAAGATGGTATGCTTAAAAATAGAGAGACATACGAAATTATGACCCCGGAGAGTGTTGGGGTGAAAAAAACATCTTTAGTGATGGGAAAACATTCTGGGAGACATGCTTTTAAGGATAAATTGAGTGATCTAGGTTATACAGATGTTACCGATGATGTAGTCCAGGCTGCATTTGGAAAATTTAAAATTTTAGCAGATAAAAAAAAACATATTTATGATGAAGATATAGTGGCATTAGTTGACGATAGTTTGATAATTGATAATAAAATAAATGCAATAAATCTTAAATCTTTAAAAGTTTTTGCAGGAACTGGAGAACCTCAAAGAGCAGATATGACACTGGATGTTTTTGGAGATATTAAAAAAACTTCTCAAACTGGTGACGGTCCAGTTGATGCAATTTTTAAATGTATAAAAGATCTATATCCTCATGATGTTAAATTATCTCTTTATCAAGTACATGCAGTTACAGAGGGAACAGACGCTCAAGCAACAGTAAGCGTTAAAATCGAGGAAAACGATAGAACTACCGTCGGTCAATCAGCTGATACGGATACTTTAGTAGCATCTGCTAATGCATATCTAAATGCTTTAAATAAGATGTTAATTAAAAGAGAAAAAAAATCTTTATATAAAGATATTGAGCAACAAAAAATTAAAGAGGGAGTTTAACATGGGATTATTTGATAGAATTAAAAAAGTTTGGAGCCAAGATATGGCCATCGACTTGGGCACTGCCAATACGCTAGTTGTTGTAAAGGGTCAAGGCGTTGTACTTAATGAACCTTCAGTAGTTGCTATAGTAGATCAAGGAGGAAAAAAACAAGTTCTAGCAGTTGGAGATGAGGCAAAAACGATGTTAGGAAGAACCCCTGGTAATATTCAAGCGATAAGACCTTTAAGAGATGGAGTGATTGCAGATTTTATAGTTACGGAGGAAATGATCAAACATTTTATAAAAAAGGTTCACAAAGGCAGCACATTTGCTAACCCAAGAATACTTATTTGTGTTCCAACTGGTTCTACACCAGTGGAGAGAAAGGCTATTCAAGATAGTGCTTTAGCAGCTGGTGCAAGAAGAGTTCAATTGATTGAAGAACCGATAGCAGCTGCCATAGGAGCTAATCTTCCTATCTCTGAAGCAACTGGTTCAATGGTTGTAGATATTGGCGGTGGTACAAGCGAAATTGCTGTGATGTCCTTAGGAGGTTTGGTTTATTCTAAATCATTAAGGATAGCGGGAGATGCAATGGACTCTGCAATGGTCAATTACATGAGAAAAGAGTACAACTTGATGATAGGAGATAGTACTGCTGAAAAAATTAAAAAAGAAATTGGTACTGCCATTCCGAGCAATAACAATACATATGCAGTTAAAGGTAGAGATTTGAGATCAGGAACTCCAAAAGAAGTAAATATTACTGAGGAAGATACTGCCGAGGCATTAAATGATATTTTGAGAGAAATGGTTAATGGAATTAAAGATGCTTTAGAAAGTACTCCACCAGAATTATCAGCAGATCTGGTTGATATGGGACTAACTTTAACTGGAGGTGGAGCTTTATTAAAAAATATAGATAAAAGATTTTCTAAAGAAACAGGTTTGCCAGTACACATAGCTGATGATCCATTATCATGCGTGGCTGTGGGGACTGGGAAAGCTTTAGACCAAGAGCAAACATTCTCTACTATGATGACTGAATATTAGGAACGATGGCCACAAGCAGGGATGATTTTATAATTGCAATTCGTTCTGCTTTTTTAAAAAAAAGCACCCAACAAAAGTTTTCTTTATTATCACTACTTTTAGTTTCAATATCAATAATCATTTTATCTAACTTAAATTTTAAAGTTATTAAATACTTAAAAATAGGCTTAAACGAAGTAGTCTATAGATCTTCTTTTCTAGTTTCGATGCCAGAAAATTTCGCTAAGAATACTTTTTTTGAGATAAAAGAATATTCAACTTTTTATAATGATTATAAAAAAAATAGAAAAGAATTAGAACAATTTAAGTCTAATTATGTGTCCAATGAAATTATGCAGTTTGAAAACAAAGAATTAAAAGAACTTATTGATGATTTTGTCTCAAGTTCTAATAAAATATTAGCTAAAATTATTGTAGATCATAAAAGTCCATATTTAAAAAGCATAATCATTAATAAGGGAAGTAAAGATAACATCAAAATTGGAACCAATATATATGATCAATCTTATCTTATAGGAAGAGTAATTGAAGTTAATTACAAAACATCAAGAGTATTATTGTTATCTGATTTAAATTCTAATGTACCCGTAACTATTGCGCCGCAAAATATACAGGCAATCATTACGGGTACGGGAAAAAATGATGGTAAAATAAAATATATCAAAGGTGATTTTTCAAGTGACCTTTCCGAGGAAAATATTATTTATTCTTCAGGAACAGGAGGAGTTTTTAAAAGTGGTATACCTATTGGGAAGTTGAAAACAAACAAAGATGAGCCGATTAGAAATATGTCTGTTCAGTTTTATAGTGATTTTTCCCAACTCAAATATGTATTTGCCGAAATAATCTCTAAAAAAGATATTGAAGATTTAGAACAAGTAATAACTCAAACTGATACGATAGATTCAAAGCTAAAAATTTTAGAGGATGAAATCAAAATTATTGAAGATACAAATCTTAAATTTTTAGAAGAAAACGAAAGTCTAAAATTTGAAATTAATAATTTAAATACTCAAATTTCAAATTTAAAAGATCAAGTATTCTTACAAAAAGAGGAAATTGACAAATTTAATTTTGATGAAAAAGAATTTGAGTTTTTGAGATTAAACTTAGTTTATGGTCATAAGTGTAGAAAAACTTTTCTAAATAGCTCTGGTTTTAAAATTGATACATTAGAATACAGGGAGTGTGTACTTAACAAGGGGATTATTGATTAATGAATGTTATTAAAACAAACAATTATTTTTTTAAGATATATTCATTTTTACCAATAATTTTATTATTTCTATCAGTATTAAACGAATTTGATTTAAATTACTTAAATCTAAAATATTTTTCATTTAACTTTCCGTTCATTTTAATTTTTTTCTTTACTTTAAAAGATTTAAAAAAATTTGATTATCTTTTAGTTTTTATTGCTGGTTTATTAAATGATATTGTTGTTAGTTTACCTTTGGGAATGAGTAGTTTGTCATATTTGCTTATTTGTATTGCTACATCGTATTTTAGAAATATAACAATCAGACCAAGTGGAATTAAAGATTGGTTTTATTTTTTATTTGTAATTAGCTTGATTAATTCAATAAATTATTCAATATTAAGCTTATTTTTCTCATACGAACTTATATTAGCTTATTATTTGGTAAATACTTTTTTTACATTTGTATTTTATATAATTTTTGTATCAATATTTAAACTCTATCTAAAGGGTTTAAATGATTAATTCCTCAAGTGAAAATGTCACAAAGCTTAATTCTATTAATAGAAGAATGTTTATTACTGGTTCCTTGAAATTTTTTATAATGATTGGCTTGGTAAGTAGATTGTTTTTTTTACAAGTCAAAGAAAATAAAAAATACTTAACGCTTTCAGATAAAAATAGAATCAGAGAATGGAAATTAGCTCCAATTAGGGGTGAGTTTCATGATTATTTTGGTAACGTTATAGCAGGAAATTTTGAAGCCTATCAATTACATCTAATTCCAGAAGAAATTGAGGACTTTAGATATGTAATGTACAGGCTGAAAGATTTACTAGAATTAAGTGAAAAGGAATTTCAAAAAATAGTGAGGAAAAAAAATGCAATTAAACCATGGGAAACTTTAATTGTAGCAGATAATTTAGATTGGAAGAAATTTTCAAAAGTAAATAATCAATTATATGATTTAAATGGTGTCAAACCCGTAATATCTATATCAAGAAATTATCCTTATAATGAAAATTTTACTCATATAATCGGTTATGTAAGTCAAGCCAGTGAAAAAGACATTGAGTTAAACGATACAATCAAGAAAAATTTTGTTCCAGGTTTAAAAGTTGGAAAGATTGGTCTTGAGAAATCTTTTGAAAAAAAACTTATAGGCACAAATGATATTGAAAGATACGAGGTAAATGCTTACGGAAGAAGAATAAATCAACTTGAATTCCAAAAGGGTGAGAGAGGTAAGACTCTAAAATTAACAATAGATACTGAAGTTCAAAAACTAGCTAATGAATTATTAAAAGATAAGTCAGGCTCCATTAGTGTAATTGATATATATACTGGCGCTGTAATAGCTATGCACTCATCTCCTTCATTTGATCCAAATTTATTTGTTTTTGGAATTAATCAAGATGATTGGCAAATTATTAGAAATAATTCTATGAAACCACTAATTAATAAAACTTTACAAGGAAATTACTCACCAGGATCAACAATAAAACCAATAGTTGCTTTATCTGCTTTAGAGAACGGAATTATAGATACTAATTTCACTGTTAAATGCACTGGTAAAAGTGAAATGTATGGCCAAACATATCATTGTTGGAAAAAAGAAGGTCATGGATTTGTTAGTCTAAGAAATGCAATGAAACAATCTTGTGATACTTATTTTTATGAGATAGCTCGAAAACTTGGAGTGGACAAGCTTAGTCAAACAGCAGAAAAATTTGGTTTAGGAAAAAAAGTTTTTGGAGACTTGTTTGAAATTGAAAAAAGTGGATTGGTACCAAGCACAAAATGGAAAAAGAATACATTAGGAAAAGGATGGCTTTTGGGAGAGACAATGATAACTGGTATCGGCCAGGGATATATTCAGACAACACCGATTCAATTATGTTTAATGACTGCACAAATTGCCAATGGTGGGTATAAAATTTATCCTCAAATTATAGCAAATGACAAAAAAAACATCATTCCAAAAGACAAATTTACTCCATTATGTAAAAATTCAAAAAATATAAAAATCATTCAAGATGCAATGTTTGGATCAACAAACGAAGTTATGGGAACATCTTACCGATCAAGAATAGATGATCCAAAATACCGTTTTGCTGGAAAGACTGGAACTGCCCAAGTTAGAAAGATTACTGAAAAAGATAGGGAATTAGATTTGCAAACTTTTGAAATCCCCTATGAAGAAAGAGATCACGCTTTGTATATAGCTTTTGGACCTTATATTAATCCTAGGTATGCTTTAAGTATTCTAGTAGAACATGGAGGAAATGGAAGCACAACAGCTGCACCTATGGCTAAAAAATTATTTAAAAAAATTATTGACAGACATTATTTAAGACAATCAATGAATAGCAAAAAATATATGGAAATTTAAATGTATCAACATACTAGATTAACATCTAATAATTATGGGTTATTTCAAAAATTTAAAAATTTTGATTATGTATTATTTTTTTGCATACTATTATTAGGATTTATTAGCCTAATCGCCATGTATTCAACAGATGGAGGGGAGGTTCTCTTTCATACAAAAAGTCATTTTACTAAATTAATAATATTCACTTTAATGATGGTGTTATTCTCATTTATAAATATAAAATTTTGGTTCTTAATAGGCTATTTTTCTTATTTTGTGGTAATAGTTTTATTAATTTGGACATATTTGTTTGGAATCAAATCCTCAGGATCTCAGAGATGGATTGATTTATATTTTATAAATTTACAACCATCAGAATTAATGAAAATTTTCATAATTTTATGTTTAGCGAAATATTTTCATAGAATGAAGCTAGAAAAAATTAATTCTATTTATACAATTCTCACATCATTAATCGTTATTTTGTTACCAATGGGATTAGTGATAGTACAACCTGACTTAGGAACTTCATTGTTAATAGCAATTAGTGGTGTTGCTGTTTTATGGTTTGTTGGCATAAATCATAAATATTTTATCTATACTATGATAGGCTTTTTACTTTTATTACCATTCATAATTTCATTTTTAAAACCTTATCAAAAGTTAAGGGTTCTAACTTTCTTAAATCCGGATAGAGATCCATTAGGCGCTGGTTATCAAATAATACAATCTAAAATTGCCGTTGGCTCTGGAGGATTATTTGGAAAAGGTTTTTTAAAAGGAACCCAAAGTTATTTAGAATTCTTACCAGAAAAACATACTGACTTTATTTTTACTCTTTTTTCTGAGGAATTTGGATTTATAGGTTCTGCTTTGCTTCTTTTAATTTATGCAGTCATTATTTATAGAATTCTAGCTATTGGTGCTTCTTCAAGAAGTTATTTTGCAAAAGTTTTTTGTTATAGTTTTGGCTCTGCAATTTTTGTTTACATCACAATTAATATGAGCATGGTCCTTGGTCTTTTACCTATTGTTGGTTCTCCTCTACCGATTATGTCATATGGAGGTTCTTCAATGTTAGCCACAATGATAGGCTTTGGTATTGTTATGAGTGCAAAAGTTCATAGTCAGCAAGCAATTGCTTAAGTATAATTTGTCACCTAAATAAATTTTTTAAAAGATTGTATATTATATAATGTTTAAAAATAAAGAGGTAGGAATAATTGGAGCTGGAATCCAAGGAATTTCAAACGCTTTATTTTTACAAAAAAAAGGTTTTAAAGTAACAATTTTTGACAGAGATGAACCAGGTAGCCCAGCAGCTTCCTATGGAAATGCGGGACATTTCTCTCCATATGCATCATTATCTCTAAATAGAACCGATGTTTTAGCTGATGTCCCAGCAATGTTGTTGAGTTCAACTGGACCATTAGCCCTTAAATGGAATTATGTACCTAAAATGGTTCCTTGGTTTATTAAATTTATTTTTAATACAACGAGAAAAAAAATGATGCATACAGCAAAAAATATGCATCAAATTTTAGATCAAGCCCTACCAGCTTATGATGAACTTTTTGATGAAATTGATTTAGAAAATTTAGTAGAAAATAAAGGGATTCTTTATATCTGGAACAACAAAGATTTAAAAAGCAGAGATTTAGAAATTAGAGTTAGAGATGAGCTGGGTGTAAAACAACAGTTAGTGAATAAGGATGAAATTTATGATCTGGAACCAAATCTTAAAAAATTTTATCACGGAGGTGTTTTCTACCCATATGCTAGACATGCAAGAAATCCTAAAAAAATTTTATTAAAATTTTTTGAGTTATTTTTAAAAAAAGGTGGGATTTTTAAAAAAATCAATATACAAAAAATAGACTTTGAGGAGGAAAAACCTATATTTGTATCAGATCAAAATAGGTTTATTTTTGATAAAGTTGTTATTGCCTGTGGAGCATTCTCAAAAAAATTGACAGATAAATTAGATGAAAAAATACCTCTGGATACTGAGAGGGGTTATCATGTACATTTTAAGGATTGTGATCATTTGCTTAGTAGGCCTGTAATTTTTTCAAATAGGGGATTTGGCATTACCCCTATGGAGCAAGGATTAAGAGTTGTCGGCACTGTAGAATTTGGAGGATTAGATAACCCTTTATCAAAATCAAGAATTAAAAATTTGATAAATAATGCAAAATATATGTTAGGAGATTTACCGGAGCATGAGGATGAATGGTTAGGATTCAGACCGACATTACCGGACTTTTTACCAGTTATGGGACCTTCTAAAAATTATAAAAATGTATTCTATTGTTTTGGCCATCATCATTTAGGATGGACATTAGGGCCAATATCTGGAAAGATCGTTTCTGCAATGATAGCTAAAGAAAATACCAATCTCAATTTAGATCCTTATAGCTCTTTAAGATTTAATTAATTATGCCAAATACTAAGGCATATGTAATGTTAGTTTGTGCCTCACTATTTTGGTCTGGGAATTTTATAGTAGGAAAATTTGCTTTTTTAACAGATATACCCCCTTTATCTTTAGTATTTTATAGGTGGTTACTTGTATGGTTGATACTATTACCTTTTACTTACAAAGAAATATTGAAATATAAAGATGTAGTTTTAAATAATTTACAATTCTTATTTTTTTTAGGACTTACCAGTGTTGGTTTATTCAACTCATTTACCTATTTATCTTTAATACACACACAGGTTATAAACGCAACTCTGTTAAATGCAGCAATACCTGCAATTATAATTTTACTTTGTTTTTTATTTAGAATTGAAAGTACAAATAAATTTCAAATCGTCGGACTTATAGTTTCAATTATTGGAGTTATATCGATTTTAACAAAACTTAATTTAGATATTCTAATTTCATTAGATTTTAATAAAGGAGACTTAATAATGATAGCAGGAGTATTATCTTGGGGTATTTACTCTACTCTTCTTAAGAAGAAAACTTTTACATTACCCCTCCTGACTTTAGTACATATTATTTGCACGTTTGGATTAATTTGTGTTACACCTCAATATCTTTATGAGCTTTCTCAAGGACAGATTATAAAATTTGATAGCAATTTAGTTTATACACTTACTTTTTTGGCGATATTTCCCAGTATCGGCTCTTATTATTGTTGGGCAGGTGCTGTTTCAATTATTGGTGCTAATAGAGCTGGAATCTCTCTGTCTTTGATTCCATTATTTAGCTCAATAATGGCGATTATTCTTTTTAAAGAAGAATTTCAATTTTTTCACTTGATCGGAGCTATATTAATTATATTAGGTTTACTTTTATCAAATAAAGAAGTTAAAAATGCTTAAAGTAGCTATTTTAGATGATTATCAAAATGTTTCACATCAGTTTATCGATATAGAAAAGCTATCAGGGAAATATGAAATTAAAATATTTAGTGAACCTTTTAAAGATGAAGCAGATGTGATTGACCAACTATCAGAGTTTGAGGCGTTATTGATAATGAGAGAAAGAACTCCGATTACAAAAAATATTATTGAAAATTTAAATAGATTAAAATTTATTGTTACTAGTGGATTAAGAAATAAATCAATCGACCTTGAGGCTGCCAAGAAAAGAAAAATTGTAATTAGTGGAACAGAGATGAATACTAACCCAACTCCTGAATTGACATGGGGTTTGATACTTGGTTTAGCTAGAAATTTTAAACAAGAAATCGATAATATGTACCAAGGTTATTGGCAGACAACAGTTGGAGTAGAGCTAAAAGGAAAAATTTTAGGCCTGATTGGTTTGGGTAAAGTTGGATCAGAAGTAGCTAAAATTGGAAAAGCCTTTGGTATGCAGGTTATGGTTTGGAGTGAAAATTTAAATTTAGATAGATGTAAGGAGTTAGATGTTCTTCCGTGTAGCAAAGAGGATTTAATTAAAAACTCAGATTTTTTATCAATCCATGTCCAGGGTGGAGAAAGATATAAAGATTGTATTACTTTAAAAGAGATGGATAAGATGAAAAAAACATCATTTTTAATTAATACTTCGAGAGGCCCAATCATTAACGAGGACGATTTAATTATTGCTTTATCAACAAATGAAATTGCTGGCGCAGGAATTGATGTTTTTGAAAAAGAGCCTTTACCTGAAAATAATAAATTAAGATTTTTACCTAATGCTTTATTAACTCCACATATTGGATATGTTACAGCAGAAAACTTCAGCACTTTTTACACTCAGATGATCGAGTCCCTTGAATCTTGTGTTAATGGAAAACCCATACGTGTTATTGATTAAAAATGGATTTACCGGTCATAAATCATGAAGATTATTTTGCTAAAATTGGTGATGATCATAGATTTCCAATTAATAAATTTGGTGAACTAGCAAAGTTTTTAATAAAAAAAAATATAGTAAAAAAATTTCACAAGCCCTACCCATGTTCTGAAGAAACTTTGAAAAGAGCTCATTCTGATAAATATATAAATGATGTAAAAAATAAAACACTAGATCAAAGCAAAGTCAAAAAAATTGGATTTCCTCTAATTGATAGTGTTGTGCAAAGATCCTTAATCGCTACAGGTGGAACTGTTCTAGCTTCTAAACTAGCAATTGACACCGGTTTAGCTTGTAATACTGCAGGAGGAAGTCATCATGCAAGTTTTGAAGAAGGAGCTGGTTATTGTGTTTTTAATGACGTGGCAGTAGCTGCACATTATTTATTAAATAGAGGATTAGCAAGCAGAATTTTAATTGTTGATTTAGATGTACACCAAGGAAATGGCAACTCAGAGTTATTTAAGAAAAATAAAAATGTGTTTACTTTTAGTATGCATTCAAAATCTAACTATCCAGCTAAAAAATCTATAAGTGATTTAGATGTTGAACTTGAGGACAATTTGGAAGACAAAAACTACCTTAAAACTCTTAAGTTTTATTTAAATACGCTTAATAAAGAAAATTTTGACTTTGTTTTTTATATAGCTGGTGTTGATGTTCATTTTAATGATCGATTAGGTAAATTAAATATTACAGATGATGGAATTAAAGAAAGAGACGAACTTATTACACAAAATTTTTATTCAAGAGATATTCCACTTTGTGGTGTTTTAGGCGGTGGTTATAACAAAGATTTTAGCAAGTTGGTTGAATTACATTCATTTCTACATCAATCTTGTGCTAAATTATTATAATTAATGACAAAAAAAAATCCTAATCTTACGGCAGAGCAAAAATTGATAATGTTTGAAGAAGGAACAGAACCACCTGGGTCTAGTGAATTAAATAATGAGAAACGCGAAGGAAGTTATCATTGTGCTAATTGTGGAGTAAAATTATTTAATTCAAGCAGTAAATATGAGAGTGGCTCAGGGTGGCCATCTTTCTATGAGTCTTTGCCAGAAGTTTTTGAAACTAAAACAGATTATTTAATAGGATATGCAAGAACCGAATATCATTGCAAAAATTGTGGTGGACATCATGGTCATATTTTTGAAGATGGACCACAACCAACTGGCAAAAGGTATTGTAATAATGGAGTGTGTTTAATTTTTAAGGCTAAATGAGAATTTTATTATGTTGATTTATTGAGTCCTAAATCTTAATAATTTACTGATGAAAAAATTTATATTTCTATTAATTGGTCTTTTAGTATCAACTTCAGTAATTGCTGATGATTTAGAAAATGTTTTAAATAAAGTTTATGACAAAGGCTCCAAAACAGCAGAAGGATATATAAAGAACCTAATTGATGGACCTGGAGATACTGAAGTTTCTATTTCAGCTAAAAATGAAAACAAGCCTACAGGCACAATTATGATTGTGCGACCATTATCAATTAATGAAAATGATTTAACTTTTTATCAAGCTCAAATCAATAGTTATCATGTTTTAGGTGATACTAGACAGTCTTTAAATTATGGAATTGGAAAAAGATTTTTATCTGAGGATGGGTCCTCATTTTGGGGTTTAAATAGCTTTGTTGATGCAGATAAAGAATTAAATAGTAGATTGGGTTTTGGTACTGAGTTTAGAACCTCTAATTTAAATATAACAGGAAATTACTATTTAGATGTACTTGAAGATGCTAACGAAGTTGGGTCCAGTACAGAAAGAGTTTTAGATGGGTATGATTTTGAAATTGAAGGCCAGGTTCCTTTTGCACCGTGGGCAAATGTATCTTTCACAACTTATCAGTGGGAAGCCATTAAAGGATCATCAGACTCCGAAGGAGATGTTTATTCAACAACACTAAATCTTACGAATAATCTAACTTTAGAAGCAGGTTATGATGACAATAATATAAGTGATAGTATGGATTATTTAAGGTTAACTTATATCTATGGAGGAAAAAATAGACCTACAATTGGAGATGGTTTTTCTAATACTCCTTTTGAAGATTCTGATGTGAGAGAAGAAATGCTTACAAAAGTTAAAAGAAGCAACGTAATTACTATTGAGTCTGAAAGTACTGGAGTAGTAATTTCAAATGGGAACTCATAACAATATGAAAAAGATATTTTTTATTTTATTTTTCACAATTTTTATTTGTGGAAAAGCATTCGCTGCTGATGCTAATGGAGAACCTACTCAATATCAAGTGACTATGAAAAAAGTGGAGTTATGTACAGATTTAGCATGTACTTCACCTTATGTTGTTGGTGAAAAAGATATGGATGCTGATATTGCATCAGTAACTGCAGGAGCTGATGTAGGTTCTTTTGCTCCTACTACAGGAATACCTCCTGGAATAGTTTATACACACTTAAGAGTTACTATTAGTCGAACATTTACTATCACAGCAAGTATATCTGTTGGTGCAGGATTGTGTAGAACAGATGGTGGTGATAATGCCACTGCAACTCAAATGACAGTTGGTGCTAGCAGTGGTACTGCTGTTTCTGAAACAATGTATTTAGTTAATGCTGGAAGCTACGGTGCTACTGATGGAACTAGAGATGGCGCTGTTGGAAGTTCGAACATTGATATTGATTATTCATCACCTAGTTCAGCAAAATCTATGACAGTTTCAGGAGATAATGCAGTAATGGTTTATGAACTCACTGCTCCGTATCAAAAAACTTTAAGAGCACCAGTTATTAAAGTAAAATTTGATACTTCGACTGCTGTTGGAGTTGAGAATACAGCATGTGCTATGTATATTAATGAACCGTCAGTAACTATTTCACTTCAATAATTATTTTAATAAGTCTTGTAATTTATTTTCTTTTTCTAAAGCTCTTACTTCATCGTAGCCACCGATATGTTGATCATCAAAAAAAATTTGGGGTATTGTTCTTTTTCCATTTGCTTTTTTAATCATTTCATCCATTGCACCATCTACTTTACCAATATTTATTTCATTAAAGGTAGCATTATTTCTAGTTAATAATCTTTTTGCTGCTTCACAATAGTTGCACATTGGACCAGTATAAATTGTAATATTTTTCATAAACTAAAGATAATCACCTTTTTTAATTTTGCTAGTGATTTGTTTTCTGGAATATTCAAATTTTTTTCTGTGTTTTATACTTTTTTGATTTACTCTTTTTCTCCACAATCTAAATGAAGAAGGTTTTAGGGATCTTCTCATTATTTTAATTACTTGAGACTCAGTATTTCCTGTTTTCTCTGCTATCTCTTCAAAAGTTATCCTGTCTGCCCATGCGGCCCAGATAACCCAATCTGGACTTTCGACATTTGGCTCAGGATTTTTAACTTTGGTGATTGGGGTGTGACCTTTTTTTTTCATTAATTCCTTATATTTGAAAAAAATGAATAATGCATTTTTTTTATGATCTGGTATATTGTTCTAGATAGTCCTTCTTAGCCATCTTTAGCTCCCGGTTTTTAAGGACTATCTTTTTTTTTATATGCTCCCCCTTGATTACTTTCTTTTTTTACAGATCATAATTTTTCTCTTTATTACTCCTGGAACACCAAGAATTGTCATTATCTCATATTCAATGAATTATGGTGTCCGAAAGTGCATTTGGACTGCATTAGGCGACATCACTGCGAATTTAATTCAAGCTACTTTAGTTATTTTTGTATTAGGTAGTTTTTTTTCAGACAACCCTAATTTTTTGAATATATTAAAATGGATTGGTGTTATTTTTTTACTTTATTTAGCTTATGATGTTTATAAAACATCTCCAAAAGATATAAATTCAAATATAATTTCTTCAAAAAGTTTTTTTTCTTTTTTTAAAGATGGTTTTTTAGTAGCAGGAACAAGTCCAAAAGCATGGTTGTTTTTTCCTTTAATATTCCCACAGTTTATTGATTTTAATTCAAATTATGTAGTACAATTTTTTATTTTAATAACAACTTATGTAGTTTTAGATTTTTTATCTTTGATAGGTTATGCTTTTCTCGCCCAAAAATTAATTATTTGGATCAAAGCAAATCCAAATACAATTAATACAATCTCTGCGAGTGTTTTAGTTTTAATTGCCTTAATCATTATTATTTTACAATAGTATAGAAATGAACTGATAACTTTTTGTCACTTGCAATAAAGTAATTTTCTTTATTTAATTAGATTTTAAATAATTAACAAGGGAAATAAAATGAAAATAAATAAAATAATCTTAAGTTTTATTTCTGCACTAGCGTTATTATTGTCAACATCTGTAACTTCTTTTGCAAAAGTTGTTGGAGATAAGATAATTTTAGGCTCTGCTATTTCATTAACTGGTAAATACTCTTCTAATGGTGTTCATACTCAAAACGGCTATAACATGGCTGTAGATAGAATTAACAGCATGGGTGGAGTTAAAGTTGGTGGAAAAACTTATAAGTTTGAAATCATTTATTATGATGATGAATCAAACCCAAAAAGAGCAGCACAGCTTGCAGAAAGATTAATCTCACAAGATGGTGTTGAGTTTATGCTTGGTCCATATAGTTCAGGTTTAACAAAAGCAATTGCTCCTGTAACAGAAAAATATGGTGTACCGATGGTTGAGGCCAATGGTGCTTCTAGATCTTTGTTTACTAAAGGTTACAAATATCTATTTGCAGTTTTAGCGCCAGCTAACTTATATCTTGATGTTGCAATTAGAACGGCTGTTGAATTAAATGGTGGTAAGGGTGTTAGAATCGCTCAAGCGTTTGAACAAGATGCTTTTTCACAAGACGTTAGATTAGGTATTTTAGATGCAGCTAAAGAAACTGGATCTGAAATTATTATTGACGATAAATTACCAAAAGAGCTTAATGATATGGCTGCTACATTAGTTAAAGTAAAACAAATGAAGCCAGATGTTTTAGTTGTGTCAGGCCATACTAAAGGTGCACTAACTGCTGTAAGGCAAATTGCAGAGATGAAAGTTGACGTTCCAATGTTAGCAATGACACATTGTGATGCTGCGAAATTATCAAAACAGCATGGTAAAAATTCTCAGTATGCACTATGCGCTTCTCAATGGCATAAAACTTTGACATATAAAGATGACTTCTTTAAAGACGGCATGACTTATGCGGCAGACTTTACTAAAGAGTTTGGGTATGATCCACCGTATCAAGCAGCTGAGTCTTCAGCAGCATTGTTAGTTTTCAAAGATGCTTTTGAAAGAGCTAATTCTTTCGATCAAAAGAAAGTAAGAGATGCTCTTGCAGCAACTAATATGCAAACATTTTATGGAAATATAAAATTTGCACC
Source organism: uncultured Pelagibacteraceae bacterium (assembly GCA_902517455.1). Taxonomy (GTDB): domain Bacteria; phylum Pseudomonadota; class Alphaproteobacteria; order Pelagibacterales; family Pelagibacteraceae; genus Pelagibacter. The sequence continues at coordinate 79,116 of CABYCN010000001.1, forward strand.
TGGTGGTCAAAATGTTGACAAACCGATGGTGCTTTTCCAAGTTATGTGTGACGGTGATGGGAAATGTGAAAACAAAGTTGTAGCTCCACTTAAGTGGGCTTCAGCTGACTTGATTCACCCTATTCCTAAATGGTCTAAAAGATAATAACAAATCTATGAATACCCCCTAAACTCTAGGGGGTATTTTTTTTTAAGGTCAGATTATGGATTTCATGGTTTTTCAATATCCAATGATAAGCGTTCAAGCTTGCTTGGATGGAGTACTGCTTGGTATTTTATTTGCATTGATTGCCTACGGTATGGCCCTGCAATGGGGAGTTATGAATATTATAAATATTGCTCAAGGTGATTTAGTCATTCTTGGCGGATATATTGCATATTTTATGTATCTATATGGAATTCATCCTGCATGGGGAGTAATTGTTGCGCCTATCATAATGTATTTTGTTGGAGTTGGACTTTACAAACTTGTAATTAACAAAGTTGTAGATAGAGATTTATTTATCTCAATTCTTGCTACGTTTGGAATAAGCATTCTCTTTATGCAATTAATGAATTTTGCATTTGGAGCTGATGTAGTTTTAGCTAATTCAGGTTATGGAACAACGTTTTTATTTGAAAGCGCAGTAGTTTTACCAAATTCAAAAATATTTTCTGCATTCATTAGTATTTTATTTGCTATTTGTTTAGTGATTTACATGAAGAAATCGAAGCTTGGTCGTGCAATTAGAGCGACCGCTCAGAATGCGAGAGCAGCAAAAATTTTAGGAGTGGATACTGAAAAAGTTTATGCAGCTACATTTGGCATTAATGCAGCCCTTTGTGGTGTTGCTGGTGCATTAATATCTATAACATTTACGATTCACCCTTATATGGGACTACCTTATACGATTAGGTCCTTTATGATCGTGATTGTTGCGGGGTTAGGTAATTTACCTGGGGTAGCCTTATCAGGGATGGGATTAGGAGTTTTTGAGGAATTTGCAGATTACATTTTAGGGACAGAATTTAGAATTGGTGCAGTATTTTTATTATTAGTTTTAATTTTAGTTTATAGAAGATTTAAATTATCAAGAAAAAGAGAATATTTAAAATAGATGAACAAAAATTTAATTTTATATGCTGCAATATTAGTTTTTGGAATAACAGCTCCCTTTATTTTTCCAGCATTTAAAGTTCAATTATCAATACTTTGTGTCTTAATTGTACTAGCCCTTACTTGGAATATTCAAGGTGGAGAAATGGGATATAATACTTTTGGAAATATATTATTTTATGGCCTTGGAATGTATCTTTGTGCTTCAGTTCAAGTTGGAATGTTTTTCCCTCTTGCAGAATGGACTGAGAGTGGTGGTGAGAAAACATTCGTACATACTCCAGCTGAATTTTTTCAAGGAATGGCTGTTGGATTAGTAGTAGCAGCAGTAGTTCCAACAATTGTTGCTGGATTGATTGGTTACTCAATATTAGGATTAAGAGGTCATTACTTTGCAATTTGCACATTAGGTTTAGGAGTAGCTGCAGGAGAAATTTCTGGAGGTATAGAAATTATTGGAGCTGGCCAAGGTTTTACAACTCCACCATTTCCTGATGTTGGTGGTTTAGAAGCAAGAGGTGAATTTTTTTACTTCTTAAGTTTTATGGCAGTTGTTTTAACTTTTACTGCTGTTAGAGCAATTTATTCAACTAGATTTAAATTAATCCTAAATGCAATAAGAGATAATGAAGACAAAGCAGAGGCGATGGGAATTCAAACAATGAAATATAAGATCATTGGTTGGATGATATCAGCTTTCTTTTGTGGGTTAGCTGGAGGAATTATGGGTGGACTAGTTGGTTATATAGATTCCACTGATGTTGCATTTGATGGAAGAGAGATGGGAGTATTCATGGTTTTGATGGCAATATTAGGTGGTAAAGGAACTTTATGGGGACCAGTTATTGGAGCAACTGTATTTCATATTTTCAAGGAAGGGTTTTGGACATTCTTTTTAGGGTGGCAGTACGTTGCACTTGGAGTTCTTATAGTTGTAATAGTAATTTATTTTCCAGAGGGAATAATGGGATGGTTAAGAGAAAAGTACCCTGAAAGATTTGGGGAGGTGGTTGATGAAGCAGACCGAAAGGCGCAGGTAGAATTAAAATGAGTATTTTAGAAGTAAATAATGTTAGTAAATCATTCGGTGGGGTTAAAGCCAATGTTGATATATCAATGAATGTTGAGAAAGGTAAAATTGTTGGTCTTATTGGACCTAATGGATCTGGCAAAACCACTTTATTTAACTCTATCGTAGGTACTTATCCAATAGACAATGGATCTATTAAATTTAATAATAAAGAGGTTTCAGAATTACCAGTTCCAGTGATCGCAAAACTTGGACTGTTAAGAACATTTCAGCAAACAAGAATTTACGGAAAGTTGAATTGTGTAGAAAATATGCTGATTAGTCACAAAGGTAGTGATGCTAGTTTATTTACAATATTTAATAAGATACCAAAAAAATTGACTGAAAAAGCAGAAAATTTATTAAATTTTGTTGGCTTATATCAAAAAAGAAAATTGAGAGCCGGAGATTTATCTTTTGGCCAACAAAAGTTATTAGAATTAGCTATGGCATTAATGAATGAACCAGAGATGCTTTTATTAGATGAGCCCACAGCTGGAATTAACCCAACTTTAATTAACGGAATTATAGATAGATTAATTAAGGTAAATCAAGATTTTGGTATTACTCTTTTGGTTATAGAACACAACATGAAAGTAATTATGCAATTAGCAGAAGATATATTTTGTTTAGCTCATGGAAAAATGCTTGCAAATGGAACACCGAGTGAAATTAAAAATGATAAGCGTGTAATTGATGCTTATTTAGGAGATCAATAATGTCAAATCAATATGAAGTTTTAGGTAAAGCTCCTAATGCTGAAGATTTAAAAAATCTATCCCCTAATAATGTTCATTTGACAATTAAAGATCTCAACGCTGGCTATGGAAAAATGGAAATTCTTCATAATTTTGATCTTTGTGTTAGTAAAGCACAATCACTTTGTTTGATAGGCCCTAATGGTGCAGGTAAATCTACCATACTCCACTCAATTTATGGATTCACAAATATTTTTTCAGGGAGAATTGAAATCGATGGAAAGGAAATAACAAAACTTTCACCAGCAGAAAAACTTAAATCAGTCGGTATAGCATATATCCTACAAGATAATTCTGTATTCCCTGATATGACAGTTGAAGAAAATTTATTGATGGGTGGATTCATCAAAGATAAAACAGAGGAGTCTTATGAAGAAGCAGAAAAAATTCTTCAAAAATATGAAAGATTGGGAAATAGAAGAAGCCAGCCTGCTAAAGTATTGTCTGGAGGAGAAAGAAGATTATTAGAAATATCTAGAGCATTAGTAATGAAACCATCTGTTCTTCTTGTTGATGAACCATCAATAGGACTAGAACCGAGATACATTGATATGGTTTTCGAAATTTTAAGAGATCTTCAAGAAAATGAAAAAAAAACTATTATTCTTGTTGAGCAAAATGCAAAAAAAGGTCTTGAGTTTGCAGACATTGGATATGTGCTTGTCTCTGGCCAAACCGCTATTGCAGGCAAAGGTGATGATCTTTTAAATAATCCTGATGTGGGTCGCCTATTCCTAGGTGGTTAATGATAGATTCAAAATATTTTTTTGAGGGATTTAAATCAATAAAAGGTGTTGGAAGTCCAGCTATAGCTTTAGGAGCAAGTTTTGTTGCAATTGGTGCGCTTTTGAAGAATTTAGGTTTTTCAATTCAAGAAAGTGTTTTTTCTACTTTTTTAACTTATGCACTACCTGGTTCATTAGTAATGGCAGAGTCAATGTTAATAGGGGCATCTTTGATCAATATTTTTTTAGCCGTATGGTTAGTTAATGCGAGACTATATCCTATGACCGTAGCATTGATGCCATTACTGATACATGAAAATCAACCAAGATGGAAATATTATTTGTCATGCCATTTTATTGCAGTTTCTTCATGGTTAATTATGAAAGACAATTATGAAAATATAGAAAAAGAAAATAGAATAGATTTTTGGATAGGTATTGGAACTGCAACTTGGACTGTAGCAATTTTTTCAACTGTTGTAGGTTATGTTATTTCTGATTTTTTAAATAAAGATATACTTGTTGGCTTAGCAATCGTTAACCCAATTTATTTTATATGTATGATGATAGGAGCTATGAAAACAATTCAAATAAGTTTATCTGTAGTTTTGGGTACAATCCTAGGACCAGTTTTTTACTTTTTGTCACCTGAGTGGTGTATTTTATTTGGAGGTTTTATAGCTGGTACTATTGCTTTTTTAATTGGAGAAAAAAATGTCAAATAACATATTAATTGTTATTGTCGTTACCTCTTTGGCAACGTACCTATCTAGATTTTTGGGTGTAGTAAGTGCAGAAAAAATAAAAGAAACTTCTAAAATATTTAGATGGTTTAATTGCCTTGCATATTCAACGCTTGCAGCTTTAATTGCAAGAATAGTAATTTTTCCCTCAGGGACTTTGTCTGAAGTAGATTACTTAATTAGATTTATTGTAGTTATTTTATCAATAGCTATTTTTTTTCTAACAAAAAAAAATTTAGTTTACCCAACACTTTTCTCTGCTATGATATTATCAATATTAAATATTTATTTATGATCGAAAGTATAGAAGGATTTGAAATTTACCATAATCAATTATCGCAAAGAATAATTGAAATAAGAATTAATGATGAAACTATCAAAAAACTAATTTTTCCTTTTAATAAATTTGATTTAACAGCAATTGAATATAAACCTTTTGCTAGATTTACTATTGCCAAAAGTTTAGATGATTTAAGTAAAAATAAATTAAGTATATTACTTAACAAAATAGTGAGAGATAGAAATACTGGATGTTTTATTATTTCCCCCAAAAATTTTCAAAAAAAATTAGACGAAAGTTTTTATATAAAATTATCTACTGCTATATCCCATTTAATTGGAAAACCTAACCATGATTCTATGTCTGGAAAATATTACGCCAAATTTCATGTTAAACACGAAGATGCTAGTGATTCTTATTTAAGAAAAGCTTACAAAAATATGGATCTTCATACTGATGGTACTTATGTTGATGAAATAACCGATTGGCTCATGATGACTAAATTAGAAGAAAAAAATGCTGAGGGCGGTGAAACAGTAATGCTTCATTTAGATGATTGGGAAAATTGTAAGGAATTATTTAATAATCCGATAGGAAAGCAGAATTTTATTTGGGGGTCTCCTAAGAGTAAAAATGTTAGTTATAAAGTAGAACATCCAGTTTTCTTTACTGATAAAAAAGGAAGACCAAAAATTTCATATATTGATCAGTTTCCAGAACCAAAAAATATGGAACAGGGTAATTTCTTACAAAATTTATCTGATGGGTTGGAAGAAAGTAAGAACAAAATAATCACTAAATTAAGTCCTGGATCAACAATTGTTGCAAATAACTATTTTTGGCTTCACGGGAGAAGACCTTTTAAGGAAAACAAAGATTTAAGCAGAGAATTATTAAGAATCAGGGGGAAATTCTTTAATAATTAAGAATTTTTAGAAAACTTAAAATTTACATTATACCTTAGGTTGTTTTTTAAAACATATTAAAAATGCTTGAATTTAAAGGCTTATTTCGTTGTAAAAATACAACATTTTGTAAAAAATCATTTTTTTAACTTTTTATGAGTTTCAATTTTTGTTGAAAGTATATAAGAGTCATGAAAATTAATTAATTTTAAGGAAGAATAATATGAAAAAAACGTTTTTAGCAGTATTTTTCTCACTGTTTATATTTTCGACTGCGTCAGCAGATTTAGGTGTGAACGTGGGTGTTTCTGCACAAATCGGTTCTATGGAAACTAAAGGTAAAGAATCTAGTTCTGACGGAACGGCAGAAACTTCTGATACCGAAGAGCACATTTTCGGAACAGCAGGATTCTTTATTGAGAAAGATTTAAATTTCTTACCAGGACCATTTGGAAGACTTGCGGTTGGGTTTGATAACATAGGTCATGATATTGATCTTGGTACACAAACTAACTTTAGAAATCCAAGTTTAGGTGCAGAAGGTAACGCAGTAGAAGGTGGACCAAACTCAGTGTCAGCTGAAGTAACAGGTTTTAAAACTCTTTACGCAACTTTAAATATAACTGATTGGTTATATGTAAAAGCGGGCAGCGTAACTGTTGATGTTGAAACCGAATTCAAAAAGAATCACGTAAAACAAACTTCTTATGCAAATAGTCATGAGTTAGACGGAAGTGTGTTAGGATTTGGAGTTGAAAAATCAACTGATAATGGTTTGTTCTTTAGATTAGAGTACAATGACTATAGCATTGATGGTAAATCAGTGAAAAGTTCAGGAACAGACTCGAAATTCACTGCAGAACTATTAGATGTTTCAGGGACAACAGGAAGAATATCTGTTGGTAAAGCATTCTAATTAAAGTTCTTACACAAAAATATTAAAAATTTAAGCCCCCTTTTAGGGGGCTTTTTTTTTGCTAAGTATTAAAGATTTACTGTTATATTTAAAATATGAAATTAGGTTTTATTGGAACTGGAAAAATAGCATCATCTGTAATTACTGGAATATGTAATTCAGATCTAAAGTTTAAAAAAATTATCATCTCACCAAGAAATAGACTAATAGCAAAAAATTTAAAAAAAAAATTTAAAAAGGTCATTATTGCAAAAAATAATCAAGAAATACTTGATAAGACAAATTGGGTTTTTTTATCAATAACACCAAAAGTGGGTGAAAAAATAATTAAAAATTTAAGATTTAAAACTCACCAGACCGTAGTAAGTTTTATTTCAAGCATAAATCTCTCAAGACTCAAAAAAATGATACAAGTAAAATCTACAATTGTTAGAGCAATACCTCTTCCACCAATATCACTTAAGAAAGGTCCAGTTCCTATTTGCCCACCAAACAAAAAAGTAAAAGCCTTTTTTGATAAAATTGGATCAACAATTGAAATTAAAGATGAAAAATTATCAATAAATTTTTGGTCCATATCAGGAATGATGGCTTCGTATTATGAAATATTAAGAGTGATGGCTAGTTGGTTATCTAAAAGAGGGGTTAAAAAAAAAGAAGCACGAAAATATATTTCTTCTTTATTTTTAGCTTTGTCAGAAGACGCTGTTGTTAACTCAAAAAAAGACTTAAAATTTTTGGTAAAAGAATCTCAAACACCCAAAGGTTTAAATCAGCAGGGTCTAAAAGAGATGTCTAAAAAAAGAACATTTAAATCTATAACTGAAACATTAAATATTATTCACAAAAGATTATATAAATAATTAATGTCAGAAAATATTCTAGAGATAAGCAATCTATCAAAATATTTTGGAGGTTTGGCAGCAGTCTCTGACTGTTCTCTAAAAATAAAAAAGGGAACTATTACTGGTATTATAGGTCCTAATGGATCAGGTAAAACTACGTTGTTTAATTTAATTGCTGGTAATTTAAAGGCATCGTCAGGTAGCGTAATGTTCAATAATGTAAATATTACAGATGTTCCATCTTATGAATTATTTTCAAAAGGATTACTTAGAACATTTCAAATTGCCCATGAGTTTACAAATTTATCTGTTTTAGAAAATTTAATGATGGTTCCTGGCAATCAATCTGGAGAAAAATTAATGAATGCTTTATTAAAACCTTTATTGGTTGCAAAAGAGGAAAGCCAAATAAAAGAAAAAGCTATGGAAGTTGTTGATTTTTTAAATTTAAGTCATTTGAAAAATGAATTAGCAGGTAATTTATCTGGTGGACAAAAAAAATTATTAGAATTAGGTAGAACGATGATGGTTGATGCTAAATTAGTTTTATTAGACGAAGTTGGTGCAGGAGTGAATAGGACTTTATTAAAAGATCTTGGTACAGCTATAAAAAAATTAAATAAAGAAATGGGATATACTTTTTGCATGATCGAACACGATATGGATTTCATAGGAAGATTATGTGATCCAGTAATTGTTATGGCTGAGGGATCTGTACTTTTTGAAGGATCGGTCGAGGATGCTAAAAAAGATGAAAAAGTTATTGAAAGTTATTTAGGTAGAGGTTCAAAATTAAAGGATAATTAGTAATGGCATTTTTTGAAGGTAATAATATGACCGGTGGATATGGAAATGGTCCAGATATAATTAATTCTTGTTCAGTAAATGTTGAAAGAGGTGAAATAGTTTCAATTCTTGGGCCAAATGGTGCTGGAAAATCTACAGCAATGAGAGCAATGTTAGGTTTATTAAATTTAAAATCTGGAAAAATTATTATTAACGGAAAAGATATTTCAAAGTTATCACCTCAAGATAGAGTAAAAGAAGGCATTTCTTTTGTACCTCAAACAAAAAATGTCTTTACAGGCATGACAGTTGAAGAAAATTTAGAGATGGGTGCTTTTTTAATAAATAGTGATTTCAAATTTGTGTTAGATGAAATTTATGAATTATTTCCAATACTTAAAGAAAAAAGGAGTCAGTTAGTTGGAGAATTATCTGGAGGTCAAAGGCAACAAGTTGCACTCGGTAGGGCATTAATGATCAAACCCTCAGTTTTAATGCTTGATGAACCAACAGCAGGTGTTTCACCTATAGTTATGGACGAATTATTTGATCATATAATAAAAGTTAAAAAAACTAATGTTGCAATTTTAATGGTTGAACAAAATGCTAAACAAGCATTGAATATTTCTGATAGAGGATATGTTTTAGTTACAGGAGAAAATCGATACTCAGGGACTGGGAAAGAATTATTAAATGATCCAAGAGTAAGAAGCTCTTTTTTAGGTGGTTAACATGGATTTTTTAAATGCAATTGTACTTTTGTTAAATTATATTTTTGTACCAGCTTTAGCATATGGATCTCAGTTGGCACTGGGTGCAATTTTCGTTACTTTAATTTACGGAATTCTGAGATTTGCAAATTTTGCTACAGGAGACATGATGTCTTTTGGAACAATGTTTACTATTTTATTTACTTGGTATTTTCAATCTGTTGGTATTAGTCTTGGAATTCTACCAACAGCTCTCTTAGCAATTCCTTTTGCCATCATTTTTATGGTTGGATATATGCTTTTTATAGATCAATTTGTTTTTAAATATTACAGAGTAAACAAAAGCCCACCTGTTCAATTAGCAATGGTAAGCATTGGCGTAATGTTTATAACCCAGGCTGTTGTAAGAATAATAATTGGACCTTCTGATAGAAGATTTTTTGATGGTGAAAAATTTCTAATTAAAGCAGGAGAGTTTAAAGAAATAACAGGTTTGAATGAGGGATTGGCAATTAAATCAACTCAAGTCATTACAATTTTTATTACTTTAATTCTTGTTTCGACTCTTTTTTGGTTTTTAAATAAGACCAAAACTGGAAAAAGTATGAAAGCATACTCTGATAATGAAGATTTAGCATTACTTTCTGGTATTGATCCAAAAAAAATAGTCATGATTACTTGGATTATTGCAGGTATTATAGCTACGATTGGGGGGGCACTTTATGGTTTAGATAAAAGTTTTAAACCTTTTACATACTTTAATAATATGCTTCCAATCTTTGCAGCTGCAATCGTTGGAGGTATAGGAAATCCTTTTGGAGCATTCTTAGGAGGTTATGTAATAGCCTTTTCAGAAATATTTTTGACATATGCCTATAAAAAATTTTTTATGTATATTTTGCCAGAAACTATGGAACCTGATGGATTAGTACAGTTACTTTCAACAGATTATAAATTTGCAGTATCTTTTTCTATATTAGTAATTGTATTGTTATATCGACCATCTGGAATATTTAAAGGAAAGATTCTATGAGAAAAAATTTAAATGTTATTACAGCATATTGCATAATGATGGGATTAATTATTCTCGTAGGTATATTTCAATCCTGGAATATAGCTTTGTCTATATTCAATCTTTGTTTGATTTCAGCTGTCATGACAATGGGTGCTAATATTCAATGGGGGTATGCTGGTTTAATAAATTTTGGAATAATGGGTTATACTGCACTTGGAGGTCTGGCAGCAGTTTTAATTTCAGTAAATCCAGTTCAAGAAGCTTGGAGTGCAGGGGGTTTAAATATTTTATTAAGTTTTTTCTTACTTATAGGAATTGTTTTAACTATTAGATATGTTTTGAAAAATTACGAAAAGTCTAAAATTAGAACTTATATTATTTCTACAATTATCATTTTAGGAATTGTATTAATAAGATTTGTTTCTGAACCTGGTATTGAGGCAATTGAGGAGGTAAACCCGGCTAAAACTGGTTTCCTGGGAGGTTTTGGTTTACCAATTATTTTTTCTTGGATAGTGGGTGCTTTGTTTGCTGGTGGACTAGCATTTATAATAGGTAAAGTCGCCTTAGGTCTAAGGGCTGATTACTTAGCTATTGCTACACTGCTGATATCAGAAATTGTCATTGCAATCATCAAACATGAAGATTGGCTGACAAGAGGAGTTAAAAATGTAATTGGACTAAAACGTCCTGCACCTTATGAGGTAAATTTACAGCAAACAGACTGGTTTATAAATTTAGTTGAAAAATTTAATTCTGGTAAATTAAATTTAATTACAGATTTTTCAGAAAGACAAGCTGCTCTTAACCAATTCGTAATCGAAGGATCATCAGTTTTTGTAAAACTTTGTTACTCAGGACTATTTTTAGTTGTTGTAATTATTCTTTTAATTTTAACTCAGAAAGCTCTTTACTCTCCCTGGGGAAGAATGATGAGAGCTATTAGAGATAATGAAGAAGCTGCAAATGCAATGGGAAAAAATGTTGTGAAACAACACTTATTAATTTTTGTTTTAGGTTCAGCAATAGTTGGAATTGCGGGGGCAATGTTAGTCACCCAGGATGGGTTATTTACGCCAGGAAGCTACAGACCAATGAGATATACTTTTCTAATATGGGTAATGGTTATTGTTGGTGGAAGCGGAAATAATTTTGGAGCGATACTAGGTGGTTTTGTAGTTTGGTTTTTATGGATTGAGGCTGCCCCAATAGGATTGTACTTAGTAAATTTAACTACCGCAGGTTTAGATGATACCCATTTCTTAAAAATCCATTTAATTGAAAGTGTGCCATATTTTAGGTTTTTAATGATGGGAATAGGTCTACTATTAATTATGAGATACAGACCAAAAGGTATACTTCCAGAAAAAATAGAAATAAAATAAATTTTATGAAATATATTATATTAGGTGCTGCATTAGCTTGGGCTATGTATATGGCTGACAAGTATATGTTTTAAAAAAAAACCCCAGCGAATTTCTTCGCTGAGGTTTCATAACATTAAATATTATCTTTGTTTTTTAGTTTTAAATTTTCCGCCTTTAATTTCTTGTTCTAAAAAAGAACCTTCAGCTTCACCGACTTTAGTAAAAGACACTCCAGTTGCTCCTTCGTAGTCAACCTTTTTGCCTTTAGCTAATAAATCCAAACCTTTTTTAAGTTCACCAGGATATATTTTTGTTCCCGGACCATTAGCTACATCCATTACATTTTTTGCTATAGATGCTCTATCTGCAGATCCACCTGCTTGCATAGCTAAGACAATTAAAGCTGCTGCATCGTATGACTCACCAGTGTAGGGTCCAGAGCTATCTATCCCAGCAGCTTTTGCTACTGAACCAAATACTCCAGCTCCTTTTCCTGTAGAGCCTGGCATAGAACCAAATGATTTTTTAAGATCGTTGCCAAATGCATCTACTAATGATTGGCCAATCATACCATCAGATAAGATAAATTTATCAAATGCTCCTGAGTCTAAAGAGGCTTGAATAATACCTTTTCCACCTTGATCAAGATAACCTATTACAGCTACCGCATCTCCACCAGCTGAAGCTAGAGTTGCAACTTCCGAGGAGTAATCAGCTTTTCCATCCTCGTGAGCAGTCACAGTAGTTACTTTGATACCGTGGGCCTCAACAGCTGCTTTATAAACATCTGCTAGACCTTTTCCATAGTCATTATTTGTATAAGTAATAGCAACACTTTTAACTTTTCTATCTTTTGTAATATCTGCTAAAATCTGACCACCTCTAGCGTCTGAAGGCGCAGTTCTAAAAAAATACCCTTTGTCATCAAGAGTTGTCAATCCTGGAGATGTAGCTGATGGTGAGATCATAGTTACACCATTTGGTACAGCAACATTTGAAGCTATTGCTCCAGTTACACCAGAACAATCTGCTCCCATGATTGCAGCAACTCCTTGAGAAATGACTCCTTCAGCTGCTGCGGTAGCTGCTGCCGAGTCAACACAAGTTGAGTCTGCTCTTATTACTGAAATAGTTTCACCACTTAGCAGTGATCCAGATTCGGATGCCTCTTTAAACGCAAGTTCAGCAGATGCAGCCATAGCCGGTGTAAGGGACTCAATAGGACCAGTAAACCCTAAAATAATTCCCATTTTAACTTCTGCAAAAATATTTGTTGTAAATGTAGAAACAAATATAAATGCAGCAATAAATAGTTTTTTCATTATTATCCTCTTATATTGTTAACAATTTATAAAAAATAAATTAAAACCTATTTGAGTATTTTTTCAATAAGCAAATTATTTTATTTTATTAAGAAAAAAGACAGAAGAAATGACGATTATACCACCCAATATGAACAATAAAGTGGGCACCTCATCAAAAATAACATATGAAAGGATTATTCCAAAGATTGGGAATAAAGAATAAAAGGGAAAAATTTTTCCAACTGTATAAAATTTATATAAGTAAAACATTAACAAATGAGCTCCTAAAGAAACAACAATTGCTTGGTAAAAAATTAAAATCCAAGAATCAGATGTAATTAAACTAATATTTAAAAGTGTGTTTCCTTCTATAAAGAAGGAGATGAAGAGTAAAATTATAAAACCAAACAAGCCACAAAACACATTTAATACACTAATATCTAAACCTCTTAATTCTCTTGAATAAACTTGTGCTAAACCAAAAGATAGTGCCATCAAACTGGCAAAAAATAATCCTAAAAAATTATTCATTAAATTTGGATCAAAAAAGATTATAAAAATTCCAATAAAAGCGCTTAAAATAAGTAACCATTTTTTGTAAGTTATATTTTCTTTTAGCATTATCGAGCTTGCAAGAATTCCAAACGGAATAGCAAGTTGTGAACCTAAAATAATAGGGGATATAATCGTTGAATGGTAAAGAGATAGATTCATAAAAACATAAACTAAAACACCCATGTAAATAGAAAAAGTTATTAAAGATTTTAAATATTTTTTTTTTGGAATTTTAAATTTCCAAAAAGGAATTAGTATTATAAATACCAGAGCCATTCTTAATGATGCCATTAAAATGGGTGGAACTGAATTATTAAGAGCTAATTTTGCTACAGGAAAAGCGCTGCCATGAGCTATCATGATAAAGATTAAAATTAGAAAATGTTTAATTGGCAACTTAAAAAAAATTAAAAATACTTTTTAAATGTTTCATTAATAGACAATACTCCGTAATCATTTAGCCCACCGATTACTAATTGCAATGCTACAAGTAAGATGAAACCTAGTCCTATGTATGCAATCCATAAATGTTTTTGAATATAGTTTGCAAGATAAGTTGCTAGTGCACCTGTTAAAATAACTGATAGAACTAATCCAAAAATCATAAATCCAAAATTTCCTTTGGATGCACCGACAACACCTATTACGTTATCGAAACTAATCGTTATGTCAGCAAAAAGAACCTTGTATATACTTTGGATAAAAGACGGTTCTTTTGATTTTTTTGTAGGTGACTTAATTTTTTTTACTTCGAATAAGTCTTTTCTTAAGTCATTTACAATCCATATTAATAACAAACCACCTATAATTTTTATCCAATAAAATTGAAATAAATAAGTCGCAAATAACGCAAATATAATTTTAAAAATTAATGCACCTACAACTCCCCAAAAAATAATTAATTTTCTATTTTTAGGTACAAAATTTGCTGCGATTAAACCAATAATAATTGCATTATCTGCTGCAAGGATAATATCAATAAAAATAATTTGTAATAATATTAATGCTTCTTCAATCAAAGTGACTATGTATAGTAAATTATAAGAACAATTTCAAATTAAAGTTATATCAATTCTTTTCTAAAAGATTTTTAAGTTTTGTATATTCTTGACAATTACATATACTTAAAGCTTCTAATCTTTCTTTAGCTAGGTTTATTCTTTTTGTTTCAAGGTAAAGTTCACCCAATCCTTGGTTTATAGTAGGATTTTTTGGATCTAATACTAAAGCTTGTTGATAATAAATTTCTGACATCATTAAATCACCAATTATATTGTATGTAAAACCAAGATAGTTAAGTATTTCAACATTCTCTGGATATTCCTTATGGGCTAAAACAAAGTAACCTAAAGCTTTTTCAAATTTTTTATCTGATTTTTTGATTTTATTTTTTTTTTTTAACTTAATGGCTTGTTTTAAAAAATCTTTACCTTTTTTTAAATTACTATTTGTGGCATTCAAAAAAGAATGATCTTCAGCTCCTCCTTTACCCTCGAATGTTCCACTTTTTTTTTCCGCTGAATAAGATTTCGTAGAAATTATTGAGATACATAAAAAAATGAAAAATAAAAGCTTATTAATTTTCATTTGAAAATTATAATATTTAATTTAATACTTTGAAGCCTTATTTCCCTCGATTACATCTTTTAATTCTTCATATTCTTCACAATTACAACCTTTTAAAACTTCAAGTCTTTCTTTAGCCAAAGAAAGCCTATTAGTGGCGACATAAAGTTCTCCTAAATATTCATTTATACCATTATGTTTAGGATCAATAGCAAGACCTTGAAGATAGTATTTTTCACCATTTGAAAAATCTCCAAGTTTTCTAGTAGTAAAACCCAGATAATTGAGTGTATCTGCACTATTTGGTTTTTCAATGTTTGATTTTATCAGAAGATCTAAAGCTTTTTCATAACTTTTATTGGCTTTTTTATCGTTACCTTTTTTTTCATATTTTTTTGCTGATTTTATATGTGACACTGCTTTATCGTAGTTGGATTCTGATTGATTAGAGTCACTACTGCTTGATCCTGCAGTAAAACCATTAACAGTTAAAAAAAGTGATATGATCCACGTTAAAAATATTTTTTTAATCATTAAATAAATTTCTCCATTTCGTTTAAAGGTTTTAATTTAAGCTTATTTTCTAAAAGATTATTTCTAATACACTTAGCTGTTTCTAATGAGCTTAAATTATCACCATGTATACATATAGAGTCAATTTCACAAGGTATCTGTTTTCCACTGTGACAATTAATAGCCTGATTTTTAACCATTTTTAAGACATGTTTTTTAGCTTCTTCAGGATTAGTTATCAATGCATTTGATTTTTTGCGGGAAACTAAATTACCATCATCCTCGTAATTTCTATCTGCAAAAATTT
This sequence comes from uncultured Pelagibacteraceae bacterium, assembly GCA_902517455.1. Classification (GTDB taxonomy): domain Bacteria; phylum Pseudomonadota; class Alphaproteobacteria; order Pelagibacterales; family Pelagibacteraceae; genus Pelagibacter. The sequence continues at coordinate 94,576 of CABYCN010000001.1, forward strand.
CACACGCAATTTTCATGTTGAGTTTTTTTGCTGCTTTTTCCATTTTTGAACCAGTTGGAACAAGGTAAATTAAATCTTTATCAATATCATTTATTATTTTTGCTAAAATTTTTGAAAGCTCAATATCCTCACAAGCCATATTATTTAATGCACCATGAGGCTTTATATGGGTAACTTTATCTTTATGATCTGAAGCTATTTTTTGAAGTATCTCATATTGGTCAACGACAAGTTTCTTAATTTCAGTTGACGTTAGGTTTATTCTTTTTCTTCCAAAATTTTCTGGATCATTAAAAGACGGATGCGCACCAATACTAACTCCATTTTTTTTTGAAATCTTTACAACTTGATACATTGTTTCTTTATCACCTGCGTGATATCCACATGCGATATTAGCTGAATTTACTATCTCTAGTAGTTCTGGATCGTTTTTATTAGAGTGATGTTTCGACTTTTCACCTAAATCGCAGTTGATATTAATTTCCATAGTTTTAATAGTTGAAGTATAACATGACATGATAAAAAATATATCAAATCTTGGTGACGCAGCTTTGTATTGTGACTTTGGTGAAGATGTAAATAAAGAAGTAAATTCTAACGTAATTAAATATTTTAAAAATATAAAAGAAAAAAATTTTAAAGGAATTATCAATTTAACACCTTCTTACAATAAGTTAATTATTTCATTTGATTTAAAAAAAGTTAATTTTAAAGAAGTTAAAAAGATTATTGAAAATTTAGATATTAATGAGTTTAAATCTGAATCTTCAAAAAAGATTGAAATACCAGTTTGTTGCGCAGACTTTTTTTCATTAGATATTAAAAGATTAGAAAAAAAACTATTCTTGAAGAAAGATAAAATTTATGAAAACTTTTTTAATAAAGAATATTTTTGTTATATGACAGGTTTTATTGCTGGAATGCCATTTTTAGGTGATCTTGATAAAAGTATGAGAATTAATAGGTTAGAAACTCCAAGAGTTAAAGTTCCTAAGGGGTCTGTGGGTTTAACTGAACAATTTGCTAACATTTACACTTTTGAAAGCCCAGGAGGGTGGAATATAATTGGAAATACTCCAATAGAAGTTTTTAACAGTTCAAAAATAGATAACCCAAATTTAATTTCACCAGGAGATTTAGTAACTTTTAAACAAATCTCTCTCACCGATCACAAAAATTATAATGAATAACTGTTTTGATATAATAAGAGCAGGAACTAATACCACATTTCAAGACAATGGAAGAAATAATCTTAATCATATTGGTATACCATCCAGTGGAGTAATGGATAAAAGGAATTATGTTTTAGCTAACAGTTTAGTCGGTAATAAAATTGATTTCCCGGTTATTGAGTTTGCTTACCAAGGACCTTTAGTAAGATATAGAGGAAAAAAAATTAATTTTGTTATTACTGGAGATGTAATGTTTAAAATAATTAAAAAAGATTATGAAATTAACGGTAACTGTTATGAAACTTACAATATTGAGGATGGAGATCAAATAGATATTATTTCAACTAACAAATCTGTATACGGTTATTTTGCAATTAGCGGTGAATTCAATTTAAATTTTCAATGGGGAAGTTGTTCAATAAATACAACGGCTAAAATAGGTTCAAATAAGGGAAAAAAGCTACAAGACTCTCAAAAAATTGAGATAATAAATATTAACTCAATTCAAATTCAAAAAAAATTAAATTACGTTAATACGAGACTGGAAAAAATCAGGGTTATCAAAGGAACAAACTTTAATTATTTTTCAAATGAAGGGAAAAAGATTTTTTTTGAAAAAGAATTTATTATTTCAAAACTATCAGATCGTATGGGAATGCGATTAGAGGGGCCAAATATTGAAAATATTGTTGAGACCAATATTAGATCAGAGGGTTTGATAAAAGGAGTAATTCAAGTAACTGCAGACGGTAATCCAATAATTATGTTATCAGATTACGGAACAATAGGAGGTTATCCAAAAATTGGAGTTGTAATAAGTGCAGATTACGACAAATTGGTTCAACTATCGCCTGGTTCAAAATGTAAATTTCAAGAAATTGAATTAGTAGATGCAGAAAATTTGTTTAAGTTATATGAAATTGAAACGAATAATCTAATTTCACAAACGAGATGAATATAGTTAGAAACTTACCTGGACCTTTATTAATTTTTTTGGGAGCTTTAAGTTTAAGTTTTGGTGGATTAATCGTAAAATCTTTTGAAGGAGCTACGTTATGGCAAATTTTATTTTGGCGTTCATTTTTTTTTACTTTAACTGTTTTAGCTTTCTTAATAATTAGTTACAGGAAAGAAACTTTAAATTCTTTTTATAATTCTGGATTACCAGGATTTTTTGGTGGAATAGTATTATCTTTTGGTTTTTGTGGTTATGTTTTTGCTATGTATAACACAACAGTCGCAAACACAAATTTCATAATATCACTTCAAATATTGTTTCTTGCAGTGTTTGGATACATCTTTTTAAAGGAAAAAATCAATACTCTAACTATAACATCAATCATATTAGCAATAAGTGGAGTTTTATTAATGGTTGGCAATTCGTTGACTCCTGGAGAGTTATCTGGAAATTTAGCTGCATTTTCAATGCCAATTTGTTTTGCTGTTTTAATTATGATTGTAAGAAAATATCCAACAGTAGATATGATTCCTGCACAATTTGTAGCAGGAATTTGCTCTTGTTTAATAGGATTTATTCTTTCAACAAAAATTATGATTTCTCCTCATGATATTTTTTTAGGATTTTTGGCCGGTTTTTTTCAAATTGGTTTCGGATTTATTTTTATCACTATTGGTGCCAGAACCACACCTTCAGCAGTGGTTGGAATAATAATGTTATCCGAATCTGTGTTGGGCCCATTTTGGGCTTTTATGTTTGTAGGTGAAAGGCCGTCAATATTTGGTTTAATTGGTGGTGCGATAATACTCTTCGCAGTATTGCTTCAATTTTATGCCCTTTTAACAAAGAGTAAAAAAAGTGTTTCTCATTGACATTTATAGTCACTTGTAAGATTATCACTTTACGGGAGAGACTACATAATATCGTAGCGCCGAAGGAGCAACCACCCGGGAATCTCTCAGGCAAAAAGGACCGTAACGTATTAACTCTGGAAAGAGATTAAGTTCTCGCCGAAGGAGCAAAACTCTCAGGCAAATATACAGATGGGTAGAATGAGTTAATATGTAAATGAAAGAAACATCTTTAATAAACCTTCATAAATCAAATGGAGCAAAGCTTGTTGAGTTTGCAGGATATAACATGCCTATCCAATATCCAGATGGAATTCTCAAAGAGCATAGGTTTACTAGGACAAAAAGTGGTATTTTCGATGTTTCACACATGGGTCAATTATTTATTTACGGAGACGATATATTAACAAAAGATCTTGAAAAAATTTTTCCTATAGATCTACAAAATTTAAAGATAAATCAAAGCAAGTACTCATTTTTAATGAATGAAAATGGAGGGATTTTTGATGATCTAATCATAACCAAGATTAGTAAAGGCTATATGATTATTTTGAATGCCGCTTGTAAAATTAATGATTATAAAATTCTAAAAGAAAAATTAAATGACAGCTATAAATTAGAACTTAAAGAAAACCTTTCTTTAATTGCCTTACAGGGACCAGGAGCCAAAAATATACTTGGAAAAATTATACCAGAAACTACTAATCTAAAATTTATGCATGGAGGAGATTTCAATTACAATAATTTTAATCTTTATGTCACTAGATCTGGGTATACTGGGGAAGATGGATTCGAGATTTCAATTCCCAATGAAATAGCAGAGAATTTTACAAAAATTTTGCTTATAAATGGATCAAAATTAATTGGTTTAGGTGCAAGAGATACGTTACGTTTAGAGGCCGGGCTTTGCTTATACGGAAATGACTTAGATACAGAAACTACTCCTATAGAAGCTAATCTAAAGTGGGCGATATCAAAAAAAAGAATTGATGATCAATATCCAGGATCAGAGGTAATTAAAAAACAATTTTTTTCTGGAGTAAAAAAATTAAGAGTTGGGATAAAGCCAGATACCAAAGTTATCGCTCGAGCTAATACAAAAATATATAATGATGATAATAAAGAAATTGGAAAAATTACTAGTGGAACTTTTGGACCAAGTGTAGAATATCCAATATCTATGGGTTATATAGACAATAATTATTCGTCAATAGACACAAAAATATTTTTAGAAATTAGAGGGAAAAAGATTGCCGCAAATGTCTGTAAGTTACCTTTTTATCAAAAAAACTATTTAAAGGAGATTTAAATGTCTGAAATAAAATTTTCAAAAGAACACGAGTGGATTAAACTTGAGGGAGAGGTTGCAACTATAGGAATAACAAAGCATGCAACAGAAATGTTAGGTGATATTGTATTTGCTGAACTTCCCGAAAAAGGTTCAAAAATAGAAAAAGATGGTACAGCTGGGGTAGTTGAGTCAACAAAAGCAGCAAGTGATGTTTATACTCCTCTAAGTGGGGAGGTTATTGATACTAATCAAAAAATTGTGGATGATCCTGCAAAAATAAATGAAGATCCAGAAGACACAGCATGGTTTTTTAAATTAAAATTAAAAGATAAATCTGAGATGGATAGTTTAATGAATAAAGAGGAATATGATAAATTTGCAAAAGAAAGTAATAGTTAAATGTTAAAAAATGCTCAAAAAGATTTTATCAAAAGACACATAGGCCCCTCTGAAAAAGAGCAAGAAATAATGCTTAAAGAGCTTGGTTATAAAAGTTTGGATAATTTAATAGAAAATACTGTACCAGAAAAAATTTTATTGAAGGATAATTTAGATATCGGTTATCCAAACTCTGAATATGAAGCCTTGAGAAAACTTAAAAATATTTCTAAGAAAAATAAAATTTTCTCAAGTTTTATAGGTATGGGTTATTATGGAACATATACTCCTTACGTAATCCTTAGAAATATATTAGAAAATCCAGGTTGGTATACTTCTTATACACCATATCAACCCGAAGTAGCCCAGGGCAGATTGGAGATGTTGTTGAATTTTCAACAAATGATTATTGATTTTACTGGAATGGACATTGCAAATGCTTCCCTCTTAGATGAGGCTACTGCAGCTGCTGAAGCTATGGGGTTGAGTTTCAGACTATCAAAAACTGAGACAAAAAAAGTTTTTGTTTCAAAAAACTGTCATCCACAAACTATTGAAGTTATTAAAACTAGGGCTGAACCATTAGGATTGGAAATAATGGTTGGTGATGAAGATAAAGACATTAATGAAAATATTATTTGTGGAATACTCCAATATCCCGGAACTTTAGGAGACATAAAAGATCCAAGTGAGGCAATAAGTAAAATTCATAAAAATAATGGTAAAGCAGTTTTAGCTTGTGATTTACTTGCTTTAGCTAAACTTAAAACACCTGCAGAATTAGGTGCTGATATAGCTATTGGTAGTTCACAGAGATTTGGAATTCCAATGGGATATGGTGGTCCTCATGCAGCTTTTTTTGCTACAAAAGATGAATTTAAAAGATCTATGCCAGGAAGAATTGTGGGTGTTTCAGTTGATAGACATGGTAAGAAAGCTTTTAGATTAGCCCTGCAGACTAGAGAGCAACACATCAGAAGAGATAAAGCTACAAGTAATATTTGCACAGCTCAAGCTTTGCTTGCAATAGTATCAGCAGCCTACGCAGTTTATCATGGACCAAAAGGTATTAAAAAAATTGCGGAAACTGTTTCTCAATTAACAAAAAACTTTGCAGATAAATTAAAACAATCAGGATATGAATTATATTCTGATAAATTTTTTGATACAGTCACAGTAAAAACTTCAGACAAAACAGATAAAATTTATAAAAATGCCCTAGATCAAGGTGTTAATATAAGAAAAGTTAGTTCTGAATTATTAGCAGTGTCTTTTGATGAAAGAAAAAACCTCTATAGAGCAAATCAACTTTTAAAAATATTCAATTGTTCAGAAACAATTAAAGAGACAATGAATGAAAGTTTATCAAACCTACCAGAGAAATTATTGCGAACTTCTACTTATTTAGATCATCCAGTATTTAATAGCTATCATTCTGAGACAGAAATGCTCAGGTATTTAAAAAAACTAGAAGACTCAGACATAGCTCTTAATAGAACAATGATAGCTCTTGGTTCTTGTACTATGAAATTAAATGCAGTTTCAGAAATGATACCTATTACATGGAAAGAGTTTTCACAACCACATCCATTTTCTCCGGTTGAGCAAATGGATGGTTATAGAGAACTTTTCACTGATTTAAAGAATTGGTTAAGATCGATTACAGGTTTTTCCGGCGTTTCACTTCAACCTAACGCTGGTGCTCAAGGAGAATTTACAGGACTGATGGTAATAAGAAAATATCATGAAAAAAATGAAGAACTGAATCGAAATATTTGTCTAATCCCAAGTTCTGCCCATGGCACAAATCCAGCGAGCGCTCAAATGGTAGGCATGAAAGTTGTTGTTGTTAAATGTGATGAAAAAGGAAATGTTGATTATGAAGATTTAAAAAAGAAGGCTGAGGAACACTCAGAAAATTTGGCAGCGTTAATGGTTACATATCCTTCAACTCATGGTGTTTTTGAGGAAAAAATAACAGATATTTGTGACTTAATTCACAAACATGGTGGACAGGTATATATGGATGGAGCAAACTTAAATGCTTTAGTGGGGATAGCAAAACCTGGAAATTTTGGTCCAGATGTATGTCATATTAATTTACATAAAACTTTTTGTATCCCACATGGAGGTGGTGGTCCTGGAATGGGTCCAATAGCGTGTAAAAAACATTTAGAAATATTTTTACCGAAGCATTCTGTAATCAAGGATTGTGGACCAGCAACAGGAATTGGTGCAGTATCAGCTGCTCCTTGGGGAAGTTCAAGTATTCTATCTATTTCTTGGATGTATATTAAAATGATGGGATCAGAAGGTTTAAAAAGAGCATCCCAAGTTGCAATCTTGAATGCTAATTATCTAGCTCATAAATTAAAAGACTCATTTCCAATTTTGTATAAAGGAAAAAATGGTAATGTTGCACATGAGTGCATTATTGATATTAGAAAAATAAAAAAAGATATTGGTATTACTGAAGAAGATATTGCGAAAAGACTTATTGATTTTGGTTATCATGCACCAACAATGTCATGGCCAGTGGCTGGCACAATGATGATTGAACCCACTGAAAGTGAAAGTTTAACTGAAATTAACAGATTCTGCTTTGCTCTAAAAAAAATTAGACATGAAATTGATAAAGTTCTGTCTGGTAAATACGATAAAGTTGATAATCCTTTAAAAAATGCGCCACATACACACGTTGAATTAAGTTCAAACAAATGGGAACATATGTATGAAAGGGAAGAAGCTGCTTATCCTACTGAAATTTTAAAAACTGTAAAATATTGGCCCCCAGTTGGAAGAGTAGATAATGTATATGGAGACAAAAATTTATTTTGCACTTGTCCATCTATGGATGAATATGAAGACTCAGCAGCCTGAAGTTTTTAATTAGATGAAAATAGCTATAGTTGGTTCAGGTATTTCTGGTTTAAGTGCTGCACATTATTTGTCAAAAAAAAATCATGTGGATCTTTTCGAAAAAGAAGATCATTTTGGAGGACACTCCTACACGATTGATCTGAATTTTGGGTCAAAAAAAATATCAGTAGATATCGGCTTTATTGTTTTTAATTTTAATACTTATCCAAACTTAATTAATTTTTTTAAAGAAAATAAAATTGAAATAGAAAAAAGTAATATGTCTTTTTCGGTTTCAGTCAAAAATACAAATTTTGAATATTGTGGAAAAGGTTTGAATGGAATTTTTTCAAATAAATCAAATTTATTCAACTTTAAATTCTTGAAAATGTTTTTTGATATTTTTAGTTTTTACAAAAAATGTGATGATTTAAAAAGTTTTAATAAAGAAATAACTCTAGGTGAGTATTTATCTAAAAATAGACTATCAAAAGAATTTATAAACTATCATTTGATACCTATGGTTTCAGCTATTTGGTCAATGCCACCTTACGAGGCTAGTAAAATGCCTTTAAAATTTTTCTTAAAGTTTTTTCAAAATCATGGTTTATTTAAGCTAAAAAATAGACCACAATGGTACACAGTTACTAATAGAAGTAGAACTTATGTTCAAAAAATTATTTCAAGTTTGAGCGGTGAACATTTTAAAAATTATGCTGTTAAAAAAATTGTAAGTAATAAATCTGGGGTAGATTTATTTTATGGTGGAGAAAGTGAATTTTTTAATTACGATAAAGTTGTATTAGCAACGCATGCTGATGAAGCTCTTTCAATTATTGAAAATCCATCAAATGATGAAAAAAAAGTATTATCAAACTTTAAATATAAAGAAAACTTTGCTTTCGTCCATACTGACGAAAAAGTTATGCCCAAAAATAAAAACGCTTGGTGTTCATGGAATTCTTCTATGGATAAAAATTGTTCTGAAAAAAACTCAATTACTTATTGGTTAAATTTATTACAAAATTTAAAATTTGAGCAGAATATATTTTTGACCTTGAATCCTTACTTTGAAATAGACAAATCTAAGATATTAAAAAAAGTAAAATATACTCATCCTTATTTTGATCAATCCGCATTAGACACTCAAAGTCAGCTTAAAAATTTACAAAATAAAAGAAACATTCTCTTTTGTGGAAGTTATTTTGGTTATGGATTTCATGAAGATGGAATAAAATCATCAATTGAAATGTTAAAAAATTTTAATGAATAGCTCAATTTATAATGGAACTGTAATTCATAAAAGATTTAAACCTAAAAATCATTTTTTTAAATATAATATATTTACCTTTCTAATTGATTTATCTGAATTAAATTATTTAAATAAAAAAATTAAATTTTTTTCGTATAATCGTTTTAATCTCTTAAGTTTTTATGAAAAAGATCATGGTAATAGAGATGGTTCATCTTTAACAGAATGGGTTAAAAAAAATTTGAATGATAACAATATAAATTCTGAAAATGTGAAAATTAAATTATTATGTTATCCCAGAATTTTTGGGTATGTATTTAATCCATTAAGTGTATTTTATGTTTATGATGTTTATGAAAAATTAACTTGTATTTTATATGAAGTAAAAAATACTTTTGGAGAACAACACACATATATTTTTAAGGTTGATGGAGACAAAAACCTTTATCAACACAATTGCTCAAAAAAATTTCATGTTTCTCCTTTTATTGAAATGGATTGTGAATATTTTTTTAGGAATTTAAAACCTGGAAAAAAAATTTCTGTTATTATCGATCAATATCAAACAAATGAAAAAATATTTTTTGCATCTCAAGATGGTAAAAGAGTTGAATTTAATTCGAAAGAATTAATTAAATCCTATATAAAACACCCATTAATGACATTTAAAATAATTTTGGCGATACATTTTGAAGCGTTCAAATTGTGGTTAAAAGGAATTAAGTATGTAAAAAAAAAATTAAAAATTAAAAATAATACTACTTTTGAAAATTAATGGGTTTATTTAAAATTTCAGACAAGATTGTATTTAATACTTTAAAAGACATAAGATTCGGTTATTTAGAGATCATCAACCATAATGGAGATATTTATAAATTTGGTGATCCAAACGAGATATTAAAAGCTTATCTTGAGATAAAAAAACCTAATTTTACTTTTAATATTATAAAAGGAGGAAGTGTGGGGCTTGCCGAGTCTTATATGAAAAATGAATTTGATACTAAAAATTTATCAAACTTAATAGAATTGACTGCAAGAAATATCAAACAAGTTCATAAATTTTCAGGCCTACTTGACATGCCATTATTTAATTTATTAAAAAAAATGTTTATTAAAAATACAAAAAGTAGAAGCAAATCAAATATAGCCAAACATTACGACCTAGGTAATGAATTTTTCTCTCTCTGGCTAGATAAGACATTGACATATTCGAGTGCAATTTTTGATGAAAAAAACAAAGATTTATCTGATGCACAAAATAATAAATATCAAAAATTGATTAATTTAATCAAACCAAATAGTGGTGATAAGGTTTTAGAAATAGGATGTGGTTGGGGAGGTTTTGCTGAATATTTGGGTAAAAAATATGATGTTAAACTTGATTGTATTACAATCTCTAAAAAACAATTTGAATATGCTAAAAAAAGAATTCATAAATGCGGCTTAAGTGAAAAAGTTAACATTGAAATTAAAGATTATAGAGATTTAAAAAACAAATATAATTCAATAGCTTCTATAGAAATGATTGAAGCTGTAGGTCAAAATTATTTAGAGAGTTACTTTAAAACAATTAAAAATAACTTATCACATAATGGAAGAGCGGGTATTCAAGCAATTACAATTGACGATACTTTATTTAACAGATACAAAAATAAAGAAGATTTTATACAAAAGTATATTTTTCCAGGAGGATTTCTACCTAATAAAAATAGTATAAACAAGTATGTCTCTAATAATGGCCTGACTATAAAATCTTACGAGTCTTATGCTGATCATTATTCAAATACTTTGGCTATATGGAGAGATGAATTTAATAGAAAATGGGATCAAATTAAAAATCAAGGCTTTGATTTAACATTTAAAAGAATGTGGGAATTTTACTTGTGTTATTGTGAAGCTGGTTTTAAATCAAAGAATATTGATTTAATACAATTTTCGATACAAAATAAATAAGAAAATAAATATGACCATCTCAAACTTATTTAAATCAATTTTATTGATAATTTCTTTAATCTTAATTACAAGTTGTTCAAAAAATAGTTCTATGAAACCAGAGGATTTTAAAGATAAAAAACCGAGATTAATTATTGAAGAATATTTGTCAGGAAACGTTAAGGCTTGGGGCGTTCTTCAAAATAGATCTGGAAAAGTTACTAGACAGTTCTCAGCTGATCTCAATGGAAAATGGGATGGTAAAGAATTAATACTTGATGAAAAATTTAATTGGGATGATGGTGAAGTTCAAAATCGACAATGGAAAATAATAAAAATTGATGAAAATAATTATGAAGGTACAGCTGGTGATGTCGTAGGTAAAGCAAAAGGTTTTTCTTATGGCCCAGCTTTTAAATTTGAATATATTTTATTAGTGCCCGTCAAAGGTAAAGAGATGAAAATTACATTTGATGACTGGATTTTCAAACAAGATGAACGTGTTGCAATTAATAGGGCAACAATGACTAAGTTTGGCTTTAAAGTTGCTGAATTAACTGTGGTATTTGTTAAAGACTAGATTCTCTTTTGGTGTTTTGTCATTTTACCAATCAAGCTAAAATAAATTTTACTTGGTAAAAAACTTAATATTTTAAGTATCAGAGTCAAAGACTTTGGAAAATGAATTTCAAAAATATTTTTATTGATTAAACCATCATAAATTTTTTCAGCTGCGTATTCAGTTGTTTTTAAAAAGGGCATTTTAAAATCATTTTTGTCTGTCATCGGAGTTTTTATAAAACCAGGACTTACTAAGCAAATTCTTACATTTGATCTTTTAAAATCAAAATATAAACTTTCAGCTAAATTATTTAATGCTGATTTTGACGGTCCATACCCGGTTGAATTAGGTAATCCTCTATATCCAGCGATAGATGAGACTATTGTGATAATTCCATCTTTTTTATTTTTGAAATATTCTTCTACTGCTTTAATACTATTCAATGTTCCAAAAAAATTTACTTTAAAAACATCCTCTATTTGTTCAACGTCAATATCTTTTTCTTTTTTTGGATTCCATGTACCAGTTGAAAAAAAACAAATATCAATATTTTTAAATTTATTTTTGATTTCTTCAAAAACTTCTTTGCATTTAGATTTATTTGTAACATCAAGTTGGAAATCATATATATTTTCGTGCTTATCTGATATTTCTTTAAGAAGATTTTCTCTTCTAGCAGAAATAGCAACATTCCAACCTTGATTAGCAAATTTGATTGCTAATGCTTTGCCAATACCCGTGCTTCCTCCAGTTATCCAAATAGTTTTTTTATTCATTTTATTGTGATGTATAATACTTATATGTTAAAAAATAAATTTCTATCATTTGTTATTTTCTTTGTAATTACATATTCAGCATCATTTATTGGAGGATTTGTCACATTAAGTTTTAAAGAACCCTGGTATTCACAGCTTACTAAGTCAAATTATAATCCTCCTGACTGGGTTTTTGCCCCTGTGTGGACAATATTATATTTAATGATGACATTGTCTATCTGGTTTTTCTGGCATAGTAAAAATAGAGATATAAAGACAATTTACATTTATTTAATTCATATAGCTCTTAATATAACATGGAGCATTGTTTTTTTTGGTCTACACCAAATTTTATTTGCATTTATTGTACTTTTATTATTAATTTTTTTTATCATTTCTCTTATTTTAAGATACAAGCGTGTCAATTTATTGAGTTATTATCTTATGATTCCCTATTTACTTTGGACTATCTATGCACTATTTCTGAATTTTAACTTATTAATTTTAAATTAAATATGAACGATGTTGTAATTGTTGGAGGAGGTATAATAGGTACTGCAACTGCCTATTTTTTATCTAAAGAAGGAAGAAAAGTTAAAGTTATAGAGAGAGATCCAACATATAAAACGGCCTCTTTCCCATTATCTTTAGGAGGTTTTAGAAGACAGTTTTTTCAAACAGAAAACATTTTGTTAGGTAAATTTGCTCGAGAATTTATATTTCAAATACCTGAGCTTCTTAAGACGGAAAAAAACCCTAGACCCACTGCAAGTATGGTAGCCAATGGATATTTATTAATGTTTGGCCCTGAACATGCAGAAGAGCAGTATAAAGCTCTTAAAAATCACTATGCTTGTGAAGCTGGAACCAAAAATATTAAAGGCTCAGAATTAAAAAATTTTTTTCCATATATAAATAATGCGGGAATTGAAACTGCTACATTTACAGATAATCAAAGTGAGGGCTGGATAGATCCATTTATGTTTCATGGTGCTTTAAAAAGTAAAGCGATGGAACTTGGTGCAGAATTTATTAAAGGAGAAATCAAAAATCTTTCAGAAATAAAGGCAAAAACAATTATATCTGCCGCAGGTTGCTGGACAAAAGAACTTCTAGAAGATATTCCTGTTGAACCTCAAAAGCACACAGTATTTAGAGTCAAATGTCCTAAACATATACCAGAAATGCCCTTAACAGGTGATCTTACGACAGGTGTTTATTGGAGACCAGAGGGAAAAGAGTATTTAGCAGGATCTCCAAAATCTATTTTTGATGCAAAAGATCTTGAACCGGCTTGGGAGGATTTTGAGGAACTTGTTTGGCCTGCATTAGCCAAAAGGATACCTGCAATGGAAGAGTTAAAATTAACTGGAGGATGGGCTGGTTATTATGATTGTAACAGACTCGATAATAACGCTGTTGTTGGAAAACATCCTAAATTCGAAAATGTTTATTTAGCCACAGGTTTTACAGGCAGAGGCTTGATGCAAGCTCCAGGAATTGGTAGAGCTTTAACCGAGCTTATTACGACAGGGTCATATCAAACAATTGATATTTCAAACATGGCAGTTGAAAGAGTATTGGGTAAAAAAGCAAGACCAGAGCCTTATGTTCTATAATTAAGTTCCACAAAATGTTTGATACTTTTCATCTAAATCAGTTGGAATTTGATAATTGATAGTATCATTTTGTCGAATATATGGTTTTTTCAAAATTTCTAATAGATGCTTAACAGGTTTTATATTATCTTTTTTAGCTGCTTCAAGGGCCTCTTCTACTTTATGATTTCTCGGAATAACAAGAGGATTAAAAGTTTTCATCAATTTTAAGTATTTTTCAGGTGAATTATTGTTAATTTTAAGTCTTACCTCCCATCTTTTTTTCCAATTTTGAAAATCTTCACTTTCATAAACTTTGTTGTCTTTTATTTTTTCATTCATTAAATAACAAAAAGTGTTTGTATAATCTACTTTATTTAGATGCATCCAAGTAAGCAAATCAACTATTAAGAATTTATCTTTATCTTCTGTGCCCTGTAATCCAAGTTTCTTTCTCATCATATTCATCCATCTTTCCTTATATTTTTTTTCGAATGTATTAATGAGTTCTGTTGCACTTTTAATTGCTTGATCTTGATCATGGTGAATTAATGGGATTAAACATTCAGCAAATCGTGAAAGGTTCCACTTTGTTATTGCGGGCTGATTACAGTAAGCGTATCTACCCATTTTATCAATTGAACTAAAAACAGTCTCTGGATCATATTTGTCGATAAATGCACACGGTCCATAATCAATTGTCTCTCCAGAAATCGTCATATTGTCAGTATTCATAACACCATGAATAAAACCAACTCGCATCCAATTGACCACAAGATCAATTTGTTTATCTATAAGAACGTGCAAGAGATCTAAGGCCTTTTTTTTTGAATTTATGAGTTCTGGAAAGTGCCGTTTAAGAACATAATTAAAAAAAATTTCTAATTCATTTTTTTTATTTCTTGCCGCAACGTATTGAAAAGTTCCAACCCTTATATGACTTGAAGCAACTCTTGTTAAGATAGCACCTTGCAATAAGGTATCTCGTATTATTTTTTCACCTGTTTTAGCCACCGCCAAACTCCTTGTTGAAGGGATATTAAGATGATGCATTGCTTCACTAATGATATATTCCCTTAACATTGGACCTAGTGCAGCTCTGCCATCACCATTTCTAGAAAATGCAGTTTTCCCTGAACCTTTAAACTGAACATCGTATCTTTTATTACTCTTCGTTAAATGCTCACCTATTAAGATTGCTCTGCCATCCCCTAACATTGTGAAATGTCCAAATTGATGACCAGCATAAGCTTGAGCTATTGCATTACTTCCCTTTGGAAGTATATTTCCAGTAAATAAGGATGATAATTTATCTTTATCAATTTTGTTGAAGTCCAGATTTAACTCTTTGGCTAAATCATTATTCATCAAAACTAATTCTGGGTTCTTTACAGCTACAGGTTCAATATGTTCTTTAAATGCATTAGATAGTCTTGAATAAGAGTTATCAAAATTCCAATTTATAGTATTTTTCATAAAATTTATTGACTCCAAATCCTCTTTAACAATTCTTCTCTTCCACAAGCCTTTTTATATCTAAGATATCGCTCAAATTTGATCTTATAAAAATCTTGATGATATTCCTCTGCTTTAAAAAATTTTTCAAAGTTTCTTACATAGGTCACTACTTTCTTATTAAATTTATTCTCTAATTCTTTAATATTTTTATCTATCAAAATTTTTTCCTCATCATTTCCATAGAATGCAACTGACCTATAACTATATCCTTTATCACAAAATTGACCATATGCGTCAAATGGATCAATATTAATCCAAAAATTTTCCAATAATTCTTCGTAGGAAATAATTTTTTTATCATAGATTATTTCTACAACTTCAAAATGACCAGTCTTTCCATACGTTACTTCCTTGTAAGTTGGGTTTTCAGTAATACCTCCTGAATATCCAGAAATAACTTCCTCTACACCATTTAATTTTTCAAATGATTCCTCCACACACCAAAAACATCCGCCGGCAAAATATGCTTTACTTTTCTGGGCAGAATGTGAAAGACTTGTATTAACTAATAAAATAAGGAATATAATAAAATATTTCATCAATTATCATAAACAAAATAATTATGATTAGTCCATGATATTAAAGGTAGCTACTACTTAAAATAGTCTACCTTTAATATTGATTTTTAAGAATTATTTTTTTTGGTACTTGGCTGCTTCCTCTGAACCACCAGTTGCTGAACCTTTACTATATGAATGAGCACCCATACCAGCTAACTGTCCATCTTTTACAATTAAATACTGATTTCTAATTTCTTTACCATCAAAGAAACATTCAAGTATCTCTCTAACTCCATCAGCATACCTTGCTTGTGCTGTCAAAGATGTTCCTGAAGTGTGAGGTGTCATTCCGTGATTTGGCATGCTTCTCCATACGTGATCATTGGGTGCTGGTTGAGGAAACCACACATCTCCAGCATATCCACTTAATTGACCACTTTTCAATGCTTTTGCTATTGCATCGCGATTACAAATTTTTCCTCTTGCAGTGTTTACAATATAAGCACCTTTTTTCATTTTACTTATCATTTCATCATCAAATAAGTTTTCCGTTTCTGGATGAAGTGGACAATTAATTGTCACCACATCGCAAACTTTTACCATTGACTCAACAGACTCATGAAATGTTAGATTAAGTTCTTTTTCAACTGAATCAGGTAGTCTATGTCTATCAAAATAATGTAAGTGAGTATCAAAAGGTTTCATCTTTCTTAATGCATCTAATCCAATACGTCCTGCAGCAACTGTTCCAATATGCATACCTTCAACGTCATATGATCTCTGAACTGCATCAGCGATGTTCCAGCCACCTTCATTTACGATTCTATGTTGATTATGATAATCTCTAACCATTGAAACTATCATCATGACAATGTGCTCTGCTACTGATCTAGAATTACAATAAGTTACTTCTACGACGTCAATTTTGTTATCCATCGCAGCTTGTAAATCAACGTGATCTGAACCAATACCTGCTGTAATTGCCATCTTAAGATTTTTAGCTTTGCCAATCCTTTCTTTGGTTAGATAATATGGGAAAAAAGGTTGAGAAATAACAATATCAGCATCAACAATATGTTTGTCAGCCTCACATCCATCACCATCTTTACTATTAGTAACAACTAACTCATGACCATTACTCTCTAAAAACTTACGTAATCCAAGTTCACCAGATACACAACCTAGTAATTGCCCTGGAGTATAATCCCTACCTTTAGGTGAAGGTAAAGTCATTCCATCTGGGTATTTCTCTATTTTTGGTAATTGTGAAAGTGCATAAGATTTGGGCATTCCACTTTTGGGATCATCATATAATACGCATAATATTTTCATTTGTTCCTCTCTGTATATTTAAATATTAAAACGTTTATCTAACATTATTTTAAGGTATCTAGCAATTAATTATTTCTGAATTGGGTAAGGTTTTTTTAAAATAAATCTATTAACAATA
Source organism: uncultured Pelagibacteraceae bacterium (assembly GCA_902517455.1). Taxonomy (GTDB): domain Bacteria; phylum Pseudomonadota; class Alphaproteobacteria; order Pelagibacterales; family Pelagibacteraceae; genus Pelagibacter. Next base: position 111,652 of record CABYCN010000001.1, read on the forward strand.
ATCGCAAATATAATAATTATTAGAGACCCTAATATAACAGGACTTAGTAAATAATCCAAAGAGACACTACCTATTATCACTATTATTGGATTACCACCTGCCGGTGGGTGGGTGATATTAAACAAGATCATTAATCCAACGCCAAACCCCACAGCTAAAGGAATAGTTAAAAAAATTGGTAAAGGAATAAAATATAAAAAGAATAAACCTACTGAAGCAGTTATAAGATGTCCAAAAAAAACATTTTTCGGTCGTGCAAATGGACTTTCAGGATAGCCGTAAAGCAAAACCATTGAGGAACCAAAAGAAGCTAATAGAAATATTCCAAATCCGGTTTTATAAGTTAAAACAGTTAATATACCAATTGTTAAAGTAGAAAATAATCCAGCAAAAATTGATTTTTTTAAATTATTCATTTTTTTAATTTGATACTATCTTTTTTAGGGCATTAAAAGGTAATAATATACATTCTTTTCTGGAAAAATTTTTTTTTTTAAATAATTTCTTGAATGATAAATTTCTTTTTTTAAATATATCTAAATCTCCATCAAAAAAGTTTTTTGCATCTTCACACAATTTTTTTATTTTATCTTTTTGATTATTTATAGATGCTTTGGAAAGAATGCTTGCAGACGCTTGACAGTAAATACAGGAATTTCCTTGATATCCAAACTTAATTATTTTATTATTTCTAATAATTAATTTTAGTTGTACTTCGTCCCCACATAAAGAGTTTTTTAATTTTGAATAGTGAGTATGATTTTTGATATTTATATTATTTTCTGTTTCCGAGGCTATGCCTAATATTTCTAAGTCCATATTTATTTATATAATAAAGATATTAAATGTTATAGTTAAGTTTTAAATTCTCAAAAAAAATATAATAAATTCGGGAAATAGAATGTTTTTTTAGGTATACTAATAAAATTTTTTTTATTACAATTCAATTTTGTTGTAGTTCAAACTAATTACAACTAAACATCTACTTATGATAGAGCTTAAAAAAGAAAAAATAGCTATTCCAGTAGTCTTATTCGCTGGCCTTTTATGGTCATTCGGGCCCTTAGTAGTGAGGTATATGGATAATCCACATATGGTGCCTTGGCAGTATATTTTTGGTCGAGGTCTGACAATATTTATAATTTTGAATTTGTATCTATATTTTGAAGAAGGAATAAACTTTTATAAAAATTACAAGAAAATTGGAAGATCTGGAACTATTGGAGGATGTGGACTAGGTATTGCTATGATTACTTTCATTTACTCGATTACTAACACCAGTGCAGCAGTTACTTTATTGTGTTTAGCAGCAATGCCATTTTTTACGGCTATAATAGCTTATTTATTTTTGAAAGAAAAAATTTCATCAAATGCATGGGTGTCGATTTTTATAGCTACATTAGGAATTATTATCATGGCATTTGGAAATACAGAAAAAAATTCTTTAATAGGTTTTCTTTTTGGTCTTGCATCTTCGATAGGTTTCTCTATTTTTTCAGTAACATTAAGATGGAGAAAAGAAACACCCAAGTTTACTACCGTAGCTTTAGCTGGATTATTTTGTTTTGTCTTTGCATCAATAGTCATTTTAGTTACTAAACAAAGCTTTTTTTCAACCAGTTATAATAGCTCAATGTTTTCGTTACATGGTATTATAGTTTGTTTTGGGTTAATTTTATATTCTATTGGCTCAAAGGCAATACCAGCAGCAGAGTTGACACTTTTATCTCTAACAGAGGTTATTGGTGGAATCTTTTGGGTATGGTTACCACTGTTTGGAATTAATGAAATTCCGTCTACTAGTACTATAATTGGTGGATTTTTTCTTTTTGTTTCTCTCGTTTATTACAGTTTAATTATGAGATGGAATAAAAGATATATAGCTCTTAATTAAATTTTTTAGAGAATAATGAGTAAAAACAAAATTATAGTCAATAGCTGGAATGAGTGGGACCCTTTAAAACACGTAATAGTAGGTAAAGCTGACGGTACTTGTATACCCGCTCCTGAGCCAGCATTAGATGCAAAAGTTCCCGAAGACTCTGATATGAAAGGCCAGTATGGACCAAGATCAAAAGATTCTATTGATAAAGCCAACCAGCTTCTTGATGATTTCTCAAATATATTAATCAAGCGAGGGATACAAGTCGATAGACCCACACCAATAAATTTTAATCAAAAAATATCTACGCCAGACTGGGAAGCTGAAACTATGTTTGGTTGTATGCCACCAAGAGACGTATTGCTTACCGTAGGTAATGAAATTTTAGAGGCAACAATGAGTTATCGTTGCAGATGGTTCGAATATCTGTGTTATAGACCACTATTAAAAAAATACTATAACTTAGATAATAATATGAAACACGAATCTGCACCAAAACCCCAATTAACTGATGATAATTATAGAAAAGATTATTTATCTAATAAAATTGGTATTCAAAAAAGATTACAATGGACTAAGGAAAAATTTTTTGTAACTACTGAGGAAGAACCATTGTTTGATGCTGCAGATGTTTTAAGATTTGGTAAAGATCTAATTGTTCAACACGGTTTTACTACTAATTTAAAAGGTATCGATTGGCTAAAAAGGCATTTTAAAGATCATAGAATTCATGCGGTAAATTTTCCAGGTGATCCTTATCCTATTCATATAGATGCAACCTTTACACCTATTAAAGAGGGACTAATCATAAATAACCCTCAAAGGAGACTTCCAAGAGACCAAAGAAAATTGTTTGAAAAAAATGATTGGGAAATTATTGATGCTGCTCAACCAGCGCATAATCAACCACCTCCTCTCTGTTATTCATCAGTTTGGCTTTCCATGAATGTTTTGGTTCTTGATCAAAAGACAGTTTGTGTGGAAAAAAGTGAAAAATTTCAAGCAGAACAACTCGACAAACTGGGTATGGAAGTAATACCTGTGGAATTGAGAGATGCCTATGCTTTTGGTGGGGGTCTTCATTGTTGCACTGCAGATGTTTACCGAGAAGGTCAATTAAAAGATTATTTTCCTAATCAATGAAAATTCCTAAACTTAAAAGATATACTAATTTTCTTTAGTTTTTTCTATATTAAAATTTTCTAACCCTGAAGATAAATCATTTTCAATTTGATTTTCTTTTTTCTCAATAAGTCCTAATCTCTCATTTTCATTTTGTTCGAGTCTCTGGTCTTTTAAATTTTCTTTATGTTCTTTAATTTTTTGTTCAAGATCAAATTTTTCTTCCCATTCTTTAATTTTTAAATATTCTAATTGTTTTTGTTTTTCCTCTTCCTCTTTGATTAATTTTAAAGCTTTTTCTTTTCGCCTTTTTTCTTTGAGTTCCAAGTTTTTTTGCTCATCTTCTCTTACCCTCAAATCAATATCTTTTCTATTTTGTTCCTCATCTTTTAATTTAAGTTCTTTTTCCTTTGTTCTCAGTTCTTTTGCGACTTGCGTTAAATCCTCATCTTTTTTAATAAGTCTATAGAATTCCTCTTTTTGTTTATCTTCTTTTGTCTTAAGATCTTTTAGTTTATTTTTTAAATCTTCTTCTCTTGACCTTAATTTATTATCTTCTTTTTTTAATTTTTCTTCTAAAGCTTTTAATTCTTTTTTTTCTTTAAGAAGCATATTCTTTTCTTGGATTTTCCTAAGTTTTATTTCTTTGATTTTTCTTTGTTCGTTTTTTTTTTTAAAATTTATAATTACGTTACTAAGCGATTTTGAAGTGACACTAGCAATTTTGACCAAAGTGCTTTTTTTTTTATAATTTTTTTTTTTATTTAATTTTTGAATTTTTTTAGCTGTCATTTTATAAAAGGTTATTTGATCAAAAAATCAAGACTGGATCAAGAACTTAAGAAATTTTTGTTTTAAAATTAATTTGTGTTTCAACCTACAAGCGATTATTCTAGTTAATACATTAAATATGAAAAATTTTTTTTGCATTAAAGATTTCAAAATATTATTAAGCTTTTGTGAAAAAATTTAATAAATTAATAATTGCATGTGACGGAGAATCTGCAAGTGGAAAAAGCACTGCTGCAAAGTTAATTTCAAAAAAATATAATTTATTATTAATTAATTCAGGTTTACTTTATAGATATGCAAGTATTTTAATAATAAAGAATAATCCAAAAAATATTTATTTTTTTATCAAAAATAAATTTAAAAATGTTTCTTATACAAAAATTGCTAAACTTAATTTACATTCTGAAAAAATTAGCAATCATGTTGCAACTTTAGCTCAAAATAAAAAAATAAGACATATAATTAATACATTTCAAAAAAAGATAATAAAAAGAAACAAAAGAATTTGTATTGAGGGAAGAGATATCGCAAGTAAAATTTTAGCCTCAAATCCTAAATACGATTTAGCATTCTATTTTAAATGTAATTTAAATGTCGCAAGTTATAGAAGATGGAATGATATAAAAAAAAAAGTTCCTTTAAAAACTGTGAAAAAATCTTTATCCAAAAGAACAATGATGGATAAAAATAGAAAAAATAGTCCTTTGATCAAGGTCAAAGATGCGATCTTAATTAGAACTGATAAACTATCAAAAAATCAAGTCCTGTCTAAAATGTCAAAATACATTGACAAATTAGATTAATTATTTTCATCTTCTTTAGGATTCTCTTCGATTGGTTCTGTAATTGGATTAAGCTCTATACCAGCTGGAGTTATAGTTTGGGGCATAGCAACGAATTGAGAATCAGGATTATCTACACTTTTTCTTACTCTCATTCTATAAATTCCAAATAATCCAATTATTCCATGAAAAAAAAATAGAAAAATAAAAAAACCGTTCGGACCAACCATGTCCATAAAAACTGAACATAAAAATGGACCACTCATAGCCCCAAGACCAAATGTAAATTGCAGACCGGCCCCAGCAGATACGAATTTATCTTTCGATATATAATCATTAGTATGAGCTAAAATTAATGAAAACATTGGTAAACTACAAAAAGAAAATAAAACAAAAAAAATATAAAACCAGGTTTTACTAGTAGCTAAATTACCGGGTAAGTACATTTGTTTTGAAACTAATATAGCTAAAATAGAGAATATAGCAGCACCAAATGTGCTAAAAACAATTACTTTTCTTCTATCATAAACATCTGAAATTTTTCCAATTGGAAATTGAGCTATAGCTCCAGAAATTGCTAAAAGAAACGTTACTAGAGATATTTCAAATATAGTAAAATTCATTGAAGTTCCATAAACTGCAAGTAAAGTAAAAACTGCTGATTGAATAGTTCCATAAAAAAGAGAGCTTATTATTCCAAAAGGTGATACTTCGTAGAGATTTTTTAAAGACATGGCTTTAATTTTTTTAAAAGTTGGTGGTTTTTTTTTAGTTAATAATATTGGTATCAAGGCTAATGATGTAATCACCGAAACTAAAATAAATGGTTGAAAATTTTGTGGACTACTAAAATTTAGCAAAAACATTCCTATTCCAATAGATCCATATAATATAACCATATACAAAGATAATACACTTCCCCTATTTTTATTGCTTGATCTATCGTTCAACCAGCTCTCAGCAACAGTATAAATGCAAACCATACTAACCCCAGTTAAAACTCTTAACAAAAACCAGATAAAAGGATTAATTATAATTGAATGAACTAAAATTACTAATGATGCTAATGATGCAAATGCAGCAAAGACTCTTATGTGACCAACCCTTGATATTATATTTGGAATTGTTGCTGCCCCTATAAAATAACCCACAAAATAACCAGACATCATAAAACCAGTTGCAGTAAGACTGAATTCTTCTTGAACAGCTCTAACACCTAACAGAGAGCTTTGAAAACCATAGGCCATCATTATAAAACCCATTCCCAAAAAAAGTGCCCATGAGTTTTTTAATAATTTATTCATAAAAATTGCTGTAATTATTCGCGATGTATTATTAAATCAAGTCTTAATTGTGACAAGCTTAAGCTCTTTTTAGCTTCAAAAATGAGTGAATTGCAATAGTTGTAATTATAACTATTCCTCCTACAAGTGTCTCTAGACTTGGTTGTTCTTTGATTATGAGCCAGACCCATATTGGACCTATAATGGTTTCAAGTAAGAAAAATAGATTCACCTCTGCTGCAGGTATAAATCTTGGTGCTATTGTGACTAGTACAAAAGGTATAGCAACACAAATAATACACATTATAGGGACAATGATTAGGTCTCTGTTTTCAAGAACAAAACTATCTATAAAAAATAAGGCAAAAGTAGCAACAAATAACTTACCTATAACAGCTGCTGGAACTAAATTTTTAGATTTTGCAGAACGGATGGTTACTGCTCCTACAGCAAGTCCAATTGCTGTAATAAATCCTAAAAAGTCCCCAAAAAAATTTCCTAATCTTAAAGAGTCAAAAAAAATATAAATTATTGCTAAAAAAGTAATAATGATGGAAAACCAAGTTTTTTTATCTGGATTTTCTCTTAGAAAAAATGCTCCAAGAATAGCTGACAACATTGGAGCAGTAGCTATCATTACCAGAGTATTTGCTACATTAGTATTTTGTATTGAAACCACAAAAGTGATGTTAGTTATACTAAATGTTCCAATATATATAATCCCATGATAACCACTTGAGAAAAGAATCTTAAAAAAACTTAATTTATAAATTAGCAACATTCCCAAAAAAACTGTGAAAAAGGGTATAATTCCTCTATAAAAAACAAGCCCCCAAGTATCTACACTTGAAAGTCTTATAAATAAAGAATCTGGTGTAATGAAGATTACTGCTACAAATGCAAGTAAAGAACCCTTCTGTTGATCTGATAAATTATTCAAGCCTTAAGTTCTTCCCAAAAAGTTTTGGCCAAATTAATTTTTGTTAAATCATAATAAGTTTTCAATCCAGTAGGGGATGTAACATTAATGTCACCATTAAGTTTTTGATCAATAAAATCAATTCCAGCAAAAAAAATATTTTTTTTTTTTAAATTACGAGCAACCAATTTAGATATTCTTTTTTCAATGTTTGTTAATTTTGTGTATGCCGGAGTAGCACCTTTACTCATATTACTCAAAAAGGATCCTTTTTTAGGCATTCTAGATATCGCACCTACAACTTTGCCATTAATAAGAAAGACTCTTTTATCACCTTTATTTATTTTTGGTAAAAATTTTTGGCAGATTACATGGTCGTGTTTTTTTAAATATTTTTTTACAAAATTCAAATTAAATTTTTTTAAAAGATGAATATCATTTCCACCATAACTATGGGTAGGCTTTAATATGACTTTTTTATTTATAATAAAAAATTTTTTAATTTCATTTATATTTTGAGTAAAAATAGTATTTGGCATATATCTTAGATATTTTGCAGAGTAAAATTTTTCTGACACATTTCTAATAGATGTTGGATCATTCACAATTCTTACTTTTTTTTTGATTATATCTAAAATATAAGTTGTTGAAATATACTCCTGATTAAATGGAGGATCTTGCCTGATTAAAATAAATTTACACTTCATTAAGTCTAACTTTTGTTTATGTATAATCTTAAATTTTTTTTTTTGAGTATAATCGAATTTAACAAAGAAACCCTCGGCTACAATCTTAGAATTGATTATTGATAAATTTTTAGGTTCATAATAAAAAATCTTGTAATTTTTACTTTGAATTTCGTTAGCCAAAAAAATACTTGTATCTGTTAATATGTTAAGCTTTGAGGGATGATTTCCTTGAATAGCAACAATTTTATTTATCATAGAGTACACTTAAATCTTCATTTTTCGAAAATCTATTAATCATATGATCCGCATTTGTAGTTTTATTATCAATTAATTTTTGCAAGTGGTTGAGAAATAAAGTTTCATTTTTTCCGCTTTTATTTATTATATCTCTTTGATTTAGTCCTTTTCTTGATAAATCTAACAATTTTGAGGCCCAGTAAAGAAGATCCTTGCCCATTAATTGCGTATTAAATCCTTTTTGAGGGGCCTCTAGATAAGCATTAATAATTTTATCTTTGTCCCATTTTGATATTAATTCATAAATTGGATCAAGATTACCGTATAGTAGTCCAACATTAAAAGCAGGACCTGCGCATAAACAATCCCAACCACATGTGTCCATTGATCTGAGTTCTATATATTTCTTTAATCTATTCTCGGTGAAAATTGTACTTAAATGGAGAGATAAATCACTTTCACTTGGTAAACGTTTTCTAACTTCAAAAATTTTTCCATTCATAAAGTCTTTAAAGGTATATTTTTTTCCTGATATATACTCTTCACCATCTTGTATAAATAAAAGAGGGTAATCAATTATAAATTCTGCGTATTTTTCAAAATTTAATTCCTCAAAAAAAATTTTTGGCAGGCCTCCTCTTGAGGTGTTCTGCCAAACTTTTGATCTATAAGACAAATAATTACTTTTTTTTTTTTCTACAATTGATGAGTTTGCAAATAAAGCAATAACAACAGGAACAATCGAATTGACAACTTTAAATTTTTTGATGAAATCATTTTCAGAATCATAATCAATATTTAGCTGAGTTCCACAGGTTCTGTACATCATATCAAGACTCAACTCACCTCCCTTTGGCATATCTTTTGTCATAAGTTTATATCGTTCTTTTGGGTTATTTGGAATTTCGTCAAGTTTTGAAATAGGATCAAATCCTGCACTTACAATGTTAATACCGATTTTTTTGGTTACTTGTCTTAATTCAAATAAATAATCTTGAGATTCAGCACATGCTTCATGAATATGATTTAACTTATCACCTGATAGTTCAATTTGATTTCCTGGTTCTAATGTAATATTTTTTCCCCCTTTATTCAGAGCAACAATATCTCCTTTTTCATAAATTGGGTTCCAACCAAATTCAAGTAAAGCTGAAAACATCTGCTTTATTTTAGAATAATTAATTCTTTTATTCTCCTTATTATCAAATAAAAATTTTTCATGTTCTATACCAATTTTGAAACTTTTTTTCTTTTTAATACCTGATTTAAAATAATTTATTATTTGTTCTTTAGATGTAATCATAACTTATTTATTAATAATTAATTAATATAATTATAGTAAAGAATACGGTTTTCTAGAAAAAATTCTTTTTACCATTGGTTTAAAAAATTTTAACGGTAGTGATTTATAATTAGGGTCAAATGAATTCTGATCATATTTTTCACAAAAATTGATTGTATCTTGATAATACTTGTGACCTTTATATTTATCTCGCTTATTTCTGTCTCCACCTAAATGATGCGCATAATAATACATTTGAAATTCACCATGTTTCTTGATTATCCAGTGAGTTTTTTCTGAAACATATGGTTTTAGGATTGAAGCTGCATATTCAGAATGATTCATTGGGGCTAATTCATCTCCGATATCATGAAGCAAAGCTGCAACAACCATTTCTTCACTCTCTCCATTATAATGGGCTCTAGTTGCACTTTGAAGTGAATGTTCTAATCTTGATATTTGGTAACCTTCCAGAGTCTTTGTAAGATTAGACATAAAATCTATTATCCTATCTGAAGTTTTTTTAGCAAAATCTTTTTCATATTTGTCCAAAAAAAGATAATCTTCTTTAGTTCCATTTTTCATTTTTGTAAAACTTACTTTTTTCATTATTTAATTATTTGAAGCTGTACTTAACAATGACAGTTGTGTTATTTTACTATTTCCTAATTCGTCAACTGGCTTTACTGGATAATCTCCGGTAAAATAATGGTCAGTTAGTTGTGGATAAGTTTCATTTCTTTTATCGAAACCAATGGCCTTATACAAACCATTGATTGATAAAAATTTTAAAGATTTAGCTCCAATATATTCTCGTATTTCATCATTAGATTTGTTTGCTGCCAACAACTCTTTTTTTGTTGGAGTATCAACTCCATAAAAATCTGGATATTTTATTTCTGGACAAGCTATTCTTACATGTACTTCCTTTGCTCCTGCGTCATATAACATCTTCACAATTTTATGAGATGTAGTTCCTCTAACAAGCGAGTCATCTATTAGAATTATTCTCTTGTTTTTTATTGTAGTTTCATTTGCATTTAATTTTAATCTAACTCCTAAACTTCTAATTTTTTGACTTGGTTCAATAAAGGTTCTGCCGACATAATGGTTTCTTATTAGACCGTGTTCAAAATTAATATTTATTTTCTGGGAAAATCCCAGAGCAGCTGCATTTCCAGAATCCGGTACTGGCACAACTATATCAGCGTCAATATCATTCTCATTAGCAAGTTCTTTTCCTAAATTCTTTCTGTGCTCGTATGCAGTTTTGTTATCTAAAAGACTATCTGGCCTTGAAAAATATATATATTCGAAAACACACGGCCTCATTTTTTTTGGAGGAAATGGTTTAATACTTATCAACTCATTATTCTCTATCAAGACAATTTCTCCGTTTTCAACTTCTCTTAAAAATTTAGCTCCAATTATATCTAACGCACACGTTTCAGATGCTAATACATAACTTTTGCCTAGTTTACCAATTACTAGTGGTCTTATTCCATAGGGATCCCTCACACCTATTAAAGAAGTTTGAGTCAGCATTACTAAAGCATACCCACCTTGTATTTGAAATATAGCATCGACAACTTTGTCTATTGTTTTTGATCTTTTAGATTTTGCAATTAGTTGAACAATGGTTTCAGTATCTGAGGTAGTATAAAAAATTGCACCTTCTTCGACTAGCTTATTTCTTAACGAAATTGAATTTGTTAAATTTCCATTATGTGCAACGCCAATACCACCAGCATTCGTATCTGCAAAAAAAGGCTGAATATTTCTTAGCGTGTTATTTCCAGTAGTACTATAACGATTGTGACCTATTGCATAATCACCTTTAAGTTTATTTAAAACTTTTTCTTTATTAAAGTTATCACCCACCAACCCGAATCTTTTTTCTGAATAATAGTTTTTACCATCAAAAGAAACAATTCCACATCCCTCTTGACCACGATGTTGTAAAGCATGCAAACCTAAAGCTGTTAAGGCAGAGGCATCGTTTGCATTACTAACTCCAAATACCCCACATTCTTCTTTTATTTTGGGATCAAAGTTCTTCAATTTTCTCTTTAGAGTCCTGATATGTTTTTTCATTTGGAAATTCTTTTAATAAATAATTACTACCTTTTTCTAAATATAGAAAGATGAATGATTTGTCCAAATTTATTGGCCATTTATCGTAGTTATACACAATATGTACGCCTGAAAATATGAATATACAAATAATATAGGCCCTGACGAATCCAAAAAAAAAACCAAAAATTTTATCTAAGCTACCTATTCCTGAATAACTAACAGCTTTACTAATTCCGCGGTTAACCATCAAGACCAAAAATACTACAATTATAAAAATTATTATTCCAAGTCCAATATCAAGTACATATTCATTATCAATTATATCTTTAAAATAAGGTTTGATTTTTGGAAAGATGATTAGAGTTATCACATAAGCTAACAACCATTTGGCCATTGATAAAATACTTAACACAAAACCTTTTTTGTAACATTTTATTAGTGAGAGAACAGTAAAGATTAAGTAGATAAGATCAATAACAGAAATTGCCTCATAAAAGTCATTTAGCACTTCAAGCATCTAATTATTTTTTAAATGGTTTAATTAATAGTATTAAAGTAGGAAGCAAAGTTAGGACTGAAATCATTGCTAATAACATAGCTAAACCTGTAAAGATACCAAAGTAAATGGTAGGAATAAACTTAGATAAAACTAGTATTGAAAATCCAAAAACAATCGTAATGGATGTGTTTAAAATTGCTTTACCTACAGTAGAATGACACAGAACGAGAGTTTTGTTGTATTCACCTAAAATATTAAACTCCTCTTTGAAACGGTAGATATAATGGATACTATTGTCTACAGCTATTCCAATAGTAATCGCAGCAATAGTAATTGTCATCATATCAAGAGGGATGCCAAGCAATCCTATGATTCCAAGTATAAAAAAAGCAGCTATAAAATTAGGTACCACACCAATTAAAGATAATTTAATATTCTTGAAAAGTATTAAGAACATAACAAATATACCTATCATGACTAATCCTAAAGTAAGAATTTGTGATTTAAAAAGACTTTGGAGTAAATTGTTAAATAAAATTAAAACCCCTGCAAGTTTATACTCTTCTTCTTTTAATTTTAGTTTATTTATTAAGTCATAGTTTATTTTGTTAATTAAATCGTTTCTTCTTAAATTTTTTTGAGAGTCTATTATCCGAAGATTAATTCTTGCCTCATTATCTTCAATAGAGATGTAAGGATCAATTATTTCAGATTTTATACTTTTTGGTATTTTTGAGTATAAAACTCCCATCTCTAAAGTGCCCAAGGGCTTATTATTGTTAAGCAACGTGGCCACATCAATAATTGAGGAAAATGATATAACTTTTCCAACTTGAGGTAAGCTATCTAAGTAATTATGAACTCTAGCTATTTTGTCAATCTTATCTTTAGTAAACCAGTATTTTTCATCATTCTCATCATCTTCAGCCCCCCAATCTTCGAATTCATCTTCTTGATCAATTTTTGGTATTTCTCCTTTCGAAAATTTTATTATTACCTCAAGAGGTGTGGTCCCGCCTAATTTTTCATCTATTAGTTTCATTCCTTTATAAATTTCTGTTTTCTTACTAAAATAATTTATGAAACTATTCTCAACTTCCAGACGACTAATTCCAATTAAACTTAATACAATTACTAATCCTGTTAAAGTAAAAATTATTTTTTGATTATTTTGAGATATTTTAGCAAAAAAAGAGGTGATGCTTGAATCTTCGTATTTTTTAAGAGAAATGTTTTCTTTTGGGACAAAGCTAATAAGAGTGGGCAATAATGTAAATGTTATAATAAAAGAGGTTATTAAACCTAAAGTCATCATCCAACCAAAATCAATAATGGGTTTTATTTCACTAAAAATAAGAGATAGAAATGCAATGATAGTAGTTAAAACAGTGTACAAAATAGGCCAAAACATTTTTTTTGTAGTTAAAGTAACTAATTCTATAACATTTTTTGAGGGATGATCCTGTCTGAGCTGTAAAAATCTAGTGCTTATATGAATATTCATTGCCATAGTTAAAATTAACATCAGAGCAATAAAGTTTGATGAGATAACAGTAACTTTCCAACCTAACAATCCAAGTATTCCTGTCATGATTACCACTGAAAAAAAACAACTACTTATGGGGACTATGATCCAAATTAGTTTGCGAAAAACGAACCACAAAGTTGCAATAATAAATAATAGTACTCCTATACCGAAGACAATAATATCACTTTTGATAAATGACATCATATCATCAGCTATCATTGGAATCCCACCTAAATGAATTTTACCAATATTCTCATAGCTTTTAATAACATCCCTTATCTCAATAATATTTTGATGGTTTTGTTTTTTTATTTTTTCTTTTAATTTCTCAGCTTCTTTTTTTGATTTATCATTAATATTTACTAATTCTTTATTTTTTTTTATATTAACAATGATACCACTTGTTTTACCATCTTCACTAATCACAAAATTTCTAAAGACAGGGCTACTAATAATTTCATTAAAACCTCTATCTCTATTGACATCTTCATCTTTAAGAGTTTTAAATTTTTCAAGTCGTTCTTGGAGAGGCGCGTCAGAACTATCTAGTAGAGGTATATCCAGCAAAGTTATTACACTATGCACCCAAGTTAAACTTTGTATCTTGTACTTTAGACTTAAGAGATTGTTAATTGAGGTATCAGAAATCATACCTTCATTAGGAGTATATGTTAATATTAAAAATTCTTTAGAGCCATATCTTTCAGATATTTCCTCAAGATATTTTAGGTCAGGATCTCCTTCAATTAAAAGTGTTTCAGAAGATGCATCTAATTTAAAATCTTTTGAATAATACCCAAAACTCAATAGAGTGATAAGCAGAATTGTAAAAATTAATTTTGGATTTTTGAGTATTGCATTTTGATAAAATTGGGTGAACATTTAACCCCTTTTATATTGGAATTTAACGGATTTGAGTATCCTTAAATTTTGTAAACATAGCTTCAAACTCTAACATCACATTTCCAGTTGGACCATGTCTTTGTTTACCAATGATTAATTCTGCTAAATTTGAAACTTCATTCATTTTTGCTTGCCATTCTGCATGTTCTACTGTGGCTGGTCTAGGTTCTTTATTTTCCAAATAATATGATTCTCTATAGACAAACATAACTACATCAGCATCTTGTTCAATTGAACCAGATTCTCTTAGATCTGATAATTGAGGTTTTTTATTGTCTCTTTGCTCCACTTGTCTTGATAATTGAGATAGAGCTAAAACTGGAACTGATAGTTCTTTAGCCAATGCTTTTAAACCTTGAGTAATTTCTGAAACTTCTTGAACACGTCCATCTTTATAATTTAGAGAACCTTTCATTAATTGAATATAGTCAACAACAATCATATCAAGACCGTGTATTCTTTTAATTCGTCTTGCTCTATTACTCATTGCAGCGATACTTATTGCAGGAGTTTCATCTATAAATAATGGCAGTTCTGAAATATTTTTAGAGGTCTCTATAAATTTATCAAATTGCTCATCAGAAATTTTTCCCCTTCGTATATCATTAGACTTTATTCTTGATTGTTCAGCAAGTATTCTTGTAGATAATTGTTCAGAGGACATTTCTAATGAAAAAAAAGCAACACAAGATTTCCTTTCACTTTCTTGAAGTTTTTGAGCAGCGTTAAATGCTATATTAGTTGCTAATGCAGTTTTTCCCATCCCGGGTCTACCCGCTATTATGATTAGATCAGATTTATGAAGACCTCCTAATCTATCGTCTAAATCTTTTAATCCGGTTGGAACTCCTACTATACCTGCTTCATTCTTATAAGCTGCTGAAGCCATCTCAATTGTTTGTCTCATAGCTTCATCAAATTTAATTAATGACGAATTAAAAGAACCCTTTTCAGCTAGATCAAATAATAATCTCTCAGAATTTTCAATAATACTTTGACCATTAGTATTCAAGTCATTTAGTTTTGCTGTATCAATTGTTTGCTCAGAAATCTTAATTAATTCTCTTCTCACAAACATATCATATATAATTTTTGAATATTCTGTTGACTGTCTTACAGATGTGGAAAATTTTGTTACTTTAACTAAATAATCAGGAACGTTTAAATCATCTTGTTCATCTTCAAAATAATTTTTTAAAGTGATGGGATTAGCTAGCATTCCTTTATAGATAAGGCTTTCAATGGCAGAAAATATTTTTTGATGCATAGGGTCATAAAAATTATTACTAGAAATTATTGTATTGATTTCATCAAAAATTTCATTTGTTACTAATATTGAACCAATAACTGACTGTTCAGCTTCAATATTGTTTGGCAATTCCTTAAATTTATCTTTAACTAAGCTGAGATTATTTTCCATACGTAGAATTTATATAAAAAAAAATAGAATTACATTCTAAAAAAAGGATGGGGAAAAAATTGTATAATTATTGAATGGTTTCTTCTGTATCTACTATAATTGTAATTTCAGCATCAACTTCAGAGTGTAAAAAAATTTTTACTTTAAATTTACCTAATGATTTAATTTCTTGAATTGGTTGTATCATTGATGGCTTTATCTCAATTTTTTCTTTTTCGTATATAAGTTTTGAGATTTCTGTAGGTTTTACTGAACCATATAATTCTTTATTTTCCGTACTTAGTTTCTTAATTTCAAACATTTTTTTATTTATCTTTTCAAAAACTTTTTTTGCTAGGTCTTTTTTTTCATTATCTTTTTTAGCTAAATCAGATTTAATTTTTTCAACTTGAGTAATATTTTCTTTGGAGGCATATAAAGCTTTGTGGTTAGCAATTAAAAAGTTTCTTGCATAACCTCTTTTGACATCTATAATGTCTCCTATAGAGCCAAATTTTTTTAAATTTTCTAACAAAATTACTTTCATTTTATATTAACGCTAGGTTTCTTGCCCTTTTTATAGACAATGAAAGTTCCCTTTGTTTTTTTTGACAAACATTAGTAATTCTAGAAGGTAAAATCTTACCATTTTCAGACATGTATTTCTTTAAAAGCTTAATATTCTTATAATCAATTTTTGGAGCACCCTTTGCAGATAGCGGGCAATTTTTTTTAAATTTATATTTATTTGGTTGAAAAATACTTAATTTAGCAAAGTTACTTTGTTTACTTTTTTTATTTCCACTTTGTCTTTTTGGCATATTGATATTTAATTTTCTCTTTTTTGATCTTCATCTTTTTTTGAAAAATAATTTGTTTCTAAATCAAAATCTTTTACTTTAACTGTTAAGTATCGCAGAAGTTTTTTGTCAATTACCTCGTTTTTTTCAAGCTCATTTATTATATTGCCTTTACCTTTTATCTTAAAATGTATGTAGCTACCTTTTTTATTTTTTTTAATCAAATATGACAGATTTAGAAGTCCCCAGTTTTCAGTTTTAACTACCTCACCATTATTTTTTTCTATTATTTTGGAATATTTTTCAGTTAATTGTTTAATCTCACTTGGGGAGGTGTCTTGACGAGCTATAATTGTATGTTCGTATAAATTCATTATTGTTCTTTTATAAAATCTGAGGATATACTATTATAAAGTCGCAATTTCAATAGCTAAAAGGTTAAAAAAAAGGTTTTTTAAAGATGTTTTCGGTAATTTTTCCAGGTCAAGGATCTCAACTTGTAGGAATGGGTAAGGATCTTTTTGAAAAATATGATTTAGTTAAGAATTTATTCAAAGAAGCTGATGATGTTTTAAATTTTCATTTATCCAAAACTATTTTAGAGGGACCTAAGGAAGATCTAAATCTTACTACTAATACGCAGCCAGCAATTTTTTTAATTAGTTATTCAATTTTTAAAATAATTAAAAATGAATTTAATATAAATTTGAATAAAGCAGATTATTTTGCCGGACATTCCTTGGGTGAGTATTCTGCCTTATCTTGTGCAGAATATCTTGATTTTCCTACCACTATTAAATTATTAAGAATTCGAGGAGAAGCAATGCAAAATGCAGTACCAAATGCTGAAGGTGGGATGATTGCAGTATTAGGTACAAGTATCGAAGTATTAGAAAAAATACTTGAAGATAATAAAAAAGATCTTTTTGTTGAAATAGCAAATGACAATTCTGAGGGTCAGATAGTTGTGAGCGGTAAAAATCTAGATTTAGGAAAATTAACTTTAATTTTAAAATCACATAATATAAGGAGTCTCAAACTACCAGTTAGTGCACCTTTTCACTGTAAACTCATGAACAAGGCCACGCAAGTTATGAAAAAAGAGCTTGATGAAACTTCTTTTTTAAATGGAAAAAATTTACTAATTTCAAATGTTACAGCCAAAGTAATATCTGACAAGCACGAAATAAAAAAATTACTTGTTGATCAAATTGAGAATAGAGTTAGATGGAGAGAAAGTATTATCTATATGATAAGCAAAGGAGTCGATCATTTTATTGAAATTGGGCCAGGTAAAGTATTATCAGGTTTAATTAAAAGAACAGCTAAAAATGTAAAAATTAATACAATTAACATCGAGAGTGATATAAAAGATTTAAAGATATGAATGATTTAAAAAATAAAAATATTATCGTTACAGGTGCATCAGGAGGAATAGGTAATTCAATTATTGAACAACTTCATAATTGTGGAGCAAATATATTAGCATCTGGAACAAAAATTGAAAAACTTGAGGAATTAAAAAAGAAATTTAAAAACATTAAAATTCTAAAATTTGATATTTCACAAAGTGATAAAATTGCTAGTTTTATTGATGAGGCTACAATCAGCCTTGGAGAACAATTGGATTGCCTAGTTAATAATGCGGGAATAACTCAAGACAACTTAGCAATTCGAATGAGTTTGGATGAATGGAAAAAAGTAATTGATATAAATTTAACATCAACATTTTTACTAACTAAATTTGCAGTTAAAAAAATGTTAAGAACTAAGTCAGGAAAAATCATTAATATAACTTCTATTGTTGGTCATACTGGAAATCAAGGACAAAGTAATTATACTGCTTCCAAAGCTGGAGTAGTAGCGATGTCAAAAAGTTTAGCTTTAGAGTATGCAAGAAAAAATATAAATATAAATTGCATTTCACCAGGATTTGTTAAAACAGCTATGACAGATAAAATTGATGAAAAACATAGGGAAACTATAATCTCAAAGATACCTTGCGGTAGATTAGGAAAACCTGAAGACATTGCAAATGCTGTTCTTTTTTTAGCATCAAATCAATCTGATTATATTAACGGTGAAACACTTCATGTTAATGGTGGTATGTATATGGCTTGACAAAATAAGTTTTTAAACTATTAAGAATTTATAACAATAAAGGATCAATATGTCAGAAGATGTTTCGAGCAAAGTAAAAAAAATAGTAGCAGACCACCTCGGTATAGAAGAGGCAAAAGTAACAGAAGAGTCTAGTTTCATAGATGATTTAGGCGCAGATAGTTTAGATACTGTAGAGTTAGTAATGGCTTTCGAGGAGGAGTTTGGTTCAGAAATTTCCGACAGTGAAGCTGAAAAAATTTTAACTGTTGGAGATGCAGTTAAATTTATTGAAGGAAAAGCTAACTAAATATTAAATGCCCACAGATATTGATGGGGTAATGATAATTTTATCATCTCCCTCTGGAGCTGGCAAAACAAGTTTAGTTAATCTTCTTTCAAGATTAGAAAATTTTGAAATATCGATTTCACATACCACCCGCAAACCAAGACCTAACGAAATTCCTGATAAAGATTATTATTTTGTAAAAAAGGATAAGTTTAAAAGATTAATTAAGGATGAAGAATTCTTAGAATATGCTAAAGTTTTTAATAATTACTATGGAACATCTAGGACTCCAGTTATAGATAAATTAAATAAAGGAAAAAATATTTTGTTTGATATAGATTGGCAAGGTGCAGATCAGATTAAAAATAAAAAGCTAAATTATAAATTAATCACTTTCTTTATACTGCCTCCGAGTAAAAAAGTTCTATTTGAGAGATTATCGAATAGGGATATGAAAGATAAATTAATTGCAGATGAGAGAATGAAACAGTTTAGCAGGGATGTATTACATTGGATTAATTATGATTATGTTGTCATTAATGAGGATTTGCAAAGTTGTTATCTAAAAATTAAAAAACTAATTGAAGCAGAATTAAATGATGGATCAAAAGATTATGATCTTGAGTATATCAGAAATCATGTAGAAAAATTAACTTCTTAATTTTTCGTATTCCTCTGCTAACTTGTAGTAAGTTTTAAAGTTTAAATTATGGGGTCGCAAATTTAGACTAATAGCGAGTTTTTTTAAAATAAATAAGTTATTCTGGAATAGTTGATTATAAGGTTTTTTAATCATTTTTCTTCGGTGATTAAAAAATATTCTAGTAATTTTTTCCAAATTTTTAGGATCTCTAAGTTTTATAAAATCTTTTTTTAAAGAAAAAAATAATAAAGAACTTTTTACTTTTGGCTCAGGAGAGAAGCTTTCAGGATCAATATCAATTATTTTTTTGATATCTAATTTCCAATTAGCCAAAATTGTTAATCTACCATAACTCGAAGAATTATATTTTGAAATAATTCTATCTGCCACCTCTTTTTGAAACATCAATATTAAATTACTAAACCATATTTTTTTATCATTTAAATTCAAAATCCATTTACACAAAATTTCAGTAGATATGTTATAGGGTAAATTTCCAAAAACTATCAATTTATCCTCAGATAAAGAATCTTCTCTAAATTTCAGCACATCCTCATTAATAATTGTGATTTTGTTTGTAAAATTGTTACGTAATAGTATTGCTAAATTCTTATCTTTCTCAATTACATAAATTTTTTTAGGTTTTTTCTTTAGTAATGCTGAAGTTAGATTTCCTGTACCAGGGCCTATTTCTAGAATTGTTTTATTCTTTATTTCAAGAACGCTTGATATTTTACTGATGATATTATTATCAATCAAAAAATTTTGTCCTAAACTTTTCTTAGCTTTTATCACCTATTATCTAAAAACTTGATTGCATTTATTAAACTTTGAGGGGTTGAGATATTTTTATTAATCATTTTTTCATTTGGCCCATGATCAGGAGATACTCTGTAAAAAGGTAATCCTAATGTGATATTAATAGCATCATATTCTTTTAATGTTTTCATGGGAGCAAGAACCTGATCATGATACATACCAAGGATAACATCATATTTTTTTCTATTTTGTTTTAAAAAGATTGTATCTCCAGGGAAGGGACCATAAACACTATAACCTCTATTTTTTAAATTTGTAATTGCTGGCTTTATTATTTTACTATCTTCATTTTCTTTTAAGAAACTTTCACAATGCGGATTTAAACCTGTAATTGCTAATTTTGGTTTGAAACCTATCTCTTTAATAAAGAAATTATTGATAAGAATAACTTTTTCTTTAATCAATTTTTGATTAAGTTTTTTTGAGACTAGCTTAAGTGGTAGATGAGTAGTTATGGGACAAACAGATAATTCTTTATTATAGATCAACATTGCAACTTTATCTTGCTTGAATTTTTTTGATATATACTCTGTAATTCCAAGAAATTTTTTATTAAGAAATTTAGACTTATTCACTGGGCCATTTATAAACTTATTTGTTAAACGAGAATTTAAAATTTCAAAAGCAACTTCAAAAGTTCTTTTAATATGAAACTGTGTTTTACCCTTAATCAGATCAACATTTATTACATTTATTGATTGATTCTGAGGTTGAAATTCATAGATATTTTTAAAATTAATTAGATTTATTTTTTTTTTTAAATTGAACTTTTTCATTTGATATTTTAAGATTTTTATAGATGTAATCAAAATTAAAGGACTTTTAAATTTTTTAGATTTAATCGCCTTAAAAAAAATTTCAAAAAAAATACTTTTAGGTTCTCCTGCAACAATAATTATGGGCTTATTTTTCATTTATAGAATAATTAATCTTTGATTTATTAAAAAAAATTCTTGAAAATTGATTAAGCTGTTTGTTTGTTTCGTAAACAATCATCTTATTTAACTCTTCTTTTTGATCAATTTTAATTTTATTAAATCTAATTTCCTCAATTTTAAGAATTAGAAAATTATTTCCAATTTTCATCACTTTAGAATATTGTTGTTCTTCTAATCTATTTAATTCTTGGATAATGTTCTCAGATAAACTTTTCTCATCAACCCATCCAATTTTTCCTCCTAATTTTGCACTTTCTGATATACTGTATACATTTGCTGTATTATAAAACCCAATTTGCTCTATACTTAATTTTATTTTTTTTATAATTGCTTCCAATTCTTGATTTTTTTTTTTTTCAAAAATAATTTCAGATAACGAATACTCTTTTTTAGTTTTATTCTCTTGATTTTGAATTTTCTTAACTAATAAATTTTCATCAATTTTAACTTGATTGATATATCTGTTATAGATGAGTTCATTCCATAAAATTTCAATTTTTAATTTTTGTTTAATTTCATCTATTGAATAATATTTTTTGTTTAAAAGGTAATTTTCGTACTCAGCTTCGTTATTTAGATTTAGTTGTGTATAAAGATTTTTTAAATACGCTTTAATCCCAGGATGATCAAGAGATAAATCTACAAATTTTTCTAATTCTTTTTTTTTTATAATCTCATTAATAAGTGAGTTTTTAGCTATATTAAAAATCCTATCATCATCTAATTGAATCAAATTTTTATTCAAACTTTTTAAGTATTCTCCCTCTTTTTTAATATCTAAGTTAGTAATTATATTATCATCTATCTTTGCAAAAATATAAATACTATCACTTGAAAGCGATGGGGAAATATAAAAGAAAATTATAAAAAAA
The DNA here is from genome assembly GCA_902517455.1 of uncultured Pelagibacteraceae bacterium. Taxonomy (GTDB): domain Bacteria; phylum Pseudomonadota; class Alphaproteobacteria; order Pelagibacterales; family Pelagibacteraceae; genus Pelagibacter. Next base: position 133,506 of record CABYCN010000001.1, read on the forward strand.
ATATATAAGGTTTTCTTAAACATTAATTTTTTAAATTAGGTGAGCTTGACTCACCAAAGGGAATTATAGTTAGTTTGAAAAAAATACTTTCCCCTGGTTTTATGTCTCGATCGCTGTAGTAATCTTTGTTGTATTCTATTGATGCAGCCAGACAATCATTTTTATATTGATACATAAAATTATAATATTCTGTTAAATCAGTTTTTTTATTTCTTCTAGTTGAAAATAATAAACTATTCGTATCATCAAAATTATACTGGGATGTATTTTTTAAAAAAGTTATTTCTTCTTTTGAATTATTTTCGTTTACATAATCAAAAGTAGTGACAAAGTTATTCATACTTATTTCAGCTTCCAAACTTTCATAACTGACATCTTTCAAATTATTTTTTAAAGAAGTATTATAACTTGTGGATAGGTACTTATTAGGATTAATTGTCACTCCTCCAAAAAAATTAGAAGTCTTGTCTCCTAACTGGTTTGTCTGGGGTAAATCATCATTTTCTTCATATCTTAGATTATTTGCTAATTTGATATTTAAAATTTCTTTAAAATTTTTTTTATCAAAAATAGAAAAATCATTTCCATACGTTAGGGAAAAACCACCCTCTATGTTATCATTGGTTGATAGTCTATTTATGTTAAATAAACTATCCGCATCAATCCTCACCTCTTCATTTCTAACATTTTTTGTATTGTTAGGACTGATTTTGAATGACACTTTAGGTTTTAAAATTTTTTGAAAATTCTCGTTTTGTTTGATCAACGGTAAAGATGAATTAAATTGCAATATACTAGATAAATATTGAGACGTTTTCTCCTTAAATTTTTTTGAATTTTGAGAATTCGAATTTACGTTTTTCACGATAAAATCAAAATTATTATAAAACCCAAAGGCACTAATTTTTGGATCAGAATTAAATATAAAATCATTTACATTTATCTTCTCTAATATATTTGTTTGATAATTTCTTACAAGACTTTCTGACTTAAATAAAAAATTACCATCTAAATTTGGGATATTATCGATATTTTTAACTAGATTTAATTTAGGTAAAACGTATTCATATTTATCGCTATTTTTCTCTTTAGTTAAATCTTCATAAACTATTAAACTTGTATCAATTGACAGGTCGTCAGAGAATAAACTAAAATTCATATAATTTTCTAAAAAATTATAGTTAGTGATTAAAGGTGATCTAAATTTATTTGCTTGAAGATAGGTATCATTAGAAGTTTTTTCTAAATTAAAAAATAAATTGCCGTCATTAAAATTACCTAAATCAAAATTTTTATCATATTTATAAAAAAGATGACTTTTGGAATTTCCATCTTTATGTTGAAAAATACTAAAATCACTAAAATGACTACTTTTAGCATTAACTTGTCTGTATTCAGTTTGAACTAAAACCTGATCATCAGTGTAAAAACGTGGAGTAAAAGTAAGGTCTTTATTTTCACTCAAAACTTTAAAATAAGGTAAGCTCAAATAATTACTGGAGTTTGGTGAATTTTTAATTGTTGGCACCAAAAAACCTGATTTTCTATCAACAGTTGGATCAGGATGAAAGAATTTAGGAAAATACGCCACTGGCATATCATAGACTCTCAACCAAGCATCTTTATAGTTGATCAATTTATTCTCTTTGTCATGTTGAACTTTTTTGGCTGATAATACCCAAGGCGGACATTTACCATTTCTTTTTTTACAAGTTGTAAAAACTCCTTTTGTAATTTCGGTATTTTTGTTATCGTAAATAATACTATTTCCTTTAATTCTCGGCTCATTCATTTCATTAAAAGACTCATTATTTAGATTAACAATAACATCTTTTCCATACAATTTGTTAGAAATTGTATTGAGATATGCAATCTCAATTTTAATATTATTATTTTCTGGATCTTTTAAATTGGCATCATTAACTTTTATAATATTTTTATTTAAATCGTAATTAAAAAATTTAGTTTGAAGTATATTTTTAAAACGGTCTCTTAAGATTGATTTTGTTTCGGATTTTATATTATTACTGTTTCTATTATAAGTTATTGTATTTGTATTTATTATAAGTTTTTTTTTTATATCAACTATTTTAACATCGTCATATGCTGTTAAAATATTTTTTTTTTGATCAACATCCAACTTATTAAATTCAATTCTAATATTCTCGGATTTTATAAACGCAATTCCTTGAGTGGCTTTTAAAAAATTTAAATCTTTGAAATATTCAAAATTTATGGCCTGAATTTCTAAATTATTATCCGAGGAAATAGCTTTACCGTCGTCGGCAATTATCAGGTTTCCCTCATTCAAAATTTTGATTTTTTTTGTTTCAAAATTGAATTCATTGGCGAATGATATACTTTGCAATATAAAAAAAATTAAAAAAAATAATTTTATCTTATTTTTCATTTACTCTTATTAAACCTATGACTGAAAATATGGAAATAAATAAAATCGGTAGAAAAATTGATATTGAGATGGGGATTTTTCCACTATTTCCTAGAGAACTAAACATAAAATTTATGTAATATATTATCACTGACATTAAAATCCCAAGAATAAAATGAAAAAAAAGAGATTTATCCTTTTTAAAATTAAACATAATAATTGATGATAGGACAGTCAAAACTCCATAAAATAAGGGTGTTGAAAAAAGTTTAAGTAGATGGATTGTAATTTCATCGGATGAATAACCTAACATCTCATAATCTTTTTTAAGACCAAAAAGTTCAATTAAATTTAATGTTGAAATATTAGAAAATAAATTTGTAATTTTATCTTTGTCAAAACTAGTTTGAAATTCTAATTCCGGGATATCCTTTTTAGAAATATTTTTAATAGTGATCGTCGGCTCTTTAACTATCCATTTTTTTTTGTTTATATTTACTATTTTTGCTTGAATAATTTTCTCTAGGTCAAAGTTTTGATCAAATTGATTAATTACAACATCACCTAAATTGTCGTTTTTTATTGATTTAGCTTTAATAATAATAACCGAGTTTGCAATTTCATCTTTCAACCACAATCCATTTTCAGTTACTACAGCAAGATATTTATTATCATTAGAGTACCTATTCTTTATATCCGTATAAATAAAATTTAAAGAAGAAGCTAAGTTATAAAAAATTAGAACCGTAATTATTCCAATGAAAATTGAAGATAAAAATAAAATTTTAATTATCTTCAAATTGCTTAAGCCATTATTTTTCATATGATTTAATTCATCTTTTTTAAATAAATCAAAAAATAAAAATTGTGTAGATATCAAAAAAATAAAAGGGAATATTTCAAACAAAGTTATAGGCGCATTTAAAAATGTTAAAAAATAGGGAAACAAAAAACCAACTTCTGAATTTTTGAAAAAAGAGATCTCTTCAAGAATACTCAGAACAATTATTAAACTTAAAAAAATTAAACTTATGATAAAAAATTTATTAATAAAGTTTTTAATTATATATTTTTCGTAAATTTTAAGCATTTTTAATTCTATTATAAAAAATTGTATAGATTAAAATAAAACTGATCCACGGTAATATTAAATATGTAATAAATGCGAGATTTGAACTTGCTGAATATCTTAATGAACCCTCAGATAATATTAATATCAAAAGGGTGATTAAAAAAATGTAACGTTTATATTTTTCATATGTAATTTTACTTTTGGGTAATATAATTAAAAAACAACACAAAAGAGCTATAATTGGAATATATAGAGGTTTATAAAATCTTTTAAGTAATTCTTGGTCGACTTCTTTTGATAATTTTTTTTCACAAATAAATCTTCTATCGATATTTGTTAAATTACTGTCTTCATTTTTCAATGAACATTTTAATAGAGCCATAGATTGTCTTTCTTGAATTTTAGGCTCTAAAATTGTGTATGATGAAAAATCAGCTAAGTTGAAATCAATTTGATCAAAATTAAAAACATTTATTTTATTTTTTTCTTTATTAATAATTCTTCCATTATAGAGTTTAAATATTTTTTTTTGATTATTATCAACAATTAACCCAGACTTAGCATAAATCATTTTTGAATTTGATTTAGTAGAATCATCTAAAAAAATATTATTGAACGTACCATTTTCATTTTGAGAATTAATAAAAATAGTTAAACCTTTGACAACATTTATAAATTTACCCTCTTTAATCAAAGAAGAGAAAAAATCTACATTTGAATTTTTTAAAAATTCACGTGCTTTATATTGAGAAAAAGGTGATAAAAAACTCCCTAACCAAATTTGAGCTACGGTAAGTACTATAGACATATAAATAATTGTATTTGCAAAATTTATTTTCGTGATTCCATGAAACCAAAAAATTGATAGTTCATTTCTGGACTCGTAACTAACCAAAACGTAAAAGAGGGAAATAAAGAAGACAAAAGGAATAATTCTATGAATAATTTTAGGAAAATTGAATATTATGAAGGAAAAATAGGTTTTGAACCCATGTCCATCTTGAGTAACAAAATCAAAATAATTAACCGCTTGTATTGTCCACACTATTAATCCAATCGAAAAACACATTATTATGAATAAAATGAATGTATCTTTAATAAATTTTCTAAAAATTAATTTTTTCATTGAAAATATTTAATTTCTAAATATATAGCATTCATTTATAACACTTTGTAATTAAAAATTATGACTTTAAAGATTAACTTCAAAAACAATACCTCAAAAAAAACCTCTACAAATCTCGTTTTATTTGTGAATGAAAATTTTAAAACAGACAGTCTAAAAAAGTATATTTCTATGTCTGAGCTCAATTATATATCAGACTTATTAAAGGTTAGTGATTTAAATAAAAATCTATTTGTTTTTGAACTTAGTTCAAAAAAAAAAATCATTCTTGTGTCTATTAAAAAAAATTTAAAAAATTCTGAAATAGAAAATTTAGGAGCTGAATTATATGGGCGTATAATTTATGAAAAGAATAGTAAGTACCTCGTTAACTCAGATAGTATAATTGGTAATTATGAAAATTTTATTGGTTTTTTTCTTCACGGACTTAAATTAAAATCTTATGAGTTTAAAAAATACATAACAAGTAAAAAAAAAAAAGAAATTATTTTAAATGTAATTGGAAACAAGAACAAACCTTCAAAGAGTAATCAATTAAGATTTAGTGCATTAGAAAAAGGAACTTTTTACACCAGAGATCTGGTTTCTGAACCTGGAAATGTTCTTCATCCAGACGAATATGCAAAAAGACTAAATTCTCTGAAAAAAGATGGTCTAAAAATAAATATATATGATGATAAAAAATTAAAGAAATTGGGTATGAATGCTTTACTTGGTGTGGGGCAAGGAAGTATCAGGGGTTCATATCTTGTAACTATAGAATGGAAGGGTTTAAAAAATAACTCTAAACCTCTAGCTTTTGTTGGAAAAGGAGTTTGCTTCGATACAGGTGGTTACTCTTTGAAACCTGCAAAATTCATGGAAGATATGACATATGACATGGCTGGTTCTGCAACAGTAGTAGGTTTAATGAAAAATCTTGCATTAAGAAATGCAAAAATAAATGCGGTAGGTGTAGTTGGACTTGTGGAAAATATGGTTAGCGGAAATGCTCAAAGACCAGGTGATATTGTTAAATCTTATAGTGGTAAAACAATTGAGATTTTAAATACCGACGCCGAAGGAAGGCTAGTTTTAGCTGATGCTATTACTTTTACAGAAAAAAAATTTCAGCCTAAATTTATAGTTGATCTGGCAACTTTAACTGGTGCTATTATAGTTTCTCTAGGATCAGAGTACGCAGGACTTTTTTCTAATAACGATAAATTATCCAAACAGTTAGTTGATGCTGGCCAAAAAGTGAATGAAAAATTATGGAGAATGCCACTGCACAAAAATTATGATAAGTTAATAAATTCTAAAAATGCTGATATGCAAAATATTAATTATGTTGGTGGCGCTGGCTCAACAACTGCGGCGCAATTTTTACAAAGATTTATTTTAAATAAAACACCTTGGGCTCATCTAGATATAGCTGGAATGGCTTTTTCAAAATATGGTGGCGCACTAAATTCCGGAGGTGCAACTGGTTACGGTGTAAGGTTGTTAAATCAATTAATTGAAGATTATTATGAGTAATATAGAACAGACTTTATCAATAATAAAACCTGACGCAGTACAAAGAGGTCTAGATAATGCCATCAAAGACATGTTAAAAAGTAAGGGTTTCTTAATTATAAAGGAAAAAAAAATTCAAATTGAAAAATCCGAAGCAGAAAAATTTTACAAAGTTCATGAGACCAAGTCATTTTATAACGATTTGTGCTCTTATCTTTCATCTGGCCCAATAGTAGCTATGATTTTAGAAAAAGAAAATGCTGTCTTAGATAATAGAGAGTTAATGGGTGCAACAGATCCTAAGGATGCGTTAGAAGGGACAATTAGAGAAAAGTATGGGATTTCTATTGATAAAAATTCAGTTCATGGATCTGATAGTGTAGAAAATGCTAAAATTGAAATCAATTTTTTTTTTAAGGACTAAAAATTTTCATTATTGCTTTTGGATATAACTTATGTTCTTCGATTAAAATTTTTTTAGCTAGTGTGTTGGTAGTTTCATTTTTACTTATCTTTACCCTTTTTTGAAGAATAATTTTACCAGAATCAAGTTTTGCACTTACAAAGTGAACACTACAACCTGAGTATTTTTCTTTCTTTTTTAAAACTCTTTCATGGGTATTAAGACCCTTAAATTTTGGAAGAAGTGATGGGTGAATATTTAATATAGTTCCATTAAAATTTTTTATGAAAGATTTAGAAAGAATTTTCATAAAACCAGCCAAACAAATTAAATCTATTTTTCTCTTTTTTAATTCAAAAAGTATTTTTCTTTCAACTACTTTTTTTTCTTTAAAGTTAAATATTCTTTTTTTTATATTAAAAATCTTACTATAATTTAGACCTTTTGATTTGGAATTATCTGAAATAATTATATCAATTGAAATAGGCGATTTCTTTAATTTTGAAAATTTAATAAGTGAATTTAAATTACTTCCTTTTCCTGAAATAAAAACTGCTGTTTTTACCTTATTAGATCCAATTGATAGAGCCATCGAGCCTAATTTTATTTTTTCCCTTAGCAATTTTTCCAATGATGTAAGGTTCAAATTTTTTAGAGAAATATTTTTTAATTTTACCTAGCTTTTTTGAATTAATTATAAGACAAAATCCAACACCACAATTAAACGTTTTGAGCATCTCTCTATCAGAAATTCCATTTTTTTTTAGCCACTTAAAAATTTTATAAGTTTTGATTTTTTCTAGATTTATTTCAGCAATTAAATTTTCAGGAATAATTCTTTTAAGATTATCTTCAATACCACCACCAGTTATATTTGCACATCCATTAATTAAATTTCTATCTATTAATTTAAGTATCTCTTTTACATAAATCTTTGTAGGTTTTAAAAGTTCATTTTTCAAAAATTTATTTTTTTTAATATCTATCTTTTTTTTTTTTAATAAATGTCTCACCAACGAGTAACCATTTGAATGGAGTCCACTTGATGGAATAGCCACAATAAGGTTATTTTTTTTAATTTTGTTTTTACTTAAAATTTTATTTTTACTTACTGTTCCTACGGCAAATCCTGCTATATCAAATTTACCTTTTTCATAAGTTCCTGGCATTTCAGCTGTTTCACCACCAGCTAATTCACAGCCTGATATTTTACAACCTTTTAAAATACCTTTTATGATTGATTTAAGTTTTGCTAAGTCAATCTTGTTGATAGAAATATAGTCCAAGAAAATCAGAGGTTTTGCACCTTGCACAATTAAATCGTTAACGCTCATCGCTACTAAATCAATTCCAATTGTGTCAAACTTATTCAATATATTTGCAATTTCAATTTTTGTTCCAACACCATCTGTACTAGCGACTATTTTGGGTTTTTTTGTATCATTTGGAATATTTGAAATTGATCCAAAACCACCGATATTATTTATCTTTTTTCTTGTTAAACTTTTTCTCGATTCTCTTGATATAAAATTTATAAATTGATCTGCAGCTTTGATATTCACGCCACTTTTTTTATAGGTAAATAAGTTTTTATTCATTATTATGTAGTATGTTGAGTATATACAAAAGATTTCACCTTAAGTTCTTATATATTTTTTTTGTATTTCTATCTCTAACAATATATTTTTTTTCCACAAGTAAGTCGTATAGTAAAGGTTTTGATATTGATAATATTGAAATATCTGAGCCTTTTGAGATAAATTTTAACAAAAATCAAGTAATAGATGAAGGTTTTAAAAAAGCGTTTTCAGAATTAGTTTTATTAATATTAAATTCTTCAGATCAAATTAAAGTAGAACAAGTGAAATTAAGTGAAATCAAAGCTATGATTGAAACATTTTCAATCAAAGAAGAAAAGTTTATAAATGAAACTTATTATTTAAATTTAGGAGTATCTTTTAATAAAAAAAAAATCTTCAAATATTTAGAGAGCAAGAATATTTTTCCGTCAATTCCTTTGAAAAAAAAAATTTTATTTATTCCTATAATTATTGATGAAAATAAGAGAGAATTACTTGTTTTCTCTAGGAATAAAATTTTCAGTGAATGGAATAATAATGATTCTAGTTATCATTTGATAGAATATATACTTCCAACTGAAGATCTTGAAGATTTAAGTTTGTTAAAGAAAAAATATGAATTTATTGAAAACTATGACTTTAAAGAGATCATAAGTAAATATGATTTAGAAGATTCAATTATTGCCCTAATTTTTAAAAATGAAAGAGATGTAAGAATTTTATCAAAAATTAATATTAATGATGATATGATTTTAAAAAATCAATCGTTCACCAATATGGATCTCAATAACTCTCTTCAGATAGAGTCTATTACAAATAATTTAAAAATGATATATGAAGATTATTGGAAAAAATTAAACCAAATCAATACATCTATAAAACTTCCAATCAATATAAGAGTAAAAAGTTCTGATAATAAGAAAATTTTAAATTTTGAAAATATTTTGTACAATGATGACTTGATTTATGATTTTTCTATCATCAAATTTGATAAAGATTATGTTTACTATCAAGTAATTTTTAATGGAACACCAAACAATTTTTTAAAATCTATGAACGAAAATAAATTAGATTTTAACACCCAAAATTTAATTTGGATTCTTAAATGAATGATTTTAAACAGCAAATAATTAAATTTGATTATCATAAAAATTTCAATTATGAGGATTTTTATATATCTAAATCTAATGAACATGTATTGAGTTACCTGGAAATGTGGCCTCAATGGGAAAAAAATTTTTTGAACATTATTGGTGAAAAGTTTTCTGGTAAGTCCCATATAATAGATATTTTTTTAAAAAAATTTAGAGGTATCAAATTAAATTCAAATTCTATAAACAATAAAATTTTTAGAGATATAAAAGTTTATCAAAATATTATTTTAGAAAATTTTAATGAAAACATTGATGAAAAAATTATTTACACATTATTTGACTTGGTCGAAAAAGATAATAAATATTTGATAGTTACATCACTAAAACCTATAGTAAACATGAAATTTAAATTAGATGATTTAAGATCAAGATCTAAAAATTTTATTTTACAAAATATAGAAAAACCAGATGATGATTTAATTTTAGCTCTAATCTTAAAAAACTTGTCAGATCGTCAAATTTCTTTAGATAAAAAGTTGATTAATTATATAATTAAAAGAATTGATCGATCTTATAGCAAAATTTTTGATTTTATATATAAGATCGATGAAATTAGTTTAAAAAAGAGAACATCTATTAATTTAAAAATTATAAAAGACGTTTTGGAGGATAGTTGAATAAATATAGAAGTCATAATTGCAATGAATTAAGAAAAAAAGATATAGATTTAAATGTATCTCTCTCTGGATGGGTTAATAAAAAACGTGACCATGGAAATCTTCTATTTATAGATCTCAGAGACAATTACGGAATAACTCAATGTATAATAGATAAAGCTAATATAAATTTTTCTCTTTTAGAAAAAATTCAATTAGAAACTGTTATTAAAGTTATGGGAAGAGTTGTTGATAGATCAGACGAGACTGTAAATAAAGAGATTGATACTGGAGAAATAGAAATTTCTATAGAAAATTTTGAGGTTTTGGGATCTTGTATAGAATTACCAATGCCCGTTTTTAGCGACCAAGAATATTCTGAGGAAATAAGACTCAAATATAGATTTTTAGATTTAAGGAGAAAAAAAATTCATGAAAACATAATTTTAAGATCAAAAGTGATTTCATTTATACGAGATGAAATGAATAATTTAGGATTTTTAGAGTTTCAGACACCTATATTAACTTCCTCAAGCCCAGAGGGTGCAAGAGACTTTTTAGTGCCAAGCAGACTAAATCCTGGAAAATTTTATGCTCTTCCTCAAGCTCCTCAACAATTTAAACAATTAATTATGGTTTCTGGATTTGATAAATACTTTCAGATTGCTCCATGTTTTAGAGATGAGGACGCTAGAGCAGATAGAAGTCCAGGTGAATTTTATCAATTAGACATGGAGATGTCCTTTGTAGAACAAGAGGATGTTTTTGAAATAGTCGAGAAATTACTAGTAAAAACATTTAAAAAATTTTCAAAAAAAAAACTAATGTTTGATAAATTTCCAAAAATACCTTACTCAGATTCATTATTGAAATATGGCAATGATAAGCCTGACTTAAGAAATCCGTTAATAATTCAAGATATTACTGAAATTTTTACAAGAAAAGATGTTTCTTTTGAAATATTTAAAAAACTTATCAAATCTGGTTCAAAAGTACGTTGTATTGTTACCAAAAATACAAAAAGTAAACCAAGAAGTTTTTTTGATAATATAGATAAATGGGCTAAAGAACAGGGCGCATCAGGACTAGCTTACTTATCAATTGAAAAAGACAAACAACTTTCTGGCAAAGGCCCAATTGGTAAATTTTTTTCACATCAATCTTTGGAGGCGTTAATAAATCTAACACAAGCAAAAATAGGAGATAGCATATTTTTAGCATGTGGCAAAGAGAAAGAATTAGAGAGAATTACCTCTTTAGCAAGAGATAAAATAGCTAAAGATTTGGATTTAATTGATGAAAATACTTTTGCCTTTTGTTGGGTAGTAGATTATCCAATGTTTAAAAAAAATGAAGAAACTCAAATTATAGAATTTAGCCATAATCCTTTTTCCATGCCCCAAGGAGATCGGGATAATATTGATTTTGATAAACCATTGGATATTCTTGCTTATCAATATGATATAGTTTGTAATGGTATCGAACTCTCATCAGGTGCAATTAGAAACCATGTACCAGAATTAATGTATAAACTTTTTTCAGTAGCTGGTTATGATAAAAAACAAGTTGATGAAAAATTTAGTGGAATGATTAATGCGTTGAGTTATGGAGCACCTCCTCATGGTGGAATTGCACCCGGAATCGATAGAATTGTAATGCTTTTAGCCGATGAAAAAAATATCAGAGAAGTTACAATGTTTCCAATGAATCAAAATGCCCAAGATTTAATGATGAACGCTCCCTCAAAAATTGATGAAAGACAATTAAAGGAACTAAGTCTTATCTTAAATTTAAAGAAATAGTTTACTTTTTTCCTTTAAGACTAATTTTAATATCTGAAAGATCTACAAGATTCTTTTTGTAATTATTTCTAACAAAACCCTTACTTGTAATATCTTTAACAATCTTAAGAAATTGATTCTGATCATCAGAACTTTGCTCATTTAAGCTAGGTTTTTCTGTCTCACCTATAGTAGGAGTATGGGCAAGATCTTCCCTATTTTGATATGAAATAGCAAGCTCTCTAAATATATAGTCCAAAATTGATGACGCACTAAGAATTCTATCATTCCCATATACTTTTCCAGAGGGCTCAAACTTTGTTCCTACAAAAGCACTGATAAATTCATCTAAAGGCACTCCATATTGCAAACCCAAAGAAACAGCAATTGCAAAATTATTCATTAGCGCTTTTACCAATTCACCTTCCTTGCTAGTGTCTATAAAAATCTCTCCAATTTTACCGTCCTCATACTCACCTGTATGTAAATAAACTTTATGATCTCCTATAGTTGCTTTTTGTATGTAGCCTTTTCTTCTGTCTGGCATACTAAATCTCTTACCATTTTGATCAGAAGCTATATTTGTCTTAATAATATTTTCTATGTTTGGTGCCACTTTATCTTTACTTTCTAAAACATTATTAACTTTTTTATTTTCAATTATTTTATTATTTTTTGGATCAAGATTTTTTGTTTTTCTATTATCAAGCTTAACATCTAATATCTCAAACTTACCATCATCTCTTTTTTCCAGATTTTTTAGCTCAGTTTCGTTTACTTCGTCTAGATAATGATTTACCTTAAAAGTACATGTATAATAAGTTTCTACTAGAAATTTTGCCATTTAACTCCAATTAAAAATTTATTTGTATAATGAATCTTTATTATTTATATACAAAATCAAATTTTAGTCTAATTTAAATTTTACAATTATGAATTGAAAAATAAAAATATTTTATGTTGACACTTTTTAAAAAGTTATTCATCTGGTGGAATCAAGACACTTTTGGAACAAAGCTGAAAACTATTTTTTTTGGTAATTTAGTGGGGGAGGACTCTTTTGGAAATAAATATTACGAGAGTAAAAAAGGTAAAAGATGGGTAATATATTCCGATGAAATAGATGCATCAAAAATACCTGTAGAATGGTACTCTTGGATGCATTTCACTCCTAATAAAATTGAGAACGATCATAAATTTGATAAATATAATTGGCAAAAACCCCATCAGCCAAATTTAACAGGAACTGAAAAGTCTTATTATCCTTATAAAAATAAAAATGCTATTAAAAAGAAATATAAGTCTTGGAAAGATGAAAATTAAACTATTTGTATTTTTAATAGTTTTTACTTTTCTTGCTTATCAACAAACCAACCCTTCAGAGAATTTACAAGGCAATTTTACTAACATAAAAGTTTTAGACAAAATTAGCTCTAAAAATTTACTAATCCAACTTAAAAATGGTGAAGAAACTAGATATAAAGATTTATTAATAAAAAGTATGAAATGTACTAATTCACAGTTTGATGATAATCCTGAAATTACTGCATATATTCAGGTGAGAGACCTTAACAGTAAAAATAAAAATGATGTATATGTCTTTAACGGATGGATGTTTTCATCAAGCCCCTCTATAAAGCCATTTGATCATCCAGTATACGATATTTGGCTAGTTGCTTGTTATTAAATTAACTTTTCATTATCTAACCAACTTACATTGAAATCGGAATTAATAAATTTTTTATGATCAAGAAGTTTTTTGTGTAAAGGGATTGTTGTTGTAATACCTTCTATTACAAATTCATCTAAAGATCTTTTCATTCGCTGTATAGCCTCAACTCTATTTCTTCCATGACAAATAAGCTTACATACCATGCTATCGTAATATGGTGTTACTTTATAGCCTTGAAATATTGCTCCATCTACTCTAGTTCGAAATCCAGAAGGTTGATGACACATATTAATTGTCCCAGGAGAAGGTTGAAAATTTTTACTTGCATCTTCTGCGTTAATCCTACATTCTATAGCATGTCCTCTTGGGCTAATATCACTTTGTTTAAGAGCTGTTTCCCCCGAAAAAGCAATCCAAATTTGCTCTTTGATAATGTCTATTCCCGTTACCATCTCTGTCACCGGATGTTCTACTTGGATTCTGGTATTCATTTCTAAAAAGTAGAATTTACCATCCTGATAAATAAACTCTATTGTACCAGCACCCTCATATCCAATTTTGTTTACCATATTTACAGTTTTTTCAAAAAGATCCTTTCTAACATTATCATTTAATACTGGACTTGGAGTTTCTTCTATTAATTTTTGGTGTCTTCTTTGAACAGAACAATCTCTTTCATGCAAATGTACAGTTCTGTTTTTTCCTGATAAAATTTGAACTTCTATGTGTCTAGGGTTTTGAAAAAATTTTTCAATATAAACTTTATCATTACCAAAATATTTTTTTGCCTCAGATTTTGCAGTTGAAAAAAGAGTATCGAAATCTTCTTCTTTATTAACAATTTTCATTCCTTTTCCACCACCACCACCTGATGCTTTAATCAAAATTGGAAAACCAATCTTTTTTGAAAGTTCTTTGGCCTCTTTCAAATTTAGGACACCATCCTCTGAACCATCAATAATTGGCAGACCATTTTCTTTAGCAATTTTTTTAGCTTGAATCTTATCACCCATCATTTTTATATGCTTAGAAGACGCTCCAATAAATTTAATTTTATTTTCCTCTAAAATTTCTGCGAAATTGGCATTTTCAGATAAAAAACCATATCCAGGATGTACTGCTTCAGCATCAGTTAAATCTATTGCTGATAATAGAGCTGGGATGTTTAAATAACTATTTGCTGGTTGATGTGAACCAATACAAACACTTTCGTCAGCTAATTTTACATGCATACTATCTCTATCAACATCTGAATGGACTGCTACAGTTTGTATACCCCATTCCTTACATGCTCTGATTATTCTGACCGCAATCTCCCCACGGTTTGCAATTAAAATTTTTTTAAACATTACTCTAAAATAACTAAACTTTGCCCATATTCGACTGGTTGACCATCTTCAACTAAAATTTCTTTTACAACCCCATCAGCACTTGAGGGTATGTGATTCATTGTTTTCATTGCTTCAACAATCATTATCGTTTCACCCTTTTTAATTTTTTTTCCAACTTCAATAAATTTTTTAGCTCCTGGTTCAGGTGCGTGGTATGCGGTGCCTATAATTGGCGAAACAACTTCCACACCTTTCTTTTTATTATTTGTAATATTTGAAACTGCTTCTGGAGAAGGATTATTTGAATTTGGTAAAATTTGAGAACTTATTGATAAATTATTTTTAGAAACTTTTATTTTATAATCTTTATCTGTATACTCTAATTCTGTGAGATTAAATTCGTCTAAGCAATCACTTAACTCTTTAATAATTTTTTTATCTATTTTCATTTTTTATAAGGTTTTGTATTGCAATTATGGCTAAAGTATAACCATTTTCACCTAAACCAAAAATACCACCATCTGCAACATCACTTATTAATGATTTGTGACGAAATTTTTCTCTTTTGTATATATTTGATATGTGTAATTCAATTATAGGTTTATTAAAGATATTCAATGCATCTCTTATAGCAACAGAAGTGTGAGTAAATGCTGCAGCGTTAATTATCATACCATCAAAATTTTTTCTTGCATCTTGAATTAAATTAACTAATTCACCCTCTATGTTGGACTGAACAAAATTTACTGTTAAACCTAGTTCTTTTGATTTAACTTCACATTTATCTTTCAGTTTGTTAAAAGTTATTGATCCATATTGTGATTGTTCTCTTTCACCTAATAGATTAAGATTTGGACCATTTACAATAATAATTTTATTACTCATATGTTTCTTATATACGATGAAAAAAATAAAAAAAATAAAAATTAATTTGAACGGAAAAACAAAGTCTATTAACGAAAATTTGAGAATTCAAACATTAATTACTGATTTGAAAATACCTTTAAAAAAAGTCGCTATTGAATTAAACCAAGAAATATTGGATAAAAAAAAATTAAATAAGGTTAAACTTAAAAATAATGATAAAATTGAAATTGTTCATTTTATTGGAGGTGGTTGAAATGTATGAGTGATACGTTCGTAGTTGCAAATAAGAAATTCAAATCAAGGCTTATTGTTGGCACAGGAAAATATAAAAATATGAAAGAGTGCGCTAAGTCTGTAAAATTATCTGGAGCTGATATTGTGACGGTTGCAGTAAGAAGAGTTAACATTGTTGATAAAAAAAAACCACTGTTAATGGATTATATTGATCCAAAAAAAATTACTTACTTACCAAATACAGCAGGATGTTTTAACTCTAAAGAAGCATTAAGGACATTAAGATTAGCTAGAGAGATAGGTGGTTGGAAATTGGTGAAACTTGAAGTATTAGGTGATAAACAGAACTTATTTCCTGAAATGATAGAAACACTTGATTCAACAGAAATATTAGCAAAAGAAGGATTTAAAGTTATGGTTTATTGTAATGATGATCCTTTAATGGCTAAAAGATTAGAAAATTCTGGGGCGAGTGCAATCATGCCTCTAGCCGCGCCAATAGGTTCTGGTTTAGGAATACTTAATACCATAAATATTAAAATTATAAGAGCTCAGACGAAACTACCCTTAATAATTGATGCAGGTTTAGGCCAAGCATCTGATGCAACAATTGCCATGGAATTAGGTTGCGATGGTGTTCTAGTAAATACTGCTATTGCTAGAGCAAAAAAACCATTTGATATGGCTTTAGCATTTAAAAATGCAGTTGTAGCCGGTAGACAAAGTTATCTTTCTGGACGAATAAAAAAAAATTTTTTAGGAGATCCATCGTCTCCAACAAAAGGAATTATTTAGCTTTTTTAAAAAATCTTTTTTTTTTAAATACTGTCTTTTTGAATTTTTTTTTATCTTTCAAATCTATTATATTCCCGTCTTTTTTTAATTGTTCAAGATTTTTCATTTTTTCGTAGTGCTCTATTAATTCTAAAGTTTTTTTTGTTTTATTTTTAAAATCAATAATATATTCTGGGATTATCAAATTATTATCTGTTATTATATCAATTTTAGATTTATTTTTTTTTTCAAAATAAGTTAAATCATTTACAAAATTTTCTTTTAAAAAGTCTGAGATCTTCTTACAAACTTTCAATTCAACAAATTTTGCTTTATTTAAAACAGTTTTAATTTCAACTAATTTAAGTATTTTAATTGCAAAAGACTCATCAGTTAGGTTAATTTTCCACTTAACAGCACTTTCTCTTAGTCTTTGTCTTGACATCTCCAGTAAACCAAAGTTGCTTATTCTTCCAATCTGAATACGAGCTCTATCAGTACGACATTTTTCTTTAAGTCTTTTTTCAACTAATTTTCTATTTCCATAACTAAGCATATCTATAAAATCAATTATGATTAAACCCGATAAGTCTCTAATTTTGATTTGACGCGCAATTTCATCAGCTGCCTCAAGGTTTGTATCCACAGCAGTGTTTTCAACATTTTTTTGTTTAATTGAGCTTCCAGAATTTATATCAATTGAAACTAGAGCCTCAGTAGGGTTTATTACCAAATATCCACCAGAGCTTAGTTTAATTTCAGATTCAAATATTTGGTTTAATTTTTGCTCTATTCCTTGCTCAATAAATAAAGGAGTCTTTCCTCTGTATTTCTTAATTCTTTTTAAATGAGATGGCATTAACATTTTCAAAAAATTTTGTGCTTTTTTATAACCTTCGTTTCCTTCCACAAATATATTTTTAGTATTTTCGTCATACATATCTCTTAGTGTTCTTTTAATAATTTCACTTTCTTGATGTATTAACGATGGTGCAATCGAGTTTAGAGCATTGTCTTTAATTTGGTTCCATGTTTTTAACAAAGTTTCTAAATCTTGGTTAATTTCATTTTTTGTTTTATTACTTCCCGCAGTTCTCACAATCAAACCCATTTCTTTTGGTATTTCTATACCATTAAGAATTGTTCTTATTTTTTTTCTTTCGGCAGGGTTGTAGATCTTTCTTGATATACCTCCACCTTTAGGAGTATTTGGCATTAGCACAATATACTTTCCTGCAATAGATATAAATGTACTCAACGCAGCCCCTTTTTGTCCACGCTCATCTTTAATTACCTGAATTAAAATTACTTGATTTGGTTTAATAACCTCTTGAATTTTATATTTCTTAAATTTAAATTTTTTGATTTTATCTTTGATTTTTTCTTCCCCAGAAGACTCCTTATCTTGAATTTCACTTTTTTCAATTGGATCATCAGCCTCTAAATTACCCTCAGCTAAATTCTCTTCTTCTTTTGCTTCCACTGATTTTGAAAGCTCTTCCCTAGCTTCCTTTTCCTCTTTTTTAATAATTTCTAAGTCACTTTTTGGGATTTGATAATAATCGGACTGAATATCATTAAATGATAGAAAACCGTGTTTCTCTCTACCAAAATCAACAAATGCTGCTTGCAAAGAAGGCTCAATTCTACTTACTTTACCCAAGTAAATATTATTTTTTATTAAATTATTTTTTATGCCTTCGTACTCGTAATCTTCAATTCCATCTTCTGATTTAAGTACAACTCTAGTTTCATTTGGATGCGATGCATCAATGTATAAATTTTTTTCCATATAATGATTGTTTTTTGGTTCATTTAAATTTTTTTTTTAAAATTCTGATGCCTTATCTTTACCAAATTCCGGTATATAATGGAAATGAAATGAATAAATTTTTACTTAATATTTTGATAATTTTGACAAGTTTTTCCTTAGTTATTTTAGTAACTGTTTTGGTAATTTTATGGACATTTTCCAGCAATATACCTGATTATAAATTTTTAAAAAATTATAAACCCCCTGTTTCTAGTAGAGTATATTCTGGGGATGGAAGTCTTGTTGCAGATTTTTCGAAAGAAAAAAGAATATTTGTTCCTTACGACTCATTGCCAAAAAGTGTTATTTATTCGTTTTTGTCAGCTGAAGATAAAAATTTTTTTTCACACCCTGGAGTTGATGCTAAAGGTGTTATTAGAGCGGTTATAAATAATATAAAAAACGTTTTATATTCTAAACGTCTAGAGGGTGCATCAACTATCACTCAACAAGTTGCTAAAAATTTTTTATTAACAAATGAAGTTAGTTTGAATAGAAAAATTAAAGAGGCAATACTTGCTTTCAGAATAGAGAGAGCTCTTTCAAAGGAGAGAATTCTTGAGTTATATTTAAATCAAATTTACTTAGGTAGTGGTGCATATGGAGTGGCAGCAGCTAGTCTAGAATATTTTGATAAATCTATTAAAGAATTAAATTATAATGAATCAGCTTTACTCGCTGCACTTCCCAAAGCACCAAGTAAATATAATCCTTATAGAAATATAGAATTAGCTAAGTTTAGAAGAGATTTAGTTTTAGAAAACCTTTTAGATAATGGTTTTATAAATCAGAACGATTATCAAAAATTTAAGAAACAAGATATAATACTAAAAAAGAAAAAAAAAATATTTTTAGAAGACGCTCAATATTATATTGAGGATGTAAGAAAAAATATTATAGAAAAATTAACTTACCAAAAAGTCTACAAACAAGGATTCAACATAAATTCTCCTATTGATTTAAATTTACAAAAAATTGCAACCAAAGCCCTTAGAGACGGACTCATCACCTACGATCAACGAAAAGGTTGGAGAGGACCCTTGGAAAATAAAAAATACGGGAAAAATTGGAGTGAAAATTTGAAAAAATACAAATTAGAAAAATCTATAGGTTGGGAAATTGCAATAATTAAAAAAATTGATCAGTTTTCAGTTACTATTGAAACGGTAGATAAACTGAATGGAGAAATAGAATATAAAGATCTGAGTTGGACCAAGAAAGAGATTAGTGAAATTTTAAAATCAGGTGATATCGTTTATGTTAAAAAGATTAGTGATAATAAATTTACATTAGAGCAAATTCCAAAAATTAATGGAGGAATTGTTGTTATGGATCCTTATACAGGAAGAGTCTTAGCATTAAGCGGTGGTTTTAGTTTTAAAAATAGTGAATTTAACCGAGCAACTCAAGCACTAAGACAACCTGGCTCAGCCTTTAAACCATTCATATATGCACTTGCTCTAGAAAATAATTATACACCTACCTCGCTTGTTTTAGATGCACCATTAGTTTTGGATCAAGGATCAGATTTAAAAATGTGGAAACCACAAAATTATGGTAAAAAGTTTTATGGACCTTCCACACTTAGAATTGGTTTAGAAAAATCAAGAAATTTAATGACGGTTAGAATAGCGCAAAATTTAGGTATTCAAAAAATTATTAATTTTTCAAAAGATTTGGGTATATATGAAAATCCAGAAAAATTAATTTCAATTTCATTAGGCTCAACAGAAACCACTTTGCTTAAATTAACAGCAGCCTATTGTTCTTTTGTGAATGGAGGAAAGTTAGTTAATCCAATATTAATTGACAGAATTCAAGATAGTGAAGGAAATACACTAATTAATAATGAAAAAAGAACCTGTGAAAATTGTGAAAAAATTTCTTTTACAAGTAATGAATATCCAAGAATTAAAGATAATTACAAACAAATATTTTCTCCACAGACCGCATATCAAATGACCTCTCTATTAGAGGGGGTAATACAAAGAGGAACAGGTAAAAAATTAAGAAAATTAAATTTAAACTTAGCAGGTAAAACTGGAACAACGAATGAAAATACTGATGCTTGGTTTATAGGTTTTACTTCTAATCTAGTAATAGGAGTTTATGTAGGTATGGATGAACCAAAAACGTTAGGTAAAAACGAAACTGGCTCAAAAACAGCATTACCCATTTTTCAAAATTTTGTTAAAAAAGCTATAAGAAAGTATGATGCGAGACCATTTAAATCATCCGAAAATATAACTATGATGGTAGTTGATCCATTAACTGGTCAAAAAGCTAAGTTTTCCTCTAAAAATACCATTGTTGAAGTTTATAAGAGTAGAAATGTAGTTGATGGCAAGGTTGTATACACAATTAATAATAGATTAGAATCTAATAATATATTAAAGTTTTACTAATGGATGATAAATTTATAATTTTCAAAAAAGAGATACAAAATATTAATCAAAGAGTTAAGGAGTATCTTTGAAACTAATAGTATTTATTCTAAATTAGAGACATACAGCAAAAAAATGCTAGACCCTAATTTTTGGCAAAATAAAACTTATTCAAAAAATATTTTAAAAGAAAAAAAACTATTTGAAGACCTTATCAAATCTCATAAAGACTCCATTCAAAGATTAGAAGACTTAAAAGATTTGTATCAATTATCTATTGAAGAAAAAAATATTAATGTTCAAAAAGAAGTGTTTGAAAGTATAAGAAATTTAAGAGATGAAGTAAAAAAAGATGAAGTGAAGTGTTTTTTGTCAAACGAAGCAGACTCTCTTGATAGTTATGTAGAAATCCATGCTGGAGCTGGAGGTACCGAAAGCCAAGATTGGGCGGACATGTTGAGAAGAATGTACTTGAGATGGTCAGATAATAAAAAATTTAAATCTCATTTAATCAGTGAACATAGGGGTGATGAGGCAGGTATAAAATCGTCGATTATAAAGATAGAGGGTGATTATGTTTTTGGATGGCTTAAAAAAGAGTCTGGGATTCATAGATTGGTTAGGATTTCACCATTTGATTCTGGTGCAAGAAGACATACTAGTTTCGCAAGTATATGGGTTTATCCCGTTGTAGATGATAATATTAAAATCGAGATTCTGGATAAAGATTTAAGAATAGACACCTATCGATCAAGTGGTGCAGGAGGACAGCACGTTAATACAACTGATAGTGCTGTTAGGATAACTCATATACCTTCTAAAATAGTTGTTCAGTGCCAGAATGAGAGGTCACAACACAAAAATAAAGAAACCTGCATGAATATGCTTAAGGCTCGTTTATATGATTTTGAGATAAAAAAAAAGTCTGAGGAAACACAAATTTCAGAAAAATCTAAAGCTGAAATCGGCTGGGGGCACCAAATAAGATCATATGTACTACAACCATATAGACTTGTTAAAGATAATAGAACGAATTTCGAAAGTACTAATCCAGAAAAAATCCTAGATGGTGAGATTGATGAGTTTTTACAAAAATCTTTATATGAAATTAAATGAGTAAATTAATCTTTAGATTACTTATTTTTTTAATATTTATAACAATCAGTATAATAATTTATTTGAGTTTTGTAGGTATTGAAACAAAAAGATTTAATAACCAAATAGAAAAACAAATAAAAAATATTGACGGTGATTTAGAAATTGATTTAAAGAAGATTAAGATTGTTTTAAATCCAATAGAATTCAAAATAAAAGCAAAAACTATAGGAACCTCTTTAAAAATCAGAGATAAAATAATTGAAATTGAGGCTATCAATGGTGAAATATCGATAAATTCTTTACTTAATAAGAAATTTTCTTTAACTAATTTAGAGATCTCTACCAAAACCATAGAGATTAAAAAATTAATTTCCTTCATTAGAATTTTAAAAAATGATCCAAAACTATATATTTTAGAGCACATAGTTAAAAAGGGATTTATCATCGCTGATATTAATGTAGAATTTGATTCACAAGGTATATTAAAAAAAAATTACAATATTAAAGGAATAGTAAAGGATAGTAATTTAAAAATATTAAAAAAATATGAGGTTAATAAACTTAACTTTATTTTTAATATTGTGGATAAAAATCTTAAGTTTGAAGATATTTCACTTAACTTAGACACAATACCTTTTTCATCTAATAAAATACTTGTAAAAAAAATCGAAAAAAATTTTTTTATTGAAGGAGATATAAAAAATAAAAAAATTGAATTGAGTCGAGAAAAAATTCCTTTGTATATTAAGCAATTAAATCCAAATCTTAATATTGTTGAGAGTATAAACTTTAATTCAGATAATAAATTTTCCTTTGAAGTAAGTGATAAATTAGATTTTGATAATTTAAGGATAAGTTCTAATCTTAAAATTAATGATTTGTTAATAAAAAGAGATTTAAAGCTAAAAAATATATTTCCAAAAATTAAAAAAAAAATTGAATTTTTAGACCATGAAATAAAAATAAATTATAATAAAAAGAACTTGTTAATAGATGGTGAAGGGACGATCTTTTTTCAGCAAGAAAAAGATAAAGTAGAATATAAAATTAGCAAAGCTGGAGAAAATTTAAAATTTTTATCAATATTATCTATTAGGAACAATCCATTTTTGATTAATTTGTTGGGATATGAAAAAAATAAAAATAATGAATTGAAAATAGATTTAGATGGGAAATATACTTTAAATAAAAAAATTATTATTAATTCATTCAAATTAACGGAAAAAAAAAATATAATTAACTTTAACGAATTAGTCATAAGTAAGGACTATAAAATTGATAGTGTAAGAGATGTTAATTTGGATTATTATGATAAACAAAATATAAAAAATCAACTTTCCATCACAAAAAAAAACAAAAATTATTTTTTTAAAGGGCCAATTTTTAATTCAAGCAATTTACTTAGAGAATTAAATAATTTAGATAATGAAAACAAAAAAAATCATTTTGGTGAAGACTTTAGTGTAGTTTTTCAAATTGACCAAATTATTCTTGATAAAGAACATACAGTGCAAAATTTCAAGGGAAATATCATTTTTGAAAATAATGAAATTATTAACGCAAATCTTGATGCTGATTTTTCAACAAAAAAAAAATTGAAATTTACAATTAATACAAAAGAAGAGGGCAAAATCATTACCTTATTTCTTGATAAAGCTAAACCAGCCATAAGTCAGTATAGTTTTATAAAAGGTTTTGAAAATGGTTCCTTAGATTTTTACTCAATTAAAGAAGGTAATAAATCTAAATCAACTTTAAAGATTTATGATTTTAAACTTAAAGAGCTTCCTGCTTTAACAAAATTACTTACTTTAGCATCATTACAGGGTATTGCTGATATTTTGACTGGTGAAGGGATTAGATTTGATGAATTCGAAATGAATTTTACAAATGAAGGATCATTAATGGAAATAGAGGAAATCTATGCAATTGGACCAGCAATATCAATTTTAATGAATGGGTATGTCGAAAAAAATAAAGTTGTTAGCTTAAGAGGCACATTAGTGCCAGCTACAACAATTAATAAAGTGATCGGGTCAATACCAGTTCTAGGAAAGATATTGGTTGGACAGAAGACCGGAGAAGGAGTGTTTGGAGTAAGTTTTAAAATTAAGGGACCCCCAAAAAAATTAGAAACAACCGTCAATCCTATAAAAACTTTAACACCTAGGTTTATAACAAGAACTATAGAAAAAATTAAAAAGAATTAATCAAATTCTATTTTAAGGTGTCTTTTTTTTCCAATAGAAAGTTTAAGATAATTTTCATTTAAGAAACCCTCATCAATTTGAAATTTTTCACTTTGTATCATCTCGTTATTTATCTTAATAGCATTTCCTTTGATTAATCTTCTAATTTCACTTTTTGAAGTTTCTAAATTTGAATAAATTATTAAATCAATAATATTAATATTCTTTTTTATTAAAGATTTTTTAATCTTGATTGTTGGTAAATTTGTACCAATAGAATTTACTTTAAAAGCCTCTTTAGCAATTATCTCTGAATTGTTTGCTTGTTTTTTACCGTGCAACATAGTCGTAGCTTCATTTGCGAGTAATACTTTTAATTCATTGATATCTTTACTCTTTAGATTTTCAATTTTATCAAGTGAAAGATTTGTAAAAAATTTTATAAATCTAATCACGTCTCTATCATCAGTATTTCTCCAAAATTGCCAATAATCGTATGGAGATAGTAACTTTTTATCTAACCATATAGCACCGCCTGCGCTTTTACCCATTTTAGCCCCTGTTGCTAAAGTAATTAGTGGTGTTGTTAAACCGTAAGTTTTTTTATTAGAATGTCTTTTAATTAGTTCAACTCCATTAACAATATTTCCCCATTGGTCTGAACCTCCAATCTGAAGGACACAATTTTCTTTTTTGTTTAGTTCCATAAAATCATAAGCTTGTAAGATCATATAATTAAATTCCATGTAACTTAACGATTGTTCTCTATCTAGCCTAGTCTTTACGCTATCAAATGTTAACATCTTATTAATTGTAAAATGTTTTCCTATATTTCTTAAAAAGTTAATATAGTTTAGATTCTTAAGCCACTTATAATTGTCGACAAAAATTGGGCAAATTTTTTTATCATTAGTATTTAAAAAGATTTTAAGTATTTTTTTAATATTTCCGGCATTCTTTTTAATTTCTTTATCATTTAAAATTTTACGAGTTTTATCTTTTCCAGATGGATCACCGATTCGGGTGGTTCCACCTCCCAAAAGAACAATTGGTTGGTGCCCATGACTTTGAGCTAATTTTAAACACATTATTTGAAGAAGACTGCCAACATGAAGACTTTCAGCAGTACAATCAAAACCTATATATGCTTTTATTTTATCCTTATCTAATAAATGGGATAATTCTCTTTCATCAGTACATTGATAAAAATAACCTCTATCTTTAAATTCTTTTAAAAATTTATTCATAAGAATATAATCTTACAATATACAATTTTTTTTAAAAAAAAATATTAATGAAAAATAAAGAATTTACTGCACTTGGTTTAATGAGTGGAACTTCAATGGATGGTGTAGACGTTTCTTTAGTTAAATCTGATGGAGAATACCGTTTTCAAGGTATTTTAAATTATTATAGACAATTTAGTGATGATCTTAGACAAAAATTGATTAATTTGAGAAGTTTAATTAATGAAAAAAATGACCTCAAAAAATATGCAAATCAACTAAAAGATCTAGAGAGGGAAATAACATTATTTCACAGTGAAATTGTTAATGATATTTCTCAAAGGTACAAAAAAAAAATTGACTTGATAGGGTTTCATGGGTTGACAATTTTCCACGATTCCACAAAAAAAATTTCACTACAGTTAGGTGACGGTAAGTTATTATCACAACTTACAAAACATATAGTCGTAAATGATTTTCGACAAAAAGATTTGAAAAATGAAGGCCAGGGAGCACCTTTAACTCCAGTATTCCACAGATTGATCTGTAATTTGATAAATAAAAAAAAAAAAATTCAATATCCAGTCATTTTGATGAATATAGGAGGAATTACTAATATAACAAAAATTAAAAATAACCGAGACTCAAATGAGAAAAATTTATCTGCTTATGACATTGCCCCTGGTAATTGTTTAATTGATGAATGGGTCAGAAAAAATACTAAACAAAACTTTGATTATAACGGAAATTTTGCTGAGTCTGGAAAGGTTGATCAATTAGTATTTAATCAAATAATAGATAACTTAAATATTAAGTCTTACGAAAAATCTTTAGATATAAAAGATTTTGACTTATCATTTGCAAGAGGATTATCATTTTTAGATGGTTGTGCAACCATAACATTATTTACTGCTTATTTAATTGCAGAAGGAATTAAGCAAAATGATAATAATAGTAAGATTTGTTTAATATGTGGAGGAGGTAGAAAAAATAATTTTTTAATAAGAAATATCAAAAAATATTTTAAACAAAAAAAATTAAAGTTTGAGAATATTGAAAAATATAATTTAGATGGTGACTTTATAGAGTCACAAGCATTTGGTTTTTTAGCTATAAGAACATTTTTAAAAAAACCTATTTCTTATCCCAAAACAACTAGATGTAAAAGCCCAACAATTGGTGGAGTTATTAGTAAAAATTTTAGTAAATAGCTATTTCTTCTTTAATGTATTTATCAATTACTTTAATTAAACTTTTTTCATTCTTAGTAAAAAAATGATTTGAATCCATCACTGAATTAAATTGAACCTTGATTCCTTTTTGTGAGCTTAAGCGTTTATTAAGTTCATTTATGTAATCTGAGGGAACTAACTCATCTTTTTTCCCATGCACAACTAAACCCGATGTTGGACAAGGTGATAAAAAAGAGAAATCATAAACATTCGGCTGAGGTGAAATTGCAATAAATCTATTTATTTCTGGCCTCCTCATTAAAAGTTGCATCGCTATGAGAGACCCAAATGAAAAACCAGCTACCCAACATTGTGAATTATCAAAATTTTCTCTTTCCAACCAATCAAGAGCAGCAGCTGCATCTGCCAGCTCTCCCTGACCATTATCAAATTCTCCATCGCTTTTTCCAACACCTCTAAAATTTACTCTACATACTGAGAAATCGTTATCCATAAAAGAATGAAAAGTTTCAACAACAACTTTGTTATTCATAGTTCCTCCATATTGAGGGTGAGGTTGCAAAACAAGAGCAATTGGTGAAGTACTTTTTTTACTCTTATAATATTTAGCTTCTAATCTTCCAGCAGAGCCAGGAATAAATATATCTAAAATTTTGTTTTCCATAATTGTAATTGATTACTATTCTCAAAAAAAAAATAGGTTTATCACAACTACGTGACATAATGTTAGTATTTTTTTTATTATAGATACTTGACTATTTTAGTCGGGTTTATATATACCCTTGTAAAATAACGTTTTATGAAACTTACATCTAAGGGCAGATATGCGGTAATGGCTTTAGTGGATCTGGCAAAATTTAACAACATTAATCCAGTTTCTTTACGAGATATTTCACTAAGACAGGGAATCTCTTTAGATTATTTAGAGCAGATATTCGCGAAATTAAGAAAGAAAGAAATAGTTCAAAGTGTAAGAGGAACACAAGGAGGATATATTCTAAACAAAAAAGCTAAAGAAATAAAACTAACGAATATTTTTGAAGCCGTAGACGAAAAAGTAAAAACTGTGCAGTGCAAAAAAGAGTCAAAAAAAGGATGTAATGGTAAACCAGTAAAATGTTTAACCCATAATCTTTGGGATGAACTTGAGAGTCACATAAATAATTTTTTTAATAAAAAGAGTTTAGATGATTTAGTTAAAGATAATGAAGAGAAAAGTGTTTAACAATGAATACTAGAGAAAAAGATATAGAAAATTTAAAAGATTATAAATATGGTTTTTCAACCGATATTGAAAATATAAGAGCGCCAAAGGGTTTAAATGAGGATGTAATCAAATTTATTTCAAATATTAAGAAAGAACCAAAATGGATGTTAGATTTTAGATTAAAGTCGTTTAAAAGACTTCAAAACTTAAAAGAACCAGATTGGCAAAAACCAAAATATCCAAAAATAGATTATCAGGACTTGTATTATTATTCAGCGCCCAAAAGCATGAGTGATAAACCCAAAAGTCTTGACGAGCTTGATCCCAAACTTTTAGAAACATATAAGAAGCTAGGTATTCCATTACAAGAACAAGCAAGATTAAATGGTATTGCTATTGATGCTGTTTTTGATTCAGTTTCGGTTGCAACAACATTCAAAGATGAATTAACCAAACAAGGAATAATTTTTTGCTCTATGTCTGAGGCTATACAAAAACATCCAGATTTAGTGAAAAAATATTTGGGAACCGTTATTCCAACAACAGATCATTTTTTTGCGACTTTAAATTCGGCTGTATTTACGGATGGGTCGTTTGTGTATATTCCTGAAGGAGTCAGATGTCCTATGGAACTATCAACTTACTTTAGAATTAACGCATCACAAACGGGACAATTTGAAAGAACTTTAATTATAGCAGATAAAGGAAGTTATGTAAGTTATCTAGAGGGTTGTACTGCACCAATGAGAGATGAAAATCAACTTCATGCGGCAAACGTAGAATTAATTGCTCTCGATGATGCTGAAATAAAATATTCCACAGTACAAAATTGGTATCCTGGAGATGAAAACGGTAAAGGAGGAATATATAATTTTGTAACTAAAAGAGGCTTATGCAAAGGCAGAAATTCTAAAATTTCTTGGACACAAGTAGAAACGGGTTCAGCTATAACTTGGAAATACCCTAGTTGTATATTAAAAGGAGATAATTCAATTGGGGAATTTTATTCAATTGCAATTACTAATAATCATCAAAAAGCTGATACTGGAACTAAGATGATACATCTAGGAAAAAATACAAAGAGTAAAATTATATCAAAAGGCATTAGCGCAGGATTTTCAGATATGACCTACAGAGGATTAGTTGACATTAATCCAAAGGCAAAAAATTCAAGCAATTATACTCAGTGTGACTCCTTATTGATGGGTAACAAATGTGGGGCTCACACTGTTCCATACATAAAAAACAAAAATTTTAACTCCAATATAGCACATGAAGCTACGACTTCTAAAATAAGTGAAGAACAACTACACTATTGCCAACAAAGGGGCTTAAACTCAGAAGAGGCTGTTGGATTAATTGTAAACGGATTTTGTAAAGAAGTGCTTCAACAATTACCAATGGAATTCGCAGTAGAAGCTCAAAAACTCGTGGGTATTAGCTTAGAGGGTAGTGTTGGTTAATGTTAAAAATAAATAATTTAAATGCAAACATAGAGGATAAATCAATTCTAAAGGATTTTTCACTTAATATTAATCCTGGTGAAGTTCATGCAATTATGGGTCCAAATGGCTCTGGTAAAAGCACATTATCAAACATCCTATCAGGTAAAAAAGGTTATGAAATTTCTGGGGAAGTACTTTTTGAGAATAAAAATTTATTTGAACTTGAAACTGAGGAAAGAGCACACAAAGGGATATTTTTAGCTTTTCAGTATCCATTAGAGATACCAGGTGTAAATACAAATATATTTTTGAAAACTTCTTTAAATGCAATAAGAAAAGCAAGAGGAGAAAAAGAACTTGATGCAATAGAATTTTTAAAATTGGTAAAAGAAAAGGCCAAAGAATTAAAATTTGATGAAGAAAAGTTAAATAGGCAATTAAATGTTGGTTTTTCCGGGGGAGAAAAAAAAAAAAATGAAATTTTACAAATGTCTATGTTATCTCCTAAATTATCTATTTTAGATGAAACTGACTCTGGTTTGGATATTGATGCTTTAAAGGTTGTATCTGATGGAGTAAACACATTAAGAAATAAAGATAATTCTTTTTTAATAATCACTCACTATCAAAGATTGTTAGATTACATAAAACCTGATTTTGTTCATGTTTTAATGAATGGGAAAATAATTAAGTCTGGAGGACCAGAACTAGCATTAGAATTAGAAAAAAAAGGGTATGAAAATTTTAATTAAATGACTGAACAAATTAAAACAGATTTTGAAAAAATAGTTAAAACTTCGGCTTTTTCTGAAAAAGATGTTGTGTTAAAAAAAAAATACTTAAATAGATTTATAGAGAGTGGCTTCCCAAGTAGAAAACTTGAAAATTGGAAATTCTCGGATCTAAATCAGATTATAAAAAAAAATATTGGTGAATTAAGCTTTTATAATAATGATACAATTCCTAACAAAGTTGACACATCAATTTTTGTTGAGGGCTTAGAACATAATAAAATTATTTTCATAAATGGAAGAGTAGAAAAGATTGATTTTACTTATGAAGACCAAGATAAAATAAAGATTAATGATGACTTTAAATTTTTGGACGAATTTAGTAATAGTAATTCTTTACTGTCTCTTAATAATGCTTTTGCAAATAAATGCTACAAAATTACACTTAAAAAAGGTTATTCTATGAAAAAACCTCTTGTGATCTACCATACTACAAATGAAAAAATAAAATCTAGAAATATAAATTTGAGATTAGAATTTGAATTAGAGCAAAATAGCTTTTTAAGAACAATTGACTTGTTTAAAGATGAAGCAGAAAATAATTTTATAAATATTTTTTATAATTTTGACTTAAAAGAAGATGCAATTTTAAAAAATTATAAGATTGACAAAGTTATTAATCAAAACATCCGGTATTCATATAATAATATTGAACAAGGTAAAAACAGTGTTTCCGAAACTTTTATTTTGTCATCTGGCTCGAATTTTTCAAAAAACGAGATTAATTGTAATTTAAAAGGAGAATATTCTTCAGCATTTATAAATGGTATTTTCTCCTTAAATAATGAGCAACATCATGAAGTAAGAACCATAATAAATCATTTAATTGAAAACACAAAAAGCTATCAATTAATTAAAAGTGTTTTAGGAAAAAATTCAAAATCTGTATATCAGGGTAAAATTTTTGTAGACACAAAAGCACAAAAAACTGATGGATACCAATTAAGTAAAGCAATTTTGCTTGACGAAACTTCTGAATTTAATGCCAAGCCTGAATTAGAAATTTATGCTGATGATGTAAAATGTTCTCATGGGTCTGCGTCTGGAAGTCTAGATGAAAACTCTATATTTTATTTAATGTCTAGAGGACTGAATTATCAACAGTCAAAAGAACTTTTAATTAACGGTTATTTATTAGATGTAGTTGAAAAAATTACAGACTCTGAAATAAAAAATTTGATTAAAAGTATGATTGGAATAAGGGAATGAATATAGATAATATTAAAAAAGAATTTCCTATTTTTGATGAAAAAATTCAAAATAATGATTTAGTTTATTTGGATAGTGCTAACTCATCACAAAAACCAAAAGTTGTCATAGATAGAATTAATGAATTTTATACTAAACAATTTTCAAATGTAGGCAGAAGTATTCATTATTTAGCAGTAGCTGCTACGAATTTGTATGAAAATACAAGATCCTCAGTTCAAAAATATATAAACGCCAAAGACAAAAATGAGATTGTTTTTACAAAAGGAGCTACAGAGGCACTAAATTTGGTAGCAAATACTTTAGGTCAAAAATATTTAGATGAAGGTGATGAAATATTATTAACTGAACTAGAACATCATTCTAATTATGTACCTTGGCACTATTTAAGGAAATCAAAAAATATAAAGATTAATTTTGCAGAAATTAATGAAGCAGGTGAAATACCGATAGAAAATATTGAAAAAAAAATTACACCAAAGACAAAGATTATAGCTATTAATCATTTATCAAATGTAACAGGGGCAATTTTGCCAATAAAAGAAATTACTAATTTAGCTCACTCTAAAGGGATCATAGTAGTAGTAGATGGTTGTCAGGGAGCCCCTCATTTAAAAATTGATGTGCAAGACCTTGACTGTGATTTTTATGCAATTTCATGTCATAAAATGTATGGACCTACTGGACTGGGTATCTTGTATGGTAAAAAGAAATGGCTTGAAGAGTTACCTCCCTATCAAGGTGGGGGTGGTATGATCAAAGAGGTAAAGAAAGATAGAATAACATATGGTGATTTGCCAAATAAATATGAAGCTGGGACAATGGCTACAGCTCAGGTTATAGCGTTCGACCAATCTATTAAATTTTTAGAAAGTATTGGTGTTGAAAATATCGTTAAACATGAAAAAGATCTAATTGAATATGGTCAAGAAATTCTAAAAAAGAATAATTCTGTTAAATTAATTGGTAATCCAAAAAACAAAGGTGGAGTATTATCTTTTACAATAGAAGGGGTGCACCCACATGATATTGCAACAATTTTAGATGAGGATGGCGTAGCAATAAGAGCTGGTCATCATTGTTGTCAAATATTACATGATAAACTTGAAATACCAGCAAGCGCAAGGGCTTCAGTTGGAGTATATAATACAAAAGAAGATTTTGACAAATTAAACGAGTCGATTAATAAATGTAAAAAAATATTTAATTTATAATGAATTTAAAAGAACTTTATCAAGAACTAATCCTAGAACATGGAAAAAATCCAAGAAATTTAGGTAAAACAGAAAATTTTAATAAAGATGCGAAAGGGAATAACCCTTTATGTGGAGATAATGTGCACGTTTATCTAAAATTAAATGATCAGCGAAAGGTTGAAGATATATCTTTTGAGGGAAGTGGGTGTGCAATTTCAATGGCTTCAGCTTCAATTATGACAGACTTAATAAAAGGTAAAAGTGACAATGAAGCTAAAGAAATAATAGAAGATTTTTTAGGAATGATTAAAGAGAATCCTAGTTTAAAATCTAATATATTAAAAGAAGATGATAAAACTAAATTGATGTGTTTGTCAGGAGTAAAACAATATCCAATGAGAGTTAAATGTGCTACATTATCGTGGCATACTTTAGTTTCGGCAATGCAAAATGATGGAAAACAAGTAAGCACGGAAGATTAATATTTATGGAAACAAAAGAGAAAGTAATAGAGGAAATAAAAAAAATTTATGATCCTGAGTTGCCAGTAAATATTTACGAACTAGGCTTAATATACGATGTTAAGATAAATGGTAAAAAAGCAGAAATCAAAATGACTTTAACTACACCTAATTGTCCTGTTGCAGAAAGTTTACCAAAAGAAGTTAAAGAGGGGGCAATGCAAGTAGATGAAATAGACAGTGTAGACCTTGAATTAGTTTGGGACCCGCCTTGGACGAAAGATATGATGTCTGACGCAGCAAAATTGGAGTTAAATTTATAATGGAGCCTATAATTAAATTGAGTAATAACGCAGCTAATAGGATAAAAGAAATTATGGCTAGTGCAGAAAAAGAGGCTCTAGGAGTAAGAGTAACAGTTAAGTCCGGCGGTTGTGCTGGCATGTCCTATGTTATGGAATATCTAAAAGAGGTTAATCCAAATGATGAAGTTATTGAAGATAAGGGAGTTAAAGTATTTATAGACTCTGCAGCTGTGATGTACTTATTGGGCACTGAAATGGATTATAAAAAAGAGGATTTTTCGTCAACTTTTGTGTTTAATAATCCTAATGAAACAGAACGATGTGGTTGTGGCGAGTCTTTCAAAGTTAATTAATTCCTAATTAATAATAACATTTACACTTATATTAAAATTTTCTAAAATAAATTATTTTTAAATTTTTTAATATGAGTAAAGACAAAATTTCACAATTAGAATCATTAAGAGCTAAATCGAAAAGAGAAGCAGACTTGTTCTTTTCTTTGTGTGAAAATGGTCAAAATTTTGTAGAAAGTAAAAAATTAAAAGATGCTTTAGATCACTCTGGTCTAAAGCCAAATGATAATAGACTTCAAAGCCTTTTTAAAAGACTTGAAGCTCATGGTGATAAAATTGTTTTTGAGGACTTTATAAGCATTATAAGAACATCTGGTCTTTTAGTAGAAAAGGCTTTGAGAGGGCAGTTAGCATTGCCTGATTTTATTGATTTTTCAAAAAATATAGATAAGATTTTCGATGAAGTAAAAAAAATAAGATCTGGTGAATTGGCATCGTATATTCCGCCGCTTGCAGAAGTTGATCCAGATCAATTTGGTATTTCTATAGTTACAATTGATGGTCAAATTTACCAAAGAGGTGATTCACAGACAGATTTTTCTTTTCAATCAATGTGTAAGCCATTTAATTATTGTTTTGCACTCGAAGCATTAGGTTTGGAAGAGGTTTCAAAACATGTAGGGAAGGAACCCTCAGGAAGACAATTTGATGATTTAACTTTATTGGCGAGATCAGCTTCAAGTAATGGTTTTTCACGTGTCCCTTTTAATCCAATGGTAAATGCTGGTGCAATTATGACAGCTGGTTTAATTGATCCTGATGACTCTTTTACTCAAAGACTAAGACACATTAGACAACAATTTGGTCGCCTTATAGGTTGGACTGCAGATGATAGCCCTAGTGCTGAGATGCCAAGATTTAATAAAAATATGGCACGTCAAGAAAATTTCAAAGGCTATAATAACATCGCCATGGGATATTTATTGATGGCAACTGGTAGTTTGCCTCATACTAAAACTGATCTACATAGGGATATACATCCAGATGAAGATGAATTTGATTTTTATATTGAACCAGCTGTTACTGAGGCACTAAAACTTTATTTTAGCATTTGTTCCTTAGAAATGACTGCTACCGATGTTGCGATGGCAGCAGCCACACTTGCAAATAGTGGTGTTTGTCCTATTTCTCAAGATCGTGTTCTTAGTCAAAAAACTGTTCGTAATTGTTTACCAGTGCTACAATCTAGCGGAATGTATAATGCCAGCGGTACTTTTTTCCAACAAGTTGGTTTACCTGCAAAAAGTGGAGTTGGCGGAGGTGTGCTACTGATTGTTCCACAACTTATGGGAATTTGTATTTTTTCTCCACGTTTGGATGCTCAGGGTAACAGTGTGAGAGGAATAGAGATGTCTAAAAGACTTACATCAAAATATCTTGTTCATACTTTTGATGGCACAATGACAGATACTGATCGACTGGACCCCAAATTACCTATTGCTAGATGGAAGGCAAACAGTTGTGGGGAGGCAATTTGGGCCGCAAGCAACGGTAATATAAGGACTTTAGAAAGTTTAGTTAGTCAACAGCGAGATCTCCAAACAGGAGATTATGACATTAGAACACCTTTGCATCTTGCTTCAGCAGAGGGCCAATTTGAAGTTGTAAAATTTTTATTAGATCATGGTGTTAAACCCATACCTGATCGTTGGGGAGGTTATCCCATCTCTGATGCGAGAAATAATAATCATAAAAAAATTGTAGATTTATTTGAAAAACTAGACATTAGATATACCGAGCCTTTCCATTTAGTTGAAAATCCAAAAGGTAAAACCGATAAAATTGCTAAATTTGATGATGAACTTATGGTCATCGAGTTACTTTTTGCAGCAACAGAAAATAATGTAGATAATATTCGTCATTTAGTTGCCAAAGGTGTGCCAGTGAATGCAGGAGATTATGATTTAAGAACTGCTTTACATTTAGCTGCAGCTGAGGGAAGCCTAGAGGCATTTGAATACTTGGTAACTCATGGTCATCCTTTGAATGTTCGTGACCGTTGGGGTGCTACACCATTAGACGAAGCTAAAAGAGAAAAAAGAAAATCGGTAGTTGACTTTCTCAACAAGTATAAATCTTAGCCTAAATATCTAAATAATTATTCCTAAAACTAGCAGCTATAGTACATTTGAAATTCAATTGGATGAGGGGTATCTCTAAATTGTTGTACCTCTTCCATTTTTAATTCAATGTAAGCATCTATTTGATCATCAGTAAACACTCCACCTTGTTTTAAAAAAGCTCTATCACCATCTAATGCGGTACAAGCTCCTTTTAAAGATGTGCAAACTGTTGGTATACCTTTTAGTTCATCACCTGACAAAGCGTATAGATCTTCATCCATTGGTTTACCAGGTTTAATCTTATTTTTAATTCCATCTAAACCAGCCATCAACAAAGCGGCAAAAGTTAAGTATGGATTACCTGAGGCGTCTGGAAATCTTACCTCAACTCTCTTACCATTTTTACTAGTAGAGAAAGGAATTCTACAACTTGCTGATCTATTTCTTGAAGAGTAAGCTAAAAGAACAGGGGCTTCAAAACCTGGGATTAATCTTTTATAACTGTTTGTGGATGCATTAGTAAATGCATTCAATGCTCTTGCATGTTTTATGATACCACCAATATAATACAGACAAGTGTCTGATAATCCCGCATACTTATCACCAGCAAATAAAGGTTTTTTATTTTTCCATATAGATTGGTGAACATGCATTCCTGAACCGTTGTCACCTTTTACTGGCTTAGGCATAAATGTTGCTGTCTTTCCAAATGAGTGAGCAACTTGATGAACTGCATACTTATAAATTTGCATGTTATCTCCTTGAGTGACCAAAGTGTTGAACATGGTACCTAGCTCATGTTGACTTGGGGCAACTTCATGGTGGTGTTTTTCAACTTCTACACCCATGTCTTTCATAGCTTTTAAACACTCAGATCTTAAATCTTGGCCACCATCTACAGGAGGAACTGGAAAGTATCCACCCTTAACTCCTGGCCTATGACCCATATTGCCATTATCGTATTTTTTACCAGTATTGTATGGACCTTCAGTACTATCAATTACAAAACCAGTATCATTCATGTCATTCTTAAACCTTACGTCGTCAAATACAAAAAATTCAGCCTCTGGCCCAAAAAAAGCAGTATCACCAATACCAGAGTCTTTTAAATATTTTTCTGCCTTCTTTGCTGTTGATCGTGGATCCCTCTCGTAAAATTTTTTAGTTATTGGATCCATTACATCACAAAAAATTACAAGAGTGTTATGAGAAAAAAACGGATCAACAAATGTCCTTGATAAGTCAGGTTTTAAAATCATATCAGACTCATTAATTGCTTTCCAACCTGCAATAGAAGAACCGTCAAAAAATATTCCATCATTTAGCATGTCTTCATCAACTGTTTTTAAATCTTGTGTTACATGCTGAAGTTTACCTCTTGGGTCGGTAAATCTTAAGTCAACGTACCCAATGTCTTTATCTTTTATTATCTTTAATACATTTTTAGCACTCATGAATTCTCCCTGTATAAATTTTAAATTTATGATAAATCAGAGTTGTGATATCAGAAAATACAAATAAAATCTTTTCTATTACATAATAACACATATGCATTTATCGCATACATAAGATGATAGTTATGTATAATAGTTTTCTATTCTCAGTTTAATTATGACCTTATTAGATAAAGAGCCAGTAAAAAGAGTAGATAAAATATTAAAGAAATTTGATCGAAATCAAAGAGTGTTAATTTTAAATACTTCTGCAAGGACAGCTATGGATGCCGCTGCGTCTTTAGGTTGTGAAATTGGTGCGATTGTAAAAAGTTTACTTTTTAAAACTGAGGATACATTTACCTTATGTCTTGTCGCTGGGGATAAAAAAGTTTCTCTGAAAAAAACAAAAAAAATATTAAACATTAAAGATGTTTCTATGGCTTCTGCTGATACTGTAAAAGATATTACAGGTTTCACAATAGGTGGTGTTTCTCCTATCGGTCATCTCAACAATATTTTTATTTTAATTGATGGTTCTTTAGAAAGATATGAAAACTTATACGCTGCTGCGGGTCATCCTAATTGTGTTTTTAAAATTCAATACACAGATCTACAAAAAATTACAAAAGGATTAGTTAAAGATATAATTGAATGAGACAACCAAAATTATTAGATTATTTTTTACTTACTTTACTTGCTTTAATTTGGGCATCTGCTTTTTTTAATATAAAAATTGCAACTTATTCGTTTGGTCCTGTAACAATTGCTTTCCTAAGAGTTTTTTTTGGTGCAATACCAGTGCTTTTACTTTGTTACATAAAAAAAGTAAAAATTGAAGCCTTTTCAAAAGACTGGCATTGGTTTGCCATGATTGGTTTTATTAATCTAGTAGCCCCTTTTTTTTTAATTGCTTATGGAGTTCAGTCAGTTCAAAGCAATCTAGCTGCTATTCTTATGTCCACAACACCATTAAGTTCAACAGTTCTTGGACATTTTTATCTTAAAAATGAAAAATTCAATTTTATTAAAACTGTCGGAATTTTAATTGGTTTTGCGGGAATAATCTTTTTGTTCTCAGACAATATACTTATAGATGAGAATAATTTTTTGTCTGCCTTAATAATTTTACTTGGTTCAACCTGTTATGTAGTTGGAGGAGTTTTGACTTTAAAAATAAGTAAAAAAAAAAATGAGAATGTAACAGGTTCGATTTTGATATGGGCAACTATTATTTTAATTCCATTAGTAAGTTTTATTGAACAACCTTGGAATTTAGAACCAAGATTAGACTCAATAATCTCAGTTATTTATCTTGGATTAGTTTCTACTGGTATTGCTTGGCTTTTAAGATTTAAAATTTTAGTAAATAATGGTTTAATTTTTCAATCTCAGGTTTCTTATTTAATACCTATTTTTGGAACAATATTAAGCTATATATTTTTGAGAGAATTAATAACTTTTAAGGTTTTAATCTCATTAACAGCAGTTGTTGTTGGTATTTATTTTGTAAAAAAAGCGCGCTAAATTTTCTCAGTATCATTTCTAAAAGTAGAAGGTCTATTTATTAAGGCGTTATAAATCCCTAAAAATCTGTGTTTATATTTATTTTTTTTTGCTTGTTTGGAAGTTATCGAATAAAAAATTATCTTAAAAAACGCTTTAATAAATTTACCAAGGGTTTTTTTTAAAGCATAAAGATAACTAAAATTTTTTTTATAAAAGTAAAAAGTAGACCACATCCAATGCCATTCTCTCAAATTATTAACAGCTCTTTCATTAGATAAGTCCTGATTAATTGAACTTTTAAACCCTAAATGATGGATTTTTAGTTTTTGGGAGGTGTATACATTATTTCCTTTATCCATTAATGATTTACATAAATCAAATTCTTCAAAATATAAAAAAAAATTTTCATCAAATATTCTTTTATTTTCAAATTTTTTTAGATTTATTAACATTGAACATCCAGTAACCCAATCAACCTTTTCTAGTTCGTCAATTTTATTATTTTTAAAATTTTTTATAAATTCTTGATTTTTTGTTTTATCAAAAAAACCAGCTGGCATAAAAATATCATCATGTAAGTATTGACACCCAATTATTGAAAAGTTTTGTTTTTCATCTGTAATTTTTTTTAGATTAAAGAAGAAATCTTTATCACATATTATATCTGGATTTAAGATTAATATATAATCAGTTTTTGACAATTGAATGCCATAATTATTTCCAGCACCGTAACCTAAATTTTTACCAGTACAAACAATCTCCACATTTTTAAATTTTGATAAAATATTTTTATCGTACAAAAACGTTTTTGAATTTTCAACAATAATGATTTTAATATCTGAGTCTATAGACTCAAGACAATTTGAAATTATTTTTTCTGGAGTATTATAAGTAAGAATAATAACGGTAATATTTTTCATTTATTAGTATTAAATCTATATAATCTGCATTAACTTATCATATTCAATTATATTCATTAATCTTTTATGATTATGAAAATAATCATCAAATTTCATTTTTGAGAAATTTTGCTCTGGATAATCAAGTAAATTACGATTAGGTCTTTTGATAATGACCCCTATACCATAATCAGCGTAACATGTATAAACATCGATATCTTTAGACCTTCGAGTCTCAACAATCGCTTTCCAAACATCACCATTCCAGGTCCACTGACATCTAGGAGTAGCCTGTTCATAATAGTTATTTGGTAAACAATCGTGTAACAAAATAATTCCCCCGTCATTAAGAAATTTAAGGGAATTAGAAATATCTTTTCTTACTTGATGGTATTCATGAAGACCATCTATAAAAACGCAATCGAAAAATTCTTTATTATTTGAAAAAAACTGGTCACTAGTCATTCTAATAGTTCCACCAGACATTGGATCTACACCAACTTTTTTTAAACAATTTATATGATTAAATAATTCATCGTCAAAACAACCAATTTCTAAATATTTCTTATAGTTTTTTTTAACTATTATATTTTGAATTACTTCTTTTCTTGATTTTTTTTTTGAAAAATCAAATCCTATATTTCCAAGTTTTTTGTCGTGAAAAAGGTAGTGATAAAAATATATAAGTTTAAGAACTTTTGAACTATTTTTTAAGCGTATTAATTTTTTGTTTATATAATTTATGATCACGTATGTAATATTTTTCAATTTTTAATTAACAAAAAAATATTAATGACTTTTTTTATAAGCACAAGATATAGTATTTATACAATTTCAGGTAGAAAAATAAAATTATTACAAATAGACACTTATCAATATTCTTTGTTTAATAATTTATGGCTATTAAGAAAAAAAAAATAGCAAAAAATAAGACCAAAAAAAAAAAATCTAAATTGGTCAATCTTTCCAGAAAAAAAATTAAACGAAAAAAAAAAGTTGTAAGAAAGAAATCTGCGACTAAGAAGCGTTCTAAAAAATCTGGAAAAAGTAATACAGTTAAGTCAACTAACAACAGAAGAGGAGTAAAAAATATGAGTGCAGAAGCAATGAAAGTGTCATCTGTATTAGATACTTCTCATTTAAAGGTTAAATTTCCATTCAAAGCAAAGTATGGAAACTACATAAACGGTAAATTTGTAGAACCTAAATCAGGCAAATACTTTGACAATGTTAGCCCGATTTCGAATGAGAAAATCTGTTCAGTAGCACGATCAGATGATAAAGACGTAGAAGCTGCCTTAGACGCAGCTCACGCAGCTTTTCCAGAATGGGGAAAGACTGATATCACAACAAGATCTAATATCTTAAACAAAATAGCTGACGTTTTAGAAAAAAATCTAAATTTATTAGCTACAGCCGAATGTTTGGATAACGGAAAACCTATAAGAGAATGTATGGCAGCAGACTTACCTTTGGTTATTGACCATTGGAGATATTTTGCTGGAGTAATTAGAGCAGAAGAGGGATCTATTGCTGAAATTGCTAATAACCAATATTCTTACAATTTTCACGAACCATTAGGAGTTGTTGGTCAGATAGTACCATGGAATTTCCCATTATTGATGGCAACATGGAAATTAGCACCAGCCCTTGCAGCGGGAAATTGTTCAGTTTTAAAACCAGCTGAGCAAACACCAGCTTCTATAATGGTAATGATGGAACTTATTGGAGACTTATTGCCTCCAGGAGTAGTAAACATTGTAAGCGGTTTTGGATTAGAAGCAGGTAAACCTTTAGCATCCTCAAAAAGAGTCG
>CABYCN010000002.1 GCA_902517455.1 uncultured Pelagibacteraceae bacterium
AGACGAGCTAAGTAATTGATATTTGCAGTGAGTGAATGAATCTTTTCATTTCTTCACCTAAAATTTTATAAATTTTCTTATTACTCTCTAAACTTTTTAGTTTTTTTAAATCAGACGACTCTATAGAAATTTTTAAATGAAATTTACCCTTTTTATATCCAGAATGATTTTTATGTAAAAAAGTCTTATCTTCGATTATAATATTCTGAATTTTAACTTGATCTTTTATCTTTTTTTTTACAATTGATGTTAATTCATTTATATCCATAAATACTCTATAATATATACCATGAAAAATATTTGTGATTGGAAAAATTGTAACGAAATAGGGAATTATAAAGCCCCAATCGAAAAAGATAATAGTAAAAAATTTAGATATTTATGTCTAGAACATGTTAAAGAGTTTAATAAAAATTGGAATTATTTTTCAGGTATGAATGACAAACAAATAATTGATTTTTTAAAATCTGATATGATTTGGCATAAACCTACTCAAAGTTTTAGTTCCTCTGACAACTTTTTTAAAGTTCTTTGGAATAACACCCTTAAGGATGAGTTAGACAAAAATAAATTCAAAGATGATTATGATCATATGCGTCAATTTAAATTTGATCATAAGGATATAAAAGCCTTTAGTATTTTGGGAATTTCAGTCGGTCTAAAATGGGAAAAAGTACATGATAAATTCAAAGTGCTTGTCAAAAAATTTCACCCTGATATGAATTCTGGTAACAAAAAATATGAGGAAAAATTGAAGTTAATAACACTTGCTTACACTCAACTAAAAAATACATATAGGAACAAAATTGACATCTAATCTTAATATCCAACCAGATATAAAAGTTTCTATAAAACAAACTTTTGGCATAGATACAAAAATGGAAGTAGAGGCATTTTCTAAAAAAAGTGAATATGTACCTGAAATTGATAAAAATTACAAATTTGATAAAGATACAACTTTGGCAATTATTTCAGGATTTGCTTTCAACAAAAGAGTTTTAGTTCAGGGTTATCATGGAACGGGAAAATCAACACACATAGAACAAATAGCAGCTAGATTAAATTGGCCTTGTATAAGAGTAAATCTTGACAGTCACATAAGTAGAATTGATTTAATTGGAAAAGATGCGATTGTTTTAAAAGAGGGAAAGCAGATTACCCAATTTAATGAAGGAATTTTACCTTGGTCAATTCAAAATCCAATTGCGCTTGTTTTTGATGAATACGATGCTGGAAGACCTGACGTAATGTTTGTCATTCAAAGAATCTTAGAGACAGAGGGCAGTTTTACGCTTCTAGATAAAAATAAAGTTTTAAAACAAAATAAATTTTTTAGATTATTTGCAACTTCAAATACAGTGGGTCTTGGTGATACTTCAGGTTTATATCATGGAACACAGCAAATTAATCAAGGACAGATGGATAGATGGAACATTGTTACAACCTTGAATTATTTAAATTTAGATAAAGAAATGGAAATTGTTTTAGCTAAGAATAAAGATCTTAATAATAATCACGGGAAAGAAACTGTAGCCAATATGATTAAAGTAGCCTCTTTAACAAGAAAAGGTTTTATGGCGGGCGACATATCAACTGTGATGAGTCCTAGAACTGTTTTACACTGGGCTGAAAATTTTCAAATATTTAAAGATATTGGTTACGCTTTCAGAGTCACTTTTTTAAATAAATGTGATGAAATAGAAAAAAATACAATTGCAGAGTATTATCAAAGATGTTTTGGTGATGAATTGCCAGAGTCTCTTGCGAATATTCAAATTTAAATGAGTGACAACAATAAAGTTGATTATTTAAAAGAAAAACTAAAACAAGCACTTACATCAACATTTAAAGTTATTTCAGATGAATTTAACATTACAGACAAGATAGAAGAAAATAAAAAGTCTGATAAATATGATTTTTACGAATTTCAAAATCTCAAAAATAAAAACGATTTTATAAAAGCAAGAGCTGATTCAGACTCCTCTGCCTTGAAAAGAAAATTTTCCAATAAAGATATATTTGAAAAAAACTTGCCAAGCAATGTATCTTGTAGATCATTATACTCTATAGCAGAAAAAATAAGATGCGAGTCTTTAGGTGGTAAAATGTTAAGAGGAATACAAAAAAATTATACAGATAATTATAACCTCAAAATAAGTTTAAAAAAAAAAGAACAATTTAATACTAAGGATGATGTTGATATTAATGAGGCATTTGAATTATATATGCTTAAAAAATTTCATAATATTGAGTTAAATTCATTGACTAATAAAATGTTAAATTTTTGGGAGAAAGATTTCGACCGATCTATAAGTAAGCATATACGATTTTTAAAAGATAATCTTGAAAACCAAAATAAATACTCCTCTAAGTTTTCTGAAATATTTCAAGAAATGGAGATATTTTTAAATGAGGAAAACGAGGAAATTAAAGAAGAAAATAATAATGATGGTCAAAATAACCCCTCTAATGACGATAATAATTCAAATTCTGTGGACAATAAAGATCAAAATAAAGAAGACGAGATACAAGCAAGTTTAGATTCGGATTATGAAATGAGTGATTACAAATTGGATGATCAATTAACAGATACCGACTCAGACAAACACTCTGTAGAAGAAATAATCCAAAAAAAATCTCTTAATTATCCAGATATAGATTATAAGGTTTTTACAAAAGATTATGATGAAATTACTAAAGCTGAAAACTTAGAAAATTCAGATGAAGCCTTAAAATTGAGAAAAACACTTGACCAACAATTGATTGGTTTTCAAGATATAATAACAAAACTTGCTAATAAGCTTCAAAGACAATTGCTAGCAAAACAAAATCGGGCATGGGAATTTGACTTGGAAGAAGGTTTATTAGATAGCTCAAAATTGCCAAGAATAATAATGGATCCCTATAATTCTTTATCATTCAAGAAAGAAAAAGATTTAGATTTTAAGGATACTGTAGTCACTTTACTAATAGATAATTCTGGATCAATGAGAGGAAGACCAATTACAATAGCAGCTATCTGTGCAGATATTCTATCAAGAACACTTGAGCGATGTTCAGTTAAAGTTGAAATATTAGGATTTACGACCAAAAATTGGAAAGGAGGACAAAGTAGAGAAAATTGGAATAAGAATGGTAAACCTAAATTTCCCGGTAGATTAAATGATTTAAAACATATAATTTATAAAGGAGCTGATAATCATTGGCGACAAACTAAAAATAACCTAGGTTTAATGTTAAAAGAAGGTTTATTGAAAGAAAATATTGATGGAGAAGCTATTTCTTGGGCATTTAACAGATTAAAAAAAAGAAAAGAAGAGAGAAAAATACTTATGGTAATATCTGATGGTGCACCCGTCGATGACTCAACTTTATCGGTAAACTCTGGTGATTTTTTAGAGAAACACCTTAAAAGAATGGTTAAATATATTGAAGACAAAACAGATATAGAAATCTTAGCAATAGGAATTGGTCATGATGTTTCAAGATATTATAATCGCGCAATTAAAATCACAGACGTAAACGATCTTGGTGACGTAATGGTGTCTCAACTAAGTTCATTATTTGATAAAAGATGCAAATTAAATTAAATTTTTAATAAATCCTCATTCTTCCAACTTATAATAACTTCAGCTCCACTTCTAGTTTGAGAATTTCTACATAAAAGAGTAGCAAAGTTCTTTTCAAGTAAAGTTTTACCAATGAATATTCCTAAACCAAGGCC
This sequence comes from uncultured Pelagibacteraceae bacterium, assembly GCA_902517455.1. Lineage (GTDB taxonomy): Bacteria > Pseudomonadota > Alphaproteobacteria > Pelagibacterales > Pelagibacteraceae > Pelagibacter. The sequence goes on from CABYCN010000002.1 coordinate 3,725, forward strand.
ATCCTTCTTTTTGTTATCTAACTTAGACGATCTTAAATAGGGCTCCCCTATTTTTGACAATACATCGTTAGAATATCCTTTTCCATCATCTTCTATATTGATTTCTGTAATTTGATTGTCGCTTTTCAAATTAATAAATACTTTACTTTTTGAAAACTTATTTGCATTACCAATGAAATTTCTTAATCCGTAAATAATTTCAACGGATTTAGTAATTTTTTTAGTATTAGAGTCTTGATCAAAATTAAAAATGAAATCTTTGGTACTGGTTTCTTTAAATGAAGAGATAATTTCTTTTAAATAATCTCGGATAGTTATATCCTCATCAATAAAGTCATCTTCTTGACTCGGATTTAGAGATAGTTTTTTTAAAATCTGGTTACATCTTTCTACTTGACTAGATAATAATTCTATGTCTTGAATGACATCTTTATTATTTTTTAATTGTTTCAAAAGTTCTTGAGAAATAATTTTTATAGTCGATAAAGGTGTTCCCAAAGAGTGAGCAGCAGCTGCAGCCTGTCCCCCTAAAGATAGCATTTTATGCTCTTTTGCCATTACTTCCTCCATTTTGTTTAGAGCCTCTTTTCTTAGTCTTGACTCAGATCCAAAAATAATAGCAAAATAGTTTAAAAATACTAAAGCAATTATTAATGATAAAGGAATAGAAAAATAGTAATATGGACTTACATGAAAATGATCGCTTAAAGGTCCAGGTAAATCTTCTGAATAAAAAGTAAGGAAAACAATCGCTATTATCGTAATCAATACCAGTAAGATGTTAGTTTTTAGACCTAATGTTGATGATGCGAATACACTTGGGATTAATAAAAATATTATAAATGGATTAACAACTCCACCAGTTAAGTATATTAAAACTGCTAATTGAAATATATCAATTATTAAAAAAATAAATGCTGATCTATCTGTTAGTTGAGATTTCTCATAAATAAAAATTAAATAAAGATTACTCAAAATACCAACTGAGATGACTACATTAGATAGAATAAAATTAAAGTTAAAATCAAAATAAAAATAAACTAAATTTACAGATATAAATTGACCTATTATACCTATCCATCTCAAAGTTATGTAAGTGGATTTATTAAAAGTGTTCTGTTTTGAAGTTTCAAAAAACTTCATCTTTTAGATATCTAAATTTTGGACATTTATTGCATTTGTAATTATAAAATCTCTTCTTAATGCAACATCATTCCCCATTAATTTGTGAATTAAAATTTGATCTTTTTTTATATCTTTAGAATATTGAACTTTTAATAAACTTCTTGTTTCTGGATCTAAAGTTGTGCTCCATAATTCATCAGGGTTCATCTCTCCTAGTCCTTTAAATCTTTGGATATTTAATTTTGATTTCTCATTTTCAATTTTTATGTCAAATTCCTTTGTTCCTTTTTTTATTTTTTTAAAATCTTTATTATTCATTAAAATGAAATTTTCTAACTCCTTTTCGTCTTTAATATAAACTCCTTTAGAGCCTTTATTAATTTTAAATAAAGGTGGTTGTGCTAAATATATATGACCCTCTTCAATTAATTTATTAAATGGTTTATTGTTAAAAAAAGTTAATAGTAAAGCCCTTATATGTGATCCATCAACATCAGCATCTGTCATAATAATTATTTTACCATACCTTAAATCCTTTAAATCTATTTCTTGTGCCTTAGGATCAAGTCCGAGTGCATTTATTAAAGTTAAAATTTCATTTGAAGAAATCATTTTTGATAAAGCCTTAGTTCTTTGATCTGAACCATTTTTATTTCCATTAACATTTTTTTGTAACCCAAAATCTTCAACATAGGTATTCAAAATTTTTCCTCTTAATGGTAAAACGGCTTGATTAGATCTGTTTCTTCCCTGTTTGGCTGAACCACCAGCAGAGTCTCCCTCTACTATAAATAACTCGGTTCCCTCCTGTTTACCAATTTGACAATCTGCTAATTTTCCTGGAAGACCACTTAACTCTAAAGCGCCTTTTCTTCTAACATTCTCTCTTGCTTTTCTAGCAACGTCTCTAGCTAAAGCTGCTTGTATAATCTTAGCTAAAATTATTTTTGCTACTGAGGGATTTTGATCAAACCATATTGATAACTTTTCATTAATCAAAGTCTCTACTATCATTCTTACTTCCGAGGAAACTAGTTTGTCCTTAGTTTGAGATGAAAACTTAGGATCAGGTATTTTAGCAGATAATACACAAGTTAATCCTTCTTTTATATCATCACCTGATATTGATAGTTTATTTTTTTTTAATAAATTATGCTCATTTGCATATTTATTAATTACTCTTGTTAAAGCACTTCTAAAACCCAATAAATGTGTCCCTCCATCCTTTTGATGAATATTGTTAGTATAAGGATAAATGTCTTCAGAATAAGTCCCATTCCATTTTAAGGAACATTCTATCTCTATGTTTTCTTTTTTACCCTCAATATAAATTGGTTTTTTAAACAAATCATTACCATTTTTATTTTTCAATTTTTCTCTTTTTTCATCGAGGTAATCTACAAATTCAAGCACACCACCTTCGTATTGAAATTCATAAATCTTTTCTTTATTTTGACTTCCATCTATGAAGATAATCTTAATACCCTTATTTAAAAATGCCAATTCTCTCATTCTTTTTATAAGAATATTGGGCATAAATTTTATAGATGAAAATATTTCTTTTGAGGGTAAAAATGTAATTTGTGTTCCTGTACTTCTTGATTTCCCTATTAATTTTAAAGGAGATTTTGCTTCACCATTCCTAAATTCTATGAAATATTTTTTACCATCTCTATCAATTTCAAGTTCTAATTTTTCTGATAAAGCATTTACTACTGAAACACCCACACCATGTAAACCACCTGAAACTTTGTATGAATCATGATCAAATTTTCCACCAGCATGCAATTGGGTCATTATAACTTCTGCAGCAGATTTTTTTTCTCCCTTATGGGTATCTATTGGTATACCTCGACCATCATCTTTAACTGTAATTGTCCCATCTGCATTAATTCTAACATTGATATTTTTACAAAAACCACCTAGAGCTTCATCGATAGAATTGTCTACTACTTCGTAAACCATATGATGCAAGCCTGTACCGTCATCGGTGTCTCCAATGTACATTCCCGGTCTTTTTCTGACTGCTTCAAGGCCTTTCAGAACCTTAATCGAGTCTGCTTGATATGTATTTTTATTTACCATATTTAGTTTTTTGGAAAATGAAATTATATCACTTTTTGATAAAAATTGCTTATTTATAATTTTTAAATCATTTTAAAAAGGTTAATTTAACCCTATAAAATCAATGTTATTTAAGGTATAGAAAAAATTTAAACGTCAAGTTTCTAAAAAAAATACTATTTAATATTTATATTTACAATGAGAAAGACGGTAAATTTTTGTAATATGTCAAAATTAGATATTTAAATTCTTAAAGAATATTTTTTTTCATGAATTTTTCTTTATATTCTTTATAAAGTTTTAAGAAGTATTGGTAGTCATTATCTAGGTCTTGATTATAAAAACTTTTAATTTCAGAAATATAATTTTCATTTACCTGACCAGTTTTAAAGGAGTTTGATTTTGGAACTTCTATATTTGATAAATCTATATTTAAAAATTTTGAAATTTCTTTTTTTGTAACATCATCATTTATTTTTTTAAAATCAATTATCAAAACATTTTCTATTTTAAAAGTATTGAATATTCTTTTGAAAATTTTAGAGTATAAAGAGAACTCTTTAATATTATACTTGCGGTTATTATCAACAAGGAATCTATCAAGTGTATTTGGATATCCTTGATTTTTGTATAACTCATATGTAGATTGAATTCTAGAATATGGTTCCCTAAAAATAAATATTATTTTTATATTATTGTTATATTTATAAATATTTTCTAAGTAATCCGATTTTAAACAATACTCAGGTGTTTTTTCTAAAAAAAGTTTTTTTTTAAAATTAAACTTTTTAAAATAATTATAAACAAAATTTAGATGATATTTTTTATAATCTTTACTTGAGTCAAATTTATCTGAGAAAAAAAACATTTGTTCATTATTTTTTGGTGTTACTATTTGATTTGAATTAGATAAAAAGTTAATAATAGAGGTAGAGGCACAACGCTGACCACCAATAATTAATGCGTTAACTCTAAAATTTTTGTTATTCAAAATTTTAAATATACTAAATAAAAAGTTTAGTCTAAGTTTTTTATAAATTTTTGAAAGTTTTGGCATTTGTATTCTTAGTTTTCAAAAGTATATATCACTTTACCAGAATATAACATATATGGCGGAGAGAGTGGGATTCGAACCCACGGTACCTGTAAGGGTACACACACTTTCCAAGCGTGCGCCTTAAACCACTCGGCCACCTCTCCTTTATTTCCTTTTAAAAGACAAAAGTTTATTTTAACTTTTATACCATCATTATTTCCACCAATTCTAATATTATCTTTTGCTAACTTTTTTGGTGATATAATTTTTAAATGTTTACGTATTTCTAACAAATCTGTCCTTTGAGAGGTAAAAGAACCTTTACTTAATAAATAACTACAAACCTTCTTTATAATTTTTTATCTTATTCCCATATATTTAATTAAAAAATTTCATATTTTCAAAAATTTATGAAAGTCCAAGGACTAGTTTTAAACTTAGTATATTTCTTAAACCAAAAAGACAGATATCTTTCAGCAAGATATGCATAAAGTCTTTGGGTATCATATCCTTTTAACTTATCGAAACCAAAAACCTCTTCACATCTCTCCAACCATGGAAAAAGTTCCTCGAACCATCTTTCTAAAATATAAGGTTTAGCAATAACCATTATGTGTGGATTATAAATATTTTTTGAATTTACGTAAGCTAAAAAGTCATTTCTATTTTCTTTATTTAATAACTTTATAGCCTTATTTAAATTGTCATGACCATGATGCATGTCAAAATGAAAAGCGATCGTCTGTTTTCTTTTATTGAAAAAAATAGATGGATCTTTGATTAAATTTTTCCAACCTTTTTTAATAATCTTAATTTTTTTTGCTCCCGATACATTTATTGGGTTACATATAAAACTCTCATAATGATTAAGATCTTCACTTATATTTTTTAATAGACAGTCATTAAGATTTAATGATGAAATATTATTTATTGTATCATCTGACTTTAACCAGAACCTTCTCTTTTGACAAAATCCTACCCATTCTTTTTTTTCATTTGGTAAAATGTTCTTCCAGTACCAATAATGAAATGTAAGTTCAGAGTAATATTTTTCTTTATAATAAATATTTTTTTTTGTATCACACCTTAGATACTTCTTTGAAAAATTTTCATTTCCAACTCCAACTAGCTTTAGTGTAGACTCCTCTAAAAGGTTAATTTTTTTATTAGTCACACAATAAATATCAAGGTTACTCATTTTTGGAAAATTCTTTTTAAAGTTTTAGTTTGTCTTAAAAAAAATCTTTTTAAAAAATTAAATTTTTTATCTCTCTTTGCTAAAATTGGAAAAAATTTTAAATGATCCCAATATCTGCCATTTTCATCTTCTGCCCATTCACATTCTGAGACTGATAGACTTTCTATATTTCTAATTTTACACAATATAGAAAAAATACTTTGATCATGTCTATGCTCAACAAATCTACAATGATTTTTTTGAATTGAGGGACTATCATCAATTAAATTATTGACATGACTAATCTCAAGCCATTTTTCTAAAAGACTAATAGTTTCTAAATTTTTTTTCAAAAACATAGTCCCTGACCAAATTTGCTCTGAATTTCTAATTGATGAATAAGTTGGTATTTTTAAAAAACTAAATAAGTCACTTTTTGTATACTCTTGCTCATAATAAATTTGATACTTCAAATTTAAATCCATCTTAATATTTGGTTTCCTGTATTGAAATACAAGAATATTATTTTTATTAGTTATTTCTAAATATTCTTTTAATCTTTTAAGACCACTTTTGTTAAAATGACAACCTATATCTGAATATTGTAAAATAGATCCATCAGGAATTTTATTCAAATAATTCAATATTATTTCAGGCTTCCAACATGCATATCCATATAATCTTTTCTTATTTTCCTTTATAAAGTTTTTAATCTGAAACTTTTTTTTTTCACTTAAGTCATTGAAGGAAAAAACCTTTTTATCTTTATAAATATTCAATTCATTTGATTGATCTAAAAATCTTTTTTTACTTCTATTAAGGTCAGGGCTTGCAAATGAACATAAATACAAATTAGTCACTTTTTTAATCTTTTTTTTTTAAAATTATTTTTAATTTTTTTAAGCTCATTGATGAATTATATGGCATACCAATATTTTGATTTTTTTTAAGATAGGCTTTCTTAACTTGCTTATTTTCTTTTTTAGCAAAATGAAATATTGATTGTGTGGGTCCACCTATATTAATTATTCCTCTTTTATCTAATAATTTAAATAATATTGGTATTACATCTTCGTGATATAAAAAGTTGGACTTAACATTCACAAAAGCTCTTTTATGCACAAAGGGTTTTTCTGTCATACTCACTCTTAAAATTAATGAATTTTTATATAAATGAACCGCAGACTCTCCACCAAGTTTAGACCAAGCATAATTATTCACTGGAAGTAAAGCATCTTTTTCTGAGTAATTTCCCTTTACTCCTGGATAAACATAATTTGTCGAAAAATATATTAATTTGATTTTAAATCGAGAACATAATTTGGTAATGTTGGAGGTTCCAATAATATTTAAATCTATACTCTTTTCAATTTCTTTATTATGAATATTCATAGGACGAGATAAACCAGCTAAGTGTACTAAATAGTTTGGTTTTATATTTTTTAAATAATATAGAGAACTTTTAAACTTTAGAATATTCAACTGTTTTTTACTAGGAAAAAATAATTTATATTTGGATTTATATTTCTTAAGAGTTTGTCCGAATCTTCCTGTTCCGCCAGTTATAATTATTTTTTTCATATTTCTTATCTTTATTTAACTATTTATAAATTTTTTGTTATTAATATGATTATTAAATTATATAATTATATTATGCATTATAAATTCTTAAAAAAGATTATTGGTGCGATAGGTTTCAAACTAATTCCTAAAAATTTCATTAAAAATGACCGATTATTATCAAAATTCTCGAGTCTTTCTCTTAAAAAAATTCTCAAAGGTTTATTTGTTAATAATGAAATAAAATCTATAATACAAATTGGAGCAAATGACGGACTAAGGTTTGATGATTTAAATAGTTTTGTTAAAAAATATACACCCTATGGAATATTTGTAGAGCCAATTAAATCTAATTTTGAGGAATTAAAAAAAAATTATTCTGACCAAAAAAATCTTTATTTTGAAAATTTAGCAATATCCGTTAATAATGAAATAAACCAACTATATAAAGTTAAAGACTCAAAATTAAAGTTTTATGATGATCATGTTGTTGGTATTACATCATTTAACAAAAATCATTTAATTAGACATGGAATTAAGAGTAATGATATTATGAAAGTTGATGTCCAATCGATATCTATGAAAGGCTTGATAGAGAAATATTCAATTCAAGATTTAGATTTAATTATGATAGATACCGAGGGATACGATGGGGCGATTGTAATTGATCTTTTAAATATAGCTATTATAAGACCTATAATAATTTTTGAATACATACATATTGAGAATGAAATTTTTAAAAAATGTTTAAGTTTATTAGATAAAAAAAATTATATTTTTTTTAAAATTAATGAAAATGTAATTTGTATTCCTGATGAAAAGTCCTCAAAATTTCAAATACTCTAATTTGAAATCCAATTAATAAGATTGTCTTTATTATTAATTATATAGTCTGGAAATCTAGAGTCTAAACTGATTGGTTTATAAGTTTCTTTTCTACCTATTATATCTTCACCATTTTGAATTCTTTTTTTTATTTCCTCAATCTTTAAGTATTTTTGGTCTATTTTTTCCTTAAAAACATACTGGTCGTTTGTTTCACATAAGTTTTTGTATTTATATAATAATCTTTCTGGTTCTTTTAAATTACAAAAATGCCATCCACCATCCTCTATAATATTGTTTAATTTTATCTTATCTATTCTCCAGAATGGTCTTTTTTTAAATTTTAGGTTCCTTAACCATTGTGGTGATTTTAAATATTTTTTTACACATATCCTGCTTCCCAACCAATGTGGGTTTCTTTGGCTTTGAAGATTAAGCTTGTAGTAAAAATGAAGCTGTCTAAATACAGCAAATTTCATATCTTTTTTAAATTTATTAATTTTTTTTGGATTAGGTATTTCATCCAAATCTGAAATAATAATCAAATCCTCTTCATCTGCTTTATCAATTCCTCTGTTAATTGCATTTCTTTGAAAATTTTCTCTAATATATGGATTTCCTCCATCAGGTAAATCTTCCACAGGAATGTAAATAATTTTATCTTTAAACTTATTAAACTTTTCTATTCTAAATTTAAAAGGCTTTGAATTGTTTTGCCAAGTTTTGTTTCCCTCTACAATTACAAAATAATCCACAAAATCATTTAATATATTAAGTCTTAAATCTAATAAAAAATCTTCATCCCAATATGAAAAACAATCATATATCTTCATTATTTTTCCTTACTAATTTTTAAAACTCCAATAAAAGCTTCTTGTGGTATTTCAACTCTACCAAACTGTTTTGATCTTGCTTTACCTTTTTTCTGTTTTTCTAAAAGTTTTCTTTTTCTATCTGTTGCCCCACCACCATGAATTTTTGTCAGAACATCTTTTTTAAAACCTTTAATCGTCTCTCTAGCAATAATCTTTCCACCTATTGCGGCTTGAACTGGTATCATAAAGTTATGCCTTGGAATTAAATCTTTAAGTTTTTCACAAACTTCTCTGCCTGTTCTTTGCGCAAAATCTTTATGTATCATCATAGCAAGAGCATCTACTGGTTCACCATTAACTAATATTCCAAGTTTAACAAGATCTCCCTCTCTATGACCTATTATTTCATAATCAAAGCTTGCATATCCACTCGTCATAGATTTTATTCTATCATTAAAATCAAACACAACCTCATTCAAAGGTAATTCATAGTTTAAAACTGCCCTTTTTCCAGAATAAGTTAAATTTGTTTGAATTCCCCTTTTGTCCTGACATAATTTAATTATTGGACCCAAATATTCATCAGGGGTTATGACAGTTGCTTTTATCCAGGGCTCCTCAATAAATTTTATAAGAGTAGGGTCCGGCAAACTTGTAGGATTTTGCAAATCAATAATATCTCCACTATTTAAATTTACTTTATAAACTACTCCTGGTGTTGTTGTGAGTAAATTTACATCAAATTCTCTTTCTAGTCTTTCAGAAATTATTTCTAAATGAAGCAATCCTAAAAACCCACATCTAAAACCAAGCCCCAGGGCTGATGAAGACTCAGCTTCAAATGAAAAACTTGCATCATTCAATTGTAATTTAGCTAATCCATCTTTTAATTTTTGATATTCAGAGCTATCAACAGGAAAAAGTCCACAGAACACCACTGGTTTACTTGGTTTAAATCCAGGTAAGGCTTCAATATTAGGTTTTGAGGCATCACATATTGTGTCACCGACTTTAGTTTCAGACAAAACTTTTATTCCGGTAGTAATGAAACCAATCTCACCTGTGTTTAGTTCTTTTATATCTTTTGCTTTTGGAGTAAAAACTCCAACTTTTTCAACTATATAGTCTTGATCAGTTGAAAGCATTTTAATTTTCATATTTTTAATTATTTTTCCATTAATAACTCTTATTAATATAACTACTCCTAAATAGGTGTCATACCAACTATCTACCAACAAACATTTTAAATCCTCGTTTGGACTTCCTTTTGGACCAGGTAACTGATCAATTATTTGCTCTAAGATTTCTTCAATACCTTCTCCTGTTTTACCTGAACATGGAACTGCGTTTTCTGTTCCTATGCCAATTACATCTTCAATTTGTTTATTTGTCCTATCCAAATCTGATGCTGGTAAATCTATTTTATTTAATACAGGAATAATTTCATGGTTAATGTCTAAAGCTTGGTACACGTTAGCTAATGTTTGAGCTTCTACTCCCTGGGTACTATCAACTATTAATATTGATCCCTCACACGCATAAAGGGATCTGCTGACTTCATAACTAAAATCTACGTGTCCTGGTGTATCGATTATATTTAAAATATAATTTTTTCCATTTTTGGCTTTATAATTCAACTTTACTGTTTGAGCTTTGATAGTTATTCCTCTTTCTCTTTCAATATCCATTGAGTCAAGGACTTGTGCTTTCATTTCCCTATCTGTTAAACCTCCACACTTATGAATAATTCTATCTGCTATTGTTGACTTACCATGATCAATATGTGCAATAATTGCAAAATTTCTAATGTTATCAATAGTGCTCATTTAATTTTCAAGATCGAATTTTAGCACCAGTTTTATTTTCTACTGTTTCAATAATTAATTTATTTATTTTTTCTAAATCATTATCATTTAATGTTTTTTCAGATGATTGAATTGTAACACTAATTGCTACTGATTTTTGATTTTCAGGGATATTGTCACCCTCATAAACATCAAAAACTTTTATATTTTTTATTAAACTTTTATCTACACTGGAAATAACATTTATTAAATCTTGTGCATTTAAATCTTTGTTCATTATAAATGCAAAATCCCTCTCAGATTTTTGGTAGTCTGAAAAAGTAAATTTTGTTTTTTGATCATTTAATGTTTTTTTTGGCAAATTTAAATTATCTATGAAAATTTCGAAACCTACTAAAGACTCTGTTTTCATATCAATCTTCTTCAAAATATTAGGATGAATCTCGCCAAAATATGCAGCTACTTGATCTTTTTTTTTATTTAAAAATAATCTACCTGATTTACCAGGATGATAATAGTTAGGTGTTTCGTTATCTATAAAGAATTTGTCTGAACTATAGCCCGCTTCAACTAAAGTTTGAACTACATCTCTTTTAACATCAAATACATCCACATTTCTTTCTTTTTCAATCCAGTTTAATCTAAACTTTTTACCTGCAGACAAACCACAAACTACTATATTTTGTTCACCGGGATTAAAGCCATTAAAAATAGGACCTACCTCAAATATTGATAAATCTTTAAAACCTCTATCGAGATTTTTATTCATATACATTATCAAATTTGAGAATATTGAGTTTCTTAAAACACCCAATTCAGAGCTTATCGGATTTACAATTTTTATTTCTTTTTTTGTACCTTTAAAGAAATTATTATAATTTGAATCTGTAAAAGACCAAGTAATTGCCTCCAAATAGCCTTTAGAAGCAATTGATCTTTGTAAAAAATGAAATAGCTTTTGAGATAAAGTTAAAGTAGGCTTTGTTCTTTCTTTTACTGGATGTATAGTTTTAATTTTATCATAGCCACTTATTCTTACCAATTCTTCAACAATATCAATTTCTTGTAAAATATCAGGCCTCCATGATGGAATGGTTAACTTTAAATATTTTTTTTCTTTTTTAAATTTAATACCAAGATCTTCCAAAATTTTAAGTATTTCTTTCGTAGAAATTTTGAAACCAGTTATTTTTTCAAATAAATTTAAATCAAATGTGAGGGTTTTATTTTTATAGGTTTTAATTTTTTGAATGTCTACTTTGCTAATTTCACCACCACATATTTCTTTAATTAATGATGCGGCTTTATTTAAACCGTTTTCAATAGATAAAGGATCTATACCTCTTTCAAATCTAAATTTTGCATCTGTATCAATACTTAATTTTTTTGCTGTATTTCTTATAGATTTAGGTTCAAAAAAGGCTGACTCTAAAAAAATATTTTTTGTATCAAATTCTGTACCAGATCTTGTTCCTCCAATTATTCCTCCTAATCCTAAAACACCTTTTTTGTCGCTTATAACACACATGTCATTTTCCAATCTATAAATTTTATTATCTAGAGCCGTAAACTCTTCTCCAGATCTAGAGTTTCGAACTATTATACTTTTTTCAATCTTATCAGCATCATAAGCGTGTAGTGGACGATTTATATCGAGCATAACATAGTTTGTAATATCAACTATTGCTGAAATCGGTTTTTGACCAACTGAAATCAATTTATCTTTTAACCATTGAGGACTTTCAGTATTTTTTACATTTGTTATTAAACAGCTTCCAAACGCAGTACATCCATGTCCCTTTTCCTTATTAATTTTTACTTTTAAGGTATTTTTTATTTTTGAGCGAATTTTTTTTTCTTTTAACTCTACTAATTTTCCAAAACCTGACGCAGCAAGATCTCTAGCAATCCCTCTAATTCCAAGACAATCTGGTCTATTAGGTGTTATAGATAAATCAATAAGATTTGATTTTAATTTTGTAAAATAACTTTTACCAATATTTTTTTTATATCCTTTAGGTAATTCAGTAATTCCGTCACTTTTATCAGACAAATTTAATTCAGACTCAGAACAAAGCATTCCGTATGAAGTAACACCCCTTATTTTAGCGATTACTAATTTCATCTTAGTTTTAGGGATGATTGCACCTGGAGGAGCGTATATAGTAATCAATCCTTCTTTCGCATTCTCTGCACCACATACAACTTTTTTAATTTCATTCTCTCCTATATTTACGTTACAAACTTTTAGTCGATCTGCATTTGGATGTTTTTCCGTTTTTATGATTTCAGCTACTCTGAATAATCCATTATCATCAGAAGGACTTTCTACACTCTCTACTTCTAGACCTATGTTAGTAAGTTGTTCTAAAAGTTTTTTTTCTTTTAGATTTGTCTTTAGATGATCTTTTAACCAATCAAATGTTATTTTCATCGACTAAGGCCTCTATAATTCGTAGGTACATCCAATGGATCGAATCCAAAATGATTTAACCATCTATAATCACAATCAAAAAAAGCTCTTAAATCGTTTATCCCATATTTCAGCATAGCAAGTCTATCAATCCCTATACCAAATGCGTATCCCTGAAATTTTGCTGGATCCACTTTTACATTTTTTAAAACATTTGGATGAACCATTCCGCACCCTAAAATCTCTAACCATTGATTGCCTTCTCCTATTATAATTTTTCCATCTTTCATTTCGTATCCAATGTCAACCTCCGCAGATGGTTCTGTAAAAGGAAAATGGCTCGGTCTAAATCTCATTTTAATTTTATCTACTTCAAAAAACTCTTTGATAAAATAATTTAAACATCCTTTTAGATGACCCATGTTTATATTCTTATCTATATGGAGTCCTTCAACTTGATGAAACATTGGTGAGTGAGTTTGGTCACTATCTGATCTGTAGGTTCTTCCAGGTGCAATAATTTTAAATGGCGGCTGATCTTTCAACATAGTTCTTATTTGAACTGGAGAGGTATGTGTTCGTAATAGTTTCTGCTTTTCTTCATCTAGATAAAAAGTATCATGTAAATCTCGAGCTGGATGATTTTCTGGTGTATTTAGCGCTGTAAAATTATTATATTCATTCTCGACATCTGGCCCTTCCTCAACGCTAAAACCTATTTCGGAAAAAATTGATGATATTTCATCGATCGTTTGTGAAACTGGATGAATTTTTCCTCGAACAAATGATCTCTCAGGTAAAGTAATGTCAATTTTTTCTTTTTCTAATTTTTTGTTAATTTCAGCACTTTCAACTTCATTTATTTTTGAGCTTATTAAATCCTGAAGTTCGTCTTTTATAATATTTAAGTCAGAAGCAAATTTTTTTCTTTCTGACGCCGCGATTGTTCCAATCTTTTTAAATTGAGTTGAAATTAATCCGTTTTTACCAAATAGATCAGATTTAATTTGGTTTATTTCAGAAATATCCAATTTTTCCCTAAGTTTTGAAAAAAATTCGTCTTTTATTTTTTTAAGATCAGTCATTTTTACAGATTATTTCTTACGGAAAATAAAACAATAGAGAAGATTTAATTTAAAGCAGATTGAGCTTTTTGAACGATAGTTTTAAAGGCTTCGGGGCTATCATACGCTATCTCTGCTAGAATTTTTCTATCTATTTTTATCCCACATTTATTTAATCCATAAACAAACTTAGAATATGTCAAACCCTCTGCTCTAACCCCAGCATTTATTCTTTGTATCCATAATGATTTAAATTCTCTCTTTTTATTTCTACGATCTCTGTAAGCGTATTGCATAGCCTTTTCCATAGCTTGCTTTGCAACTCTAATAGTATTTTTTCTACGACCCCATTGTCCTTTAACAGCTTTTAATACTTTTTTGTGTTTAGCTCGACTTGTTACACCCCTCTTAACTCTTGCCATTTTAACCTCTTAAACTATATGGCATATACGATTTGACTATTTTACCATCTTGTTTTGACATCGTAGTAGTGCCTCTTAATTTTCTAATTTGAGAATTGGTTCTCTTAATCATTCCATGCCTTTTACCAGCTTGAGCCATTATTACTTTACCTCTAGCTGATATTTTGAACCTTTTTTTTGCTGAGCTTTTAGTTTTTAATTTAGGCATAATGATGCGAGTTTATACAAAGAAAGATCAAAACTTACAACCAATATTAAAGGTTATAAAGGCTGTATTACCATGATCATTTGCTTACCATCAAATTTTGGGTGTAATTCTACCTTTCCAATTTCTTTCATGTCCTCTTTGATTTTTGTCATTAATTCATTTCCTAAATGAGAATGCTGAAGTTCTCGACCTTTAAACCTGATAGTAAATTTTACCTTGTCCCCTTTAGCTATAAATTTTTTTGCATTTTTAACTTTAAATTCATAATCATGGGTCTCTGTCACAGGTCGCATCTTTATTTCTTTTAGTGCTATAATTTTTTGTTTTTTTTTTGCTAAGTTAGCTTTTTTTTGGGCATCGTATTTAAATTTACCCATATCCATTATTTTACAAACAGGGGGATTAGCATTTGGTGATATTTCTAGTAAATCAAGACCTTGATTTTTTGCCATTGATATGGCTTCATTTGTATTTATAACACCTAGATTCTCACCATCGCTAGTGATAACCTGCACTTCAGGTGAGGAAATTCTGTTATTAGATCTTGGTCCTCTATCCTTAGTTCTTCTTTGAAAATAATTTTGTTTAAAATCTGCCACTTAATTTGAAGATGCTTTGTTTAAAGCAGAAAATGTTTTTAAAAATTTATTAAGTTCCATATTTTCTTGTTTATCAGAATCCAATCTTCTAATGGTTACTGAGTTACTGTCAACTTCTTTTTTACCACAAATTAATAAAATAGGTACTTTTGCAACTGAATGTTCTCTGATTTTATAATTCAAATTGTGATTTTTTAAATCAACTATACAACTTATACCAACTTCTTTTATTTTGTTCGAAACTTTTTTCGCATAATCTTCAAAATCTTCTGAGATTGGGATTATAACCGTTTGTAAAGGTGAGATCCAAAAAGGAAATTTTCCTGCATAATTCTCTATTAAAATTCCAATAAACCTCTCAAGTGAACCAAATAATGCTCTATGTAACATCACTGGAACTTTTTTAGCTCCATCTTTATCTACATATGAAGCACCTAATCTTCCAGGTAAATTAAAATCAACCTGTAAAGTTCCGCATTGCCAATCTCTTCCAATAGCATCTCTTAAAACAAATTCAATTTTAGGTCCATAAAATGCACCCTCTCCTTTATTAACAGTATATTCTAATTTAGTAGCTTTAACTGCTTTTAATAACGCTGCTTCCGCTTTATCCCACACACTATTATCCCCAACTCTTAAATCTGGTCTGTCAGAATATTTCAAAATAACATTTTCAAAACCAAGATCTTTATAAATTTCTAAAATAAGATTAGTTACTGTCAAACATTCTTTTGTTATTTGATCATCAGTACAAAATATATGAGCATCATCTTGTGTAAATGCTCTTACTCTTAAAAGGCCATGGAGCGCACCTGAAGGTTCATAACGGTGAACCTTTCCAAACTCAGACATTTTTAAAGGTAAATCTTTATAGCTTTTAAGACCTTGATTAAATACCTCTACACAACCTGGACAGTTCATTGGTTTTATAGCAAATATCTTTTTATCTGGAGTAGTTGATGTGTACATATTTGCCCCAAATTTTTCCCAATGACCTGATTTTTCCCATAAACTTCTATCTAATACCTCTGGTGTATTTATCTCTTTATATCCAGCGGCATCTTGTTTCATTTTCATGTAATTAATTAGTTTTTGAAATAATGCCCATCCTTTTTCATGCCAAAAAACAGAGCCTGGACTTTCTTCTCTAAAATGAAATAAATCCATTTCTTTACCCAGTTTTCTATGATCTCTTTTCTCAGCCTCCTCAATTCTATTTAAATAAGCATCTAAATCTTTTTGGGAAGCCCAACTAGTTCCATAAATTCTTTGTAGCATTTCATTTTTTGAGTCTCCACGCCAATAAGCTCCCGCAACTTTTGTAAGCTTAAAAGCTTTACCAATTTTTCCTGAAGAAAGTAGGTGCGGACCTCTACACAAATCATGCCAAGTATCGCCGTGATGATAAATAGTTAGCTCCTCATTCTTTGGGATACTCTCTAATATTTCAGCTTTATATTTTTCACCAATTTTTTTAAAATGACTTATTGCTTCATCTCTTTCCCAAACTTCTCTTCTTGTCTTAACATCTTTATCAATTATTTCTGACATTCTTTTCTCTATTTTTTTTAAATCATCCTCTGTAAAAGGTTTTTTGCGGGCAAAATCATAATAAAAACCATTTTCAATTACTGGTCCAATCGTCACCTGTGTGCCGGGATATAACTCCTGAACAGCCATTGCCATAATGTGTGCGGTATCGTGTCTTATAACCTCTAGCCCTTCAGGGTCTTTTGCTGTAAAAATTTTTACAGAGCAGTCTTTTTTTATTGAAAAATACAAATCCTTCAATTCGCCATCAACACTCATTATTAATGCTTGCTTTAGCAATGATTTGCTTATTTTTCCTGCAATATCTAGCCCTGTAGCCTCTTTTAAAAAATTTAAATTTTTTCCGTCTGGTAATGTAATCGTAGGCATTTAATTTAATAATCTTTTATACTCTGAATAAGTAGAAAAACACATTTTTTCAACATTAAATTTTTTTACTATGTTTTTTCTACCTTCTGTGCCTATTAATTTGAGAGTTGTTTCGTCCATTGTCACAGCTCTAATGATTTTTTTACTCAAAGAACTTGCATCTCCAGTTTCAAACAATAAGCCGGTTTTCTCATTAATTATTGTTTCATTTGACCCTCCAATATTACTAGCAATAATTAATTTTTCCATGGATTGTGCTTCAACAGCTACTCTTCCAAATGCCTCTGGCTCAATAGAAGCTGAAACCACAATATCTGAAACTTTATAAGCTAAAGCCATATCTTTACAATTATCTATAAATTTAATCTGATTTGTTAAACGGTATTGTTCTGACATACGAACTAATTTTTTTTTGTATAAATCTCTACCTTGGTCACTTCCCAATATAACAACATGAAATGCCTCATATCCTAAATCAATTTTTACCAAATTAAGAGCTTCAATAAATATTTCATGCCCCTTCCAAGTAGTGAGTCTTCCTGGCATTAAAATAATTTTTTTTTCTTTGTCAATTTCCCATTTTTTAAGAAGACTTTTTTCTTCACTTTCTAACTTTGTTGAGGGGTCGAAATAATCGACATTAATTCCTCTAAAAATAACAAGAAATTTTTTTTTTGAGTTTAAAAATTCAGAGTAATTTTCTTTAATGTGAGAAAAAATAAAATTAGATCCTGCAATAATTAAGTCTGATCTCACCATAACAGAATTATAAAACTTTTTCATTTTACTGCTGAAATTATAGGTGCCATGAAAAGTTGTAACAAACTTCCTTCTGGTCATTTTTGTTGCTAACAAGCATGACCAAGCTGGTGCACGGCTTCTCGCATGAACTATAGAAATATTATAAAACAAGATTACTCCTATCAAAATAATTGCATTAAAAAATATCAATAAAGGATTTTTACTATGGACGGGTAATTTAATTAATTTTACTTTTTTTTTATCTATAAATTTAATTAATTCCCCTCCACTTGTTACTATAAAAGATTGACTATTATTTTCTGGTAAATAATGAGCAATATCATAACAACCAGTTTCTGCTCCTCCATAACCTAGTTTAGGTATTACTTGTAAAACTTTTATATTAGATGACATTAAAATAGATTATATAATAATAGATAAAACTAATAAACTTTAATGACGAGTTTCAATTACTTAAAATTAAATAAATTAAAAAGAATTAGGTATTTAAAGCATAATCTAACAAACACAGATTATATAGTTTTTTTACACGGTTTTATGTCAGATTTGAATGGGCAAAAACCTAAGTTTTTTCTAAATTTTGCAAAGAGAAATAACCTTGGTTTTCTTGCACTTGAATATTCTGGACATGGAAAATCATCAGGAAAATTTGAGACTGGTAATATTTCTAAATGGTCTAATGAAACCAAAATAATAATAAAAAAAATCGTTGGAAAAAACAATATTATTTTTATTGGTTCTAGTATGGGTACTTGGATTGGATTAAATCAATTCAAATCTTTTAAAAAACAAATCACAGGATTTTTGGGAATTGGTTCAGCGCCTGAATTTTTAGAAAGATTAATGTGGAACAAACTTTCAAAAGAAAAAAAGAGAGAAATAAAAAAGAATGGAATAATAATTTTAAATCATGGTAAATACGATTATCCAATTACTTATCAATTAGTAAAAGATGGTAGAAAAAATAAAGTACTTAATAAAATAATAAATAAAAATTTAAAAGTAACTATGGTCCATGGTGAAAAGGATGAGTCGGTACCAGTAAAATATTCTAAAAAAGTTTTAAAAATTTTTAAAAAAGCGAAAAAAAGGTTAGTAATCGTAAAAAATGGGGATCATAGTTTGTCATCTTCTAAATGGTTAAATTTAATAAAAAAAGAATTAAAACTGATTATTAACTAACTTCTTTTATTTGAGGTTTCAAAGTAATTGGGTTTTTTAACTTGGTAATCATTTCTTTTGGACAAACTTGAACAAAATTTTTGATTTCCTCATCGAAATTATCAACTATATACCTTGATAAATCTGAGTTAGTTTCCTCTTTGTGTTCTAAAATCATATTTTTTAAAAAATTTATCCAATACTCTGTTTCCACATTTTGCCAAATTACTGTTTCTGGATTTACTTTCTTTTCAAACTCTCGTGATTTATCGTAAATAAAAGCCATCCCACCTGTCATGCCAGCAGCAAAATTATCTCCAACTTCTCCAAGAATAACAGCTGTACCACCAGTCATGTATTCACATCCATTTGAGTCACAGCCTTCAATTACTGTTGAAGCTCCAGAATTTCTTACGGCGAACCTATCTCCAGCTTGACCTGCTGCAAAAAGCTTACCCGATGTAGCTCCGTATAAAACCGTATTTCCAATTATTGTATTTTCATTTGAAACTAAATTACTTTCGTCTGAAAGTTTAATGGATATTGTACCTCCTGATAGTCCTTTTCCGACATAATCATTTGCATCCCCTTTAAGTTTAAGCTTCAATCCCTTTGATAAAAAAGCTCCAAACGACTGACCTGCTGAACCTTTAAATTTTAGTGTAAGAAAGTTTTCATCTAATTTTTCATAACCATACTTTTTGTAAAGTTGGTGTGAAATTCTTGTACCGACAGCCCTATTAGTGTTTTTAACGATAAATTCTTTTTCAATTTTAACTGAATCATTTAGAGATTTTTCAATCTCTGGCCATATTTCTTGATCTAAAGTGTCAGGTACTTCATTAATTTCCTGAGTTTCACAATATCTCTTATTATTTCCTGGATCCGCTTGAACAAATAAAGGATTTAAATCTAAATCATCTAAATTAGGTGAAGCTTTATTTACCTGCATTAATAAGTCTGTTCTTCCAATTATATCATTTAATGATTTAAAGCCTAATTCAGCTAAAATTTCTCTTACTTCTGAAGCAATAAAAGTAAATAAGTTTACTATTTTATCCGGAGTACCTGTAAATTTTTCTCTCAATTTTTCATCTTGAGTGCAAACACCAACTGGACAAGTATTTGAATGACACTGTCTTACCATTATACATCCCATTGCTACTAAAGCAGTTGTAGCTACTCCGTACTCCTCAGCGCCCATCATCGCGGCCATAATAACGTCCCTACCAGTCTTTATCCCTCCATCTGTTCTTAAAGTGACTTTGTGTCTTAAATTGTTCAGTGTAAGAACTTGATTAGCTTCAGTGAGACCCATTTCCCACGGTATCCCAACATATTTAACACTTGTTTGCGGAGTCGCTCCTGTTCCACCATTATGTCCGGAAATCAAAATAATGTCAGCTTTTGCTTTAGCTACTCCTGCTGCAATTGTACCAACTCCAGATGAGGCAACTAACTTAACACCAACTCTTGCTTTTGGATTTATTTGTTTCAAATCATAAATTAGTTGTGCAAGGTCCTCTATTGAATAAATATCATGATGAGGTGGCGGAGAAATTAAGGTTACACCAGGTGTTGAATGTCTAAGTTTAGCAATTTCCTCTGTAACTTTAAAACCAGGTAACTGACCACCTTCACCTGGTTTAGCACCTTGAGCTATTTTAATTTCTATTTCATTACAATTATTTAAATAATTTATTGTTACTCCAAATCTTGCAGATGCAATTTGTTTAACTCTTGAGTTAGCACTATCACCACTCTTCATCACACTAAATCTATTTGCATCTTCTCCACCTTCTCCACTACATGAAGCACCTTTAATTCTGTTCATTCCTATTGCTAAAGTTTCATGGGCTTCTTTAGACAAAGCACCATGAGACATACTTCCACTTCCAAATCTTTTTAAAATTTGCTCTATTGGTTCAACTTCAGAAATCTCTATTGATGGACCTATCTTTTTTTTTCTAAAATTAATTAAATCTCTCAAATTAATTGGAGGTAAACTATAAATACCCTCGACATACTTTTTATAAACTGAATAAGAGTTTGTTCCTACTGCACTTTGTAATAAATGTATTAATCTTCCTTGATACTGGTGAGTTTCACCATTTTTTCTGTATCTATAAATTCCACCTATCGGTAAAACATTATCGGTGCTTTCAAATGCTTCTTTATGAATCTGCCGTATTTTTTTTTCAATTCCAGTCAATCCAATCCCTGAAATTTTAGAGGTCACCCCTGGAAAGTATTCATTTACAATTGTTCTGCTAAGCCCAACTGTTTCAAAATTACATCCACCTCTATAAGAACTTAAAACAGATATACCCATCTTAGACATTATCTTTAATAAGCCAGCATTAACTGATTTTATATATCTCTGAATACAATCATCAAAACTGTATTGACCAAATAACTTTTTTTCATGTCTTTGATATAAACTGTCAAAGGCTAGATATGGATTTATGGTAGTTGCACCTACTCCGATTAATGTCGCAAATGAATGTGTATCTAGAGCTTCACCAGACTGAACATTTATAGAAACATAACCTCTTAATTTTTTTTCAATCAAAAAAGTATTGATAGCTCCAACACACAACAACATTGGCATAGGTAGCTTTTGAGATGAAAATTCCTTATCAGTTAGAATTAATTGTGTTACGCCTTGTCTTACAGCTATTTCTGCCTCTTTTTGAATCCTCTTAATTGCACTTAACAATTCTTCTTCAAAAGTGAATGTGCAGTCTATTTTAAGAGTATTTGTGCCAAAAAAGTTCACAAATTTATTAAATTGTGAGTTTGATAAAACTGGACTATTAAGAACATAAATATTTTCTTTAGTTAAAGTAGAGAAATTTAAAATATTACCCAAATTACCAAACCTTGTTTTTAAACTCATAACTTTATTTTCTCTTAATGAGTCTATGGGAGGATTAGTTACTTGACTGAAATTTTGTCTGAAAAAATGATAAAGTGGTCTGTATTTATCTGACAATACAGCTAAAGGTGTATCATCCCCCATCGAGCCTGTTGCCTCTTTTCCTTCTTCAGCCATAGGATGAAGAATTAACTCTAAATCCTCCAAACTTATCCCAAAGGTATGTTGTTTTCTTCTTAAGTCTTCCCCTTCAAAATTAGGTTTCTCATTATTGATTGTCAATTTTTCATCTAAATCAATTATTTGCGAGTTAAAATGTTTAAATTCCTTAGCCAAATAGTCTTTAATTTTAGTATTTGTGAAAACTTTTCCCTTCTCAATTCTTACTCCTATAATCTCACCTGGGCCTAATCTTCCCTTAGATAAAATTTTTTTTTCATTAAGTTTTATCATTCCAGTCTCTGAACCAGCAAAAAGAAATTTGTCTTTAGTTATTGTATATCTTAGTGGTCTCAAACCATTTCTGTCATTTGCTGCAATCACCCACTCATTATCTGTTGCAGCTATAGCGGCAGGACCATCCCAAGGTTCCATTGTGCTATTTAAAAAATTAAATAACTGTTGATGACTTTTTGGAAGTGTTTTGTTTTTTTTTGACCATGCATCAGGAACTAACATTAATTTAGCTAATGGTGCAGGGTGACCAGATTTATTCAATAATTCAAACACATTATCTAATGCTGCAGAGTCAGATACACCTGTTCGAATTACAGGTTTTAAATTATTCACATCTTCAAAAAGCGAGCTACTCATTTCCTGCTCGTGAACTTTCATCCAATTTTTATTTCCTTTGTATGTATTAATCTCTCCATTATGCGCAACAGCTCTAAAAGGTTGAGCTAAACTCCAACTTGGAGCTGTATTAGTTGAAAACCTTTGATGAAAAATAGCATATCTAGATATAAATCTACCATCTAGCAGATCTAGAAAAAAATCAGAAATTGCTTCAGCTAAAAACATCCCTTTATAGATAATTGATTTTGAACTCATAGAACAAATATAAAAGTTTGATAAAGATAGGCTAAAAGCTTTGTTCTCTATTTTTTTTCTAGTTTCAAAAATTTTTCTTTCGAGATTTTTATCCAATAAATTTGGATCATTTGATTTAAATAATACCTGAATGATTTCAGGCATTGTTTGTATGGCTTTTTCACCTAAAACTTTTGGATTAACTGGAACTTGTCTCCAACCATAGATACTAAAGTTATTTTTAGTTAGTTCACTTTCAACAATTGTTTTACATCTTTCTTGCGAAACATAATCATTTCTAGGTAAAAAGATCATACCTACACAAATCTCTGAGTTGTCATAATCATGACCAGTAACTTCTATTTTTTCTATAAAGAAATCTTTAGGAATTTCTAAATGTATTCCCGCGCCATCTCCTGTTTTGCCATCTGCATCTACAGCGCCCCTATGCCAAACAGCTTTCAAAGCCTCAATTCCATATTCAACAATAGCCCTTGATTTTTTTCCTTCGGTAGATGCAATTAAACCAACACCGCAAGCGTCGTGTTCCATTTCGCCTGAGTAAACGTGATTTTTATGTAATAATTTTAAATTTTTTTTATAATTTTCCATTAGGCAACTTCTGATGTTTTTAATTCAATACTTTTAAGATAATTTTTTATTGAAGAAGCCGCATCCCTTCCATCTTTAATAGCCCACACAACTAACGATGCACCCCTCACAATGTCTCCTGCAGCAAAAACACCCTCTAGATTAGTCTCCATCGTATCAAAGTCTGTTTTTATAGTTCCCCATTTAGTTACTTTGAGCGCTTGAGCATCAAATAGTAGTGGTAAATTTTCTGGATCAAAACCAAGAGCTTTGATTACCATATCTGCTTTTATTTCAAATTCTGATCCATTTTTAATCTCAGGCTTTCTTCTCCCTGATTCATCAGCTTCACCCAGTTTGATTTGATCGACTACTAAATGTTCAATTTTATTTCTACCTTTAAATTCTTTTGGACTTGAGAGCCAAACAAATTCTACACCTTCTTCCTCCGCATTATTAACCTCTCTTGCAGATCCTGGCATATTTTCTTTATCTCTTCTATAAAGACATTTAACTGATTTTGCTTTTTGCCTAATTGATGTTCTAACACAGTCCATAGCAGTATCACCACCACCAATAACTACAACATCTTTTCCCTCTGCACTTAGTATACCTTTATCAAATAGCTCAACCTTATCTCCTAATCCTTTTTTATTTGATGCTGTCAAAAATTCCATTGCAGGAAAAATATTTTGTAAATCGTTTCCAGGCAATTCTATTTCCCTTGGTTTATAAACTCCTGTCGCAATCAGTATTGCGTCATGTTTCTTTCTTAATTGTTCTAAGGTTGCATCTTTACCTACTTCAAAATTCTGAACAAATTCTATACCTCCATCTTTTAAAAGTTTTGTTCTTCTTTCAACTACATATTTTTCTAATTTAAAATTAGGAATTCCGTAAATTAATAATCCACCAGCTCTGTCATACCGATCATAAACAGTTATTTTATATCCATTTTTTCTTAATTGTTCTGCTGCTGCTAACCCCGCTGGTCCTGCTCCAATTATACCTACGCTTTGGTTTTTTTCCTCTTTAAGTTCAATTGGTTTAATCCAGCCTTTTTCCCAAGCGTTATCAGTAATATATTTCTCCATTGAACCAATTGTCACTGTCCCATGACCTGATTGCTCTATCACACAATTGCCTTCGCATAGACGGTCTTGAGGACATATTCTTCCACATACTTCAGGCATATTGTTAGTGCTTTGAGATAATTCATATGCTTCTTGAAGTCTTCCCTCAGCGGTTAGTTTGAGCCAATCTGGGATGTTATTACTTAATGGACAATGTACTTGACAAAAAGGAACTCCACATTGAGAGCACCTACTTGATTGTTCTTTTGCTTTTTGATTAATGAATTCGTCATATATCTCTTTAAAATCAACTTTTCTAGACGCAACATCTCTTTTAGGTGGGGTTTGTTGACCTATCTTGACAAATTTAAGCATTTTATCATTCATTTTTTTTAAAATTTTATATCAAATTATACGTTGTTATTGTTAGTAAAAGAATTATTTAAGTCAGTATTTATGACCTAATTTTGTCAATAATTGCTGTTAAACCTAAAGATTTTAATAATTGCATAGCTATTATGAATAAATCGAATTGTTTAAAATCAATATTTTTTAAGTTACGACACTAGTATGCTTCAAGAATTTATAGAAATCTTAATTCTATCTGCTATTCAAGGAATTTCGGAATTTTTACCAGTCAGTTCATCAGCTCATTTAATTTTAGTTTCAAGTTTTTATAACTTAAAAACAGGATCATTATTAATCGATATAAGTCTACACTTGGGATCTTTATTAGCAATTGTATTTTATTTTAGAAAAGATTTATTTGATTTAAAAAATAACAAGAAATTTTTACAATTAATAATAATAGGGTCAATACCATTAATTATTTTTGGATATATTCTTCATTCAACAGAAATTATTTATCTTCTTAGAAATATAAAGCTTATTGCATGGACCACATTATTTTTTGGAGTTATTTTATTTTTTTCTGATCAAAGAAAAATTGAAAAAAACATATCGACAAACCTGAATATTAAATCAATAATATTTATTGGTTTATTTCAAGTTCTTGCGTTAATACCTGGTGTAAGTAGAGCAGGAATTACCTTAACAGCTGCAAGATTTCTTAAATTTAATAGAGTCGATGCAAGTAAAATTTCATTTTTATTATCTATTCCTGCTTTATCCGGGGCAAGTTTTCTTGGATTAAAAGATTTATTTAATCAGACTATAGAGATCAATTATTTAATTTTATTTGCAATATTTTTATCTTTTTTATTCTCATATATTACGGTAAAATTTTTTTTAATTTACATTAACAGATTTTCTTTGAATATATTTGTAATTTATAGAGTGTTAATAGCTGTTGCATTATTTATTGTTATATACTACTAAAATTTTAGTTAATTTTTTTTGAACCTGGAGATATCTGAGAAGAAATCACAGCAATTAAAATTAAAAAACATCCTATTATATTATTGATATTTAAAAATTGATTTAAGATTATCCATCCAGCGATTGCTGCAAATACTCCTTCAAGTGAATAAATGATGGCAGCTGGTGCTTCCTCTATATTTTTTTGCGCAAACATTTGTAATGTAAAAGCTATACCGCCTGAAAAAACACCTGCATAAATAATTGAAGCACTTTCTAAAATAATTTTTGAAAAAATTATTTCCTCAAATAGTAAAGAAAAAATTATTGACAAAGTTGCAACAAATAATGCTTGTAATGCTGCATAAAAAATTGGAATATCGAATTTTTCCATAAATTTACCAGCGAAAATAATATGTAAAGCCCAAAATATAGAACAAATTATCACTAAAGAATCTCCTAACATAATTTCAGAATTTGAAAAATCGCTCAACAGATACACGCCCACAATACATAAACCTATAGCAGGCCAAATGCTCCAATGAATTTTTTGTGAATAAATTAAAAATAACAAAATAGGGACTAAAGGAACGTAAAAAACTGTAAAAAAAGCAGCATTTGCTATATTTGTATACTGTAATGCTGCTTGCTGCAAAAAGGTTCCAAGAAAAAGAGAAATACCCATTAAAATTAAATATTTAATAAATAAGTTTTTCTTACTATTGATTTCATACTTTATTTTTTTTCTCTCAAAAAATAATGCAATAGGTAATATTGTAAAAAAACCAACAATAAATCTCGCTGAATTAAATGTTAGTGGCCCTATATTATCCATGCCAGTGTCCTGTGCAATAAATGCAGTACCCCAAATAAAAGTAGTTATAATTGCGCATAACATTGAAATTGATTTAGTCATATTTTAAAATTAACAAGATTTAATGGTTAAATTATTCCATTAATTATACAAGAGCTATCAAAATCTTCTTTGTTTATATAACATCCAGACATCTTCCTAACACCTTCAAATGATCCTCTACCATGAAGAATACGCCAATTATTAAATATAAGTAAATCACCTGGTTTTAAAATATATCTCCATTGAAATTCTTTTTTATTAGCAATTAAATCAAATTTTTTTATACCCTCATAAAATCTTTTTGTAAGATCATGTCCAAGTCTGAAAGGAGCTCTATCATAATTATTAAAGCTAACTTGTAGTAATTCATTTTTTTTATTTAACTTAAAAATTGGTCTCTCAGCCTTCAAGAAAACTCCATCGCCTATATAATTACCTGTTACATTAATCGTTGATAAAAGATTAAACATTTGATTATTTTCATTTTTAATTTTTTCAGCAATCTTAAAACCGTCAACTAAAATTGACTCCCCTCCCTCAGCTGAATATTCGGTGCAAAGCAAAAGCTGTAATCCAGGCGCATCATTACTGTAAGTACCATCTGTATGTGGTCGTAATTCATCTTGAGTATATGAGCTATCTGCTTTATTTTGATTAGATTCAAAACTCCACAAACCTCCAAAAATTGAATTTCTTACATATCCTATTTTATTTGCGACCTCTTTTACTGAAGTAAAATCTCTATCACAATTTTTTAAAACTATAAAACCGTATTCATACAAAATTCTTAAAAAATTTTTAAATCCTTCTTTGCTTTTTGTTTTATCATAATCAAAAAATAAATTTGTGCTTAAATCTTGATTTTTCCAAGTTTTAATACTCAAGTTTTTTTTACTGGTTTTAATTTTATTTCTGTATAAAAACTCAAAAGAATAATTTACAGGGCTATCTAAATCAGGCCATAAAACACTTAAAAATTTACCATTTTCTATAATCCTAGCATTTTTAATTTTTAAATTTAAATCTAATCCAGCAGTGTAAGTTTTTCTTTGATTAGTCCTTTTGTCCCAATTTTTTTCATCTTTTGCATGATCTCTTAGCCAAATATTTGGAAATATTTCTGGATTATCATCTTTAAAATGTACTATTAAATTATCTGAGGATATTTCAAATTTTCTAATCATAAACTTAAATTATAAGCAAAATTTGGACCGAGATTTTTTTTTAAATCATTGTTAAATCTAGCTGCTTCAGCTCCATCTATTATTCTATGATCATAAGATAATGATAAAGGAAGCATAGTTCGAATAACAAATTTACCATTTATATAAATTTGTTTTTTTTCTGATTTACCTATTCCTAGAATAGCAACCTCTGGATAATTTATTATTGGAGTAAAAAATGAACCACCAATTCCACCAAGACTTGTTATGGTCATAGAACCACCAAAAAGTTCTTTTTTTTCGATTTTTAAGTTTCTACAATCTTCACTTACTTTTTTTAATTCTTTTGCAATTTTTGAAATTTTTTTGTTATCGACATTTCTTAATTTTGGAACCATAAGCCCATGAGGAGTATCTACCGCTATACCTATGTGACAATATCTTTTAAATGTCATTTTTCCTTTTTCAATCTCATCTATAGAAGAATTGAAATTAGGATATTTTTTTAATGAAATTGATAATGCTTTAATTATAAATGCTAATGGAGTTATTTTTTTTATTTCTTTAGTATATACATCTTTTAAAGAATTTCTGAATTCTTCTATCTCAGTTATATCAGCCTCATCATGATTAGTAACGTGTGGTATTTTTGTCCATGAATTAAGCAAATATTTTGATGCTAATTTTTTAACCCTTGGAATATCTTTGATTTCAACTTCACCAAATTCCGAATGAGCATAATCTATTTTTATTTTTTGATACTCTTGAGAATTAATCTTATCGCTTTGATTTGATTGCTTAGAGACAAATAATTTGATGTCATCCTCTATAACTCTGCCGTTTTTTTTACTTCCTTTTACTTTGTTAATATCTACTCCAAGTTCTCTGGCAAATTTTCTTGCTTTCGGTGATGCTGATACCATATTCGTAAAATTTTTTTTTAACATTTATATTTTTGTAGGCATGGGTTTATTAGGATCAATTTTATATTTTTTAATCGCATCTGAGGCATATTTGGATGCTAAAAGTTGTTCTTTTGCTAGTACACTCAACCCGTATGTAACAATATGCTCTTTGTCAACTTCAAAAAATTTTCTTAAATTTTTTCTAGTATCGCTTCTACCAAATCCATCTGTTCCTAAAGAATAGAAACTTTTATTTATATATGGTCTTATCTGATCAGAATTCATTTTAATATAATCTGATGCAGCTAATATTGGACCTTCAGTTTTTCCTAAACATCTTTCCACATACGATTTTTTTGATTCTTTATCAGGGTTTAATAAATTATATCTCTCTACTTCTAACCCATCTTTTCTCAATTCGTTGAAGCTTGTAACACTCCAAACCTCACTGTCTATATTATATTCTTTCTGCAATATTTCAGCACCTGCAATCATTTCTCTTAAAATTGTACCTGAGCCTAGAAACTGAATTTTATTTTTTTTATATTTTATAAACTCTTTAATTTTATACATACCTTTAAGAATACCTTCTTCACAGTTCTTTTCCTTTGGCATCTCTGGGTGTGGATAATTTTCATTCATAGTAGTAATGTAATAGAAAATATTCTCATTTTTCTCATGCATTCTTTTAAGTCCTTCTCTAAAAATTACTGCTAACTCATAATGAAATGTAGGATCATAAGAAATACAATTTGGTATTGTCGATGCTATTAAATGACTATGGCCATCTTGATGCTGTAACCCCTCCCCAGCTAATGTAGTCCTCCCAGCAGTAGCTCCAATTAAAAAACCTCTAGATTGACTATCAGCACCCGCCCAAGCCAAGTCCCCTATTCTTTGAAAACCAAACATGGAATAGAACAAATAAATAGGGATCATTTCTATATCGTGGTTGGTATAAGAAGTCCCTGCAGCAATCCAAGAAGACATTGCACCTGCTTCTGTGATCCCCTCCTCCAATACCTGACCGCTCTTTTCCTCTCTATAAGAGCTTAATTGTGCAGAGTCCTCAGGTTCATACTTCTGGCCTTCGTGAGCATATATTCCAACTTTTTGAAAAAAACCCTCCATGCCAAAAGTTCTTGCCTCATCAGGTATAATTGGAACTAACCTTGGAGCTACATTTTTATCCCTTAGAAGGCTTGTTAACATCCTTACCAATGCCATTGTAGTTGACATTTCCTTTTTACCAGTTGATTCTTTCATACTATCAAAAATATTTTTAGGAGGTGCTTTTATTGATTTGGCATAGGTAGTTCTTTCAGGAATAAATCCACCGAGCCGAAGTCTTCTTTCTTTAAGATACTTTATTTCAGCTGAACTGTCTGCAGGCTTATAATACTCAATATTTTTTACTTGATTATCAGTCAAAGGAACATCAAACCTGTCTCTATAATACATTAAATCATTAATATCTAATTTCTTTGTTTGATGAGTTGTATTAACACTTTCTCCACTTTTACCCATTCCATAACCCTTAATTGTTTTAGCTATTACAACTGTTGGACTGCCGAAGTTTTTAGAGGCTTTGTCATAGGCAGCAAACACTTTGTGAGGATCATGGCCACCTCTGTTCAATCTCCATATATCTTTATCAGATAAGCTTGAAACTAATTCTTTTGTCTCTGGATACTTTCCAAAAAACTTCTCTCTAACGAAAGCACCATCTCTGGCTTTGATTGCTTGATACTCTCCATCAACAGTTTCATTCATAATCTTAACGAGATGACCTGTCTTATCATTAGCTAATAACGAGTCCCAATATGACCCCCATATAACTTTAATTACATTCCAACCGGCCCCTCTAAAAATTCCCTCCAACTCTTGTATTATTTTTCCATTACCTCTTACAGGACCATCTAATCTTTGCAGATTGCAGTTAATTACAAAAATCAAATTATCTAGATTTTCTCTTGCTGCTAAACCAATAGCGCCTAGAGACTCGGGTTCATCCATCTCACCATCCCCTAAAAAAGCCCAAACTTTTCTTCCCTCATCTTTAATCAGACCTCTATTGATTAAATATTTCATATATCGAGCTTGATAAATTGCTAACATTGGACCCAGCCCCATTGAAACTGTTGGAAATTGCCAAAATTTTGGCATCAACCATGGATGGGGATAAGATGATAAGCCGCCAGGATTAACCTCCTGTCTAAAACTGTCTAGCTGTTTTTCATTAAGTCTTCCCTCAAGAAAAGCTCTTGCATACATGCCAGGAGCACTATGACCTTGAAAATAAATTAAATCTCCACCGAATTTATTATTTTTGGCTCTCCAAAAATGATTCATCCCCACATCATAAAGAGTTGCAGCAGAGGCAAAGGTCCCAATATGTCCTCCAAGCTCTGGGAATTTCTTGTTAGCTCTAACTACCATAGCAGCTGAATTCCATCTTATTAGTGATCTAATTTTTCTCTCAATATTTTGATCTCCATTAGATTTTTTTTCTTCACTGACAGGGATAGTGTTTATATATGGAGTGTTTTGAGTATAAGGAATATTCGCACCCTCACTGTAAGCTTTATTTATTAATTCCTTTATCAAATAATGAGCTCTTTGATTTCCATCTTTTTGAATAACTGCAGATAAAGAATCTAACCATTCATTGGTTTCAAGAGGATCTATATCATCTTTATTGATAGTTTTAATAACACCACTTTTTTTTTCAATATTTCTTAAGATTTCATTTTGTTGGTTTTCAGGCTTTTTAATAATTTTCTCTTGAAATTTTTCTAAAGAAATTTCTGCTTCTTTAATTAAATTTTCAGTATTCTTAGGTACGTTCTCTGGTATTTTTGTAGAACTTTTTGAACTAAGAACAGTTAAAAGATAATCACCTTTAGAGACTTTATCTCCAATTTTAACTCCAATTTTTTCAATTTTACCCTCAATAGTTGAAGGAATTTCAACACTTGATTTATCACTTTCAATAGTTACCACCGGATCATTTTTTTTTAATTCTTGTCCTTCTTTAACAAGTAGTTCAATCACTTCTACATTTTCAAATTCTCCAATATCGGGAACTAATAATTTTTCACTCATTTTATAACTCTATACCTCATAAAATTATAGTAAATTGCAAATTTTAACACATTCTGATCAATTTTTTGACATTCTTTGTGTTGAAATTACTAAAATGATTAAAAAATTATTAGATGTGCTTATTAAACAAAAAGTAAGCTATCACTTTGATGCAAAAATTTGGATACAAAAAATTTTGTTAAAAGAAAAATTTCGAAAAATTAATTATTAATTTCTTTCAACACACACAGCGATACCCATTCCTCCACCAATGCAAAGGGTTGCACACCCCTTTTTTTTGTTAGTCTTTTGCATTTCATGTAAAAGTGTAACTAGTATTCTTGTACCAGAGGCTCCTATAGGGTGACCTAAAGCTATTGCACCCCCATTTACGTTAACTTTGTTTTTATCAATATTTAATTCACGAATTACAGCTATACTTTGTGCAGCAAAAGCTTCATTAATTTCAAATAAATCTACATCATTAATTTTCCATTTAGCTAGGCTAATTGCTCTTTTAACTGCTTCTATGGGTCCTAACCCCATAAGCGAAGGATCAACACCAACTGAAGCCCAAGATACAATTTTTGCTAATGGTTGAATTGATTTTTTTTCAGCTTCCTCTGAATTTGTTAATAATAAAGCTGCTGCGCCATCATTTATACCGGATGAATTTCCAGGTGTGACTGTCCCATTTTTTTGGAAAACAGTTTTTAATTTTTTTAAATCTTTAAGACTCAAATCATTTCTTGGGTGCTCATCTTTTTTAAAAATATTTCCTCCTAAATTAATTTCTACCATTTCATTTTGAAATTTATTATTTTTCACTGCGTCCTGAGTTTTTTTTTGAGAATTTAATGCAAATTCATCTTGGTCCTCTCTGGATATTTCAAATTTTTTTGCAACATTTTCTGCTGTTACACCCATATGGTAATTGTTAAATGCATCCAGCAGGCCGTCATGTATCATTGAGTCTACTATTTCATTTTCTGAGTTTTTTTTTAAATTTTCATCAAAAACTAAATTTGGAGCATTAGACATATTTTCTTGCCCACCAGAAATAATTTTTTTTGAATCCCCTAATTTAATCGATTGAAAGCCAGAAATGACTGCTCTTAGTCCAGAGCCACACACTTGATTAACAATGTACGCAGGTTTTGAGACAGGTATTCCAGCTGCAATTGCAGCCTGTCTAGCGGGATTCTGTCCTGTCCCAGCAGTTAATACTTGACCCATAATTACTTCATCAATTTCTTCACTGTTAAATTTGCTTCTTTTTAAAAGGTCGCTTATCACCATTGATCCAAGATGATGTGCTTTTATATCTTTTAATGATCCTTTGTAAGTTCCTATAGGTGTTCTTACAGCATCTATTATGATTACTTCTTTTGATTTATGTAACATTTAATTTTAAATTTGTCTTATAGTTAAAATACACTAAAATTTGTTATAGTATAATCAAATAAAATTTAAAATGCGTCTGTAGCTCAATTGGATAGAGCGCTTGGCTACGGACCAGGAGGTTCTGGGTTCGACTCCTAGCAGACGCACCATTAATAAGGGAAATTGTGTTAAATTGGTTTTTAAAAACTTCGTTACAAAAGTCAGTAATTTATTTTTTTTTAATAATCATTATAATTTTGTTAATCTTAACTTTTATATTATAAAAGCTCATGTCTAAAAATTTTGAACAAATAAGCCTCAAACCAGGATTCATGAAACATAACGGAGGTGTGCTCTTCAGAAATATTTCAGAAACAGAATATGAATTTAAATCTACGATAAATGAAAATCACCTTAATGCCTCGAATATAACGCATGGTGGATATTTGTCTGCTTTAATTGATGCTGGTGCAGGAACTGCAGCTCATAGATGTGCTGATAACTCACCATGTGTTACAATTTCTTTAGACTTAAAATTTATCAGTGCATCGAAAATTGGAGATGAAATAATTGGAAATGTAAAAATATTAAAAAAAACAAAAACATTGGTATTTTTATTCTGTGAATTAAAGTGTAATAATAAAATTATTACTTCTGCCTCCGGGGTTTGGAAAATTTTAGTTAAAAGGTAAATGAGAACGTTTTAACTTCTGATTCGGTCATGTTTTAGGCTATCTTTGTTCTTTAGTACTAACAACATGTAGTAGATGGAAATTTAAGTATACCAAAGATAGAAAGATGAAAAATAAAATTACTGCAGTTATTGGTCCCACAAATACTGGAAAAACTCACTTAGCCATAGAAACTATGTTGTCTTTTGAAACTGGAATGATTGGTTTTCCACTAAGATTATTGGCCCGAGAGGTATATGACAAAGTCATTCAAAAGACTAGTATTGATAAAGTTGCTCTAATAACTGGGGAAGAGAAAATTATACCAAATAATTCAAAATATTTTTTATGTACTGTTGAGTCTATGCCTATTGATAAACATCTAGATTTTGTAGGTGTTGATGAAATTCAAATGTGTTGTGACCACGAAAGAGGACATATTTTTACAGATAGACTATTAAATATGAGAGGGAATAAATTAACAATGTTAATGGGATCAAGTACTATCAAAAATATTATTTCATATTTAGATGATGATATAGAATTTATTTATAGAAATAGACTTTCTAAACTTTCTTATGCTGGACATAAAAAAATATCTCGAATAAATAGAAAAACTGCCATTATAGCTTTCTCAACAGAAGAAGTTTATGCAATAGCTGAGTTGATTAGAAGACAAAAAGGTGGTGCAGCAATTGTAATGGGATCATTGAGTCCAAAAACCAGAAACGCACAAGTTGAGCTCTATCAATCAGGTGCTGTAGATTTTTTAGTTGCAACAGACGCTATAGGTATGGGAATAAATATGGATCTAGATAATGTTTTTTTTTCTAACTTAAAGAAATTTGATGGTAAAAAATTAAGAAAACTAAATTTATCTGAAATTGGACAAATAGCTGGAAGAGCAGGGAGATATTTAAATGATGGAAGTTTTGGAATTACAGGCGAATGTAAAGAAATCAATTCTGAGGAAGTAGATCTCTTAGAAAATCATAAATTTGAAGAAATTCAATTTCTTTTTTGGAGAAACTCAGAGTTAAATTTTAATAATTCTTCTACACTTATAAAGTCTTTAGATGAAAAACCTAAAAAAAGATGGCTAAGAAAAATTAATGAATGCGAGGATGAAAAAGCACTCAAATTTTTTTTAAAAGATAAAAATTTTGACAATATTGAATTCGACAGCAAAAAACTCAGTCTTTTATGGGAATGTTGTCAAATACCAGATTTTGTTAAAAAAACTTATGGTAATCACTATGAAGTGATTGCAAATGTTTTCAAATATTTAAATAGTAAAAAAGCTAAAATATCTGATGATTTCATGCGTCTTCAGCTAATGAAACTGGACAAATTAGAGGGAAACGTAGATTCTTTGTCAAATAGAATTGCAAATGTTAGAACTTGGTCTTATGTTTCGAATAAAAATAATTGGGTAGAAAATCAAAAATACTGGATAGAAAAAACAAAGTTATTAGAAGATAAACTTTCAGATAGACTTCATGAAGAACTTACTAAAACATTTATTGACAAAAGAGCTAGCGTTCTTGCGAGAGGATTAAAACAAGACATGAAATTTGATACTAAGATATTGAAAAATAATGATGTTATAATTGATGAACAATTTATCGGAAGAATAAATGGCCTAAAATTAGAGTTAGATTTAAAAAAGGGAGCATTAGAAACAGACATCAAATCTCTTAAAAAAGCTGCAAGACAGACTGTTGGTCCAGAACTTGAAAAAAGAATTGAAATAATTATTGAAACTGCATTGATAGAATTAAAAGATGATTTCAAAATTTATTGGAATGAGGCATCAATTGGAAGATTAATACCGGGTAGTGACTATTTAAATCCAAACATTGAATTAATTGTTGATGATATTTTGGATAATAATCAAAAACAAAAATTAATCAATTTTTTAAAAAAATGGTTGAAAAATAAAATTAACACAATTCTCAAAAGTCTAATTGATTTAAAAGATATCAAAGAAAAAAACTCATCAATTAAAGCCCTGGCATATCAACTTTATGAAAATAATGGTGTTCTTAAAAGAGAGCAAGTTTCTGAATATCTTTACAAATTAGGTAAAAATGAAAGAAAAATTTTAAGAGAACTTGGAGTAAAATTTGGAAGATATCATATTTTTTTGTATAGATTAATTAAACCAGAAGCTGTTTCTATAAGAACTTTGCTATGGAAAAATTATCATCAGAAACATTTTGACTTAAAACCACCAACTTTTGGTTTAAACTTTTTAAACAATAATAGTCTTAAAAATAGAAATTTTATGTTGCTTTGTGGTTTTGAAAAATTTGAAAACTTTTACGTAAGAATTGATATTCTTGAAAGACTATTTATGCAAATTATTAATTCTAATTCAGAGAAAGAAATTCAAGTGATTCCCGAAATGCTAAATCTATTAGGTTGTAGCAAAGATAATTTCAAAAAACTTTTGAAGAATATGGACTACAGAGTTACTGAAAAAGATAAAGAAGTATTTTTTAAGTATGCTCCCAAAAAGAATTTTAAGAAATTAAACAAAAAGAATTTAAAAGAAAATCCTTTTGGTGTTTTAAAAAATTTAAATTTTAATTAAGATTATGTTTTTCAAAAAAGAAGATGAAAATAAAACTAATGATTTAGCTAAGGTTGCTGCATTGCTTATTCACGCAGCTCGAATAGACGAAGATTATTCAAAAGATGAAGAAGAAATAATCAAGCAGTCTCTTTTAAAACTAGGTGCTGATAGTATCAATTTAGATAGCATTATTAAGGAAGGAAAAATAATTGAAAGTGACACAAATCAAATATTGGAGTTTACAAAAGAAGTAAAAAACATGGATGAAAACAATAAAATTTTAATTATAGAAACACTCTGGAGAATTATTTACTCCAATCAAGAGGCAGATATGTATGAAACTAGTTTAATGCGAAGACTTGCAGGATTATTATATATTGACAATAAAACTATGGGAGATATCAAAGAAAAAATCAAAAAACAAAAATCATAATGACATATATAGTTAATGAAAAATGTATCAAATGTAAACTAATGGATTGTGTTGAAGTCTGCCCGGTAGATTGTTTTTATGAGGGAAAAAATATGCTTGTAATTAAACCTGATGAGTGTATAGATTGTGGCGTTTGTGAGCCAGAGTGTCCTGTCGATGCTATAACTGCTGATACAGAACTTGAAAGTGAAAAATGGTTAGAAATCAATAAAACTTATTCTGAAATCTGGCCAAACATAAATCAAAAAAAAGATCCACCAATGGATCATGAAAAATATAAAGATGAGCAAAATAAATTTGAGAAATATTTTAAAGAAAACCTTTAAAAAAAAGAAAATACCTAAAAAAAAATCAAAAAAAAAAAATCTTTTAAGAGTAAACAAGACAATAAAAAAAATTACAAAAAAAACAATTAAATCGAAAAAAAGTGTTTCCAAAGTTTTGTTAAAAACCTCTAAATCAAAAGTAAATAAAGTAGAGTCTAAATCACAGGAAAACTTAAGGATACCTAAGAGTAACGAGGCTAAACCGGAAATTAAAAAAGTAAAAAAACAAGATACTGAAAAAAGAGAGTATAAAATTAAAGATTATATTAATTATCCAAAACACGGCGTAGGACAAATCACAGAATTTAAGAAAATTAGTATTGGAGGAATAGATGTAGAAACTTATATAATTAAGTTTGAAAAAGACAAAGCAAACGGTATGGTTCCAGTAAATAAACAATCACACCTTCGCCCATTAGCTTCAATTAACCAAATTAATAAATGTATATCGATTTTAAAAAGTAAACCTAAAATTAAAAGATCTATGTGGAGTAGAAGAGCTCAAGAATATGAAGCAAAAATATCATCAGGTAAA
Source organism: uncultured Pelagibacteraceae bacterium (assembly GCA_902517455.1). GTDB lineage: Bacteria > Pseudomonadota > Alphaproteobacteria > Pelagibacterales > Pelagibacteraceae > Pelagibacter. The sequence goes on from CABYCN010000002.1 coordinate 41,503, forward strand.
ATATATGAGTTAGCTGAAGTTGTAAGAGACTTAAATAAAGGTGATGACCTTATGGTAGATCAATCTTATAGCGAAAGGCAACTTTTTGAAAAAGCTTACGAAAGAATTCAATCAGAATTTCAAATTGTGTTGAATCTTTCTTTAGAAGATACTCAAAAAAAATTGGATAAAGCTTTAAAAAGAAATTTAATAGTTCCTAATAAAGAACCACAAACATCTGAAAAAGACTCTTCAAGTTCTCCTTCATCAGAAATTTCTGAGGATGAAACAATTTCAGATAATGAGGAAACATTGTAAAGAATAAAAAAAAACGCCTCTCACACGTAAATCGTTATGAGAAGCGTTTTTGATAAAGAATACTAAGCTATTATCTTCTTCTTCTTTTTTTAGCTTTTTTCTTAGCTTTTTTCTTAGCCTTCTTTGCTTTTTTTCTTCTCTTAGGCATCTTTAGCTCCCTTTTTAGTTAAACGAATCAAAATGATTCGTTGTTAGTCTATTTTTATTTTTTTATATACCTTATGTCAATTCTTTAATTAAAGTAAAAAATTTTAAAAATAAATTTTATTAAAAAATATTTTTATATTTTAAAAAGTGTAAAAAAGTTAATGTTTATGCGCTTAATAATCTAATATTTAAAGTAAATTAATAAAGTTTTTCTAAATCTTCTTTATATTTTTTTAAAATATTTTTTCTTTTTAGTTTTAATGTTGGTGTTAACATTCCATTGTTAATTGTAAATTCTTCCGTGATTAATTTAATTTTTTTTACTTTTTCAACTAAAGATAAACTTTTATTTAAATTTTCTAAATAAAATTCAATTTCTTTTTTATTTTCAATAGTGTCAGAAACAATTAATGCAACTAAAAAAGTTTTTTTATCTCCATAAACAAAACTTTGTATAATTTTTTCATTTAAACATAATAAATTTTCAATTTTTGAAGGTGAAATGTTGTCTCCACCGAGATTAACTATGATTTCTTTTTTTCTATCAGTAATTTTTAAATTTCCATCCTCTGTTATCTCTCCTATGTCACCAGTATGCAACCAGCCATTTCTTATGACATCATCTGTCTCTTTTTTCATATTCCAATAACCAAGCATGATACTTTCACCTTTTACTAAAATTTCACCATCTTCGGCAATATTTACTTGATTTGTTTTAAAAGGAGGTCCTACTGTATCAATTTTGATTTTTTTTGGAATATTACAACTCACAACAGGAGAGGCCTCTGTAAGACCATAGCCTTGAAGAGTTGGAAGTCCAATTGAGTTTAAAAATTCTCCAATTTTTTGATCTAATGCGCCACCTCCAGAAACAAAAGCTCTTAATTTTCCACCAAACTGATTTTTAATTTTTCTTCTTACTAGTTTTTCACAAAAAAAATTAATTGATTTTTCCTTCAAGGTTAAACGCTCATTATTTAGTTCTTTAATTCCAAGTGAAATAGTAGATGATATCAATTTTTTCTTAAAACCCTTTTGTTTTGAAAAATTCATAGAAATTTTACTATACAAATTTTGATAGAATCTCGGTACAGCAGTCATAATTGTGGGTTTCGCAATAGACATATTTGATAATAGCTTATCTAAACTTTCAGCATAATAAATTTTTGCTCCAAGTGAAATTTGAACAAATTGAACTGTGTGTTCATACGAATGAGATAATGGCAACCATGTTAAAAAAGTGGGCTCACTATCTTTAACTAATTCATTCAATATTTCCTCAGCTCCCTCACAATTTGATAAAATTCCTCCATGACTAAGCATTACTCCTTTAGGATTTCCAGTTGTTCCAGATGTATAAATTATACAAGCAAGGTCTTTCCTATTAAGATTTTGATTGAAGTTTATATCAGGATTTAATTTCTTTTTTTTTGAATATATGTTTAAAATATTTTCTAAGTTATCAAAATTATCATTTATTTTTTCAATAGATAAAATTTTTATTTTATTTGAGATAAATTTTTCAATTTTTTTTAATTGGATTTTATTTGAGACAATACAAATTTTTGGATTACAATCATTAATTATGTATTCATAGTCTTTTTCTGAATAAGTTGTAAACAATGGCACTGTGACTCCACCCGCATTCATAATTGATATGTCCGAGATAAGCCATTCAGGTCGATTCTCAGATAATAGGACACATCTATCTCCTTTAGATATATTTGCTCTTAAGTATCCAGATAAAACTTGAATATTTGAACTAACTTGTTCCCAAGTCAAAAAAGCTTTTTCATTTTCTTTTAACCATTTTAAAAATGACTTATCGGCAACTGAGTTTATTTCTTTGTACTTTTTAAAAAAAAGTTCTACTAAACTGTTTATTCTACTTAATTGCATAATTTGGTGGGCGAAGAGAGAATCGAACTCTCACTTCTTGCGAAACACGATTTTGAGTCGTGCGCGTCTACCAGTTCCGCCATTCGCCCTTATTATTTAATTATTTATTAAATAGTATAAGAACTAAAATTATATTAAAACCAAAAAATGTTTAAAAATCTTTACAAAAAATGTTTAGATTTAGCAGGTCACAAAAGTTCTAAAACTTACTTGGCGATTGTGTCATTTGTTGAAAGTTCATTTTTTCCTATACCTCCAGACATAATGGTTATTCCAATGGTAATCTCCAAAAAAACCGATTTTAAAAAAATTTTTCTTATAACAACAATATTTTCAGTTTTAGGTGGTATGCTCGGTTATGTAATTGGAGCATTCTTTTTCGAATTTGGAGCACACATTATGAATTTTTATGGTTATGAGGACAAACTATATAACATAAAAGAAAACTTGATAAGAAATGATAGTTTTTATGCTTGGCTAGGAATACTTTTTTTAGCTGGTTTTACTCCTCTTCCTTATAAAGTTTTTACGATTGCAAGTGGTCTCATAGGTTTTAACTTTTTGATTTTTGTTTTAATAAGCTTAATTTCTAGAGGGTTAAGATTTTTTTTAGTGTCATATCTCTCTTATAAATTTGGAGACTTGTTTACTGAATTTATGGATAAACATGGGTCAAAATGGTTTACCATAATTGGAATATTAATTGTTATTTTCGGATTAGTAGTTTATCTAATTTTAAAATCTAATGTTTAATTTAAAAGCTGAATTTTATTTAAAAATAATTTTTTTATTTAGCTTAATTGCATTGATTTCCGCTTTTTTTATAGAATATGTTCTTGGACATCAGCCTTGTAATTTATGTTTAATAGAGAGAATTCCTTATGGATTAAGTATCATGATGATACTGGCAATCTTTTTAATTAAAAAAAATCAAAAATTCTTAGTTTTGTTGTTAATTCTTACTTTTATTTTCTCTTTTGCAATTTCTTTTTATCATTTTGGAATTGAAAAGGGTTTTTTTCAGGAGTCATCTGTTTGTGGAGTAAAGAGTTTGACTGAAAGTATAACTAAAGAGGATTTGCTTAAACAATTTAGTGAGAAAACAATAAGCTGTAGAGATGTGACATTTAAGATTTTTGGATTATCACTTACAAGTATTAATATTGCAGTAAGTTTATTGTTTATTATAACGCTTTTAAAAATTTTTAATAAATATGAAAAAAACAAATAAAAAAGTACAGGAATTTATAAGAGTTGATCATGCTGGTGAGAGAGGTGCTGTAAAGATCTATGAAGGTCAATTGTTAGCTTTAAATACTATTGTAAAAAATGAAAGTTTAAAAAAAACAATTGAAGATATGAAGGAACACGAAATAGAACATTGTCAATTTTTTGAAAACGAAATAAAAAAAAGAAATATTGAGCCAACAAAATTTTTACCTTTATGGGATTTATTAGGAGTTGGATTAGGATTTGGCTCTACATTACTAGGTAAAAAAGCTGCAATGCTATGTACAGCATCTGTTGAAGAAGTTATTGATAAACATTATTTAGATCAAATTAATCAGCTAGGACCTGAAGAGGAAGAATTAAAAAAGAAAATAACGAAATTTAGACAAGACGAATTAGATCATAAAGACATTGCTTATGAGGAGGGCGCAACAAAAAAAGGTTTTTATTCTATAATGGATAGAATTATCAAAACTGGATCTAAATTAGCAATTAATATCTCTGAGAAAATTTAATTTTTAAGCTTCAAGCTCTACATCCCAATATAGATAATCCATCCAACTTTTATGTAAATAATTTGGTGGAAAATTTTTTCCGTTACGGTGAAGGTCTTCGGTAGTTGGTTGATAAGGATATTGGGTAAGCCTCATTCCTGAGGTTTTAAGTAATTTTCCACCTTTTTTGACATTACATGCCGAACAGGCTGTTACAACGTTATCCCAATGAGTTTCCCCACCTTTTGACCTTGGAAGCAAATGATCAAATGTTAATTCTTCACCACTTCCGCAGTATTGACATGAAAATTTATCTCGCAGAAAAACATTGAACCTTGTGAAACTTGGTTTAGATTGTGGAACGATATAGTCTTTTAAAGCAATAACGCTGGGCAATTGCATACTAAAATTAGGACTTCTTACAAATCTATCATAATTACTTACTATGATAACTCTATCCAAAAAAACCGATTTTACGGTATCCTGCCATGACCATAAAGATAAGGGGTAATAGCTTAAAGGTCTATAATCAGCATTTAAAACTAATGCTGGACATTTTTCTAAAGACATATTTTTTTCCATAAAACTATTCATAAGTAAATCTTAACTTAAATAAAAATTAATTTCAATATTTAGAAATTATAAATTTTTTTTTAAAATATAATTTAATGCTACACTTGAGGCTTCAATGGGAATATGGTGATCACAATTTTTAATTAAATATGTCTCAATGTCAATATTGCTTCTTATAAAAAAATCTTTTGCCTCTAACATAAATTTAGGTGAGACAACTTGATCTGAGTCCCCGTGTACTAATAGCGTTCTTGTTGAAGACCTTATCCTTGGTTTTAAATCTTTTTGATTAATAATCTTACCTGAAAAGCCAATTATACAATTATATTCTTTATCAGATGTCAAACCTAAATTTATTGACATCATGCAACCTTGACTAAAACCCGATAAACAGATTTTTTTATTTTCTAAATTAAATTCCTTCTTAACCTCGCTAATGAATTCATTTAATATTTTTTCTGCTTTAATACTTTCCTCTATAATATAATTTGGATCATCTTTTGTTAAATCAAACCACTGAAAGCCTGATGGATTTATTGAGCATCGTTCATGTCCATTAGGGCAAATAAAGATCGTATTGGGTAAGTGCCTTTTCCAATTCAATGACAGCATACTTATATCTTTTCCATCCCCTCCATATCCATGAAGTAAAATGATCGCTTTTTTAATTTCTTTTCCTTTCTCAGGTTCAATAATGGTTGAGTCCAGACAAAATGTCATACTGTATGATTTATGTTTTTTTATTATTAAAAGACTTTACAATACTTACATGATTTCTGGAATAATTGTAAAAATTTTATCAATCGCTTTATTAATAGCTGTTGGTATAGTTCTAATACTTGGAATTGGAACTTTGTTCAAGGGTGGAGAAACAAGTAAAAAATATTCAAATAAATTAATGCAATTGAGAGTTTTGCTTCAGTTTATAGCTGTCATTGCTTTGGTAGGTTTTGCATATTTTTTTAAAAATTAATTATAGTCTTTTAACCATTCTATAAACTTTCTATGATTAAAATCAGTTGATCCGATAATTCTTGCAAACTCCAATCCCTCTTTATTTATTAAAATTGATGTTGGTATTCCTCTAAGTTTAAATTTTTTTGCTAACGTAATTGGATTGTCAAAATACAATTTTAAATTTTGAATTTTTAGATCTTCAAAAAACTCTGTAGCTTTTTTTTCATCTTCTTTTCCAATATTTATTGCAAATATTTTTAAATTATCAAAATTTTCTTGAACTTGTAAGGAGTCCAAAGAGGGCATTTCTTCTCGGCAAGGAGCACACCAAGTTGCCCAAAAATTCAGTAAAATTAAATTTCCGTTGTAGTCATTCAGGTCTATTTTCTCACTTTTAGCATTTAAAAACGTTATAGTATCATATTTTTTTAGTTCCTTATTAATAACAAGATTTTTTATATTCTTTTTCTCATCAGCAAAAGAATTAGATATAAAAAAGATAAATATTATTAAAAATCTCATATTAAAAAGGTATAATTAATTATCATGACAAAAAATAAAAACAACCGGGCAATATGGGGTAGAAGAATCAAAGGTACTCCTTCCTTACTTTTTCAAAAAGTTGGAAGCTCAATAGATATTGATAAAAGGCTTTATAAACAAGATATAGCTGTATCTATTGCTCATGTAGAGATGTTATTTAAACAAAAAATAATTTCCTTCAAAGTTAAGAATAAAATTGTCTATGGATTGAATAGAATAGAGAAAGAGATAATTAAAAAAAAATTCGAATTTAATAAAAAATATGAAGATATTCATATGAATATTGAGAAAAGACTCTTTCAAATAATTGGGGTAGAGGCTGGCTACATACACACTGCAAGATCAAGAAATGATCAAGTTATTACTGATTTTAAAATTTGGATCAAATCATCAACTATAGAGATAAAATCTATAATAGATAAAATTATTAAAAGTATTTTAAAGCTGGCAGAAAAAAATATAAAAACTATCATGCCCGGCTTTACACATTTAAAAAGTGCTCAAGCAATTTCTTTTGCACATTATTTAATGGCTTACGTAGAAATGCTTAATAGAGATAAAAAAAGATTTAACGATAATTTGCATAATTTAGATGAAAACCCTTTGGGTGTGGCTGCAATATCAGGAACGTCTTTTAACATCGATAGAATTTATACAAGTAAAAAACTTAAATTTAAAAGACCTACAAATAACTCTATTGATACTATTTCAGACAGAGATTTTGTTTTAGATTTTTTGTATAGCTCTTCGGTATGTTCAATGCATATCTCAAGAATCGCTGAGGATCTTATTATTTGGAACTCAGAAGGCTTTAGATTAATAAATTTATCAGATAAAATAGTCACGGGTTCGTCTATAATGCCCCAAAAGAAAAACCCAGATCTGTTAGAATTCCTTAGAGGAAAATCTGGAGTCATTTATGGAAATTTATTATCCATGTTTACTATTTTAAAAGGATTACCTTTATCATATTTTAAAGACCTACAAGATGATAAAGAAATAATTTTCAGATCAAATGATACGCTTCTAGACTGTTTAAAAATATTTGATGAAATTATCAAAAACATAAGCCCTAACAAAAAAAGAATGTTTGAGCTTACAAACTTTGGTTATATTACCGCTACTGACCTGGCTGATTATCTTGTGAAATACCATGCGATGTCCTTCAGAGATGCGTATGCAAAAACAGCAAATATAGTTAATTTAGCAGAAAAAAAGAGAAAAAATCTTAATCAGTTAACTCTTAAGGAACTCAAAAAAATTGAACCAAAGCTAACTAAAGATGTTTTTAGAGTTTTTGATTTAAATTATTCAGTAGACTCTAAAAAATCTTATGGGGGAACTGCTTTTGGTAATATTAAAAAAATGATAATGAAATATAAAAAATAATGATAGTCAAAAAAATTATATTAATTTTATTTTTATTTTCCATGATTATCTCTTGTGGAAAAAAAGGAGATCCTGTTTATAACGATCCAAAAAAAAAAGTAGAATATCAAAATACTTTAATAAATAAAATTTAATGAAATACATCAATAAAAAATTGGTAATTGAAAAAACTAGTATAGAAAATATAGCCAAAAAGTATGGTACACCAACTTATAGCTATTCCTATGACCAATTAAGGACAAACATTAATAATTTTAAAAAAAGTTTTAAATCTTTTTCACCATTAATATGTTTTTCTGTTAAATCAAACTCAAATGTAAATTTGATTGAAGAAATAAAGAAATTTGGATTAGGTGCAGATGTTGTATCAATCGGAGAATTAATGACTGCAATTAAAGCTGGAATTAATCCCAAAAAAATAGTTTTTTCAGGAGTTGGCAAAACTTCAAATGAAATAATTTATGCTATTGAAAAAAAAATACTGCTTATAAATGCAGAGTCTAAAAGTGAAATTAAAGAAATAAATAGAATTGCAAAGTTAAAAAAAAAGAAAATTAAAATAGGTATTCGTTTAAATCCAAATACTGACGCTAAAACCTTAAGCCAAATATCTACTGGAAAAAAAGAAAATAAGTTTGGTGTTAATGAAAAAACATTTATAGATCTTGTAAAATATTGTAAAAATTCAAGAAATATTCTATTAAGTTGCCTAAGTGTTCACATTGGAAGCCAAATTTTAAATCACAAACCATATGAGAGAATGCTAAAAGTAATTGACAAAATTATCAATAAAACAAACTATAAATTTGAATTTATTGATTTGGGCGGGGGCATGGGTATTACTTATAATAACAAAAACAGAAAACTAGACTACAAAAAATATAACTTTGCTGTAAATAGATTTCTAAAAAAACATAAATCAAAAATAATTTTTGAACCGGGAAGATCTATTATAGGAAATACTGGAACATTGATTTCTAAAATTATTTATATTAAAGAAACAAAAAACAAAAATTTTATCATTTTAGATGCAGCAATGAACGATTTGATGAGACCAGCTTTGTATGGTGCTACTCATAAAATTTTGCCTTCGAAAAAAATAGGTAAAAAAACCAAAAAAATTTATGAATTTGTTGGACCAATTTGCGAAAGCACTGACAAATTTATAACCTTAAAAAAATTTCAAAAATTAAAAGAGAAAGATATAATAGCAATCTGTGATGTGGGTGCTTATGGAATGTCTCTTAGCTCTAACTATAATTTAAGACTTAAACCTTTAGAGTTACTTATTAAAAAATCCAAGATAAGAGTTATTAAAAAAAGGCAAAAATATAAAGATTTAATTTAGCTTCATATATTAATGATAAGAAACTCAATATTTTCGATTTTCTTTTTTTTTGGAATAATATTTATATCAATAATTTTTTTGCCTTCATTTTTCTTACCCCGAAAAATTGTTCTGTTTGGTGGAAAATTGATGGGATATTGGGCAGGTTTTTGTTTAAAATTTTTTATGTCAACTAAGATAATTATCAAAGGGGGGGAGAACATTGTTAATAATGATAAATTTTTTATAGCTTCATCTCATCAATCAATGTTTGAGACTTTTTACTTGCAAACTATTTTTAATTCACCAATTTTTATACTAAAAAAAGAATTAATTTTAATACCAGTTTTTGGTTGGTACTTGAAAAAAATCGGATCTATTTCAGTAAAAAGAAATAAAATAACCAGAGATAATTTAGGTTTTTTAGATGATATTAGAAAAACATTAGTTAATTCAGACCGCCCTTTAATAATTTTTCCTCAAGGCACAAGAGCCTTACCGAATGAAAGACCTCAATTTAAGAAAGGCGTATCAAGAGTATATTCTGAATTAAAGATTAAATGTCAGCCAATTGCAATTAATTCAGGATATGTTTGGCCAAAAAAGGGTTTGAAGGTTCCAAATAAAACTATAACTATTTCAATTTTAGAACCAATACCATCTGGTCTTCAAAAAGATGAATTTATTAAAATTTTAGAAAATAATATTTACTCAGAACTTAATTTATTAAATTAGCCTTTCATTGGCATAACAACAAAAATACTATCAAAATCTCCTGGATCTTTTATTAACGCTGGTGAACCTGTGTCATTAAAAAATATCTCTATTTTTTCTCCAATAATCTGAGACGCAACATCGATTAGATATCTCGAATTAAAACTAATTTCTAAATCATGGTCAAATTTTACAACTAAAGTTTCCTTCCCATCTCCGCTATTTGTATTATTTACAGATAAATTTAAAATATCTTTTGTTAAATTAAACTTAACACCATCTTTTTTGTCCAAAGATACAGAGGCAACCCTATCCACAGAATCTAAAAATACTTTTAAATTTATCTCTAATTTTTTCTGATTGTTTTTTGGAATTACCTGAATGTAGTTTGGAAACTTCCCATCAATTAATTTAGAAATTAAAACACTATTATTAAGCTCAAATTTTATTTTTGACTTTATGTTTGAAATTTTAACATCTCCATCATAACTATCTAACAAAGAGCATAACTGAAAAATGGTCTTTTTAGGCAATATAATTGGTTCAAAATCAATCCGCTCTTCTAATCTAATCTTAGATATAGACATTCGGTGACTATCAGTAGCTGCTGCAGTTAAATAACTTTTATCCTCTACCTCAGTTTGGTGTAAATATATTCCACTTAGATAATGTCTAGTTTCATCGCTAGAAATTGAAAATTTACATTTGTTTAATAATTTTAATAATTGTTTAGATTTTATTGAAAATTGGTTTTTATTAAAGTCTTCATCGGTCAAAGGAAATTCTGAAGCACTTAGGGTATTCAAATTAAAAAAGGATTTTTCAGACTCAATATGTAATTTACTAGCATCATTTAATGTTAAATTAATTTTTTTACCTGAAGAAAATTTTCTCACTATATCATACATAATAGAGGAAACAGTAGTTATCTTACCCTCTTCAAAAACTTCTACATTATTCAACCGGTGAATAAATATTAAATCTAGGTCTGTTGCAGTTATAGTTAAATTAGAGTTTTGTGCCTCAAGCAATATGTTAGATAGTATTGGAAGAGTACTTCTTTTTTCAATAACACCTTGACAATAATTCAACGCTTGTTGAAGATCTTGTTGATTAACGTTAAATTTCATTTTCCTTATTATTAAATAATATCTGATTTTTTAATTTATTAATATTTTCAACAATTTCTGGATCTTTTTCTTTAAGCCTTTCTATAGTTTTGACTGAGTGAATAATTGTTGTATGGTCCCTATTTGAAAATTCCCTACCAATTTCTGGTAAGGATTTTGAGGTAAGAGTTTTAGTTAAATAAATGGCAGTTTGTCTTGGCCTAACTAAATATCTTGATCTCCTTGAGGATAACATTTCATTTTTACTAATTTTAAAAAATTTACAAACCAAAGTTTGAATCAAGTCAATTGTAACTTTGTTTTCTGATATATTCAGTAAATCTTTTAATACTATCTTGGTTTCAGATAGATTAGGCATCTTGTTATAAATTCTTGAAAAAGAAATTATTCTATTTAAAGCTCCAACTAATTCTCTGACACTTGTCTTTATTTCAAAGCTTATAAAAGTTAATATTTCTTTTGGAATTTCGAGTTTCTTTGAGTAAAGTAAATTTGACTCCTCTATTTTCTTCTCAACAATTTTTTTTCTCAATTCGTAATCTGGTTTTTGAATATCAACTACTAACCCACCTGAAAATCTGGATTTAATTCTTTCTTGCATTCTAGAAAGCTTATTAGGGGGTCTATCAGCAGAAACTATTATTTGAGAACCTTTATCAATTAAAGCATTAAATGTATGAAAAAATTCCTCTTGCATAGCCTCTTTGCCATTCATAAATTGAATATCATCAATTAAGAGTACATCTGTATTCCTGAAATATTCTTTAAATTTCACCATATTGTTAGATTTTATTGATTTAACAAATTGATACATAAACCGCTCAGCTGAAATAAACAAAACTTTATTTTCGTTTTTAATTTCAATTCCTATAGAATTTAATAGATGAGTTTTGCCCATACCTACTCCACCATAAATATAAAGCGGATTATAATGAGAAACATTTTCTGAAACTTTTATTGATGCCTCATACGCAAGTTTGTTACTTGATCCAGTAATAAAATTATCAAATTTTTTATTTGGATCAATTCTATTATATTGAAGATAAGTGTCTTTTATAAAAGAGACATTTTCTTTTAAAGCTAACTTTTTTAAATCTTCTTCACTTTTATTAATACTTCGCTCAACAATCTTGAACTCAATTCTTATTACGCTTTTTCTATAGTTTTTAATTACTTTTAAAATTTGATCTAAGTATCTTGAAGTAATCCAATCTCTTATAAATCTTGTAGGAACAGACAATAAGATATAACTATTAAATTCCTCAACAAAACTTATTTTTTTCAACCAACTTTCGTAAATATCTGATCCTAATTTTTTTTTCAGATCTAATTGGATTAAATTCCAATTTAAAATTTCTGGATTTAAGTTTAGTAAATCATTATTAATATTAGATTTATTCATAAATACGAGGAAGGTTCAGTTAGAACCATAATTCAATTATTGCAACAAATAATTTTCAAAAATGAAAAAAAAATTAAATCTGGGATTGTGTCTTTCAATATTTTAAAAAATGTTTAGTTAAAAATAAAATTCACAACTTTCAACAAATAAAATTTATAATTGAATCAGTAATGTTAGTTTGTTTACTAAATCTAAATATAGTACTTAAAAAAGAAAAATTTATAGATTATGTAGTTTTTTAAGTTGAATTTTTTTAACAACCTCTGGTGTTAAAATTATATTGAAGAAATTTTTTTTGTTATCCTCGAGACATTTCTTGAAGCATTTTGCTTTTTAATAATTCCTGTTTTAGTAATCTTCATTAACTCAGAATTCAACTTAGGTAAGAATTTTAATGCGTCTGATTTCTTTTTTTCTGCAATTAGAGAGTACATTTTTTTTAAAGCAGCCTTATATCTGCTTTTTCGTGCTTTATTTACTAATGTTTGTTTTGATATTCTTCTAATTCTTTTAATAGCTGATTTTGTATTTGCCATATAAGCAGGGGTATAGCTTGTGGAATTATTTTGGTCAATCAAATAATCTATAATTTTTGGCATAATTCACAAAAAAAAGTTGATCTTTTGGAAATCGTTTTCTTTTTAATTATTCCGTGACATTTAAAATTTTTACAACTCAACCCTTCTTTCTCATAAACTTTAAATTCTTTTTGATAATCTCCTTTTCTGCCAGACGTATTTTTAAAATCTCTTATGGTCGAGCCCCCTCTTCTAATTGCTTCTAGAAGAACTTTTCTAGAATTTTTAATTATTTTCCTACAGTCATCTTTTTTTAATAGATATGCTTTTTTACTAGGATTAATCTTGCTTAAGAATAGAATCTCACTTGCATAAATATTACCAATCCCAGAAACAAATTTTTGATCTAATAAAAAATTTTTTATATTCTTTTTTTTATTTTTAAAAAAAGAAATGATATATTTTATATCAAACTCTGGCTGAAATGGTTCAGGTCCAAGATGAGAGAACTTTTGCTTTAGCTTGCTAATATCGTCGATAATTTCAAAGAAACCGAATCGTCTAGGGTCATTATAAACAATTTTAAAATTATCAAAAATTATTTCTACATGATTATGTTTTTTGGGTAGAGTAGGTGAACTGTAAAAACTGGTATTTGTTATCAAACTTTTTTTATTTTGGTCAACCAAGTGTATCGTGCCAGACATTCCTAGATGTAAAAGACAATATCTTTTGTCAGATAAATGCAAGATTAAATATTTTGAGTATCTTCCAACTTTGATTATTTTTTGATTTTCCAAAATACTTGAAAAATTATAGGGAATCTTAAATCTAAGGTTTCTGTTTCTTACTATTACTTTTTTAACCTTCTTTTTATCAATTTTTTTGTGAAGTGACTGTCTGACCACTTCTACTTCTGGTAATTCTGGCATTTAGTATTATATTCAACCCATTATTTATTATTATGCAACAATATCTACAAAACAAAAAAGGACTAGTGAAAAATGTTTTTAATAAGGTCTACGATCGATATGACCTTATGAATGATTTCATGTCTTTAGGTATTCACAGACTTTGGAAAAAAAATCTTTTAAATATGATGAATCCCTCATCAAATCAAAATTTAATTGATGTAGCATGTGGAACCGGTGATATTGCTGAACTTTTTTTAAATAATACAAATAAATTAACCCCCATAACTTGTGTTGATCCTAATAAAGGTATGATCCTAAAAGGTATTGAGAAACTTAAAAAATTTAAAAATATAAATTGGGTGATTGGATCTGCAGAAAAACTCCCCCTTGAAGATAACTTTTTTGATTTTTATACTATAAGTTTTGGTTTAAGAAATACTAAAAATTTAGATAAATCTTTGACTGAAGCTTATCGCGTTTTAAAGCCAGGTGGTCGTTTTTTTTGTCTTGAATTTTCAAAAATACAAAATCCAGATCTAGATTTTATCTACAATAATTACTCAAAGCTTATACCTTTGATTGGTAAATTAATTGTTGGTGAAAGAGAACCCTATGATTATCTTGTTCAGAGTATAGCGAATTTTTTACATCAAGAAGAATTAATTGATTTAATGAAAAAAAACGGTTTTGAGAAAAATTCATATAGAAATTTGTCTGGTGGAATAGTCTCTATACATAGCGGCTGGAAAATTTGATGTTCAAAAGAATAATCACTTTGTTTAAACTTGGGAGAAAAGTAGCTCAATCAGATATACTTAATATTTCCTCACAATTTCATGAACCACCATTTTCATTAAAAATTATATTTAAGATTTTATCATTTTCTTTTTCAAAAAAAAAAAAAATAGACAAAGTTAAAGATGAAGGAGAGAGACTTTCTAGCTCGTTAGAGTCTATGGGAACTACATTTATTAAACTAGGGCAATTTTTAGCAACACGACCTGACATTATTGGTGACCAACTTTCTAAAAAACTTGAAAATTTACAAGATAAACTTCCAGCTTTTTCACTTGTTCAGGCGAGAGAAATAATTAAAAAAGATCTAGGTGAAAAAACTTTTAACACTATAATTAATTTGAGTGAACCCGTAGCTGCAGCTTCTATTGCACAAGTTCACAAAGCTCAAATTAACGATAATGGGACTTTAAAAGATGTGGCTATTAAAATATTACGCCCAAATATAAAAAAAATATTTAATGAAGAAATAGATGCGATTATGCTTTTTGCTTTTTTGATCGAGTCGTTAATAAAAAAAACTAAAAGGCTTAAATTAGTCGAAGTAGTTTTTTTATTAAAGGAAATTACAAATCTCGAAATGGACTTAAGGTTTGAGGCCGCAGCTGCAAATGAATATTCTGAAAATACTAAAAATGATGCTGGCTTTAGAGTCCCAAAAATTTATTGGAATTTTACCAGCGAAAATGTAATGACACTTGACTGGGTGGAGGGCATTTCTATCAGAGAAACAGAGGAACTTAAGAGAAGAGACTTCAATACTGAAAAAATTTCTGAGGATATTATTCAAAATTTTTTACGGCATGCAGTGAGGGATGGATTCTTTCATGCAGATATGCATCAAGGCAATATATTTATAGATAACAATGGTCATATTGTACCAATTGACTTTGGTATTATGGGTAGATTAGATAAAATAAGTAAAAGATTTTTAGCTGAAATACTATTTGGTTTTATTCAAAGAGATTATCGAAAAGTTGCTGAAGTACATTTGGTTGCTGGATTAGTTCCTAAAGAAGTTCCAATTGATGATTTAGCACAGGCTCTGAGGTCAATTGGTGAACCAATATTCGGCCAAGCTGTAAAAGATATTTCAGGAGGAAAGTTATTAAAACAATTATTTGAAGTTACTGAAAAATTTAATATGCAAACTCAACCTCAGCTTTTGATGTTACAAAAAACAATGGTAGTAGTAGAGGGAGTTGCTAGAAAGTTAAATCCAAATACTAATATTTGGACAACATCTAAACCTGTTCTTGAAAATTGGTTAAAAGAAACAAAAGATCCAATAAGAACTTTAAACGAGACTCTACAGAACACGTCTGAAGTAATTAAAAGATTACCAGAATTTCCTGAAATAATGGATAAAGCAAATCAAGCCCTCACATATTTAGCAAGTGGTCAAATTCCACAAAATTCCAATTCTTATACAGCTTTAAATGCCAAAAAATCTGAAATGACAGCTTTTAGAAATCAGTCAATTATTGGTTTATTAATCCTTGTAATTTTTGGTCTATTAGTATTTTAATTTAGGAGATGAAAAACTTAAAAAATAAAAAAATTTTACTCATTATTTGTGGTGGGGTATCTGCATACAAAAGTCTTGAATTAATTAGATTATTCAAAAAAAAAGATGCCGAAATAAAAACTATTTTAACTAAGAATGCGAAAGAATTTGTAACACCATTGTCAGTTGCTTCATTATCACAAGGAAAAGTTTATGATGATCTTTTTAATGTAGAAAATGAGTCAGAGATGGATCATATTGCATTATCTAGATGGGCTGATGTAATAATTGTTTCTCCAGCTACAGCAAACACGATCTCTAAACTCAGCCAAGGCTCATCCGAAGACCTCGCTTCAACTGTAATTCTAGCTTCAAATAAACCAGTATTTTTAGTACCAGCAATGAATGTTAGAATGTGGGAACATAAATCAACAAGAAACAATTTAGTAAAATTAAAAAGTTATGGTTATAAAACTATTGGTCCAATTATAGGTGAAATGGCATGTGGAGAATATGGAGAAGGAAAAATGGCTGAACCCACTGATATTTTAAATGAAATTAATATTTTTTTATTAAGTCAATCAAACAATAAGAAAATTAAAGTTTTAATAACTGCAGGACCAACAAATGAGTATTTAGATCCAGTCAGATTTATAACTAATAAGTCAAGTGGGAAACAAGGCTATGAAATAGCAAATAGTTTATTAAAAAGAGGATTTGATACAACATTAATATCTGGTCCTACTAACCTTGATGTTGACAACAAAATCAATCTAATAAAAGTAAATACTGCTGAAGAAATGTTTAAAGCGACCCAGAAAAATTTACCAATTGATATAGCTATTTTTTCTGCTGCCGTATCAGATTTCAAAATCATAAGAAAAAAAGAAAACAAAATTAAAAAACAAGAAAATCTAACAGTTAACCTGGAAAAAAATATTGATATATTAAACTATGTGTCAAATCATAATTTTATGAGGCCAAAATTAGTTATAGGTTTTGCAGCGGAAACTCAAGATTTAGATAGAAATGCAATTATGAAACTTACAAATAAAAATTGTGATTGGATTATAGCTAATGATGTATCAAAAAAAGATAGGGGTTTTAACAGTGATTATAATGAAGTTACTATTCATTACAAAGATAAAAAAAAAACTAAAGAAGTACTTTCATTTAAAAAAAAGTCAGAAATATCTGAGGAAATTGTAGATAGAATTGTTGCTCAAATTAATTAATGGCTAAAGTACTAATAAAAAAGTTAAATCCAGCAGTAAAACTACCTGTCTACAAAACCAGTGGTGCTTCTGGTATGGATTTAATGGCATTTATTAAAGAACCCATAAATATAAAACCAAAAACATCCTCTTTAATTCCTACAGGATTATCAGTAGCATTTTCTTTAGGTTATGAAATACAAATTAGACCTAGATCTGGCTTAGCAGCAAAAAACAATATAAGCGTTTTAAATACACCTGGAACTATTGATAGTGATTATAGAGGTGAAATAAAAGTTATTATCTTTAATCATGGAAATGATAGTTTTGTAATTAAAAATGGTGACCGTATTGCTCAGATAGTATTATCTCCTATAATTAAGATGGAATTAGAAGAAACAAATGAATTACCAAAAACAATAAGGGGAGAAAGGGGGTTTGGTTCTACGGGTAAATGAATTCAAAATTAAATAAAATTCAAATTAAAAGGTTTTCTAGACAAATTATATTAAGAAATATTGGTATCCAGGGCCAAAAAAGAATTATTCAATCTAAAGTACTTATAGTCGGTATGGGAGGCCTAGGTTGTCCTGTTGCAGAATTTTTAACAAGGGCAGGGATTGGCTCTTTAGGAATAATAGACTCAGACAAAGTTGATTTATCAAATATTCATCGTCAAAGCCTTTATAACATCGATGATTTAAATAAATCTAAAGTAACTATTGCTAAAAAAAAATTAAATAAAATTAACCCCAAAACAAAAATAATCTCTTATAAATTAAGACTTAAAGATAATAATTATAAAAAAATTATTAGAAAGTATGATTACGTTATTGATGGTTCTGATAACTTTAAAACCAAATTCCTACTAAATGATTTTTGTAAATTGTCCAAGAAATTTCTTGTTGCTGGAGCTATCAGTAAGTTTAATGGGCACGTTTTTACATTTGATTTTAAAAATAAAAAAACCCCCTGCATAAGATCTTTTTTTCAAGAAAAAGAGATTTCAGACGACATTCTGAATTGTGAGTACGAAGGAATTTTAGGAACGGTTGCAGGTATTATAGGTACTATTCAGGCGAATGAAATTTTAAAAAGAATTTTAAATATTGGTAAAAGTCTCAACGGTTATATTTTGATTATAGATTTTTTAAATTTAGATTTTAGAAAAGTAAAACTAAAAAAATTGAAAAATGTTTAAAAAATTTTATTTTAAAAATATTTTGGTAATTTTGTTTTTTCTATTTTTTACCTCTGCTACTTTGGCTGATGATATTTTTTTATCTTTAAAAAAAGATAAAGTAAATGTCAGATATGGACCAAGCTTTGAGTCACCCATAAAATTTGTTTATAGAAAGATCAATTTACCCATAAAGCAAATAGATAAAAAAGAAAATTTCAGAAGAATTATAGATCTCAAAAATAATAGCGGGTGGATTCACATATCCCAATTAAAAAAAACAAATTCATTGATTGCTCTAAAAGACAAAACTTTATTTAAAAAACCAAGTAATTTATCACAACCAATAGCTAAAATAAAAACTGGAAGAGTTTTAATTGTAAAAAAATGTGATCGCGATTGGTGTAAAATTCTATCAGGAAGATTTAAAGGGTGGATTGATAAAAAAAATCTTTGGGGAAATATAAAATAAAGTTTTATTAAAATAATTTGATCTAATTATTTTTTTATTTTACTGGCCCACCATTTATCTAAAATAAAGTACCATATTGAGTTAGCTATTGGTTCAACAATCGCGTCCGTTAATGCTACAGCAAAAGACACATCGGCAACAAGCATCAAAACAGTAATAGCAATAGCAAAATGCCCTATTGTGTAAACAATTGTTCTTAATATCGAACCTTTGTTATTTTTATATATGCTACCAGCAGCGTTAAAAATACCATTTGTGAACTCCATTAATTTTTAAAAGGACTTTCTAGAACGCACGCTACTAGGTGAATTCTTGCCTGTTCCCCCCCGTTAAAAAAATTGTGATATTTGGTGTTGTTTGTTATCCAAACTTTTCCATTAGCAGGAAGATGTTTAGCAACATTTTCGATTACCATAGAACAACCTTTGTTTGTTATAATTGGTATATGTAATCTACATTCAGGATCTTTATGCCAGCTGAGAGTTGATCTTGGTTCTTTCAATAAAAGTCTTACTCTTCCTAATTTGTACCTCTCTCTTAATTTTTCGAAAACTTCTTTAAAATAAGTTTTTTCAAATTCAGGAACCAATTGAGTATATTTTGATTCATCTATATCAACATCCCTTGAAACTTCTTTGCCAGTTTCATCAGCTATTGTCCAATATTTTCCTCTTACATTATTACCTTTAATAGAGCTTTCATCATTAGGAATTTGGTTTATTGGTATTGCACCAAAATGAGTAATTCCTAGCGAGTTGAAATTTTTATTTTTCAATATCTTATCTAAATCTTCTCTTAGTTTTGAAATATCAAAATTTAAATTAGGTACTTCATAAAAATCTTTGAAGATTGTTGCTGCCATATTTTTAATGTTTAATTCACGTTAGTTTAATCTTAAATCAAATCTATCTGCATTCATAACTTTTACCCAGGCTTTCACAAAGTCATTGATAAATTTTTCCTTAGAGTCTTCACACGCATAAACTTCAGCTAAAGCTCTTAGTTGTGAATTTGAACCAAATATAAGATCCACTCGTGTACCTTTCCACTTTGTTTTCTTAGTTTTTCTATCAATTCCAATAAATACTTGTTCAGATTTATCTACCTCTTTCCATGTTGTATTCATATCTAATAAGTTGGTAAAATAATCATTAGTAAGTGCACCAGGCTTTTTAGTAAATACTCCATGAATTGAACTATCAAAGTTTGTATCTAATACACGCATACCACCAATTAAAACAGTCATTTCTGGAGCCGTAAGACCCATTAATTGAGCTTTGTCAATAAGCTTTTCTTCAGCGGATACAATCGATTTATCACCATTAAGATAATTTCTAAAACCATCTGCTTGGGGTTCTAGTAATCCAAATGAGTTCACATCAGTCTGATCTTGTCTAGCGTCTCCTCTTCCTGGTGAGAAAGGAACTTTTATTGTATGACCACCTTTTTTAGCAGCCATTTCAACTCCTACTCCTCCGGCTAATACAATCAAATCAGCCATTGAAACACTCTTTTTTTTACCATCAAATTGCTTTTTAATTTTTTTTAAAGCTGAAATAATCTTTGAAAGCTTAGATGGATTATTAACTTTCCAATTCTTCTGCGGCTCTAACATTATTCTTGCACCATTGGCTCCGCCTCTTTTATCTGACCCTCTAAATGTTGAAGCTGATGCCCAAGCAGTAGATACTAATTCAGAAACTGATATCTTTGATTTTGATATTTTTGATTTTAAATTGTTAATATCTTTCGATTTTAATTTATACTTTGATTTATCAATTGGATCTTGCCAAATTAATTGTTCTTTTGGAACATCGCTACCAAGGTAACATACTCTTGGTCCCATATCCCTGTGTGTTAATTTAAACCAAGCCCTAGCAAAAGCATCATGAAACTCTTTTGGATTTTTATGAAAATGCTTTGTAATAGGTCCATAGCTTGGATCAACTTTCATTGAAATATCAGTTGTTTGCATCATAGGAGGATGAAGAACATTTTTGTTATGTGCATCAGGGACCATTTTTATCTTTTGACCATTTTTCTTAGGTGTCCACTGATGAGCGCCTGCAGGACTTTTAGTTAGCTCCCATTCGTGATCGTATAGACAATCTAAATAACCCATATCCCATTGAATTGGATTCTGTGTCCATGCACCTTCTATACCACTACTAATTGTATCAACACCTTTTCCAGATTTGTATCCACTATTCCATCCAGTTGATTGATCTTGAATTCTTGAAGCTTCAGGATCAGGACCTTTGTGTGACTCGGGTGCTGCTCCATGTGATTTTCCAAATGTATGTCCACCTGCAACTAACGCAGCTGTTTCATAATCATTCATTGCCATTCTACCAAATGTTTCCCTAATATCATGTGCAGCAAGTTTTGGATCAGGGTTGGCATCAGGACCTTGAGGGTTTACATATATTAAACCCATGTGTGAAGCACCGAGTGGTTGTTCTAAATCTCTCTTTTTAGTATATCTTTCAACACCCAACATTTCTTTTTCTGATCCCCAATAAATATCATCTTCTGGTTCCCAAATATCTGTTCTGCCAGCACCAAAGCCAAATGTTCTAAATCCCATTGAGTCTAAGGCAACGTTTCCAACAAGAATAAATAAATCTGCCCAAGAAATCTTATTTCCATATTTTTTTTTAATTGGCCATAAAAGCAATCTTGCTTTATCTAGGTTAACATTGTCTGGCCAAGAATTAAGCGGTGCAAATCTTTGATTTCCTGTTCCAGCTCCACCTCTGCCATCACCAGTCCTGTATGTACCTGCCGCGTGCCAAGCTAATCTTATGAATAGAGGTCCATAATGACCATAATCAGCAGGCCACCACTCTTGAGAGTTTGTCATTAATTTTTTTAAATCTTTTTTAAGAGCCTTATAATTAAGTTTTTTAAATTCTTTAGCGTAATTAAATTTTTTATCCATTGGATTTGATAAATTTGAGTGTTGACTAAGTATTTTGAGATTTAAACTATTCGGCCAAAAATCTCTTACTGATTGACCTCTTCCTGCAGAAAATTTTGCGGGTGTCCCTGATCCAGTGAAAGGACACTTGTTAAGTTGATTTGTTGTAAAAGATTTATTTTTAAAATTTTCAGTACTCATTTAATTTCCTATATGTAATTTTAAGATATTAGCAGTTTATAATGATTCTAAAAAAGTGTCAATTGGTTTAAAATGACGCTAAATTGATTAAAAGGTCAATCCTCTAGTTTTACAAGAACTTCAACTGATTTAATCTTTTTTCCGTTAATTTTTTTAAAATATTGATGGGTCCTACATCTGAGTTTTCTAAATCAATTAACTTTTCTTCTTTTAAGTCATAAAAATGATGATGATCAGTAACGTTTGTGTCAAAATAAGTTTCACTAGAATTGATTGGTATTTGTTTAAGATATCCTTTTTTTTCAAAAGCATGTACCGTGTTATATACTGTAGCTAATGATATCTTGCTGCTTGTATGATTTTTAATTTTTTGTTCTAATTCATTAATTGTAAAATGAAATGTTTTTTCTCTATTGAATAAAACTTCACATATCTGAAGTCTTTGTTTTGTGGGTCTTAATCCAGATTTTCTTAATTTTTCGATATATTTCACTATTTAATTTAAATTGTTAGTTAAAATTATTCTAAAGTACTATTATAGTTATATTATATATTAACAAAATCAAGTAAATAAAGGTACCTGATTTTATGAAAAAAAACTCTTACTCATATGATGAGCTAATTAGTTGCGGTAACGGTAAATTATTTGGCCCAGGTAATGCTAAATTACCTCTTCCACCAATGCTTATGTTTGATAGAATTACAGAAATTAATGAATATAAAGGCGCTTTTAAAAAAGGCTTATTAAAAGCTGAATTAGACATTAAAAAAAACCATTGGTTTTTTGATTGTCACTTTAAAGAAGACCCCGTCATGCCTGGATGTTTAGGACTTGATGCTATGTGGCAATTAGTAGGTTTTTATCTTGGATGGATTGGAAATCCTGGAAAAGGTAGAGCTTTAGGAGTTGGGACTGTAAAATTTACAGGTGAAGTTTTACGAAATGTAAAATTAGTAAGGTATGAAATTGATATGAAAAAAATTATGTCTCCTGGGGGTACTACAGTTGGTCTTGCTAACGGGGTAGTTTTGGCAGACGAAAAAAAAATTTATTCAGCTGATAGCTTAAAAGTGGGATTATTTAAATAATGAGAAGAGTAGTAATTACAGGTATAGGAATTGTATCTTGTCTTGGTAATAATCAAGAGGAAGTTCAACAATCTCTTTTAAATTCAAAATCAGGAATATCTTTCAGTGAGGAATATAAAGAACACAATTTAAAAAGTCATGTTCATGGTAAACCAAAAATAAAACTTGAGGATCATATTGACAGGAAGACAATTAGATTTATGGGGTCAGGTTCAGCTTATAACTATATTGCTATGAAAGAAGCTATCTCTGATTCAGGACTCGAAGAAAATGAAGTGAGTAACTTTAAAACTGGTATTGTTATGGGTTCAGGTGGGCCTTCGATTGAGAATGTAATTTTAGCAGCAGATAAAACTAGAGCAAAAACTCCAAAATTGATGGGACCTTTCATTGTTCCAAGAACAATGGCAAGTACTGCTTCAGCAACCTTGGCAGTCCCATTTAAAATCAAAGGAACGAACTACACAATGAGTTCTGCTTGTGCAACTAGTGGACACTGTATAGGAAATTCAATGGAATTAATCCAGATGGGTAAACAAGACATTATTTTTGCAGGAGGTAGTGAAGAAATACATTGGGCAATGACAGCGATGTTTGATGCTATGACTGCTTTATCATCAAAATATAATGACTCACCAGAAACAGCATCAAGAGCTTACGACAAAACTAGAGATGGATTTGTAATTGCAGGTGGAGGTGGAGTTTTAGTACTTGAAGAATACGAGCACGCTAAGTCAAGAGGGGCTAAAATATATGCAGAATTAACTGGTTATGGGGCAACTTCAGATGGATACGATATGGTGGCACCATCTGGTGAAGGAGCTGTGAGATGTATGCAAATGGCAATGTCAACAACAAGAAATAAAATTGATTATATTAATACTCATGGAACTTCAACACCAGTCGGAGATATTACAGAATTAAATGCAATTAAAAATACTTTTGGAGACCACATTCCAAAAATTAGTTCAACAAAATCTCTATCTGGTCATCCTCTTGGAGCTGCATCAGTACATGAGGCGATCTATTGTTTAATAATGATGAAAAATAATTTCATTGCTGGTTCTGCAAACATTAATGAAATGGATGAGGAGGCTAAAAAATTTCCAATAATTGTAAAAACAGAGACGGGCACAACTTTAAATACAGTGATGTCAAACAGTTTTGGTTTTGGCGGAACTAATGCTGCATTAATTTTCGAAAAGGTTTAAATTATGAGCTTAATGAAAGGTAAAAAAGGGTTAATCATGGGCGTTGCCAATGAAAGATCTATTGCTTGGGGAATTTCAAAAAAACTATCTGAAGCTGGAGCTGAACTCGCGTTCACTTATCTTGGTGATGCTTTAAAAAAAAGAGTAATTCCTTTAGCTGAAAAGTTAAACTCAAAGGTAACATTTAGTTGTGATGTTGAAAAAAAAGAGGAAGTAATTAAATTATTTGAAGATATTAAATCTCAATGGGGTGAAATAGATTTTGTAGTTCATGCTGTAGCTTTCTCCGATAAATCAGAATTGTCTGGTGAGTATTTGAACACAACTAGAGAAAATTTTTTAAAGAGTATGCTAATTTCATGCTTCTCATTTACAGAGGTTGCGAAAGAATCTTCTAAGATAATGAAAGAGGGTGGAAGTATGCTTACACTGACTTATGAGTCTACAAAAGCCATTCCTAATTATAATGTTATGGGAGTTTGTAAGTCCGCATTAGAGGCAAGTGTAAAATATCTTGCAAGAGATTTGGGTTCCAAAAAAATTAGAGTAAATGCGATTAGCGCAGGTCCGATTAAAACTCTTGCAGCTTCAGCAATTGGGGATGCTAAATTTTTATATAAATGGAATGAAGATCATTCTTTTTTAAAAAGAAATGTTGATATTCACGATGTGGGAAATTCTGCCTTATATTTATTAAGCGATCTTGGTGGTGGGGTTACGGGTGAAATCCATTATGTAGATGCAGGTTATAATAAAGTTGGAATGCCCGATCCTAGAAATATATCTTAAATTAAATTAAGATTATTTTTATCTATCTAAGTATTAATTAATGTTTTGATGTACTTAACCAGGTGAACTTTGCTTAATGAAAATATCCCTTGAATGTAAAGAATAATTGGATGATAGTTTTTGATATTTTTTAGATCATTTTTTATAAAATTTCATTTCAATATTATTATATGTAAAATGAGAAATAAGTATCGTAACTATATATGCTATTATTGTGTATGAGTGGGCCTCTAAACTTGTAAGATCAAGCACTACATCACCTGCACTATTAATATTTGTTGGTAGTTTAAATATAAATCGAAGTATGTTATTTAATAAGAAAAAAATTAATAGGTGACTTAAATAAATACTATAACTTATTTTTCCTAAATATATAAAAAATTTGTTAAAAATCACTTTGTATAAGATAAAATTAGGATTTAAAAAACAAGAGAGATAAAAAATTAGACCGAAAACTATAGAATAAAAAGAGGGAAAACTTTCAAGTTTTCTAATATAAAACATTTCTATCATAAATATTGTTATTAAAAAAAAATATATAAAGTTAGGAAGTTTTTTTTGAAAGTAAAAGTTTTTTTTTTTATATATTAAACAAAATAAACATCCAATTGAAAAGGAAAAGAACCCTGAATAGAAAGCATTTAATGAAAGTGTTGTTCCATATAAATCATTTAAGAAAGTAAGAAAAATAACTACATATAAAAGACAAACTAAAAGAATTAATCTTTTATTAACAAAAGCTAAAATTCCAAATGAAATGTAAAGCATAATTTCTACAGAAATTGACCACGAGGGTGTATTAAAACTATAGTTCTGAGCAAAATGTTGGATAAAGAACAAATTCAATAAAAAATTTTCAAAATTATTTTTTTCGAAAGCTTTATTATTTGCTTCCAATCCATATTCTAAGAATACCAAATATTTCAAAAACTCTATGATGACAAAAATTATTAAAAAAAATAAGTGAAGAGGATACAACCTTTTAAATCTTTTAATTAAAAAGGACTTTAAAATGCTAAATTTATCGATTTTGTCGAGATAATTTAAACAAATTACAAAGCCACTTAAAGTGAAGAATAATTGTACGAACAAACCTTGTGCAAAATATTTTGAGAAACCTGTATCGTAAGTAAAGTGAACTGAGCAAACACTTAATGCTGCGAGTGCTCTGAAAACATCAAGTTGCTTAATATGATTGTTCATTTTTTTAACTTAACTATTTATTAAAAGTTAAATATATTAACTTTTTTTTATATTCATTTATCAATGAATTTTTCCAATAATTCTGCCATTATTATCAAATTCATTTCTAATATCCAAAATTAAGTTATCAAAAAAAGACAACCCAATCCCTGCAGTTATAAACCTAAAATCTTTTAAACCCTTTTTTTTAATTTCAAGTGTTGCACGACTGTTTTTGTAATTCCAATATGAACCAAATGAATAGAGTGTTTTATTTACACTTTTTTCATCTTTTATTAATTCGTTAAGAAGCATAATATTAGTAACTTATTCACAAAATATTTTAATGCCAGGTGTTCCAAATTAACTAAACAACTGCTTGCTTAATAGATAGTTTTACTTTTCCTCTATCAAATCCAATTACTTTTACTTTTACCTCGTCACCTTCTTTAACAACGTCAGTAACCTTAGCAACTCTCTTATCTGCAAGCTCAGAAATGTGGACCAGACCATCTTGCTTTCCAAGAAAATTAACAAATGCTCCGAATTCCATTATTTTCATAACTTTGCCTGAATAAATTTTATTCAATTCAGCCTTTGCAGTGATATCTTTAATCATCTGAATTGCAATATTTCTGGAGTCCTCGTCTGGAGCAGCGACTGTTACTACACCTTCGTCATTTACATCAACCTTAGCACCTGATTTTTCTGTAATTTCTCTAATAGTGGCTCCACCTTTTCCAATCACAGCTGCAATATCTTTTTTATCAACAGTCACTTGTTCCATTTTTGGAGTATGTTTTCCAACATCATCTCTTGAAGCAGATAATGCTTTATTCATCTCTCCTAAAATGTGAACTCTTCCGTCTTTAGCCTGTTTTAAAGCTTGTTCCATGATTTCAAAAGTAATACCAGTAATTTTGATATCCATTTGAAGTGAAGTGATTCCATCTTTGGTTCCAGCAACTTTGAAGTCCATGTCTCCCAAGTGATCTTCGTCACCTAATATGTCTGATAGAACACTAAATTCATCGCCCTCTTTGATTAAACCCATTGCAATACCTGCAACTGGCTCTTTAATTGGAACACCAGCATCCATTAATGCTAAAGAAGCCCCACAAACAGTAGCCATTGAAGAAGAACCATTAGACTCTGTAATTTCAGATACTATTCTAAAAGTGTACGGAAAAGACTCTTTAGAGGGAAGTGAAGAATTTATCGCTCTCCAAGCTAATTTACCATGACCAATTTCACGTCTTCCAGTTCCAATTCTTCCAGTTTCACCGACTGAGAAAGGAGGAAAATTATAATGAAGCATAAATCTTTCTCTGTGCTGACCATCTAAACTTTCTAATCTTTGCTCATCATCAGATGTACCTAAAGTAGTAACAACAATAGCTTGGGTTTCTCCTCTAGTGAATAATGCAGAACCATGTGTTCTTGGCAAAACACCAACTTCACATGAAATAGCTCTTACATCAGACAAACCTCTACCATCAATTCTATTTTTATTTTGAAGAATATCATTTCTTACGATAGACTTTTCTAAACTTTTTAATTGGCTGTTTACATCAAGATCAGAGTAGTTTTCATCTTCTTCATAAAGTTTTTTTGCTTTATCTGTAATCTCCGATATTTGATTTGATCTATCTTGTTTGTTCTTAGTCGCAAAAGCCTTTTTAAGATCATCAGTGAATGTTGCCTCGAGTTTTTTCTTAACTTCTGATAAGTCTTTTTTTTCAACAATCCATTCAGGCTTTCTGCATTCTTTTGCAAGATCCTCTATCATTTGTATTACTGGAACAAAACCCTCATGACCAAATTTAACTGCATTTAACATTTCCTCTTCAGTCAAACCATTCGCTTCAGACTCAACCATAAGTACTGCATCTTTGGTGCCTGCTACAACTAAATCTAAACTGGAATTTTCTAATTCAGATTTTGATGGATTAAGAATGTACTTACCGTCAACAAAACCTACTCTAGAAGCACCTACAGGCCCCATAAATGGCATACCTGAAATTGCTAGTGCTGCTGATGATGCAATAATTGCCAAAATATCTGGTTGGCTGTCTTTGTCATATGAAATTACAGTTGGTAATAACTGCACTTCATTTTTAAATTCATCAGGAAATAATGGTCTAATTGGCCTATCAATTAATCTGGATATTAATGTTTCGCTTTCAGTTGGTCTTGCTTCTCTTTTAAAATATCCACCAGGAATTTTTCCACCTGCATAATATTTTTCTTGGTAGTTTACTGATAAAGGAAAATAATCCATATCTGGATTTACCTTTTTTGCTCCTACTACTGTTGCTAAGATGACTGTTTCACCACTTGTTGCTATTATCGCTCCATCTGCCTGCCTTGCTACTTTACCTGTCTCTAAACTTATTTTTTTTCCTGCTACTTCAATTTCCTTTTTATATTCTTTAAACATTTCATTTCCATTTCGTTTCGTTCGTTTTGTCTCATTCTATCTATCTTGATCTTTATTTTCTTAAATTCAATTTCGACAGCACATTTTTGTAAGAATCCATTTTATTTTTTTTTAAGTATTCTAACAATTTTTTTCTTCTATTTACTGCTCTTAACAATCCTACAGAAGAATGTTTATCTTTTTTAAACTTCTTTATATGACTTGAAAGATTTTCAATTTTATCTGTTAGCAAAGATATCTGTATCTCTGAAGATCCAGTGTCTTTTTCATGTGTTGCTAACTCTTTAGTCTTTTTATTCATGCTTTGTTTTTTTCCTATTTGTTTGTTTGTTTAATTAAGTTTTCAATTTTTTCAGCATACTCAAAAGATTCATCTTTTCTAAAAAGTAATTTTGGTAAAAATTTCATACTTACTCTTTTTGACAAAATTTTTCTAATTAAAAATGAACTTTCTTTCAAAACTTTAATTGACTCTTCAGCATTTTTTCCTCCTAATGGAAGAACATATGCTTTAGCGATTTTTAAATCTTGACTCATTCCTAATAAAAATCATGCTTAAAGACTGCTTAATCATTTCACCAACTCTGAGCTGTCTTTGAGATATTGGTTTTCCTATTCTATCAACCATTAAATTGACCTTTCAGTTGAGGTGACTTTAAAAGCTTCTAAAGTATCATTTTTTTGAAAATCAATATAGTCTTTAACGGTTATTCCACATTCTTGACCACTGGCTACCTGTTTCACTTGGTTTTTTTCTCTAAATAAGCTACCTACTTTTCCTGTAAAAATAATATTACCATCTCTGATAATTCGTACTTCTGAGGAACTTGTAATTTCACCCTCTGTTACTTTTGATCCAGCAATTTTTCCTGCCCCGGAGACTTTAAATATCTCTAAAATTTGTGCAGTTCCAATTATAGTCTCTTTAAGATCAGGGGTAAGTAATCCAGACATTCTGTTTTTTACATAATCAAGAACTTCATATATTATGTTGTAAGACGATATCTTAATTTTTTCAATCTCAGCAAGTTTTTTAGCCTCTTTACTTGGTTTTACATTAAATGCTACTAATATTGCGTTAGATGCTTTAGCTAAATTAACATCAGTTTCAGTAACCATGCCAATATCAGCTAAGATTATCTTAGGTTTTACTTCTTCATGCTTTATCTGATTAATTGCACTTTTAATTGCTTCAGAAGATCCATGAACATCAGATTTAATTATTAAATTAAGTTCTTTAGTTGATTTATTAGAAAAAGCAGACTCCTGTGTAGCAAATGATAAAGGGTTTTTATTATCTTTTCTTTCTTGATCTCTATATTCACTTAAATTTTTGGCCTCTTTCTCACTTTCTAAAACTAAGAAATCATCACCAGCTTTAGCTGCACCATTTATACCTAAAATCTCTACAGGTGTTGATGGTAATGCTTCATTAATATTTTCCCCTTTGTCATTAATTATTGCTCGTATTTTACCCCATCTTAATCCACTTACAAAATAGTCTCCTCTTTTGAGAGTTCCAGCTGTTACAATTATTGTAGCAACAGGTCCTCTACCAATATCTATTTTTGACTCTAAAACAATACCCGTTGCATTTGAGTCAAAGTCTGTCTTTAAATCTAAAATTTCTGCTTGGAGAGTAATTGCTTCCACTAATTTATCTAAATTTTTTTTTGTCTTTGCAGATATTTCAACCATTAATGTATCGCCTGATAGATCTTCAGCTATTAGTTCATGCTCCAGTAATTGATTTTTTACTTTTTTTACATCAGCCTCTGGTAAATCACATTTGTTTATAGCAACTACTATTGGCACATTTGCAGCTTTCGCATGTTTAATTGACTCTATTGTTTGCGGTTTAACGCCATCATCTGCAGCTACAACTAAAACAACTACATCAGTTAATTTAGTCCCTCTGGCCCTCATTTCTGTAAAAGCAGCATGACCTGGAGTATCAATAAATGTTAACTTATTTTTATCACTTTCAATTTGATAAGCTCCAATATGTTGCGTTATACCACCAAACTCGCCAGAAACGACATTGGCGCTTCTTAAAACATCAAGAACAGAAGTTTTACCGTGGTCTACATGACCCATCACAGTCACAATTGGTGGCCTGTTCTTAAGGTTTTCAGCTCTAGAAGCTTTAATCTTTTTAATAATTTCTTCAGCTTTTTCTTCTCTAATAGGATTATGACCAAACTCTTTAACCAAAAATTCAGCAGTGTCTGCAGCAAGCGTTTGGTTAATTGTTACTGTAACACCCATTCCAAATAGATACTTTATTACATTACTTGATTGTTCAGCCATTCTATTTGCAAGTTCTCTTACTGTAATTGCCTCAGGAATATTGATATTTCTCTTGATGGGTTTTAGATTTTCTTTATCCTCAATTTTTGAAAAATTTTTATTTTCTTTTAACCTCGCCCTCCTAACAGAGGCTAGACTCCTCTCTCTTGCTTCAATTTCATCACTAAGCGCCCTTGAAACTGTTAGTTTGACCTCCCTTTTTTTTATTGTTTGTTTTGTTTTTTTTTCTTTATTAGTTAGATCGCCCTTTAATCGTTTTGTAGCTCTTTGTTCTGCTAGTTTACGTCTTTCAAAATCACTTGTATTAGAAGATATTTTTGAAAATACATTTGGTTTTATTGAGCTAGGTCTCTTAAAACCGCCTGATAAAGGTTTGTTCAATGTTGATTTGTTAAAATTTCCTTTGAAAGCCTGTCTAATAGTTGTCTTTTTTTCAATTATAACAGTTTTTTTTCCTTGATCTTTTGAAGCATCAAAATTTTTAAATGTTTTTTTTGGACTTCCAGAAATAGTAAGTTTTGTTTTTTTGTTTTCCATTTCTCATCTCTCAATCTTTATAAATAATTTTTCTTGCTGACATAATTAAATCATCTGCCTCAGCCTTTGATAAAGCAAAATCCTCTAAATAACCTTGAATCTTCACTCTCTCTCCTTTAACTAAATCAAAACCACCTGTTAATTCATCTGAGGCTAAGTCAGCAAAATCAACTAAGCTTAATATTTTTTGTTCACCAAGTGTTACCAACATCCCATGTGTTAAGCCTTTAAGATTTATTAGGTCATCCTCTAAGCCCAAATCTTTAATCCTTTGAGAGATATCTTCTTGATCTTTTAAATGAAATTCTCTAGCTCTTTCAATTAACGCTTTGGCCGTATCTTCCTCTATACCCTCAATTTTTGAGAGAATTTCTGGTGAACTGTCTTTTATATCGTCAATAGTTGAGAAACCTTCTGCTACTAAAAGTTGTCCTAGAGTCTCGTCAAGTTCTAAATTTCTAACCAAGTTATCTGTTTTTTCTTTAAATTCTAATTGTCGTCTCTCTGAGTCTTCTTGATCGGTCATAATATTTATTTCATAGTTCAACAACTTTGTGGCAAGTCTAACATTTTGTCCTCTTCTTCCAATTGCTTTGCTAAGATTTTCCTCAGTTAATATAACATCAAGTTTTTTTCTTTCCCCATCAACATTAACTCTTTGAACTTCTGCTGGGGAAAGTGCGTTTGAGACTAATATTGCTGGATCTTCAGACCAATTTACTATATCAATTTTTTCTCCCTGTAATTCATTCACGACTGCTTGAACTCTTGAGCCTCGCATTCCAACACACGCACCTACTGGATCAAGTGAAGTATCTACAGCTTTTACGCAAATCTTAGCTCTACTTCCAGGATCTCTAGAAGATGATTTTATTTCAATCAGTCCATCATAAATTTCTGGAACTTCTTGGACGAATAGCTTTTCCATAAACTTTGGGTGGGCTCTAGATAAAAAAATTTGTTGACCTCTAGGTTCCCTTCTCACATCATTACAGTAAGCCTTAATCCTATCTCCGGCTTTAATATTTTCACGAGGTATAAGTTCATTTTTTTGGATAATTGCTTCAGTTCTGCCCAAATCAACAATCACATTTCCAAATTCTAGTCTTTTTACTATACCGCTTAATATAGTGTCTTTCTTATCGATAAAATCATTGAACTGTCTCTCTCTTTCAGCCTCTCTAACATTAAAGCTTATAACCTGTTTTGCTGTTTGCGCGGCAATTCTTCCAAAATCGAATGAGGGTAGTGGCTGTAATACTTCATCGCCAATATTTTTATCTTTATTTAGCTCATTTAAATTTAAAGCATCTTTAAGTCTGATTTCTGTGTTAGCATTTTCTGGATTATCAACTATCGTAAGTTTCCTGAAAATTTCTATATCACCATTTTCCCTGTTTATTATCACTTTAATTTCATTGTCCTGACCAAATTTTGATTTAGCTGCTTTTGCAATACCAGTTTCCATAGAACTTATTATTAGTTCTTTATCTATTGATTTTTCTAAAGCAACAGCTTCAGCTATCCGTAATAATTCAAGTTTGTCGGCTCTTTTATTTAACATAATTTTATTTACTCCAAAAAAAAATGGGCCAAAGCCCATTTTGATTATTCAGCAATATAGCAGAAATATATTAAAGTTTTTTAATTATTCAATAGAAACTATTTAGAAAAAACTGATGATTTATCTGTTTTTTCCCATGAAAATGAGCCATCGGACTCTGGTTCTCTTCCAAAATGACCGTATGCAGCTGTTTTTTGATATATTGCTTTGTTTAAACCTAGCATTTCTCTGATACCTCTAGGACTTAAATCAAAATTATCATTTATCAACATCTCAACGTGTCTGTTTTTTTCCTCATCATTGTCAAATAAATCTACATATATTGATAAAGGTTTAGAAACACCAATAGCATAAGCTAATTGGATTAAACACTTATCCGCAATTCCCGAAGCAACAACATTTTTTGCAACATATCTCGAAGCATATGCTGCTGATCTATCCACTTTTGTTGGGTCTTTTCCTGAAAAAGCTCCACCACCATGGGGTGCTGCACCCCCATATGTGTCAACAATAATTTTTCTACCAGTTAAACCGCTGTCTCCATCTGGACCACCAATTACAAAATTTCCAGTAGGATTTATATAAATTTCGTTTGCATCCAAGTTTCCTAACAAATTTTTTGGAATTGATTTTTCAATATATGGAATACAAAGCTCTTTTACTTTTGCTAAATTAATATCTTTAGAATGTTGTGTGGAAATAACTACTGATTTTACAGCTGATGGTTTACCATCTTTATATTCAATAGTAATTTGACTTTTTGAGTCTGGTTCTATTCCATTAAGGTTTCCAGACTTTCTATCTTGAGCCATCAACCTTAGAATTTTATGTGAATAATGGATCGGAGCGGGCATTAAAGCTTCTGTTTCTTTGCAAGCATACCCAAACATTATACCTTGGTCTCCAGCACCCTCATCTTTATTACCCGATGAATCTACCCCCATTGCAATATCAGCTGATTGAGAATGTAAATGACTTTCAATTTTAGTTACATCTCTCCAAGTAAAACCATCTTGATCGTAGCCAATATCTTTGATGCAATCCCTGACTTTAGAAATTAATTCGTCTTTATTAATATCAGGTCCTCTTGTTTCCCCAGCTAATACAACTTTATTTGTGGTTGTTAGAGTCTCACAAGCTACCCTAGCTTGTGGCTCCATACCTAAGTATGTATCAACAACCATATCTGAAATTCTGTCACATACTTTATCAGGATGTCCTTCTGAAACCGACTCACTTGTAAAAATATAATTTTTAAGATTACTCATGTTTAATTTTATTAAATAAAAATATCATAGCAATATACAGTAAAATTACTAATAAAAAAATTTTATTTCCGTATAAGGAAAATATTGTCGGTTGTATTTTTCTCATCGCCTTTAAATCTATATATCCAGACTCTCCAAAATTTACTCTTTGCTCAGTAGAACCTAAAGGGTTTATTATTCCTGCAGCCCCATTATTTGATGAACGAACTATATATTTTCCACTTTCTATAGCTCTAAAAATGCTATGAACAAAATGTTGTTTAGGTCCAATAGATTTGCCAAACCAACCGTCTTCGGAAAGATTAATAATTAAATCAAAGTCAGGTTTACTAAAAAGTTTACCGGAGTATATTATTTCATAACATATGAGTGGTAAAATTTTTAAAGAAAATTTATCTTTGTTAATTTCAATTATATTTCTTTGGGACCCTTTTGAAAAAGAGTGATAATTATTAGTAAGTGATTTTAGAC
>CABYCN010000003.1 GCA_902517455.1 uncultured Pelagibacteraceae bacterium
TTGGCATAAATTTATTTTAAGTAAATTGTACCCATCTTATTTAGAATTTTCCAGCTTTTAGAGTCTATAGGCATTACTGATAATCGACTTTGTTTGATAAGTGATAAATGGCTTAATTCCTTATTTATCTTAATTTTTTCAAGAGGAACAGGTTGATTTAATTTTTTTTTAAATCTTACAGTAACTGCAACGAAACGGCCAGTTTTGTCTGATTTATCTAAGTAATGTTCTTTTATGATTTCAACAATACCAACTATTTCTTTCCCAATATTTGAGTGATAGAAAAAACAAAGATCCCCTTTTTTCATTGCTTTCAAGTTTTTTGCTGCTTGGTAGTTCCTCACTCCATCCCAGGGCGCCCCTTTTTTACCAGCTTCTTTTTGTTGGTCAATAGACCACACATCAGGTTCTGATTTAAGTAGCCAGTATTGCATTATAATTTTACTCCAGCACCTTTAAGAAAAATTGCCTTTTCATCTAACGGCCATCTAGGTTTAGCTGGATGATCTAACTTACTAAATTCTTTTAATTTAAATTTTTCTAATCCTACCATTGCTATCATTGCAGCATTATCCCCACAAAGTTCCATTGGAGGAAATACGCTTTTGTAGTTTTTTTCTTTAGATAAATTAATTAGCATTGATCTAATATTTTTATTTGCAGCAACACCTCCAGCTACAACAAAAAACTTTTTTTTAAAATCATTTAGTTTTTCAAATTCATCAAAAGCATTTTTAGTTTTTTTATTTAATATTTCTTCAATAGTTTTTTGAAAAGATGCTGCTAGATCAAATTTTTCTTGTTCAGTTTTAATTGTTTTGGATATTTTTAAAATAGATGTTTTAAGTCCTGCAAAAGATAAATTGCAACCACCTTTGTTGAATATTGGTTTTGGCAAAGTATATTTATTTGGGTTTCCTTTTTTTGCTATGACTTCGATTTGGGGTCCTCCTGGAAATTCAATTCCTAAAAGTTTAGCTGTTTTGTCAAATGCTTCACCTAATGCATCATCAATAGTAGTTCCCAACCTTTTGTACTTTCCCAAACCTTGAACACTTAAGTACTGAGAATGTCCTCCTGAAATTAATAGTAGGAGATATGGATAATCAATTTTCGAGTTCAATTTTGGACTTAAAGCATGCCCCTCTAAATGATTTACTGCTATAAAAGGTTTGTTAATTGTAGATGCAAAAGCCTTTCCAAAACTTAATCCAACAGATAAACATACAATTAATCCTGGTCCTGCAGTGGAAGCTACAGCGTCGATGTCTTTAATACTTTTTCCGCTTTCATTTATAGCTTTTTTAACAATTAAGTCTATTTTTTCAATGTGTGATCGAGCAGCTAATTCAGGAACAACACCACCAAATTCCTTATGAACATCAATTTGACTTGAAATAACATTTGATAAAACTATTGGGTTTCCTACCTCATTTTCAGTTATTAAAGAGGCAGCGGTTTCATCGCAGCTAGATTCTATTCCTAAAATTAAGGGTTTTTTGCTCATTAAAATAGTTTTTAATAATTGTACAATCCCAATACAAGTAAGAAATAAATTTTTATGAAAAAAAGAATAACAATTGGATCAAGAGGAAGCAAGTTAGCATTACTTTATGCTCAAAATGTTAAGAATAAAATTATTGAAAAGACTGACCTAACTAATGAGGAAATTTTTATTAAACCAATAACAACTAAAGGGGATCAAATTAAAGATTCCAGATTGTCTGAGTTTGGAGGAAAAGGTTTGTTTTCGAGCACCATAGAAAATGAACTTCAAGATTTAAATATTGATATCGCTGTTCATGCACTTAAAGATATGCCAGCTTTTGAGACTAAAGGACTGAAAACTGATACGTTTTTAGAAAGAAATGATCCAAGAGAAATATTAATAGCTAACAATAAAAAAAAACTAAAAGAGTTAAGCACAAAATC
Organism: uncultured Pelagibacteraceae bacterium; assembly: GCA_902517455.1. Classification (GTDB taxonomy): domain Bacteria; phylum Pseudomonadota; class Alphaproteobacteria; order Pelagibacterales; family Pelagibacteraceae; genus Pelagibacter. The sequence goes on from CABYCN010000003.1 coordinate 1,933, forward strand.
AATCATTGGGACTTCATCTTACAGAAGAGAATTCCAAATAAAAAAAATCAGACCAGATATTGATTGTAAACTTATAAGAGGAAATATAGATACCAGGATTCGTAAGTTAAAAGAGGGAATATATGATGCAATAATATTATCCTATGCTGGAATAAAATATTTAAAATTTGAAAATGAGATTTCTGAAGTTTTTTCATCTGATGAAATTATTCCAAGTGCCGGACAAGGAATTATTGCTTTACAGTGTAGAGAAGATGATAGAGATATAATGTTATATTTAGAAAAAGTAAATCATTATGAAACTTATATAAGAGCACATGCAGAAAGAAATATCTTAAAAGTTTTAGAAGGTGATTGCGAAACAGCTGTAGGAGCTCACTCAATATTAGATGGAGATCAGATTATTTTGCAGGCAGAACTTTTTTCTTTAGATGGGACTAAAAGATTTTATGAAAAAAAGACTGATAAAGCTGAAAAATTTAAAGAACTAGGAACAGAAGTTGGCAAAGCTTTAAAAATAAAATCTAATAATTCTTATAAAGCATGATATGCATATTTTAGTTACTAGACCATTAGAAGATTGCTCAGAAATGATATCAAGATTTCAATCTTTGGGAAATCAAGTTTCTCATCTTCCTTTATTAAATGTTGAGAAAGTAAATTATGTGAATATTAATTTTTCTGAATATAAGGGTATTATTTTTACTAGTGCTAATGCTATAAAATTTCTTGATTTAAAAAAAATTGAAAAAAAAATATTATGTTTTTGTGTTGGTAATGCTACAGAAAACAAAGCAAGAAATCTTGGTTTTCAAAATGTAATAGCTGCTGGTGGAAACGTTGAAAATTTAAAAGAGTTAATTTTAAGAAATTTTGATAAAAAAAATGGGAAACTACTCTATGTAAGTGGAGAAACGGTATCAGTTAATCTAGATGAGCAACTAGATAAGGAGGGTTATAGTGTTAAAAGAATTATTAATTATAGGACCAACTTTAATAAAAAATTTGACCAGAAATTTGTCAATGAATTAAAGTTAAAAATACCTGATATAGTGTATATTTATTCTCAAAATAGTGCGTCCAGTTTTTTAAATTTTATAAAAGTTTATCAACTAGAAAGCCATTGGATGAATACTAATTTGATGTGTATAGGTGAAAAAACATCAGCAATACTTAATGAAATCAAATGGAAAAAAATATTTCTTTTTAATCCTGGAGAAGAAGAGTTTTTGTTATATAAAATTTAATCATGGAAATTATAAATAATTTTTCTGAGATATTTTTATCAGTTTGGAATAAAGGTATCCTTGGGGTTGATATTTTTCAAATATTAATAGGAATTGGAATTTTTTTAATATTTTTGATTTTCAGGGGTATTATCAGCAAACTGATAATTAGAAAATTAGAAATTATTTCAAAACGAACAACCAATAAATTAGATGATACTTTTGTATCATCATTAGTTGGACCAGCAAGATTTTTACCGATTGTATTAGGTTTTTTTATTGCAAGTTATTATATGACATTTTCAAATGAGGGCAGAGAAGTCGTAGATACAATTAATAGAACTCTAATTACTATTTTAATTTTTTGGGTAATTCATCAGATTATAGAACCAGTTTCTTATATATTAAGTGGGCTTGATAAGTTACTGACCAGAGAATTAATTGGTTGGATAATCAAGTCTTTAAAGATATTAATTTTCATACTAGGTCTAGCTGCAGTATTAGAGCTATGGGGAATAAAAATTGGACCAATAATAGCTGGTCTAGGTTTGTTTGGTGTGGCAGTTGCTTTAGGTGCTCAAGATTTATTTAAAAATTTAATTTCTGGAATTTTAGTGCTTGTAGAAAAAAGATTTAAAATTGGTGATTGGATTTCAGTTGATGGCATTATTGAAGGTATAGTTGAAAAGATTGGTTTTAGGTCAACCACAATTAGAAAATTTGACAAATCATTAGCAATAATTCCTAATTTTCAATTTGCAGAAAATGCAGTTGTCAATGTAAGTGAAACCTCAAATTGGTTAATAAGCTGGATCATTACTCTGCAATATGACACGACAGTAGATCAATTAAAAACTATCAGAAATCAAATTGAAGAGCATATTAATAAAAGTGAAGATTTTAATACAAGTATAGGAATTGCTGTAAGAGTTGACAAATTTTCTGATAGCTCAATTGACATGTATGTTCGTTGTTTTACTAATTCAAATAGCTGGAATGATTGGCTTTCAGCTAAGGAAAAATTAGCAATAGCAATTAAACAAATTGTAGAAAATAATAAAGCTTCATTCGCATTCCCTAGCTCTTCAATTTATATTGAGAAAAAATGATAGCTATTTTTTATTTAGCTTTACAAATACTTAAACTTTACTCCTATGTTGTCATTGCAAATGTTGTTGTGAGCTGGCTTATAGCTTTTAATATTTTAAATACTAAAAATAGGTTTGTTTATTCTATTTTAGAATTCAGTTATCGTTTAACTGATCCTATATTAAATAAAATTAGACGTTTTTTACCCAATTTAGGTTCGTTAGACATTTCTCCTATAATTTTACTCTTATTGATTTGGTTTATAGAAATGTGTATGAAGCTATACATCGCACCAATAATATTTTAAATTATATGATTTTAATTGATGGAAAAAAAGCTGCTGCAGAACTTAGAGAGAAACTTAAAAAAGAGGTTTCTGACCTTAAAACTAAATATAATAAAGTACCGGGTTTAACGGTAATTTTAATTGGTGATTTAACACCAAGTCAAATTTATGTTCGAAACAAAGAAAAATCAGCTAATGAAGTTGGATTAAAATCAGATGTAATCAAGTATCCAGATACAGTTGAGGAGAAAACGATATTAAATAAAATTGATCAATTAAATAATGATGAGACAGTTTCTGGAATTTTAGTTCAATTACCACTACCAAAACATATTGATAAGCAAAAAATCATTGAAGCCATTAACCCTTCAAAAGATGTTGATGGTTTTCATCCAATGAATGTTGGTAATCTTTCATCGGGTTATGAAAGCTCAATACCTTGCACACCTTTGGGATGTTATCTATTAATAAAAAAAATTGAACCTAATTTGAATGGAAAAAAAGCAGTTATTATTGGAAGATCAAACCTTAATGGTAAGCCAATGACACAACTTCTTTTAAAAGAAAACTGCACTGTAACTATCACTCATTCAAAAACGAAAGATTTAAAAGCAGAATGTTTAGAGGCCGATATTATCGTTGCTGCAGTTGGAATTCCAGAACTTGTTAAAGGTGATTGGGTCAAGAAAGATACGATAGTAATTGATGTTGGTATAAATAAAACTGATATAGGAATTGTAGGCGATGTAGCGTTTGAAGAAGTTTCAAAAAATGCAAAAGCATTGACGCCTGTGCCAGGTGGCGTGGGTCCTATGACAATTGCATGTTTACTTAAAAATACCATTGACTGTTTCAAAAGATCGCAAGCTTAACAATTAGACCAATAAATTTTATTTGATATGATTGTTTATGAAAAAACCTAAGTACCCATATAGAATAGCAATCCTCATGCTAATACTTACTGTACCTCCAATAGGTGCAACCCAACTTGGTTGGCATTTATATGATATGCAGACTGGTTTTGATTATGGTATGATAGTTGGAACATTTTCAGTAATATATGCAGCGTGGTTGATGTATGAAAAAAATTGGAGAGAGGATGATGAGGATTAATTTATGGAAAAGATAATTTTTTTTGGTTTAGTTATTCCAATTTTTCTTTTTGTGTTTTACCTTGGTGGAAGAGCTATAATGACAGGTTTTAGTGCCAAGAGTTCCAGTAAATCTGACTCAGAAATAGAAATAAATAATAACGCAGACAATTCTGAGAATTTAACTGAAGAATTAGATAAATTAAATGAGCTTTTAAAAAATGGCGCTTTAACCCAAGAAGAGTTTGAAAAGGCTAAAAAGAAAATTTTAGATAATTAATCTTTATTAATTAAATTTTTAAGATTAGTTATTTCACCTATTTTAAAAATCACAGCATCTTCTTTTTTAAAACCATATTTTTCTGCATTTTCTTTAAACCGCACAGGTGGTTCCATTATTGGTTCCAAAGATAAAACAAACGTACCCCAGTGTGTCCCAATAATTTTTTTACTTTTCAAATCTCTACCTACACTTAAGGCCTCTTCAGGATTAGTATGATAAGCAGATTTGTCTTTATAAGGTGAAATTGGATAAAAATTGTAAGCACCAATGTTAATAAAAGCAATGTCTATTGGGCCATATTTATTTCCTAAATCTTTATAAATATTTCCAACTCCAGTGTCACATGCAAATAAAATCTTTTTTTCATCATATTCAATTAAAAAGTTACCCCATAAAGTTTTGTTAGTATCAGTTAAGCTTCTTTTGGACCAGTGAACTGCAGGAAGAAATGTAATTTTTAATTTTTCATTAATCTTTATTTCATCATACCAATCCATTTCATTTACATCTCTATATCCATTCCTTGTAAAATATTTTCCAAGTTTTAGCGGTAGCATCACTTTTGCATCTTTAAAAGGAAACCTACGAATTGTCATCATATCCTGATGGTCATAATGATTGTGAGTAAGTAAAAACAAATCAATTTTAGGAATTTCATTTAATTTTAATGCTGGTTCAGTAAATCTCTTTGGACCAAATATTAACGGTCCTGCATTTTTAGAAAAGACAGGGTCAGTTATAATCGTAGTATTTCCTAATTTAATAATAAATGTAGCATGCCCAATCCAAGCAATGTAATCGTCATTTTTCAACCTTGATAAATCTGATAGTACTTTCTTTTTTTTTACAACATGCTCTTCTGGAACTGTCATATCAAGTTTCTTTTTTTCTTTATTAAAAACTTTAAAAGACCATTTAAAATTTATATTTCTTTTAGGAGATCCCTCTGGATTTCTAAATGTCCCGTCTGGTAGATGATGAAAAAGTGTTTTTTTCATTTCGATCAATATTATTTATAGATTTTCTAAAATCATTTCTTCTAAAGTATTACTAATAATTATTGTACCTTTCTCATTTGGGTGTATGCCATCACTTAAATTAAATTCAGGCCTCATTGCTACACCATCAAGTAAAAAGGGAATAAATTTTAATTCGAATTTCGTTGCTAAATCTGGAAAAATTTTGTCAAATTTTTTTTTATATTTATAACCATGTGAAGTAGGAGCAATTATTCCAGCTAAAATAACTTCAATATTCTTATCATGAGCAATTTTGATTATTTTTTCTAAATTATTTTTAGTTTCACTTGGTTTGATGCCTCTTAGCATGTCGTTAGCGCCAAGACATAAAACTATCAAATCTATACCTGGTTCTGATAAAGTCCAATTCGCTCTACTAAATCCACCTGATGAAGTACTGCCAGATACACTACCATTAACAACCTCAATATTATAACCCTTAGATTCAAAACTTTCTTGTAAAACAACTGACAAATGATGTTTATTTGATAAGCCATAACCAGCCATTAAGCTGTCACCGAATAATACAATTTTTTCAATTGCATATGCATTTATGGTTAGTAGACATATAGCAATTATTTTAATAATAAAAATTTTATTCATGAGTATTCTTCTTAAATTAAAAACGGTAAATCTTAAATACCAAACTGGAAAAGATAATGTAAATGTTTTAAAAAATATAAATCTTACTATAAAAAAAAAGGAAACTATTTCAATTGTAGGCGAAAGTGGCTCAGGAAAAACCAGTTTGATCATGTTAATAGGTGGATTGGAGCGCGCAACTTCAGGCAAAATATTCTTTCAAAATCAAGAAATTACAAATCTAAGTGAAGATCAGGTATCAAAAATTAGAAGGAAGAATATTGGTATAATTTTTCAATCTTTTTACTTAATTCCAAATTATACAGCTGTTGAAAATGTTGCATTAACACTTGAGTTAAACAAATTAAAAAATCCTGAAAAGGAAGCAAAACTACTCTTAGAAAGATTTGGTTTAAAAAATCGATTTAATAACTTACCTAGTCAATTATCAGGAGGTGAACAACAACGTGTTGCCATTGCAAGAGCAATTGCTATGAAACCTGAGTTAATATTAGCTGATGAACCCACTGGAAATCTAGATACAGAAAATTCTATTATGATTTCAAAAATTTTATTTCAATATGTTAAAGAAGAGGGTTCATCTTTAATTATGGTAACTCATGATCCAAAACTTGCCAATAAAGCAAAAAGAAAAGTTAGAATTAAAGATGGAAAAATTAAATAATTCTTATCAGTTTATATTAGTTATAAAATACGCCTTAAAAGACTTAAGCAGAAATTATAAAAAAATATCAAGTATTATCATTACATTATTTATTAGTCTTTTCATATTAAGTGCAATTTTTACTATTGAGGATAGTCTCAAAAAAGAATTAAAAAATAATGCCAAGGCATTGTTGGGGGGAGATTTAGAAATTGATTATAATAGAAATCCTGGAAATCTTGAACTAATAAATCAAGTTGAAGAATTTACAACAGTTTCACATATGCTCGAGTTTAGCACAATGTTATCAACAACAAATCGAGAAAAAAATGTATCTTTGTTTACTAGAGTAAAAACGGTTGATGAAAAATATCCTTTGTATGGTGAAATAGTTTACGAGCCCGTGGGTTCTTACGAGCGTATGCAAAAGGAACCCTTCACAATTTTAATAAATGAAAGTTTATCAAAAACACTTAACGTTAAAATAAATGATATAGTAAAAATTCAAGATCAAAAATTTACTGTTATTGGAAAAATAAAGTCTGTTCCTGATGTCAGTGGGTTTGTAACTTTTGGTGATTGGATACTAACAGGAAAACAAACCCTGGAAATATTAAAACTCAATGGAATCGGAAGTTTTTTAAATTATGAGTACAAAGTAAAGTTTGAAAATAGTAATGATTCAGAAATATTAATAAAAAAAATCGAAAATATATTTAAAGAGGATCAAAAAGTAAAACTTAGATATCCAGAAAATGCAGCGAGTGGAATAAAACGAGTTATAAATAATTTTTCTCAGTTTTTGTCTCTCGTATCGATTAGTGCAATGCTGATCGCAGGCATAGGAATAGCCAATACTTTGTTATCTTTTATTAGTCAAAATAATATGTCTATAGCAGTGAGAAAATCTCTTGGATTTTTTTCGGGCAATATTAAAAAACTTTATTATCTGCAGTTATTTTTCTTACTTTTTATTATCACTGTTTTTGCGTACTGTTTTAGTTTTCTAATCATTCCTATTGTAGATAAATACATTTCTGCTGGTCTTGGACTAAATATTTACCCGGTTTTTTCTTTTTTAAATTTTTCTAAGATATTTTTAGTAGGCTTATTAGTGTTGATAATTTTTTCAATACCAACAATAAGTTCAATAGATCAGGTTAAAGCTTCAAGTTTATTAAGAAATGTATTTCAAAATTTACAATTTTATTACTCAAAAAGATTAATTGTTATAAGTTTATTAATGTTATTGATTTTGATTTCATTATTTACCTATGGATCAGAAAACCCAGTTTATAGTCTTGGATATTTTAGTGCTTTTTTTGTTTGCTTGATTATATTCTTTTTAATTTCAAAATTAATAATATTACTTCTTAAAAAATTTAAATATTACAAAAATATTTCATTTAAGGTATCTATAAAAAATATTACTCAAACAAAAAGTATCACACCTATTACAATTATGTCTTTGGGATTGGGTGTCACTTTACTTCTAACCTTGGCATTAGTTGGAACAAATTTTAAAAGAGAAATAGCAAAATCCATACCTGACATTGCTCCCGACTATTTTTTTGTTGGCATTCAAAAAGAGGAGCGAGAAAAGTTCGAACAAGGCATTTTATCCATGGACACTGGTGCAAAAATTGAGATTGTGCCTATGGTCTCTTCAGGTATTGTAAAAATTAATGGGTTAAATCCTAATACATACATAAAACCTAATAATGATAGTTACTGGGTTATAGGAAGTGAACGTAGGTCATCTTGGTCTACAAAAGTACCTAAGGACAATCTTATTACTGAAGGAAAATGGTGGGATCTATCTAAACCTAACCAACTTCAAATATCTTTAGATGCAAAGGTTGCTAAAGATTTCAATATAAATCTTGGAGATGTTTTTACTTTAAATATTTATGGTAGGGAAATTGATGGTGAAATAGTAAATTTTAGAGAAGTTGATTATAGAGATCTTAGTATAAATTTTGCTATGCTATTTAACCCTGAATTTGCAAAAAATATTCCTTATGAATATTTAGCCACCACAAAGTTTGATAGTTTAGATAAATTTGATGAAACACAAATGCTAGAAATTTTTCCAAGTTTATCAATGATTAAGATTGCAGATTATTTAAATAAAGTAACAGTTATTTTAAATAAAGTTTTTTTGGCTGTAACATTAATTTCAGCAGTAACGATTGTTGTTGGCTTAATAGTTATTTCGAGCGCGATCATGGTTCAAGGAAAAGTGAGAGAATACCAAAATTTAATATTTAAAATTCTGGGTTTTTCGAGAAAAGAAGTTATTTTTTCATCTCTGATTGAATTTTTGATCATTTTCAAATCTGTAATATTAATTGCAATATTTTTTGCAGTAATTGGTTCAAAGTTTATAATTGAAAATATTTTTGAGCTAATTTGGAAATTTGATTTTAAGCTTCTTATCTACTTAGGGTTTTCTGTTGGATTAGTCACGTTAATACTAATTTTGCTAACAAATTTAAAATATTTAAACCCGAAAGTTTATCCACTTATAAGAAATGGATAATAATCTATACTTAAAAAGTTTTCTCCATTAGCCATAAATTATCTCCAGCTAAAAAATAAATTTTTCCATTATTAGGATGAACTTGTATATCTCTTATTCTTCCAATTTTGTCTTTGAAAATAATCTCTTCTTTAATATTTGATTTATCATCAAATATTAATTTTCTTAATGATTTATCTTTGAGAGATGTAATTAGTGCGTGGCTATTCCATTCTTTAAATTCTTCACCTTTGTAAATAGTGATTGCACTAGTAGCGATAGAAGGCACCCAATATTGAATTGCTTTTGTAAAGCCTGGTTTCCATTTAGGTCCAATTTTAGTCCCAGTATAATTTTTTCCTCCCCAACCTAATATTTTCCAACCGTAGTTTTCTCCTTTTTTTACCTCTCCAAACCAGTCGCCTCCTTTTGCACCGTGGTTGCTCATATAAACTTTTCCATCAAAAGCAGATAAGGATAAACCTTGAGGGTTTCTAATTCCAATTTGATAAATTTCAGGGAGCCAATCAGAATTACCTTCAAATTTAGGATTATCAACAGGTATACTTCCGTCTAGGTGAATTCTTATAATACTTCCAGGATGATTAGTGGGGTCTTGTGCAATCATACCTTGTCCTCTTTCTCCAGCTGATGCAAAAAGGTAATTATCTTTAATTACTAGTCTTGAACCAAAATGATAACCTGAGTCTATAGGTGGTTCTGCTTGAAAAATATTTTTAAATTCTAATTTAATTTTATCAAATTTTGCTTTTGCTATTGAAGTACTTGACTTCCAATTACCTCTATTTTCAGAATAGGAAATGTAAACAAACTTATCTTTAAAAAGAATATCTAACAGTCCCCCTTGACCATAATCCAAAAAATTTAAATTATGTTCTACTTCAGAAACTTTATTATTTTTTATATTAACAATTTTTATTTTTCCACTTTTTTCAGTAACAATCAATTCATTATCATTTAAGAATGATGATCCCCATGGTCCATCTAATTTTGCTAATTTCTGAAAATTATAATTTTGAGAAAAAGATTTTGAGTTAAAAAAAAAAAATAATAGTATTAGAAATAAAACTTTTTTCACTTTAAGAAAGTTTTGATCTTCCGCCATCTACTGCAATTATTTGCCCTGTGACCCAAGAACTATCTTTAGTAATAAGAAACTTTGCTAGTGAGGCAGAATCTTTTCCCTCACCCAATCTTTTAAGTGGATGAGCTTTTGCTATACCATCAGCTAGAGCTTTATTTTTTAACATTGGTTCAGCAATTTTAGAGTGTGTCAGACTAGGAGCTATACAATTAACTCTGATGTTTGGTGCAAACTCAGCTGCTAAAGAAACAGTTAAACCCTCAACCGCAGCTTTTGTAGAAGCTATTATTGCGTGATTAGTAAATCCTCTTTGAGCAGCGACTGTAGAAAATAAAACTACTGATCCTTTATTTTTTTTTAAACTTTCCTGGTATCCTTTTATTACTTCAACTGCAGAATAAAGATTTAGTTTCATGCATTTATTAAAATCTTGCTCTGTAACCATTCTTAAAGGTTTTAAATCGATTGAACCTACACAATAAGCAACTCCTATTGCTTCAGGGACATCGCTTTTTACTTTATCAATAAATCCATCCTCTAAAACATCAGCCACTGTGGACGTACAACCGAGCTTGTTAGAAATATTTTTAAGTTCACCTTCATTTCTTGCAACTAAATGGACACTGTTTCCTGAACTTATTAATTGCTCTGCCAAACTAGATCCGATTGAACCTGTCGCACCAAAAACAATATATTTTTCTGACATAAAAAATTTTATTAGTTATATTTAATTATGAAGTTATTTTTTATACTTGGAAATCAATTATTTCCATCAAAATACCTCGACCGCTTCAAAAAAGACCATCTATTTTTCATGGCTGAAGATTACGAATTGTGTACTTATGAAAAACATCATAAACAAAAGATACTTCTTTTCTTATCTTCCATGCGTTCACACGCTGAAAGTCTAAAAAAAGATAGATTTAAATTAGAATATATTAAAATTGAAGATAAAGAATTCAAAGATGATTATTTAAAGAAATTAAAGAAAGCCATAATTGCAAAAAAAATAAAAGAAATTTCAAGCTTTGAGATTGAGGATAAATTTTTTGAAAAAAAAATAAATCAATTTATTAAAAAAGAAAAAATAAAGTGGAATATTATACAAACTCCAATGTTTTTAAATTCAAGAGAAGAATTTAAACATTATTTATCTAAATCAAAAAAACCCTTTATGGCAACCTTTTATAAGGATGTAAGAAAAAAATCAGGAATATTAATGGGTTCAGATGGAAACCCAATAGGAGGTAAATGGAGCTTTGATGAGGATAATAGAAATAAACTACCAAAAAATATTTCTATTCCAAAATTTCCAAAAATTAATGAAACAAACCACACAAAAAAATTAAAACCAATTATTGAAAAATTATTTAAGGATCATCCTGGTACAACAGACAATTTTTGGCATGCAACAGAATATAATGATGTCATTAAGCTTTTAAATTTTTTCATAAAAGAAAAATCAAATTTATTTGGTGATTATGAGGACGCAGTTGATCAAAAAGATAATATCTTATTTCATAGTGCTTTAAGTCCTTATATCAACTTAGGTCTAATAACGCCTGAGTTAATTTTAAAAAAAGTTCTTGACTTTCATAAAAGTAAAAAAATTAAATTAAATTCTTTAGAAGGTTACATACGTCAAGTAATTGGTTGGAGAGAATTTATGAGAGGAATTTACCAAAGTTACTCTAATGAAATGGAAACTGGAAATTTTTTTAAGCAAAATAGAAAAATGAAAAAATCTTGGTATGATGGGACAACAGGACTACCACCACTCGATTATGCAATTAAAAATGCTCTTAATAATGGATGGTCTCATCACATTGAAAGATTAATGATTTTATCTAATATCATGAATCTTTGTGAGATTAAACCAACTACTGTTTATAAATGGTTTATGGAAATGTTTGTAGACTCCTCTGATTGGGTAATGGTACCTAATGTTTATGGTATGGGATTATTTAGTGATGGAGGAATATTTGCTACGAAACCATATATTTGTGGATCAAGTTATTTTATGAAAATGATGGATTTTAAAAAAGGAGATTGGTGCAACATAATGGATGGATTGTATTGGAGGTTTATTGATAGAAATAGAAAATTTTTTTTGAAAAACCCTAGGCTATCTATGATGGTTAGAATTTTTGATAAAATGAAAAGCGATAGAAAAAAATTAATTCTTCCTGCCGCAGAAAAATTTATTAAACAAAACACAATTTAGTGAAAAAAGAAAATCTTCCTTTTAAAATCTGTATTGTTTGTAAAAGATCTTTTACTTGGCGAAGAAAATGGAAGTTAAATTGGGAAAGAGTTAAATATTGTTCTAAGAAATGTTCTAACAAAAAAATATGAACTTAGAAAAATACAAATGGAAAAGTAGAGTCTTATTTGTTTCTACACCAAATTATAAGGATAGAGTTTATCTAGAAGCGAAAAAGATATATCAAGATAAAATTAAAGATTTTCATAAAAGATATGTAAAATTAATTTGTAAAATTAATAAAAAGGAAAAATCTTCTATTAATCTAATTGGTTTTGATGGAAAATCTAAAAAGATGATGAATAAACTTAATTATAAAATGGTGTTTAAAATAATAGATAAAATGCCACTAAGTAAAAAATTTAAACCAATAAATTTATCATTGTATTCAGACTACAATCCTAAAACTACTACTCAAGGCTTGGGATTTAAAAACAAGGGAAAAGCACTTTACACAATTAAAACTATTAAAAATCGTCCAATTAAGTATCAGGTTAATGTAATTGCAACCATGCTGGGTAGAGCAAAGAACCATCCTAACAAAACTGAGGACATGGAAAATGCTATAAAAATGTTTGGTGATTGGATGAAAAAATATAAAAGTAAAAAAAATGAAAATTAAAATAACTTATCATTTAAAAAAAATTGTAGTTGTTTTTTTTCTTTTAACTCCAAATAGTCTTAATGCTGATTTTTTTGAAGATATAACAAGCCTAATTGTTGATAATCCTAAAAGACTTAGTTATGGAGTTTCTGTAACGGATGTAAACCAAGATGGAAATTTTGACTTTGTAGTAACAGGTTTTGGTTATCTCAATTTAGCATTATCTTATGAAAATGGAAAATTAATTAATATTATAAATCAAAAAAAATTTACAGATGAGTTTAGAAGGACAATCGGTGTTGCTGCATGTGATATAGATAATGATGGATATGAGGAAATATACTTTCTCAACACCGACACATATAGTGGAACAAAAAAATACTCAGATAGACTTATAGATTTAGAAAAAGATATTTATATAGATTTATTTGAAATTGAAAAAAATCAGAGAGACCTTAATTTAACTGCTGGTAGGTCAGTTGTTTGTGTCGATAGAAAAGGAGATGGGAATTATGGTATTTATGTAGCCAATTATGGAGGTCCAACAAGGTTTTATGAATATACTAATGACACAATAGTCGATAAATCTATTCAGCTTAATCTTGCAAAGGTTACTGGTGGTCGAGCAGTTGTAGCTGGACATATCATTTCTGATAAAATTGATGTTTTTGCAGCTAATGAGAGAGGAGCCAATTTTTTATATAAAAATAATGAGGGTAAATTTTTAGACGTTGCTAACGAATACAGAGTTGAAGATTTTCTTCAAAATGGGAGAGGGACTGCTTTATCTGATATTTATTATAGAGGACGATTGGATATCTTAAATGGAAATTGGGGAGGATTTCACAGAGCTTATGTACTTAAAGAAAATAAATTTGAAGATATAGCTAAACCACCTTTTGATGAGCCATCAAGAATAAGAACTATCATTTCAGCTGATTTAGATAATGACGGTTACGATGAAGTATTCATGAATAACATTGGTGAACCGAATAAACTTTTTAAAATATTAGAGAATGGTGTGATTGAGCAGATAGCATTAGATGTTGGTTTAGAACCAGATGGATATGGAACTGGAGCAGCAGTTGCTGATATAGATAATGATGGAATATTAGAGTTGTTAGTTTCCCATGGAGAAAGTTTTGATCAGCCATTGTCTCTTTACAAGGCAAAAATAGCCTCTAATAGAAAATATTTAAGAGTAAAACCTTTAAATAAATATGGTGCACCTGCAAGAGGAGCAACAGTAACATTAATTTCAAATTTAAGAAAACATTCTAAAACAATTGACTCTGGGTCTGGTTATCTTTGCCAAATGGAGCCAGTGGCTCATTATGGAATCAGAGAAAATGAAAAAAATATAAAAATCCAGGTTAAATGGACCAATGGTAACACTGATACAATTCTAGTTAATGAATTAAACAACACTATTACTTTAAAACAAAAATAATTAATTTAAAGGTTGAAGAACTCTATTTATAAAATGGATGACACCATTTTGGGCTTCAATATCAGCTGTTACAACCTCAGCCTCATTTATATAAACTATTCCATTAACTTTTTTGATTGTTATTTCCTCACCATTGATTGCCTCAAGTTTTATTTCACCATTTATTTCTGAAGAAGTTATTTTTTTTGAAAAAACGTGTCTTCCTAAGATGTTTGCTAATTTTTTCTTATTTTCTTCTCTTAATAGACCATAGTATGTTTGTGCACTTATTGCTGCAAATGCATCATCTAATGGTGCGAAAATTGTAAATGGTCCGGTACCCTCCAAATTTTTATTTAATCCTGACTTTGTAAGTGTTTCATTTAATTTTGTAAACTTGCCAGTCTCATTGAGTTTATTGATCACATTTGCAAATGTAATTGATGGTATGGAAATAATTATTAGTAGAAAGATTATTGAGAAAATTTTTTTCATTCGACTTAAATATATAAAAATTAATAATTTAAAAAGCTAATTTGGTGCGACAAATGTTAAAATAAAAAGCCTTAAAATATTAATATTTATTGCTAGAAAATTGTATCTATTAATTTAGACTTAACTAATAATTAAAAAAATCCTAATTTTAAATAATGAAATTTTTAAAAAATATATGGAAATTAACAGTTGTTTTAATTTTGTTTTTTTCTTTTATAAATGTTTCTAATTCGTCAGAGAGAAATTATTACAAGGACTTGATTAATGACTGGTCAAAAATATTTCCGGATAAAAATAGAAATGCGGCGGGGCCAAAATTCTTTAAATACATAATTGATAAAAATATTACGTACAAAGATTTTATTGAATACAACAAATTATATTGTGCTGTATCAGGTTCATTAATTGATCCTAATAGTAAACCTGACTTTATATTTGTGAATGAAAGAGAAACTAAAAAGAAAATTTGTGGTAGTTATTATAAATGCTGTATTCCATGCTCGTGTGATATTATGAAGTATTCGGAGGTTCAGAAAATGAAATATAAGTTTAAAGATGGTGTGAAAAATTTTTTTGTTTTCACAATTAAAAATCCTTGTGGTAAAAAAGATTTTCCAGACAGAGTTAATAAAGGTTATTTTTGTGATGGAAAAAAAATTAATAAAAAACAAGTCTATGATTTAAATGGCAGAATTGTGATTGGTTTATTACACAATGGTAAAAACTGTAAAAAAGATGAGATAGATTTTGTAAAAAGTCATAATATAACTGGTAGATTTTGTGAATTTAGAAATAATACTCCTATAGAAAATTTAGAAGCTGGCATGGGTGACATTTTTATAAAGCTTGCAAGATAAAAGACTAAAATATAATTAGAATTTGTTAAAAAGTTGAAATTATTTTCGGAATATATTTCTTAAAATTAAAAAAACCTTTACTACAATATGGCCAAGAATACTGATCAAGTTTTCTATACAAAAAATTAATTTTTAGATTATTCAAATTTAGATAATCTAGATTTTCACCAATTGTGGGATATAATGCGACAAGCTCAACATTTGTATTTTTAATTTCACTTATATTTATTATCTCACAATTAATAGAGTTCTCTTCTAGTCTTTTTTTTTGATCTTCAATTAATTTAGATTTAAAATTCAATACTTTTTCACTTAGTTTTATTAATCTATTCTCATTTTTGTTTGATACCAACAGAACTTTTTTAAATTCATTATGTTTAAAGTCAGTGACTTCAAAAGAAAGGTTATTTTCAAAAATTAATAGATTTTTATTTTCAATATCTTGATGATTATAAAAATCTCGGCTTATAACTGAATATATTTTTTCAGAGACTTTTGGATTTGCGTTTTTGTTCAATTTGAAATTACTAAATCTATTATTAGTGAATTTTTTGATATTCCATTCACTTGCCAAGTAGTGTTTTCCTTGTGTTTGAATTCCTGCAACCCATCTCCACCCAAGTGTATTTGATGCAGCATCTCCATCATATAGATGCCTCATAAAAAATTCTGCACCTAGTTGCCAAGGCAAATCCAAAGTAAAAACCCAAATACTTGCAAACCACATTCTTGCGTGATTATGTAAGTAATTAGTTTCTTTTAATTCATTGACCCATTCATTAAAACATTCGACACTTGTATTCCCCTCTATAGCATTCTTATAATTGTTGTCTTCTTTAAATTCTTCTCGAATTTTTTTTAGCTCATTTAAAAAATCTAACCAAACACTAGGTCTTAATTCCAACCATCCCTTCCAATATGTTCGCCATAAGACTTCTTGAATAAATTTTTCATTTTTAGAAAAAGAAAATTTACTTAGTGATTTTTCAATTACTTCTCTTTCATTTATAATACCATGAGTGATATAAGGTGATATGCAAGAAGTATTAGACCTATTATCAGGTCCAAAATCGAAGTTTCTAAGTTTTGAGTAATCTGAAAGATTATTATCTATAAAATGATTCAATTTCTCTAAGGCCTTAGCCCTTGATGTTTCAAAATACATTAAATTTTATTTAGATTTTTTTTTCTTAAGACCCAATTTATCACTA
Source organism: uncultured Pelagibacteraceae bacterium (assembly GCA_902517455.1). GTDB lineage: Bacteria > Pseudomonadota > Alphaproteobacteria > Pelagibacterales > Pelagibacteraceae > Pelagibacter. Next base: position 18,658 of record CABYCN010000003.1, read on the forward strand.
TGTCTTAATCTTAAAACTACAATCGCTCCAGCAATCAGAAGGATTGCAACAGCTTCATAAACTAATGCGGTTGGATCCATTTCTTTTCCTTGAAGAATAATAAATCGTGCAAGTGCAGTGATGGCTATTAACAGTGGTAAAGTTATACTTATTGATTGTTGATCCCAGAAAACTCTTACCATTGCTAATACTTCGAGATAAAGAAACATTAAAAGTAAATCAGCTAAGGTTACTGATTGGACTAAAAACATTTTATTTATTTCAATTCCAACAGCTATGACTGTACTTATTAAAATTATTACCATAAGCACTAGCTGTAAATTTTTAGCAATCTTTTCCATTATTTACCTTTACTAAATGGCAACCATTTTTCAAATACTGATTTTGAAGACCCATCATAGGGAATGGAATAAGAATATGGGTTTGGACTGGTTAATACTTCAATACCTTTTGAGAAAACAAATATAAATACAATAACAAAAACAATTACCATTATTTTAAATGGATCAAAATTTTTTGTTTTAAATACACTTGCAGAACTCTCTTCAGCTCTATGAAAATGTTTGAATGTCATATAGACAGCAAATATTAATCCCACATGGGCTACAAAAAGTCCTGCCCAACCGAATGCAAAAGTAGTGTACGAAAATACATATAGACTGAAAACAGTAGTCCAAATAAAACTTAAAACTAAAAGAATTTGTAGTCTGACTGTTTTAGGTAGAGCTCTCAAATCATTTTTACTATCATCAAACAAAATGTTTGCCGCTTCTTTCATCCAATTTTTAAATGATTCCATTAATATAAGATATAGTTTCTAACAAATTAAACAAATGATAAATTGACCTAAAGTTTATTAAGAACGTAGTTTTTTCTTGTGAAAATTAATAAATTTTTCAACATTAGATTTATTAAACGTTTTATTTTCTTCAAAAGAAACTTTTTTTAATGAGTATGCAGAACTTTTAGTTTGTCTAGATAAAATTGTAATATTTCCTTTGTAGAGTTTAAGTTTAACAGTTCCATTAACTTTATTTTTCTTCAAATCGATAATTTTTTGAAGTTTAAATCTTTCTTTTGAATACCAATAACCATTATAAATAAGTTCAGCATATTTTGACATAACATTTTCTTTCTTATGCATTGTTTCCCTATCTAAAGTAACAGACTCAATTGCTCGATGAGCGTGAATTAACAACGTGCCTCCAGGAGTTTCATACACTCCTCTTGATTTAATTCCTAAAAATCTATTTTCCACTAGGTCAACCCTGCCTATTCCATTTTTTCCTGCTAATTGATTAAGTTTTTCTAATAACTCTGCAGGAGATAATTTTTTACCATTAACGCCAACTGGATCTCCGTTTTTAAAATTAATTGATAGTGATGTTGGTTTATTTGGTGCTTTCTCTGGTGAAACAGTTCTTTGAAAAATTAATTCTGGTGCAGAATTTTTAGGGTCTTCTAAAACCTTACCTTCAGTTGAAGTATGAAACAAATTATCATCAACAGAAAAAGGTGGGGCACCTTTTTTATCTTTTGGAATAGGAATCTTATTTTTTTTTGCATAATTAATTAAATCCGTCCGTGATTTTAATTCCCATAATCTCCACGGTGCAATTATTTTTATTTTTGGTCCAAAATAATGGTATCCAAGTTCAAATCTAACTTGATCATTTCCTTTTCCTGTTGATCCATGCGACACAGCATATGCCTTGTATTTTTTGGCTATTCTTATTTGATCTTTCGCAATTAGTGGTCTTGCTATCGAAGTTCCCAATAAATAAATACCTTCATAAACTGCGTGCCCTCTAAGCATTGGGAATACGTAATCTTTTATAAATATATTTTTAAGATCTTTTATGATTATCGTCTCAACCCCTAATCTTTTAGCATTTGAAATAATTTTTTTCTTATCTATTACTTGACCAATATCTGCAGTATAACAAATTACTTCTGCTTTATAATTCTCTTGAAGCCATTTAAGAATAATCGATGTATCTAATCCACCCGAGTAAGCTAAAACAATTCTTTTTTTTGATTTCATCAACTAACTACAAGCTTTTTTTGCAGCATTGTATGCTTTTGTAAATCCCAATAGTGAATAATGATCAATGGTCTGAGATCCTTTTTCATTATAGCCTGTAAGCATAATTCTTGATCCTTTTTTCATTACTTTAACCATTATTTTTTCTTTCTTACCACTAGTCATCCAAGCAAAGCCTTGTTGCTTGATATCAAATTTAAATTTGTTATTTCCAGAGGTTGCTAAAACTGTATTATTTTTATTAAATTCGTAACCCGCAGTTGTACTTATTTCGTTAGAAATTTTTTCACTTGGTCTAAAAGTTATAAACAACCTAGCATCTCTTTTATTTTTTTTTGGAGCCTGTAAGACAGGCGATGATTGAGCAAAACATACTTTGCCAGACGCTTCAGTCATTACCATTACTTCCCAATCTTTAAATTTTCCAACTTTTTTTAAATCTTCTGTAGAGGCCTTAGAAATAAAAATAATTGAAATAAATATTGATAAAAATGAAATTTTTTTAATTATGGACATGGGTTTGGATAAATTTTTTGTACTTCATTAATTTCATTTATAATTTCGTCGGTCAAATTTATATTTACACTTTCTATATCAGTTTTCAACTGCTCCATCGTAGTCGCACCAATGATGACTGAAGTTACAAAAGGTTGAATTTCTAAAAACTTTAAAGACATTTGTGCTAAATTTAATTTGTATTTTTTAGCTATTTCATAATAAGCATCTATTGCCTTTGCAGAATTGGGTTTATTATATCTAGTCCAAAAATCCTTGTGAAGCTCAATTCTTGATCCTTTCGGTAATTTGTCATTTCTATATTTGCCTGATAGATAACCGCAAGCAAGAGGTGAATAAGCTAAAAGTCCAGATTTTTCTCTGACTGACATTTCAGCTAGACCAATCTCATAAGTTCTATTTAGAAGATTATACGGGTTTTGTACTGAATGCATCCTTGGAAGATTTTTATTTTTTGATATTTCTAAAAATTTTGAGAGTCCCCACGGAGTTTCGTTAGATAAGCCTACATATCTAATTTTTCCTTGATCAATAAATTTTTTTAGATTTTCTAGAATATCCTCAAATTTAGTCCAATCGCTATCATCATCATGCTCATAGCCCAATTTTCCAAAAAAATTTGTATTTCTTTCGGGCCAGTGAAGTTGATATAAATCGATGTAATCTGTTTTTAATCTTTTTAAACTTCCCTCCAAAGCTTGAGTAATGTTTCTTTGTCCAAATTGGTTTCCCCCACCTCTTACGTACTCTCTCATTGGTCCACAAACTTTTGAAGCAAGAATTACTTTTTCTCTTCTGTGAGTTTTTCTAAACCAATTACCAATGATTTTCTCTGTACTTCCAAATGTTTCTTCTTTTGGAGGAATAGAATAAATTTCTGCAGTATCCCAGAAGTTTACACCTTGATCTAGTGCATAATCCATTTGCTCAAAACCCTCCTCTTGAGTATTTTGCTCCCCCCAAGTCATTGTCCCGAGACAAATTGTACTTACATTCAGATCAGTATTTCCAAGTTTTTTGTAGTTCATAATGGCTTTATAGTAATAATTTTTTTATAAATCTTTTAAGGCATCTTGAATAATTAGTAAAAGACTATATATCTTGCTTAATATGGAATTTAATAAAAAAGGCATTTTAGGTAGAGCAAGAGAAGCACAACAATCATCTGTGGTAATGGATGAGGGTCTTAGAGCCTACATGCTTAAAGTATACAATTACATGGCAACTGGAATTCTTTTAACAGGGATTATCGCTTTGCTATCTTTTAAAATGTCTGTAGTTACAGATGCTTCCGGATCAATCACAGGTTTTACGAGCTTGGGTAATGCTTTGTTTTTCTCAGGACTAAAATGGGTTGTGATGTTAGCCCCACTTGGAATAGTTTTTTATATGAGTTTTGGAATAAATAAAATGAGTGCCACAAAAGCTCAAAGCGTTTTTTGGGTATTTGCAGCATTAATGGGTCTATCCTTATCTTGGATATTGCTTGTGTATACAGGTGCAAGTGTTGCTAGGGTATTTTTTATAACTTCTGCAACTTTTGGAACCATGAGCTTATATGGTTACACTACTAAAAGAGATTTAACCAAACTTGGGTCTTTTTTGATGATGGGTTTGATAGGTATTATTATTGCATCATTAGTGAACATTTTTATGAAATCTACAATGATGTATTTCGTAATTTCGATTTTAGGGGTATTAATTTTCGTTGGTCTTACTGCATATGATACTCAGAAAATTAAAAATATGTACGCTGCAAGTGATACAGGTGAGTTGATGGGCAAAAAAGCAGTGATGGGTGCTTTGACTTTATACTTAGATTTCATCAATTTATTTATAATGCTTTTAAGACTTTTTGGTCAAAGAAGATAAGTTTCAATTATAATTTTTTCCAATCAATATTTTTTAATAGACTCTTAAGATCAAATGAATTTTTTAATATTTTACCGTTGGTGTCAGTAATTAGATATTTTAAATTTTTATTTTTTGGCTTAAAATTTTTACAAATCTTATAAAGTGCATTCTCAGTAGCATTTTTAAAAACACTAAAACCCACTTGTTTACCTGATATATTTAGCCCGTAATCTTTCCATGATCCTTCAGAAACCATTCTTGCATATAAATCTAAAATAATCTTTAGTTCATCTTTTTCAAAAAAATTTTTTTTATCAGATTTATTTTCTTTAATATTATTTACTACAAGTTTAAGGTTATTATTCATTACTCTTTATATCTGTTAATTAATCCTATTTGGAAACCCGTAAAAACAAATGTAATTGGAAGTAAACCCCACACTTTAAAATTTACCCAAAATTCCTCAGATTGTGTTCTCCACACTAATTCATTCAAGATTGCGAGCCCAAAGAAAAAATATATCCACCTTTTGTTCAAAACTTCCCATCCTTCCTGAGTTAATGAAATTGATTTTCCCATTAATTTCTTAAGAATAGGTTCATTTGTAAAGAATTTTCCAAATATTAAAGCCAATCCAAATAAAATATTTATTATGGTAGGTTTAATATAAATAAAAACCGGATTATTAAAATAAATCGTCAAGCCACCAAAAAAAGTAATAAGCACTCCACTTAATAATGGAACTTTGGGAATTTTTTTTTCAAAGAACCATACTAATGCCAAGGCTACAATTGTCGCAACTATAAAAGGTGGAATTGCTATTTTTAAATCTTTTCCACTATCGTAATAGTAGTAAAAAAAAATCACCAACGGTCCAAAATCAGTTAGAAACTTTAAAAAAGATTTTTTCACTTTAAAGATATTAACATAAATAATATTATCTCAAAAACTTTAAATTTTTCTTATTGATTTTTATTTTTAAATACCCATACTATTCATAATGTCTATTCAAAAAGCTAAATTCTCAATAGGTGACATTGTAAAACACAAGCACTTCGAATTTCGAGGTGTAATTTATGATGTGGACTTTGAATTCAATAATTCAGAGGAGTGGTATCAGTCTATACCAAAGAATGTAAGACCAAGAAAAGATCAGCCTTTTTATCATCTATTAGCTGAAAATGATGAAATTACTTATGAGGCATATGTATCAGAACAGAATTTGTTAGTAGATGACTCAGATGAGCCTATAAAACATCCTTTAATTGAGGAAATATTTTCAGGTAAAAAGGGTTCTAGCTATTTCAAGCTTTCGAACTAAAATAATCATTTTTTAAACACATTTAGCTCAAATCTTTGACACAGCATTTAATTAAGATAGATAAATTCTGATCAGGAGTGTTAAATTTAACCCTTCGTTATTATCTCCCTCGACATTCTTGATCAGACAATAAATCCATAACAAAAATCAATAAATTGATTTAAGATATAGTATTATAATGTTTAAATTTTTAGAGCCTAATAGAATTTTTTCAATAACATCTAAGGCCCCTAGGTACGTTTTTATATTATTTATAATTGTTTTTTTTATTGGATTATTCGAGGCATTAATATTATCTCCAGAAGATTATAAACAAAGTCACTCGGTGAGAATCATGTATGTTCATGTACCAGCAGCATGGATATCTATTGGAATTTTTTCAACTATTACTTTTTTATCTTTAATTGGATACATCTTTAAAATAAAAAATTTTTTTTTAATTTCAAAAAGTTTAGCACCCTCAGGTTTAGTTTTTAATGTTATTGCTCTTGTAACAGGTTCAATTTGGGGAAAACCCACATGGGGAACGTGGTGGGCTTGGGATGCAAGAATTACTTCAATGTTAATTTTAGCACTATTCTATTTAATGTATTTAATTTCTTGGAGAATTTATGACAATAACGATAAAGTTTACAAAATTTCATCAATCATTGCTATTTTTGGAATAATCAATGTTCCTATAATAAAGTATTCTGTGGATTGGTGGAATACTTTGCATCAACCTGCTTCAATTAATATCTTTTCTAAATCTTCAATCCACGAGTCAATGTTGTTACCTCTTTTGATTATGACTGCGGCATTTGCTCTATTTTCTCTATTAATTTTTTTAATGAAATATAATACAGAACTGATAAAGATTAAAAATAAAGGTTTAGATAGACTATGATTTACGAAACACTATTTATGAATGGATACGGAATTTATGTTTGGTCAGCTTTTTTATTTACCGTCGTAAGTTTCATATCTCTTTATATTACCACAAAGTCTCAATACGTGAGAGAAAAGAAAAAATTTGTCGCTAAATTTGGAACTTTAAACTCTGAAAGAGCAGATTTTGCAAAATCTCAAAGTATTAACAAAGAAATTTTATCTAACACTTCAAATATTTAACTTTTAAACCATGTATGGTCGCAAAGTTAAATTAAGATTTCTTTTTGTATTATTAATTTTAATTTCCTTAACATTAGCTGTAATCTTAGTTTTAAAATCTCTTGAAGAAAATGTAGTTTATTTTCAGTCACCCACTGAAATTAAAGCTTTAGTAGAAACAGAAAAAAAAAAAATTAGAGTAGGTGGAATGGTTAAAAAAAATTCAATATTTATTGAATCTAAAGATTTACAATTTGTTATTACAGATTTTAAGAATGAAATAAATGTAATTTACTCAGGCGCAGTTCCAAACCTTTTTTCAGAGGAAAAAGGAGTTGTTGCTGAAGGCTATCTAAAAGATAAAAATTTTTTTTTAGCAACTAAAATATTAGCTAAGCATGATGAGAATTATATGCCACCTGAGGTAAAAGCTGCATTGAAGGAGAAATAAATTTTGGCAAGCTTAATTGGATCGTTCGCTTTAGTTTTTGGACTTTGTCTATCAATATTTATTATTTTTTTTTCAATCAAGAACTTTAAAGATAATAATATTCTTGATAAAAAAGTTGTTTCTTTAACTTTTTTACAATTTTTTTTCGTTTTAATTAGTTTCTTTGGATTAATAATATCTTTTGTAAACTCAGATTTTAGTAATGAAACTGTTTTTAACCATTCCCATACTACTATACCTATTTTTTATAAAATTTCAGGAGCGTGGGGTAACCATGAGGGAAGCTTATTACTTTGGTTGCTAGTTTTAACTTTATTTTTATTTTTATTTATATCAACATCTAAGAAACAAGCTAAGCAGTACAGGATTTTGACGTTATTGTTTCAGCAAATAATCATTATTGGTTTTTTTATTTTTTTAATAAAAACGTCCAATCCATTTAATTATATTTTCCCAGTACCAAATGAGGGTTTAGGTCTTAATCCAATCTTGCAGGATCCGGCTTTGGCTATTCACCCTCCAATTTTATACTTAGGTTATGTTGGGTCATCGATTATTTTTTCATCTGCATTATCTGCTGCATCATTAAGTTATATTTCAAAAGGGTGGGCAAAACATATTAAACAATGGGTCCTAATATCTTGGATTTTTTTAACTTTAGGAATTTTGTTAGGTTCTATATGGGCTTACTATGAATTAGGTTGGGGAGGATTTTGGTTTTGGGATCCAGTTGAAAATGTTTCTTTGATGCCATGGCTAGCATTAACAACACTTTTGCATTGTATATTAGTTTTAGAGAAGAGATTAGCTTTGACCTCCTGGGTGGTCATTTTATCAATAGCAACATTCGCATTAAGTATGTGTGGAACATTTTTAGTTAGATCTGGAATTTTAAACTCTATTCACACCTTTGCTAATGACCCAGAGAGGGGTCTGTTTATATTAATTTTTTTGTTTATCTTAATTTTTTTATCTATAGCAGTTTTTTTCTTTTTTCATAAAAATGAAAATCAAAATATTAAAAATTTATTTTGGCTAAGTAAAGAGACATCGATTTTAGTTAATAATTGGTTTATGATGTATTTTCTTTCAGTGGTTTTGATTGGAACCATTTACCCAATATTTTTAGAAGTTTTTTCCTCTGAAAAGATATCTGTCGGACCCCCTTTTTACCACAGTTTGATCATCCCTTTTTTGATTCCTTTTTTAATAGCAATGGCTTTTGCTCCTAGATTAAAGTGGATAAAATCCAAAATTGAAGACAAAATTCAAATGATTATATTTTTTGTTATTTCGTTTTTTATATCTTTATTAATAGTAAAAAATTTTGACATAGATTTTCTTCTCAATACTATTCTAATAACATCAGCGTTTTATTTATTTTTTATAACTCTAAAAGATTTTTTTAGTAAAAGGATTGGAAACTTGGCCCAAAATTTAGCTCATTTTGGTTTTAGTTTGTTAATATTAAGTATTTTATTTAACAATATTTTTTCTAAGGAAGTCATTACTAATTTAAAAATCGGTGAAACTTTTATATCAGAAGATTTTAAAATAAATTTTGAAAACGTAGATAAGAAAAATGAAAAAAATTTTAAAGCAATAATTGGAAAGTTTAATATAGAAAATATCGACGGTAATATTGAAGTTTTAAACCCCGAACTTAGAATATATAATCAACCAAATATTATAACTAGTGAGGCAGATATTAAAACTAATTTATTAACTGATAAATTTATAACTATGAACGTAGTGCAAAATCAAGATTACTTTAATGTTAGATATCAAGTTAAACCATTTATGATTTGGATCTGGATATCAGTAATATTAATTTCTTTTGGAGGTTTAATAAGTATTTTAAAAAAAAAATATGAAAACTAAAATTTCCTTCTTATTACTTTTTACTTTTTTTTTGATTGTTTTTTTAACTTTTTACCTAGGGTTGCAAAAATCAAATATTTATAAACCAAGTCTTAAAATTGAAAAAGATATACCAATATATAAAGTACGAACATTAGAGTCCTCTAATAGGATTAATTCTGAAGAAGTTTTTAAGGATAATAGATTTTATCTATTAAATATATGGGCTTCTTGGTGTTTACCATGTAGAGACGAACATGAATTTTTAATAGATTTGAGCAAACAAAAAAATTTTGAAATAATTGGATTAAATTATAAGGATAATATCAATAATGCAAAAAAATTTTTAAAAGAATTAGATAGTCCGTATAAATTAGTTTTTTTAGACAAAGATGGCACTGTAGCGATTGAATGGGGGGCATACGGTGTACCAGAAAATTTTTTAATTTATAATAAAAAAATTATAAAAAAAATTATTGGACCAATTGATCAAGTATCATTTTTAGAAATAAAAAAAATAATTCAATGAAAGTATTAAAATATATAATTATTGTTTTGATGATTTTAAATCCCAATCTATCAATTGCGCAAAGCGAAAACTTGCAAAATAAAATTACAAAAAATTTACGTTGTTTAATCTGTCAAGGTCAGTCCGTTTACGACTCTGATTCTCAATTTGCTAATAGTTTGAAGGTATTAGTTGAACAAAAACTAAGTGATGGTTTGAGTGAAAAACAAATCTATAATTATTTAAAGGACAGGTATGGAGAATGGATTTTATATGATACTGAATTTAATAAAAATACCTATTTTCTTTGGTTATTACCTATATTGATGTTTATAATTGGTGGTGCAATAATATTTAAATTATTTATATTAAAAAAAAACTAAGTATATTTAATCCATGAAATTTAAAGAAATAAATTTATTAGTGCTAACTTTTTTATTTAGCTTACCTTTATTAGCTGAAGAACTTAAATTAGAAAAAAAAAATACAGAATTTAATGTCTATACAGGAATGTTTGATTTCAGCGATGACGGAAAAAGAGCGACATTAGTAGGCGTGCAACACCAAGATGAAAACTTAAACAGGGACACATTTTTAGGGAACCTTTCTCCGGTAACAGGAGCAATGATAACAGCAGATAATGCCTCTTATTTTTATACTGGCGTTCAGGCTCAATATAAAATTGGTTCTTTAAATTTTACACCAAGTTTCGCTCCGGGCTATTATAACGAGGGAAATGGAAAAGACCTTGGTCATGTACTTGAATTTAAAAGTGAAGTTCAACTTTCTTTAAATTTAGCTGAAGAGAGTCAACTTGGTTTTTCTTATAATCACTTGTCTAATGCAAGTTTAGGAGACAAAAATCCTGGGGCAAATAGTTATATGTTTAATTTTTTCAAAAAGTTTTAAAAATATTTATGAATTTAAAAGATTGCCATAACTTTAGTGATTTTAGAAAATTAGCTGAAAAAAAATTACCATCTCCAATATTCCATTATATCGATGGTGCAGCTGATGATGAAGTAACATATGCTAGAAATACAAGTGCTTTTGATGATGTTGATTTAGTTCCAAATGTTTTAAGAGGAGTAGAAAATGTTGATTTGTCTACTACAATATTTGGAAAAAAAATAGATTTACCTTTTTACTTATCTCCAACAGCACTTCAAAGGCTTTTTCATTATGATGGTGAGAGAGCAGTTGGTAAAGCAGCAAAAAAATTTAATACGATGTTTGGTGTTTCAGCTCTGGCAACAGTTAGCGTAGAAGAGATATCATCAATGATTGATACTCCAAAAATGTTTCAGTTTTATTTTCATAAAGATAGAGGTTTAAACGACTCATGCTTAGAAAGAGCTAAAGCAGCAAATTTTGATGTGATGGCGTTAACGGTTGATACTATTACTGGAGGAAATAGAGAGAGAGACTTAAGAACAGGATTTACCTCTCCACCAAAATTAACTTTAGCAAGTTTATATAGTTTTGCTACTAAACCGATGTGGGGAATTAATTATTTAACAAAAGGTAAGTTTGAATTACCTCATTTACAAGACTTTGTGAAAGAAGGTACTGATGTTAACTCATCAATTGGAAATTATTTTTCAACCATGTTAGATCAATCTATGAATTGGAAAGACGCTGAAAATCTTTGCTCTAAATGGGGAGGTCACTTCGCACTCAAAGGAATTATGAGTGTAGAAGATGCAAAAAGAGCAGTAGACATAGGATGCACGGGTATAATGGTATCAAATCATGGTGGAAGACAGTTAGATGGATCTAGAGCGCCTTTTGATCAACTTGCAGAAATTGTTGATGCAGTTGGTGATAAATTAGACGTGATATGTGAAGGAGGAATTCATAGAGGAACTCATATGCTTAAAGCATTATCATTAGGTGCCAAAGCTTGTTCAGGCGGAAGACTATATCTTTATGCTTTAGCAGCTGGAGGTCAACCAGGTGTCGAAAGAGCTATCGAAAAATATAAGTCTGAGTTAGTAAGAGATATGAAATTAATGGGGTGTACAAAAATAAGCGATCTAAATCGAGAAAACTTACGATTTAGAAGATAATGAGCTTGAAAAATTGTTACAATTTTGAGGACTTTAGAAAATTAGCAAAAAAAAAATTACCTTCACCAATTTTTCATTATATAGATGGAGGATCAGATGACGAGTCAACTTTAAGAAGAAACACAGACTCATTTAATGAATGTGATTTAATTCCTAATATTCTTGCAAGTGTTGGTAAGCCAGATTTATCAACAACTTTATTTGGTAGAAAAATAGATATGCCTATTTTTCTATCGCCAGCTGCAATGCAAAGACTTTATCACCCAGAGGGAGATAAAGCTTCAGCAAGAGCAGCAGAAAAATATGGAACATTTTATAGCATGTCCTCAATGGGAAACAACTCAATCGAGGAAATATCAAATATTTCTAGTGGTCCGAAATTGTTTCAACTTTATGTCCATAAAGATCGATCAATTTCTGATGATTTAATTGAAAGGTCTAGAAGATCAGGATTTGATGCAATGTGTTTAACCGTAGATACCTTAGTTGCAGGAAATCGAGAGAAAGATCATAGAACAGGATTTACTACTCCGCCTAAACTAACAGCTCAAAGCCTAATGAGTTTTGCAATGAGACCTGGGTGGGTATTTAATTATTTAACAGGAAAAAAGTTTGAACTTTCAAACGTGAAAAAAAAGACAGATAAGGGAACAAATATTGCTAAGTCGGTAATTGAATATATAAATGAACAATATGATCCAGCAATGGGATGGAAAGATGCTGAGTATTGTGCAAAAAAATGGGACGGACCTTTTGCTTTAAAAGGTGTTATGTCTGTGGAAGATGCTAAAAAGGCTATAGATATTGGATGTACCGCAATAATGATATCCAACCACGGTGGACGTCAACTAGATGGGTCTCGATCTCCCTTTGATCAGGTTAAGGCCATTTCAGATGCGGTAGGAGATAAATTGGAAATTATTTTAGATGGTGGGGTTAGACGAGGAACCCACGTATTAAAAGCAATTGCAGCTGGGGCTAAGGCTTGTAGTTTCGGAAAAATGTTTTTGTTCTCTTTGGCCGCAGGGGGGCAAAAAGGAGTTGAGCATTTACTCCAAAACATGCACGATGAGATAAATAGAAATATGGTTTTGATGGGATGTAAAAATTTAAAAGAGTTGAATAGTTCGAAATTAATCTATAGAAAATAAATAGAGGGGTAAATAAATGAAATTAGCAAAAAGTTTAGAGAGATTGGGAACAGAGTCTGCATTTACTGTACTTGCAGAAGCAAAAAAATTGGAAGCTCAAGGAAAACCCATGATCCATTTAGGATTAGGTCAACCAGATTTTAAAACACCTAAACATGTTGTTGAAGCGGCTAAGAAAGCTTTAGACGATGGACATCACGGATACGTTATGTCAAATGGTATTCCCGAATGCCGTCAAGCTGTAACTAGGTGGATAAAAAAACGTTACAATGTGGATATAGATTTTGAGAGAATTCTAATTATGCCAGGTGGAAAACCAACAATGCATTATGCCATTCAATGTTTTGGAGAACCAGGAGCAGAAATCATTCATCCTACGCCGGCTTTTCCAATTTATGAGTCCATGATAAATTATACAGGCTCAACATCAGTTCCATATGATTTGACAGAGGATAAAGATTTAAAATTTGATCCAGATAAAATATTATCTTTAATTACAGATAAAACTAGACTATTAATTTTAATCAACCCAAATAATCCAACTGGAAGCTTTGTCGAGAAAAAAGATATTGATGTTTTGGCGGATGGTTTGAAAAAACATCCTCACGTAACAATTCTCAGTGATGAAATTTATAGTAGACAAATTTTTGATGGAAAAGAGATGCCGACATTTTTTAATTATCCAGAGTTAAGAGAAAGATTAATAGTTTTAGAGGGATGGAGTAAAGCTTATTCAATGACTGGATGGAGACTTGGTTGGAGTTTTTGGCCACAATACTTAGTTGAGCATGTAAATAAACAATTAATAAACAGTGTCTCTTGCGTTAATGCTGCGGCTCAGTTTGCTGGAATTGCTGCTTTAGATGGCCCAGAAGACTCTATTCATGAAATGATGGACAAGTTTACGCAAAGAAGAGACCTAATTTACAAAGGTTTAAATGAACTTGAAGGAGTAGAATGTAGTCTACCTGGAGGAGCCTTCTATGCATTTCCAAAAGTAATTGGAACTGGGATGAACGGGGCAGAGTTCGCAAGGAAAGCCATGCATGAAGCTGGAGTGGCAATAGTGCCTGGATCTGCCTTTGGCGAAACTTGCCAAAATTATGTTAGATTTAGTTTCGCTGCTTCTAGAGATAATATTTCTCAAGCATTGGAAAACATAAAGAAAATGTTAACTAAATAAACTGTATTTTTTCCTTAATATTTATTAATATTCTTTCAATATGAATGAACAAGTACAAGCAGAATTAAAAAAAATATTTGATAGTAGATTTTCAACCTCTGAGTCAACTAGAGCTAATTATGCTAGAGGCGAGGACACTTATGACCCAGTCCTATCTAAGGCAGTAGTCTTTCCTGAAACGAACGAAGAAGTTTCAAAGATATTAAGCTTATGTAATCAACATAAAATCCCTGTAGTTCCATTTGGTACTGGAACCTCTTTAGAGGGAAATGTTGTTGGAAATGATAAAGGCATTACAATTTCTCTAGAAAAAATGAATAAAATTTTAGATGTCAATGCTGAGGATTTTGATTGTAGAGTTCAAGCATGTGTAACTAAAGAACAATTAAATGAGTATTTAAGAGAAGATGGAGTTTTTTTCCCAATCGATCCGGGTGCAAATGCAGCAATTGGTGGTATGGCTTCAACATCAGCCTCAGGCACAATGGCTGTAAAATATGGTACTATGAAAACCGCAATAACTGGTCTCACAGTTGTACTTCCAGATGGTGAAATTATAAAAACTGGTGGCAGAACAAAAAAAACATCAGCTGGTTATAATTTAACAAATCTTTTTATTGGTTCTGAAGGGACTTTAGGAATAATTACAGAAATTCAGTTAAGGTTATCTCCAATACCAGAAAGTATTATGAGCGCTGTATGTCATTTTCCATCTTTAGAAATGGCAGTTCAAACAGCGCAACAAGTAATTCAATACGGTGTTCCCATTGCAAGAATTGAGATGCTCAATCAAGAGCAAATGGAAATTAGTATAAATTATTCAAAACTAAAAGATATAGAGGCAGTGCCCACACTTTTTTTTGAGTTTCATGGCTCAGAACTTTCAAATAAAGAAAATATAAAAATTGTTGAGGAAATTTCGAAAGATAATAATGGAAGTTCATTTAAATGGGCTAAGGATTTAGAAGAAAGAAATAAACTTTGGAAAGCAAGATGGGATGTTTACTATTCTGTAAAAGCTTTAATTAATAATGGAAGAGTTTATTCAACAGACGTATGCCTTCCGATTTCAAGAATTACAGAATGTGTAAATTTTGCTGAAGAGGAAACAAAAAAACTTGGTCTAAGAGCTCCGATGGTTGGTCATTTAGGAGACGGAAATTTTCATGTAATTTTACCTTATGATCCTAAAGAGGAAGGAATTTATAATAAGATAAGAGAGTTTAGTGATTTGTTGATTAATAAAACTTTAGAGCTCAATGGAACTATTACAGGGGAACATGGTGTTGGACTTCATAAAAAAGCATATTTACTTAAAGAGCATGGTGACAGCATTGCGCTAATGAGAACTATTAAAAGAAGTATCGATCAAAATAATATAATGAATCCTGGCAAAATATTTGACCTTAATTGATAGTCTATTAATTTATGAAAAAAATTTTGATAACTCGAAAATTAATTAAGGAAAGTGAGGATAAAGCTTCAAAAACTTTTAAAGCAATATTTAATTCTAATGATGAATTATATTCACAATCAAGAGTAATTGAGATGAGCAAGGGTTGTGATGGAATTCTATCATCTTTGACTGAAAAATTAGATAAAGATACAATTGACAAGTTACCAGATACAATAAAGATCATATCAAATTTTGCAGTTGGTTTTGGTAATATTGATTTAGAAGCAGCAAAAAAAAGAGGCATTGCTGTTACAAATACGCCAGAGGTATTATCTGATGCCACTGCAGAAATTGGAGTACTTTTAATCCTAGGTGCCTGCAGGAGAGCTGCAGAAGGAATAGAGTCAGCTAGAGAGGGTGGATGGAAGTGGTCTGCCGATTATTTGATCGGAAAACAATTGACCGGAACAAGATTAGGTATTCTGGGTATGGGAAGAATTGGTCAAAAAATTGCTAAGATAGCAAAATCATTAGGAATGATTCTTCATTATCACAATCGCTCAAAGTTGAGTGATGATAAGGAACAGGGAGCAATTTATCATGATAATATAAAAAGTTTATTCTCTGTATCTGATGTTCTATCTATCTGTTGTCCGGCTACTAAAGAAACTGAAAATATGATAAATAAAGAAACAGTTGAATATTTTCCAAAAGGAGCAGTAATAACTAATGTTGCTAGAGGAGATATAATTGAGGATGAGGCACTGATCGATGCATTAAATCGAAGGAAAATTTATGCAGTTGGTTTAGATGTTTATAAAAATGAGCCAAATTTAAATCCAGGTTATCACAAAATTAAATCAGCTTTTATTTTACCTCATCTAGGAAGCGCGACTAAAGACACTAGAATTGCGATGGCTAATTTAGCTATAGATAATATTGACGAGTTCTTTAAAACTGGAAATTCTAAGAATAAAGTAAACTAATTCTACTCTAGATTGTATAAAATTCAACTTATGCGGCATCTCTGCCTTTTTTTAGAAAGACTCTAATCAAATTCTATGTTTAAATTATTTAGTTAATTAACTAGTAGAGGAGAAATAATGACAAAAGAAAATAAATCCTTGAAGATTAAAAAATCTTCAAGACGTAAGTTCTTTAAAACCGCTGCTAAAGCTGGAGCTGTTGCTGCAGCTACAGTTGCAATGCCTAACATTGCAAGAGCAGATGGCCATGTAACATTAAAGATGCAAGCTGCTTGGCCTTCAGGCGCTAACATCTTTTTTGAAATGGCTGGAGACTACTGTAACATGGTTAAAGAAATGTCTGGAGGTTCACTTAAGATTGATCTTCAACCAGTTGGAGCTGTTGTAAAAACTTCAGAAATTGGAGCAGCTGTTAGTGACGGTAACCTTGATATGGGTCACTGGGTAACAGCATATTGGTACGGTAAAAATCCTGCCGCTTCACTTTTTGGAACTGGTCCGTCATATGGAATGTCATCTCAAGAAGTAATGGGATGGATGGAGTATGGTGGAGGAAGAAAATTATATGACGAAACTCTTGCTAAAGTAGGTTTTGATTATATTGGTTTTTTCCACATGCCTATGCCAGCACAGCCTTTTGGTTGGTTCAAAAAGAACGTAACAAAAGTATCTGATGTTAAAGGAATGAAGTATAGAACAGTTGGTCTGGCGACTAACGTTTTAACTGCTATGGGGATGGTCGTAAGACAATTACCAGGTGGTGAAATTCAACCAGCTATGAAAACTGGTTTGATTGATGCTGCTGAATTTAACAACCCAACATCAGACTCTCAGTTTGGAATGCAAGATGTATCTAAACACTATCACTTAGGTAGTTTTCACCAGTCTCAAGAAATGTTTGAGATACCAGTAAATAAGAAAAGATACAACAGCCTTTCACCTGCTCATCAAGCTATCTTGAAAAATGCTGCTTATGCTGCAAACTCAGATAACTATTTCAAAGCTTTAGTTAGATATTCAGCTGACTTAGCTAAATTGATGAATGAGCATAAGGTAAATGTTTACCAAACATCTGATGCTATTTTAGCCGAACAGTTAAAAGGTTGGGATAAAATAGTTGGAGAATTTTCTGGGAAAGATCCTTTCTTTAAGAAAATTATCGCATCTCAGAAAGCATATGCTAAAAGAACAATGAAGTATCTGTTGATGAATCAACCGAACTACAAATTAGCTTATGAAAATGAGTTTGGTCCAATCGGAAAAGTTAAAATTTAATTAATTTTAAAAGATTTAAATTAAAGGGGGTTTAAAAACCCCCTTTTTTTTTACCTAATTTTATTATACTTTTAAACTATGATGACTTCTTACATTAAATTTGCAGACACGCTTAGCACGTCTATGGGTAAAGCCTTTGCTTGGTGTATTGTTATTTTAATGGGAGGAACAGTTTACGAAGTAGTAATGGCTTATGCATTTAATAAGCCAACATTATGGAATTTTGATTTTAGTATGCAGATGTATGGGGCTATATTAATGATGTCAGGTGCATACTGTTTAGCAACAGAAGCTCATGTAAGAGGTGATGTAATTTACAGATTGTTTAGTCAAAGAACCCAGGCATGGATTGATTTGGTGCTTTACTTTATTTTTTTCTTCCCAGGA
Organism: uncultured Pelagibacteraceae bacterium; assembly: GCA_902517455.1. GTDB lineage: Bacteria > Pseudomonadota > Alphaproteobacteria > Pelagibacterales > Pelagibacteraceae > Pelagibacter. The sequence continues at coordinate 36,748 of CABYCN010000003.1, forward strand.
GTTATAGCCTTAGCTTTTTATGGTTATGAGTATGCTGCCCAAGCTTGGAAAATAAAAGAAACTAGTTGGAGTAGTCCTGCTCAAATTCAAATTTATATGGTTAAATCTATGATTCCAGCAGCTGGTATCATGCTAATCATTCAGGGAATAGGAGAAGTGTTTAGATCGATAATTTGTATACAAACTGGCAACTGGCCTGCAAGAATGGTTGTTGCAGAAGAGACAGAAAAAATTTTAATGAGAACTTCTCAAGAGGAAAATAAATAAAATGATGTTTGGTCTTACTAATCCTGAAGTAGCAATTCTAATGATGGGTGTTTTTCTATTTTCTGTTTTGTTAGGATTTCCAATCGCTTTTACTTTGATGGCAATGGGAATAGGTTTTGGTTATTATGCTTATTATGATCCAGTTTTAATGGATCACATTTTTGATAATAGAATATTTTCACTATTTGTAAAAAATACTTATACAGTAATGGACAATAATGTACTCACCGCAGTACCACTTTTTTTATTTATGGGATATTTAGTAGAAAGAGCAGGGATTGTAGCAAAATTATTTTTTGCAATAAGATTAGCTGCACATAGATTGCCAGCATCGATGGCTGTAGCAGCTCTTATTACATGCACCTTATTTTCTACAGCAACAGGAATTATTGGAGCAGTAGTAACTTTGATGGGATTATTAGCTTGGCCAGCGATGGTTAGGGCAGGATATGACAAAAAGTTTGCTTCAGGAATAATTTGTTCAGGAGGCTGTTTAGGAATTTTAATTCCACCAAGTATTATGTTGATTGTTTATTCTGTAATTGCACAATTGTCTCCATTAAGATTATTTGCTGCAGCAATTTTTCCAGGATTAATGTTAGCTGGTTTATATATTGCATATGCAGTAACAAGAGCATGGCTTAATCCTTCAATAGCACCGAGACCGGCAGCTGAAGATATCCCACCTAGAGCAGAAATTTTAAAAGAGGTGTTGGTCTCTTTTGTACCTTTATTTGGTCTGATAATGTTAGTTCTTGGAACAATTTTAGCTGGTATCGCTACACCAGCTGAAGCAGCAGCAGCAGGAGCTTTTGGTGCTTTAATTTTATCTTGGTTTTATAAAACTCTTAAATGGCAAAATTTTAAGGAGTCTGTTTTTCTTACAGCAAAAACTACTGCAATGATTATGTGGTTATTTATTGGATCTTGGACTTTTTCCTCAGTATTTTCTTATTTAGGAGGGCATGAAGTATTTGAACATTTCTTTACATCAATAAATATAACTACTTGGCAATTCTTAATTATAACTCAAATTATAATTTTTCTTTTAGGATGGCCTTTAGAATGGACAGAGATTTTAATTATATTTGTACCAATATTTTTACCATTGTTGGAAATATTTAATGTTAATCCATATTTTTTTGCAATGTTAATTGCCTTAAATTTACAAACTTCATTTTTAACTCCCCCGATGGCTATGTCAGCTTATTATTTAAAAGGAGTTCAAAAAACTAATGTTGAATTATTAGAAATATTTAAAGGAATCATGCCATTTTTAGGCATAGTTATATTTGGAATGTTTTTGATGTACATGTTCCCTGGAATTGCTTTATGGCTGCCAGATGTATTATTTGCAGACTAAAAAATGATTGATATATTTTCGTTAAGTGTGGAGGAAATGGCCTCAAAAATTAAAAAAGGTCATTTAAGCTCTGTGGAAATTTGTGAAAAATATATCGAGAGAATAAGCAAATTTGAAAAAGACATTAAAGCATGGGCTCACTTTGATAAAAAAGTTTTATTGGAGAAAGCTGCAGACGCAGACGAACAGAGAAAATCAGGAAAACCTGTGGGCTCATTACATGGAGTCCCGATAGCTTTAAAAGATATAATTGGAACTGTTGATATGCCAACTGAGTGTGGAACACCAATTAGAAAAGGAAAATCTTATTCTCAAAATGCTGAGATAGTTGAACTTTTACATTCTGCTGGTGCTATTGTAATGGGTAAAACAGCTACCTCGGAATTAGCTTATCTTGGACCACCAAAAACAACAAATCCTCATGATTACTCAAGGACCCCAGGAGGTTCCTCTAGCGGTTCAGCTGCATGTGTTGCCTCACTTATGGCACCTCTTTCTATTGGATCACAAACAGGTGGATCAGTTATAAGACCTGCTTCTTACTGTGGTGTTGTCGGATATAAACCAACTTATGGTTTAATTTCAAGAAATGGTGTTTTGAGAACTTCATATGTATTAGATCATATGGGTATATTTGGAAGAACTGTTGAAGATGTAGCATTATTAGCTAGGGTTTTAATTAAAAAAGATCATCATGATCCAGCAACCATTTATTATTCAGCTGAAAATATTTTAGAGGAAACAAAAAAAGGTCCAGCATACGAACCTAAGTTTATTTTTTATAAGTCAGATTATTGGAAGATAATTGATAAAAAATCTAGAGAGTGTTTTGAATATTTTATAAGGTCATTTAAAAATATAGAAGTATTTGATACTCCATCATATTTTAAAGATATTCATAAATATCATCAAATTATTCACGAAACTGATTTGGCCAATAATTTTGCAACTTATTACAAAAAGTATAAAGCAAAATTGTCAAAATACATGCAAACTGCTATTGCTAATGGCAATAAGTATTCAGCAAAAGAATACGCTGAGGCAATAGATTTTAAAAAAAGAAGTTATGAGTCTTATCAAGAAGTATTCGAGGATTACCATGGTGTCCTAACTCCTTCTAGTCCTGGTGTTGCACCCAAAGGTTTGAAAAGTACTGGAACGGCAGAATTTAATAAAGTATGGTCATATCTAGGAACACCTTGTATTTCTCTTCCATTACTTGAAGGTGAAAATAATTTACCATTAGGAGTTCAGTTAATAGGAGATCGATATGATGATCATAGATTTTTAGGGGTTGCTAATTGGCTAGAAAAGGAATGTAATAATTAAAATGCAAAAGTTTACAACTTTTTTGGGATCTTTACTTGCAATCGCTTTTTTAGTGGGTCTTGCATTTACATTAACAAGATCATCTATGATAGGTTTCTTTGATGTATTACCTGTTTATATTTTGATGGGTATTGCAATCTTTATGATGGTTTATGAAGCTTTCTTTGATAAAAAATAAATAATCTAAAAGTAAATCATTGAGAACTAAAACTAATAATCTTTTTGCACTCTCACTTTTATTTGTTCAACCTATTTTTATGGCATCAAATTTAGTCGTAGCTCGAGGTGGTGTTGAATTTGTCCCGCCAATTTCTTTAGCATTTTGGAGATGGACATTAGTTTTTATGATTCTGTTACCTTTTACATATATATCATTAAAAAAAAATTATAAAATTATGAAAAAGGAATATAAAAAGCTTTTTTTTTTAGGTGCAACAGGCTGTGGTGTTTGTGGCGCTTTCCCTTTTTTAGCCGGTCAAACCACTACGGTTACTAATATGGGAATTATATACACATCATCACCAATATTTATAATTTTGATTTCTGCTATTTTTTTTAACGAAAAAATAAACCTTACGAAAGTTTTTGGGCTCATATCCTGTTTAATCGGGGTATTTACAATTATCATAAAGGGTGATCTTTATTTATTAATAAATTTTAATTTTACTATTGGTGATCTTTGGATGTTAGCAGCTGCTATTGGGTGGGCATTATATTCAATTTATCTATTTTATTGGAAAACGAAACTTGAGATTTTTCAAAGATTTACATTGATAGCATTTTTTGGAGCTGCAAGTTTGCTACCCTTTTATATTGGTGAGGAAATTTTTTTTAAAAAAACTATGTTTAACAAGGAATTTTTTACGTGGGTGGTTTTTGCAGCAATTTCTCCAGGAATTATTGCATTCACTCTTTACACAATGGCTCAAAAAAAATTGGGTGCGTCTTTAACAGGTTTTACTTTATATATTTTTACAATTTATGGTGCAATCTATGGTTATTTTTTATTTGAGGAAAAATTAGAAAATTATCATTTGATAGGAACAGTTTTGGTATTCATTGGCGTATACTTAGCAAAGAAAAAAAATGTTCAAAAAATTTAGGAAGAGTCTATTGCAGTCAATTTTTATTATACTTATTTTGTATTTTTTTGTTCTAGTATTTTTATACTTTTATCAACGAAACTTACTTTATCATCCAAATGAAAATAATTATTCAGGCGATAAAATTTTAGTAGATATTAAAAAGGTTAAAATACCAACGTCAGATAATATTGAATTACTTGGGTGGTACCATGAGAAAAATCTTATAAATTATAAAACTCTCATTTATTTTCATGGAAATGCTGGGTCTCTAGAAAATAGAATTCATAAACTTAACCATTTTCAGGATATGAATATTAATTTCTTAATTATAGCTTGGCGTGGTTTTAGTGGTAACAAAGGAAAACCTACTGAACAAGGTCTTTATGAAGATGGTAAAAGTGCAATTAATTGGTTAGTCAAAAAAGGAATAGATGAAAAAAATCTTATTTTATATGGAGAATCTTTAGGGACCGGTGTTGCTACATATTTAGCTCAAAATAAGAATTATGCAGGAATAATTTTAGAAACTCCATTTACATCTATGGTTGATGCTGCAAAAAAATTTTATCCTTACATTCCAGTTAGTTTATTACTTAAAGATAAATTTGAAAATTATAAAAATATCAAAAATATAAATTCACCACTTTTAGTGATGCATGGTGAGGCAGATCAAATAGTTCCTTTCTCTATGGGCAAAAAAATTTATGAAATAGCAAATGAACCTAAATATTCATACTTTACTAAATATGACAATCATATGATGGAATATGATGAAAAGTTAGTTATCGCACTGAAATCATTTCTTAGAGGATTAAATTAAGCCACAATCTTACCAAACAAAATTCAACATTATATTTTATTTCTGTAAAATGAGAAAAATATTTTTATTAATTATCTTCTTATTTTGTTTCATCAAAATAGCAATTGCAAAAGGTAATGAATTTTTAGCTGATGATTTATTTTATATAGATCAAATGAATTCTCATAACAAAAATTTTGCCCTATATTTTAAGGGAAGGGATAAATCAATTTTAGCTAGGGGAGAAACTGGAAATTACATTAATGATTACCCAAAAGATCTTTATATTTACGATTATCAAACAAAAACTTCTTCTCCGTTGATCTCGCACGAATGGTTTCCAACTCACGCAAAATTTTATCTAGAAGAATATGACTTTCCTGTATTTCCAGATGATTTTGCTTATTATCTTTTAAAAGATAATAAAACGTTAGTAATGATTAGTGCTGTTAAAAGTTTAAATGCTAATTTTCAATTTGATATTATAAAAAAAAAATTAGAATTGTATCCAACTAATGGCAAACTTGATTTTATCATATCTTCTTTCGCTAAAAATTGTGGTCATTTTGAATTTAAAGATAATTATAAATGTAGTTTTTATAAACCACTAATATCAAGTAGTTTAATTAATTAGTTTGAGTAAAAGCATCAGCAAATTTTTCAGCTTCAAATATTTGAAGATCATCTTCTTTTTCTCCTAGACCTAAAGCAATTATGGGAAGTTTATATTTTTTTGCAATCGCTAGAAGGATGCCGCCTTTTGCAGTTCCATCTAACTTTGTCATAATTATACCAGTTATTGGAATAATTTTATTAAATTCATCTACCTGATTAATTATATTTTGCCCAGAGGTTGCATCCAAAACTAAAATAACATCGTGAGGTGCATCAGGATCTATTTTTTTTGTTACATTGGCAATTTTTTTATATTCCTCCATTAAATTTTTTTTATTCTGAAGTCTTCCAGCTGTATCAATTAAAACTTGATCAAAATTATTTTTAATAGCATGTTCAATAGCTTTGTAAGCAACTGAAGCTGGATCAGATCCTTGTGATGATTTAGTAATATAGACATCAATTTTTTTAGCCCAATTTTCTAATTGTTCAATTGCAGCAGCTCTAAAAGTATCAGAGGCAGCAAACATAACTTTATTACCATTGATTTTTAAAATTTTACCAATTTTGCCTATACTTGTTGTTTTACCAACGCCATTAACTCCAGAAATTAAAGTTGCATTAAGCTTCTTTTTTTTAATAAAAAAAGAATTATTTTCCAGAGGTTTCATTAAAGAAATAATATACTTTTTTAAAACTAGATTTATTTCTTTTGCTAAATCTTTATTAGGATCAATTTTGCTTGATGAAATTGTGTCTTTAATTTCAGAGGCGGCTTCCACACCGACATCTGATTGTATTAAAAATTCTTCAATTTTAGTTAAATTTTCATCGTCTATCTCTTTTTTTACAATTATTTCTTTAAGGCCTGATGAAAATGCCGAAGCACTTTTTTGAAATCCTTTTTTAAACTTTTCAAATATTCCCATTATAATTTTATTGAAATTTCCTTTATGTCTGAAACAGGACCCTTCATGTGAATAGAATTTTTTTCATCTATAAAAATCGATAAATTTCCAGTCTCAAATTCTATATCCGTATTTTTGTCAGTAAGTTTTTTTAATGAACCAGCAAATGCTGTTGCACACGCTGCAGTCCCACATGCTTTTGTTAATCCAGCACCTCTCTCCCACACTTTTACTTTGATTAAATTTTTATTTATAACTTTAGCAATTGTAACATTACATTTTTCTGGAAACATCTTGTGATTTTCAATTTCAGGACCGATTTTTGCAATATTAAAGTCTTCAATATTATTAACGAAAAAGACAACATGAGGGTTTCCAACATTTACAGCAGTACCACCTAAGTGCTCATTGTTATTTGAGTCATTAATTTTAATATTTAAATTAATTGTATCAAATTTTTCAGAAAGAGGAATTTCATTCCATTTAGTTTTAGCTCCTTTAATTTCTGTTGTAACTAGATTATTGCCCAATATTTTGGATTCTAAATTTCCTGATAGGGTATTTAAAATTATAGTTTTATTTTTTTTTTCTTTTGAAATTAAGTCTGCAACACATCTTGTCCCATTACCACAAGCACTAGACTCACCACCATCAGAATTAAAAAATTTTAAACGAGCATCAAAGGTATTATCTTTTTCAATAAATATTAGTTGATCACATCCAACAAAATTTCTATCACAAATTTTAATTATTTGCTCTTTTGATAAATAATTAATTTTTTGTCTATTATCAATGATTACAAAATCATTACCTAATCCATCCATTTTAAAAGCTTTAATGTCCATATATAGTTATTTAACTTATTTATTGACTTTTTGAACCTCTATTATAGTTTGTGCGAGTTTCCGCAAAAACGTTAAATTTGCGGTGTCTTTGGAAACAAAGAGATCGACACTAGTCAGCGAGGGTTCGCCCACTAGTGCGATTACTGCTGTGTGGAATAAATATGTTTGAAAATTTGACAAATAAATTTGAAGAAGTTTTTTCTTCTTTAAAAAAAGCACCTTCACTTGATGAAAAACAAGTTGATGAAGGTTTAAGAGGTATTAGGCAAGCTTTATTAGAAGCTGATGTCTCTTTAGAGGTTGCAAAAGAATTTGTTGAAAAAGTTAAACCAAAAGCTTTGGGACAAGAAATAATTAGGTCTACATCCCCTGGGGATATGGTGGTTAAAATTGTATATGACGAGCTTGTTAATTTATTAGGTGAAAAAAAATAATGATGTAAACCTCAATGTAGTTCCTCCAGTGCCAATGATGCTAGTCGGATTACAAGGTTCTGGTAAAACAACTACAACTGCTAAACTTGCAAGATATTTAGAAAATACTAAAAAAAAGAAAGTTATGATGGTTAGCTTAGATATTTACAGGCCAGCTGCCCAAGAACAATTAAAATTTTTTAGGAGAGCAAAATAATATTTTAACTCTCCCTATACTTGAAGGCCAACAGCCATCTGATATTTGTCAAAGAGCAATAAGCGCTGCTAATTTAAATGGAGCTGACATTATATTATTTGATACCGCAGGAAGGACACAGATTGATTTACAAATGATGAGTGAAATCAAACAAATTGAAAAAACAATTAATCCTGCAGAGATTTTTTTGGTTGCAGACTCACTTACAGGACAAGTGGCGGCATCTGTAGCAAAAGAATTTAAAAATGCAGTAAATCTAACAGGAATAATTTTAACTAGATCAGATGGTGATGCTAGAGGTGGAGCAGCAGTAAGTATGAAATTTATTTCTCAAGTTCCAATTAAATTTTTAGGAGTAGGTGAAAAAATTGAGAATCTTGAAGTATTTCATCCAGATAGAATCGCAAATAGAATTTTGGGAATGGGAGATATTGTATCCCTTGTAGAAAAAGCTGCACAAGATCTTGGTGAAGAAAATATTAAAAAGGCTGAAGAAAATTTAAAAAAAGGACAATTTTCCATGCAAGATTATTTAACTCAATTAAGACAAATGAAAAAAATGGGTGGAATAGAGGGTGTAATGTCTTTTATGCCAGGAGTTTCAAAAGTTAAGTCCCAAATGGATGCTGCGGGTATTGATGAAAGTGTTATTACAAAAAATGAAGCAATAATTTTGTCTATGACAAAAAATGAACGAGAGAATCCAAAAATAATTGATGGTTCTCGAAAAAAAAGAATTGCTAATGGTTCTGGTACAGATCCAGCTACTATCAATAAATTGTTAAAGCAATTTAAAATGATGTCAGAAATGATGAAAAAGATGTCTAAAGGAAACTTAAAAGGTATGTCTGATAAAGGGATACCACCAGAATTATTTAATCAATTAAAATAAAAAAAAAGGAGAATAAATGCTAAAGTTAAGGTTATCAAGAGGTGGAACAAAGAAGAGACCAGTTTATAAATTAGTTGTAGCGGATAGTCGTTTTGCAAGAGATGGAAGGTTTATTGAAAAAGTAGGTTTTTTTAATCCATTACTTCCCAAAGAAAAAAAAGAAAGAATTGGACTCGAGGCTGAAAGAATAAAATATTGGCTAGGTCAAGGAGCACAACCAACAACAAGAGTAGCAAGAATTTTAGGAGAAAATGAGTTAATGCCTATGCCCGCTAACGGAAATAATCCTCAAAAAGCAGTTCCAAAAAAAGATAGAAAAAAAGAAGGATCTGAGGAGGCTAAAAAGGAAGAAACTCCAAAAGCAGACGCAGCACCAGCAGCAGAAGCTAAAAAGGAAGAAACTCCAAAAGCAGACGCAGCACCAGCAGCAGAAGCTAAAAAGGAAGAAGCTCCAAAAGAGGAAAAAAAATAATCTAAAGTTTGCTTATGTTTCAAGCCCAGATATTTACTCTTTATCCAGAAATTTTTCCTGGACCTTTAGCTAAAGGTCTTTATGGAAAAGCATTGTCTAATAAATTGTGGAACTTAAGTGTAATAAACATTAGAGATGCAGCAACTGATAAACATAAAACAGTTGATGACACTCCTTATGGCGGAGGTACAGGAATGTTACTCAAAGCTGATATTTTAGCAAATTCTCTTGATCAAAAGGTTAAAAAAGGAGAAAAAATTTTTTATCTTTCACCAAAAGGTAAAAAATTTGATCAAAAACTTGCACAAGATTTATCAAAAGAGAAATCAATATCTTTAATTTGTGGTCACTTCGAAGGGGTCGATGAAAGAGTTTTGACTACGAGAAACATTGAGGAAATAAGTATAGGGGACTATGTTTTGTCTGGAGGTGAAACTGCTGCATTTGTTGTACTTGATAGTATTTTAAGACTTTTACCTGGGGTTTTGGGAAATGAAAAATCTTCTGTTGATGAAACCTTTGAAAATGGTCTTTTAGAGTATCCTCAATATACAAAACCACAAATTTGGGAAGAAAAGTCTGTTCCAGAGGTATTATTATCTGGGGATCATGCTAAAATTAAAGACTGGCGTTTATCTCAATCAAAGGCTATAACACGCGACCGAAGACCAGATTTGTGGCAGAAATATAAAAAAGATTAATTTGTTAAATATTAAAATGAAAACTATCGAAGAAATAAATCAGCAAAATGTCAAAAAAATTCTTTCAGAGAAAAAAATTCCTGACTTTTATCCCGGTGATGTTGTAAAAGTTGGTGTTAGAATTACTGAGGGTAAAAAAGAAAGAATTCAATATTTTGAAGGTGTTTGTATTGCTAAAAAAAATAGAGATTTAAACTCTTCTTTTACAGTAAGAAAAATTTCTTTTGGAGAAGGAGTGGAAAGAACTTTTCCATTATACGGAACTTTAATAGACTCGATTAAAGTAATTCGTTCAGGAAAGGTAAGACGAGCAAAACTTTATTATTTAAGAGATAGAACAGGTAAATCTGCAAGAATTGCAGAAAAAATCAGAAAAAAAATTGGTATCGATATTGATGTAAAACCAGAGACTGTAAATAAGGAAAATTTAGCTCCAATTCTCAAGAAAACTGAAGAAAAGACAAAAACAGAGACAGTACTCTCTCCAGAGCCAAAAAAAGATGATTCTGCTAGAGTGGAGACCGAAAAAGATGCTCCCAAAGCCGAAATTGAAGCAGAAAAAAAACTTGAAAATAGTCCAGAAAAAAAATAATTTTTTTTTCAATGTCTAATACTCTTTACGATAAAATCTGGAATGATCACTTAGTAGATCAACAACCTGATGGTACATCATTATTATTTGTGGATAGACACTTAGTTCATGAAGTAACTAGCCCACAAGCATTTGAAGGACTAAGAAACTCGAACAGAAAAGTAAGGCATCCAAATTTAACACTTGCTGTTGCAGATCATAATGTTCCAACAACAGATAGATCTAAAGGTATATCTGATAAAGAGTCAAAGATTCAAGTTGATACATTAGGCACAAATTGCAAAGAGTTTGGTATTCAATTATTTGGAATGAATGATAAAAGGCAGGGCATAGTACATATAATTGGTCCAGAGCAAGGTTTTACTCAGCCAGGTACAGTAATTGTTTGCGGAGATAGTCATACCGCAACTCATGGAGCTTTTGGAGCTTTAGCTTTTGGTATTGGAACATCAGAAGTGGAGCATGTTTTAGCGACTCAAACATTAGTTCAAAAAAAAGCTAAAAATTTTAGAATAAATGTAGATGGCAAACTTCCTTTAGGAGTTACATCTAAAGATGTAATTCTTCAAATAATTGGAAAAATCGGTACTGCAGGAGGAACAGGATGTGTAATAGAGTATGCAGGAAATTTAATTAGATCTTTAAGTGTTGAGCAAAGAATGACTATTTGCAATATGACTATTGAAGGTGGAGCTAGAGCAGGATTAATAGCCCCTGACGAAAAAATATTTAAATATCTTGAAAACAAACCCATGTCTCCAAAAGGAAGTAATTGGGATAAAGCACTAGAATATTGGAAAAGTTTAAAAACAGATAATGATGCAAAATTTGATAAAGAAGTAAATTTAAAAGCAGAAGAAATTTTACCTATGATTACCTGGGGAACATCTCCTCAAGACGTAATAACAATTGATGAGAAGGTTCCAAATCCACAAAATGAAAAAGATGAGGATAAAAAGAATTCTCTAGAAAGATCTTTAAATTACATGGGTTTAAAACCAAATACGGCTGCAAAAGATATAAAAATAGATAAAGTTTTTATTGGAAGTTGTACTAATGGAAGAATTGAGGATTTGAGAGAAGCAGCAAAAATTTTAAAGGACAAAAAGATAGCCTCTCATGTTCATGGAATGGTAGTTCCAGGATCAGGATTAGTCAAAGAACAAGCAGAACAAGAGGGATTAGATAAAATTTTTGTTGACTCAGGCTTTGAATGGAGAGAGCCAGGCTGCTCTATGTGTTTAGCCATGAACGCTGATAAATTAAAACCAGAGGAAAGATGTGCTTCTACTTCAAACCGAAATTTTGAAGGCAGACAAGGTAGAGGTGGGAGAACACACTTAGTAAGTCCAGGAATGGCTGCCGCCGCTGCCATCTCTGGAAGCCTTGATGATGTTAGAAAGTATCAAAATTAGAATGCAAAAATTTAATAAACTTAAAAGCATTCCTGCCTATCTACCAATTGTTAATATAGATACAGACATGATTATCCCAAAGCAATTTTTAAAAACTATAAAAAGAACTGGGCTTGGTAAAAATCTATTTTTTGAAATGAGATATGACGAAAATGGAAAAGAAATTAATGATTTTATTTTAAACCAAAATCCTTTTAATAATTCAAAAATTTTAATAGCTGGTAAGAATTTTGGATGCGGTTCCTCAAGAGAACATGCTCCATGGGCATTATTAGATTTTGGTATCACTTGTGTTATTAGTTCAAGCTTTGCCGACATTTTTTATAACAATTGTTTTAAAAATGGAATTTTACCTATCATTATTGAGGAGGATAAAATTAAAGAGCTTTCAGAGTATGCAAATAGAAAAAAAGAAATTTCAATTGATCTTAGTGAAGAAAAAATCGTTTTTGGAAACAGTGAGATTTATTTTAAGATAGATGAGTTTAAGAAAAAATGCTTATTAGAAGGACTAGATGATATAGCTTTATCTTTAAAGAAATCTGATAAAATTAAAATTTTCGAAAATAATTTAAAAGATAAAAAGCCTTGGATTTTTCATGATTAAAGTAAAAAAAAGAAGAATTTTATTACTTCCTGGTGATGGAATTGGGCCCGAGGTTATTAGAGAAGTAAAAAAAATAATTAATTGGTTTAATGATAAAAAATCACTAGATTTTGAAACAGATGAAGATCTTGCTGGAGGATGTTCATATGACAAGCATGGAACACCTATTACTGATGAAGTATTTTATAAAGCTTTAGAAAGTGCTGTGGTGATGTTAGGTGCAGTTGGTGGCCCAAAGTGGGATAATGTTGAATTTTCAAAAAAACCTGAAAGAGCGTTATTAAAACTTAGAAAAGAATTAAAATTATTTGCAAACTTAAGACCTGCAATATGTTTTAAACAATTGGTTGATGCCTCAACCTTAAAACCAGAAATTGTTTCTGGTCTAGATATTATGATTGTAAGAGAACTAACTGGTGGAATATATTTTGGTGAACCTCGAGGAATTAAACCAATTGAAAATGGTGAAAGAAAAGGAATTAATACTCACACTTATACTAGCAGTGAAATAGTTAGAGTTGCTAAAATTGCATTCGATTTGGCTAAAAAAAGATCCAATAAAGTTACATCTTGTGAAAAATCAAATGTTATGGAGGCAGGTCAACTTTGGAAAGAAGAAGTCCAAGCATTGCATGAAAAAGAATATAAAGATGTAGAGTTAAGTCACATGCTTGCAGACAATTGTGCTATGCAATTATTAAGAGACCCAAAACAGTTTGATGTTATTGTGACAGATAATTTATTTGGTGATATGTTATCAGATCAAGCCTCTATGCTTACAGGATCTTTAGGACTTTTACCTTCCGCTTCCTTGGGAGCTAAAAACAAGGATGGAGAAATGAGAGCGATGTATGAACCTATTCATGGTTCAGCCCCAGATATAGCAGGTAAAGAAATAGCCAACCCAATAGCTACAATATTAAGCTTTGCTATGGCTTTGAGATATTCTCTAGATCTTGATAAAGAGGCCGAAGCTCTTGAAAAAGCTGTTCAAGAAGTGCTAAATGATGGATTAAGAACAAAAGATATTCTATCTGAAGGAATGAAAGAAGTTTCGACCTCTCAAATGGGAGATGCGATAATTTCAAAATTGCAATAATCAATTAATTATCTTAAAGTAAATTTATGCCAAGCTATACTGCACCTATAGAAGATATGATGTTTCTTTTTGAGAAACTCCGAAATAATAAAAATTATAACGATCTAGAGAAATATAAAGAAGTTAGCTCAGATCTTGTTAAAGATATTTTAGAGGAAGCCGCGAAGATAAATCAAAATTTAATTTTACCACTTGCCAAAGTTGGAGACGAAAATCCTGCAATTTTGGAAAATGGAGTAGTGAGAACACCTCCTGGATACAAAGAAGCCTATCAAAAATATATTGAAGATGGTTGGACTTCTTTATCTTGTGATCCAAAGTATGGAGGTCAGGGAATGCCAAAAACGGTAAGTGCTTTTTTTGATGAAATGCTCTCATCTTCGAGTTTATCATTTAAACTTTATAGTGAACTTAGTATTGGAGCATATAATTGTATAAATCACCATGCATCAGATGAAATTAAGAACAAATATTTACCTAAAATAGTTGAAGGTAAATGGAGTGGTACGATGTGTTTAACTGAACCTGTTTGTGGCACTGATTTAGGACTTTTAAAAACTAAAGCAGAAAAACAAAATGATGGAACATATAAACTTAGCGGTCAAAAAATATTTATTACATCTGGGGATCATGATTTGACAGAAAATATTATTCATTTAGTTATTGCCAGGTCTACAGACTCTCCAGCTGGCACAAAAGGTATAAGTTTATTTTTAGTACCGAAATACATAGTTAATAAAGATGGAAGTGTTGGCTCTAGAAATGGAGTTACAACTGGTTCAATTGAAAGCAAAATGGGTATAAAAGGTTCTGCAACATGTGTTTTAAACTTTGATGATGCAACAGGATATATGATTGGAAAAAAAGACAAAGGTTTGAATGCGATGTTTACTATGATGAATCTTGAAAGAATTGTTGTTGGTATTCAAGGGCTAGGAATTTCAGAAATTGCCTATCAAAATTCTCTTGCTTACGCTAAGGAAAGAAAACAGGGTAAAACTAACAACACCAAGACAAATAACGGAGCAGATTTTATAATTGAACACGCTGATATTAGAAGATCATTATTAAACATGAAATCAATTATAGAAGGCGAAAGAGCATTATGTTTTTGGTTATCTCAACAAACAGAAGTAAGCTTAAATCATCCGGACGAAAATATTCGTCAGGAGGCCTCTGACTTTGTCTCCCTAATGACACCTGTTGTAAAATCATTATTTACAGATTTAGGTATGGAAATTACCAATGATGCTATGCAAATTTATGGGGGTTACGGCTATACAAAAGATCAGGGAATAGAGCAATTATATCGAGACAATAGAATAACACCGATTTATGAAGGTACTAATTCTGTGCAAGCAGCAGATTTAGTTTTTAGAAAACTATCGAATAAAAACGGAAACATAATTAATAGGTATTTAGATTTAATTAAATCAGAGATTATTTCAATGAACGGTCAAACTAAACCATTTATAGAGCAATTTTCTTATTATTTAGATGTTTTAAGCAAGTTTAGTGAATGGACAATTGAAAAAGCTAAAACAGATAGAGATGATGTAAGTGCTGCAGCAAATGATTACCTCAAAACACTTGGATATGTATCAGTTGCCTATTCTTGGATAAAAGTCTTAGAAGTAAGTTTCAAGAATTATAATGAAAATAAAAAATTTTATGACGAAAAAATAAATACCGCTAAATTTTATTTCGATAAAGTTTTACCAAGAGCAGAACAACACTATAAGTCGGCTATATCTGGTAGTTCGAACATAATGAATTTTAGATTTAATTAATATGAATCATTATGAGTCAAATTTAGATAAAAATAGAGCAAATTACGTTCCATTAACTCCTTTATCATTCCTTGAAAGGGCAAAAGAAGTTTATCCTAACTATGAGGCTATTGTTTATGAAGATCGAAAATATACTTGGAAAGAAATATATAAAAGAGCAGTTAAATTTGCTAGTGCGCTAGAAAAAATTGGCATTAGTAAAGGAGATACAGTTTCTTTTTTGGCTTTCAATACTCCTGAAATTTTTGAGGCTCATTATTCAGTTCCTATGACCGGAGCTATATTAAATACAATTAATATAAGATTAGATGCCAATACAATCTCATATATTTTAAAGCATAGTGATGCTAAAGTTTTAGTTGTAGATAGACAACTTCATGTTGAAGTCAAAAAAGCCTTAAGCAAAATAGATAAAAAAATTATCATAATTGACATTCATGATAAGTTTGCTGACCAGTCAAAATTAGAAAAAATCGGAGACCTTGAATACGAAAGTTTTTTAGATACAGGTGATGAAAATTATATCTGGAGAATGCCAGAGGATGAGTGGGAAGCTATTTCTTTAAGTTATACTTCTGGAACAACTGGTAATCCTAAAGGGGTTGTATATCATCATAGAGGCTCATATTTAATGGCCACAGGAAGTGCAGTGGCATGGAATATGCCAAACAGATTAAATTTTTTAACTATTGTTCCAATGTTTCACTGTAACGGTTGGTGTTATCCCTGGACAGTTCCAATGTTAAATGGAAGAACGATTTGCCTAAGAAATATTGATGTGAAAAAAATTTTTGAATTGATAGAAAAATATAATGTTACTCATTTTGGTGGAGCACCTATAGTATTAAATATGATAACAGGCGCCTCTGAAAGTGATAAAAAAAAGTTAAACCACAAAGTTCATGTCTTAACAGCTGGTGCTCCTCCGCCTAGTATTATCTTTAAAAAGATGAAAGCACTGGGTTTTGAAGTAATGCATGTTTACGGATTAACCGAGACCTATGGCCATGTTACCCAGTGTGCTTGGAATGATGCTTGGAGTGAATTTGATGAAGATAAGCAAAATGAAATTAAAGCAAGACAAGGCGTTAGGTATCCTAATCTAGAAGGTGCAACTATTATGGACCCTGAGACAATGAAAGAGGTCCCAAAAGATGGAAAAACTATTGGTGAAATTATGCTCAGAGGAAACGTAGTTATGAAAGGTTATTTCAAGGATAAAGCCGCAACAGATCAAGCTATGGCTGGAGGATGGTTTCATTCTGGAGATTTAGCAGTAATCCATCCTGATGGATATGTAAAAATACAAGATAGATCAAAAGATATAATTATCTCTGGAGGAGAAAATATATCTTCAATTGAGATAGAAAATACTTTGTCTAAACATCCTTCTGTATCTATTGCAGCTGTAGTTGCAAAACCAGATGAAAAATGGGGTGAAGTACCTTGTGCATTCATAGAAATGGTTAAAGATAAACCGGCTAGTGAAAAAGATTTAATTGATTTTTGTAAGGAGACTTTGGCAGGCTTTAAAGTACCAAAACAAGTTATTTTCTGTGAATTACCAAAAACATCAACAGGAAAAATTCAAAAATTTGAATTAAGAAAAAAGTTTTAGCTAATCAATTGACATCCGCGATACTCAATATTTATGAATATGGATATACGTTTATGATTGAAAAAGCATTTGAAATGATAGAAAAGGTCTAAGAATTAAAAAAAATGAAAAATTTTCCAATTTCAAAATCAAGAAGATTGAGAAGCACTCCTTATACAGATAGGATAGAGTCTCAAGGTGTAAGTAGTTACACTATTTACAATCACATGTTGCTTCCAGCAACATTTAAATCTTTAGAGGCTGATTATTTACATTTAAAGAAATTTGTCCAAGTATGGGATGTTGCAGCAGAAAGACAGGTTGAAATTTCAGGTAAAGACTCTGCTGAATTAGTTCAGTTGATGACATGTCGGGATTTATCTAAATCCAAAGTTGGAAAATGTTATTATGCTCCATTGATAGACCATAATGGTTTGCTTGTTAATGACCCGATTATTAATAAATTAGCTGAGGATAAATGGTGGCTTTCTATAGCAGACTCAGATGTAATTTTTTTTGCAAAAGGATTAGCTGCTGGAAAAAAATTTGAAGTAGAAATTAATGAACCAAATGTAAACATTTTAGCTATCCAAGGACCTCTTTCTGATGACTTAATGGCAAAATTATTCGGTGATCAGATAAGACAATTAAAGTTTTTTAATTTTAATTATTATGAATTTAAAGGGAAAAAATACTTTATCGCAAGATCTGGTTGGTCAAAACAGGGAGGTTTTGAGGTTTATGTTGAAGATAATACCGCTGGACAAGATTTATATGATTATCTATTTGAAGCTGGTAAAGAATTTAACGTTAGACCAGGTTGTCCAAATCTTATTGAAAGAATAGAAGGAGCTTTACTATCTTATGGAAATGATTTTGATAATAGGGATAATCCTTTAGAAGCTAATTTTGATAGATTTATGAATTTAGACTCTGAGGTAAACTTTTTAGGAAAAGAAAAATTAAGGAAGATAAGAGAGATTGGAATAAATAGAAAATTAATGGGCGTTAAAATTGATCACGATACTATTGATATGTACTGTGAAAAGACACTTATTGATGATGAGAATAACATTGTGGGATATGTTAGATCGGCAGCTTACTCTCCAACTTTTAAAAAAGTTATAGGTATAGCTATGATAAATAAACCCTACTGGGATTTAAAAACTCAATTTAAGATAGATATTAACGAAAAAATATTTGTAGGAACAGTTTGCGATTTACCGTTCATCTAGTATAAAAATAAAAAGTTATCATGAATATAGCAATTGTAGGTGCAACGGGAAATGTTGGTAGAAAAACTTTAGAGGTTCTTGAAAAAAAGGAACTTAAATTTGACAATCTCTATCTAGTTGCCTCATCAAAAAGTGTAGGTATAAAAATTAAATTTAGAGGCAAAGAATATGAGGTGGTTGATTTAGAAAGTTTTGATTTTTCTAAAGCAAAAATTATTTTTTTTGCAGCAGGTAGAAAAATTTCTGAAAAATTTGCCCAAAAAGCCTCAAAAAACTCATTAGTTATAGATAATTCTAGTTTTTTTAGAATGGATCCAGAGGTTCCTTTAATAGTTCCACAGGTAAATTCAAATGATTTGAAACATATAAAGAAAAATATTATTGCAAATCCTAATTGTTCTACAGCTCAGTTAGTCATTGCTCTTAAACCCTTACATGATTTATTCATTATTAAAAGAATAGTTGTTTCAACTTATCAATCCGTTTCTGGAGGTGGCAAAGCACCTATGGATGAATTAATTGAACAAACTAAACAGTCACTAAATGGAAATAAAATAAAATCTAAAAACTTCACTAAACAAATAGCTTTTAATGCTATTCCTCACATAGATATGTTTTCTGATGACGGTTATACAAAAGAGGAACTAAAAATGACAAATGAAACAAAAAAGATCCTTGACGATAAAATAGATTTAACAGCAACTTGTGTTAGACTACCAATTTCTATATCTCATTCTGAGTCTGTTAATATTCAATTCGAAAAATCTTTTTCACTTGAAAAAGTAAGAAATGCTTTAGAAAATTTTGATGGATGTAAGGTTGTAGATGAAAGAGCTGATGGTGGATATACAACTCCTATTGATGCAGAGGGTAAAGATGAAACATTTATTTCTAGGATAAGAGAAGACAAAACAATTGAAAACGGATTAAATTTGTGGATTGTCTCGGATAACCTTTTAAGAGGAGCAGCTTTAAATGCAGTAGAGATCGCCGAAACTTTGATTAAAAATAATTTTTATGGAAAATAAAGAACCTTTATCACCTCATATTCAGATTTACAGATGGCATATATCCTCTTTGGTATCTATAACCCATAGAATAACCGGTATAATAAATATAATAGCGGTTACATTAATATGTCTTTGGGCATCATTTCTTTTATTTGGTGAAAGTAAATATGAAAATATAGATATTTTTTTTAACTCATATTTTGGGAAGTTTATTATTTTAGGTGTTACCTGGTCTTTTTTATTTCAGATTTTAAGTGAGATAAGACATTTAATAATGGATCTAGGATATGGTTTTGAAATACGAACGACGAAAATCACAGGTTTAATTGTAATATTTGGATCAATTATTTTAACTATTACTTTTTATTTTATAGGAAAAAATTTTATTTGAATGATCATTGCAACTAAAAAATGGATTTTTTTAAAAGTTAGTGGAGTATTGCTAGTCCCACTGATGTTGTGGTTTATATTAAATTTAATTGCTATTTACGATAAAGGTTATTTAGATGTCATAAATTTTTTTACAAATTCATCCTCTAAATTCTTATTCAGTCTTTTTATAATAGATGCCTATTTTTTCTCAGCATTAAGTATTAGTGAGGTTTTTGAGGATTATATACAGAATGAGCAAATCAAAAATGTCGCAAACAAGCTTTTATATGTTTCTGCTGTGGCAATTCCAATAATTACAATTATATTAATATCTAAATTATGAATTCTTATAAAATAATAGATCATGAGTATGATGTAGTTGTGTTGGGTGCGGGTGGCTCAGGACTTAGAGCAGCTGTAGGTTTAAGTGAGGCTGGATTAAAAACTGCATGTATTTCAAAAGTATTTCCTACTAGAAGTCATACTTCTGCTGCTCAAGGTGGTATTTCAGCTTCTCTTGGTAATATGGGAGAGGATGACTGGCGTTGGCATATGTATGATACTGTTAAAGGAGCTGATTGGTTAGGAGATCAAGACTGTATTGAATATCTTTGCAAAGAAGCACCTAAAGCAGTTATTGAATTAGAAAAATACGGTGTTCCTTTTAGTAGGACTGAAGATGGAAAAATTTATCAAAGACCATTTGGTGGAATGACAAAAAATTATGGTAATGGGATCGTCCAAAGAACTTGTGCTGCTGCTGATAGAACAGGACATGCAATTTTACATACATTGTACGGTCAAGCCTTAAAACACAAAACAGAATTTTTTATTGAATATTTTGCACTTGATTTACTCATGAAAGATGGAGAGTGCAAAGGACTGATTGCATGGAATTTAAATGATGGAACCATACATAGGTTTAGAGCCCATAGCGTAATTATTGCAACAGGTGGATATGGTAAAGTTTATTATTCTGCGACTTCAGCACATACTTGTACTGGAGATGGAAATGCAATGGTTCTAAGAGCAGGATTGCCATTACAAGATATGGAGTTTGTTCAGTTTCATCCAACAGGAATTTATGGTCATGGAACATTAATTACTGAAGGAGCTAGAGGTGAAGGAGGATATCTTACAAATTCAAAAGGTGAAAGATTTATGGAAAGGTATGCGCCAAAAGCGAAAGATTTGGCTTCCAGGGATGTTGTAAGCAGGTCAATGTCAATTGAAATTAATGAGGGTAGAGGTGTAGGAAAAGATCAAGATCATGTTCATTTAAATTTAAGTCACTTGGATAAAGAAATCATAGAAAGTAGACTACCTGGTATAACTGATGCTGCTAGACTATTTGCAAACGTTGATGTTACTAAAGAACCAATTCCAGTAGTACCAACTGTTCATTACAACATGGGCGGAATTCCTACTAATTATAAAGGCGAAGTTTTGACAGTAAATGGTTCTGAAAAAACTGTTCCTGGATTGATGGCAATTGGTGAAGCTGCATGCGTTTCAGTTCATGGTGCGAATAGATTAGGATCTAACTCTTTAATTGATCTAGTGGTCTTCGGAAGAGCAGCAGCAAAAAGAGCAGCTGAACTTATAAAACCAGGAACACCTCACGAGGAAATTGGAGAATTAGAGACACAAAAATGTCTTGATAGATTTGATAAGATAAGAAATGCAGATGGAGAAATAGGTACTGCAGAATTAAGGTTATCAATGCAAAAAACAATGCAATCAAAATGTGCAGTTTTTAGAACAGAAAAAACACTTAAAGAAGGAGTTGAAGAAATAAGGAAAACCTATGATGGATTAGACTCATTATCAGTTAAAGATAAATCATTAATATTTAATACAGATTTAGTTGAAACTTTAGAATTTGATAATTTAATTAGGCAAGCAGTAGCTACAGTGGACTCAGCTTATCATAGAAAAGAAAGTAGAGGAGCACATGCTAGAGAAGATTATCCTAAAAGAGATGATAAAAAGTTTATGCAACATACCCTTGCTTGGTGCGATGGAAAAGAGACTAAAATAAGTTACAGAGAAGTTCATAAAACAACATTAACTAACGAAGTACAATATTTTCCCCCTCAAGAAAGAGTTTATTAATGGTACAAATAAGTTTACCTGAAAACTCAAAAGTAAAAAAAGGTAAATACTTTGAAGATAAGACTGGTTCAAAGAATTTAAGAAAAGTAAATATATACAGGTGGGATCCTTCAACAGGAGAAAACCCAAGAATTGATACTTACGAAGTTGATATGGACAATTGTCCCTCAAAGGTTTTGGACATATTGAATAAAATTAAAAACGAATTAGATCCCACAATAGCTTATCGAAGGTCATGTGCACATGGAGTATGTGGTTCATGTGCAATGAATATGGGTGGAAAAAATGGTTTAGCATGTACTACTC
Organism: uncultured Pelagibacteraceae bacterium; assembly: GCA_902517455.1. Classification (GTDB taxonomy): domain Bacteria; phylum Pseudomonadota; class Alphaproteobacteria; order Pelagibacterales; family Pelagibacteraceae; genus Pelagibacter. The sequence continues at coordinate 58,792 of CABYCN010000003.1, forward strand.
CTCATGCTGATATCAAAGGTGATATAGACATATATCCTTTACCTCATTTAAAAGTAAAAAGAGATTTGATAGGAGATTTAGATGGATTATACAAACAATATAAATCAATAGAGCCTTGGTTAAAATCAAATTCTAAATCTGACACTACTGAAATTATTCAATCAAAAGAAGATAGAAAGAAATTAGATGGAGCTTATGAGTGTATTATGTGCGCATGTTGTTCAACTTCCTGTCCAAGTTACTGGTGGAATGGCGATAAATACTTGGGTCCAGCAGTTCTTTTACAGGCTTATAGGTGGATAGTTGATAGCAGGGATGAGGAGAGAGAAGCTAGATTGAAAAAAGTTGCGGACGAATTAAAGCTTTATAGATGTCATACTATTTTAAATTGCACAAGTGCTTGTCCAAAAGGCCTGAATCCTGCAAAGGCAATAGCAGAAATAAAAAAAATGTTAGCAACAGCTAGTCTTTAAATAATACTTTTTTTAAATTATTTGCAGAAGATTGCATCAGGGATAAGATTTTTTTTAAATCATTTATGTCTTTTCTACTTTTCGCGGTATGTGTTGACAAACAAAAACATAACTCTTTATTTGAATTAAATATTGGCACAGAAAGTCCAACCATTCCATTAAACCATTCTTCATCATCAAAGGCATAACCTTGATTTTTAATTTTTTTTAGTTCTTTTTTAAATAGCGAAATATCAGTGATTGTGTTTTTAGCTGTTTTAGGAGTTTTGATATTTTTAAATATTTGAATTACATTTTTTTCTTCTATTGATGATAAATATAATTTCCCTGATGCGGATGCATGTAACGGAAGATGGTCTCCTGCCTCTAGGTTTAATTGCATTGGCCAATGAAATTCTATTCTGTCAAAATAAACAAGTTTAGTACCTATCGGTATTGATAAACTAACCGTTTCCTCAATATCATTAGTTAGTTTTCTTAAGTATGATCTTCTTAAAGTAAAATTTGGTTCATAGGGTAGGCTTTTTAAAATTAAATTTCTTATTTTTGGTCCAGGAAGATATTTTTTTGAACTACTTGCTACTAAATATTTTTCTTCACATAGGGTTTCAATATGTCTATAAATTGTAGGCAAAGGTATCTTTAACTTATGAGAAATTTTTTTTGCTGTAAAGTTATCAGGATCAACTATGATTTCCTCAAGTATATTTAATATTCTTCTTGGAGATGTTCTACTATTTGTGTCTGTCATCTAAATTTAAATCTTTAAAAATTTAAGATAAAACTGGAATAGTAAATTCAGGTCCTGCATTGTCTTCTACCCAAGTCACAGTCGCAGTTTTGAGTTTAGTGTAAAACCTTACACCTTCTGGTCCGTGCATTGAATGATCCCCAAATAAGGATCGTTTCCATCCACCAAAACTATGGTAAGCAACTGGCACGGGAATAGGTACGTTAACTCCTATCATACCAATTTTTGCATTTTCAGTGAAATGTTTAGCAATATTTCCACTTTTAGTAAAGACAGCCGCTCCGTTCCCAAGCTCATGGTCATTAACTAAGTTTAGTGCTTCTTCATAAGTATCAGTGGTCATCATACTTAATACCGGGCCAAAGATTTCTTCTTTATATATTTTCATATCTGGTTTGACATCATCAAATATTGTTGGACCAACAAAGTAACCATTTTCGTAACCTTGTTTTTTAAAATTCCTACCATCCGCTAATAATTTAGCTCCTTCTTTTTCTCCAGTATCAATGTATCCTAAAACTTTCTCAAAATGAGCTTTGTTATTTAGAGGACCAAAATCACTTTTCTCATCAGTATATGGTCCTACATTTAATTTTGCAGTTTCTTCTAACAATTTTGTTTTTATTTTCTCTTTAGTTTGTTTTCCTACACAAACAGCAACCGAAATTGCCATACACCTCTCCCCTGCTGAACCAAAAGCAGATCCTATAATTGCGTCTGTAGTTTTATTTACATCAGCATCAGGCATAATAACCATATGATTTTTTGCTCCACCTAGAGCTTGCACTCTTTTATTGTTTTTTGTACCTGTGTGATAAACATACTCAGCTATTGGCGTTGAACCAACAAAACTAATTGCTTGAACTGTTTTATTTTCAAGCAAAGTATCTACTGCTTCTTTATCACCATTAACAACATTTAAAACACCTGGAGGAAAACCTGCTTCGATCGCTAATTCTGCTAATCTGATTGGACAGCTTGGATCTTTTTCAGATGGTTTTAACACAAATGTATTTCCACAAGCTATAGCAACGGGATACATCCACATTGGAACCATCGCAGGAAAATTAAATGGTGTTATTCCAGCACAAACTCCAAGAGGTTGTCTCAATGTGTGTGAGTCGACATTTGTTCCAACACTTGTTGAATGATCCCCTTTTAAAGAATCTGTAATTCCTGTTGCATACTCAACTACTTCTATTCCTCTTTGAACTGAACCTTTAGCATCAGCAATTGTTTTCCCATGTTGTTCGGAAACTAGATTTGCAAGTTGTTCCATATTATTTATGAGAAGGTCTTTATATTTTGATAAAATTCTTGACCTATTTATTGGTGTAGTTTTTGACCATTTTAAAAAGGCCTCTGAGGAATTTTTAATGGCCATTTCAACTGTAACCTTACTAGCTAATTCAACTTCAGCAATTTGTTCACCAATAGCTGGATTGAATATTGGTCCTTTTCTGGATTTACCATTCGAATAAATCTTTCCATTAATAAAGTGACTAACTGTTTTCATTAAAATTAATTTTATAAATAAAATATAACACGTTTTTTTTGATTGCAACATGTTTCGTTAAATGAGAAAAATATTATCAATTAAGGGTTTTATGGTGTTGACTCCTAAATTTAGTTAAGCTTAGATTAGATTAATTTAAAGAGGAGATGGCTTGATAAAAAGAGACAATGTCCGAATATGCGTACCAAGATATATGCAGATTGGTAAAGGTAGTTTGTATCAACTTCCAGAAATTATAAAAACTTTAAATTCAGTGAAATCTTTTCTGATTGTTACGGACAAACAGATGGTTGAATTTGGTTATGTAAAAAAGCTTCAAAATATTTTAACTAAAGCAGGATTAAAATCTAATGTTTTTGATGATACTGTCCCGGATCCAACTGATAAGGTAGTTTTAAATGGTATTAATCATTTAGAAAAATTTAAAAGTGAGGCTGTAATAGGTTTTGGAGGCGGTAGTCCAATTGATACTGCTAAAGCTATTGCTGCAATGGCTAAGTATAGTAAGAATGTACAAGACTACAAACCACCTTCAACGTTCGATAAACAAGGTTTACCAACTATTGCTATACCCACAACAGCCGGAACTGGCTCAGAAGTAACTCATCACGCAGTAATCATAGACTCAAAAAATAATGAAAAAATTTCGTGTAGAGGTGAAGGTTTCGTTCCAACCTGTGCAATCGTCGATTATGATTTAACTTTATCAAAACCAAGAAGACTAACAATCGATAGTGCTATCGATACTTTAACTCACGGGATTGAGGCTTATATTAGTAAAAAGGCTACATTATTTTCAGATAGAATGGCCTTAGATACAATAAGACTTGTAACACAAAATATTTATGCTGTTGATAAAGATCCCAAAGATTTAAAAGCAAGAGAGGGATTAATGTTAGCTGCAACTCTAGGAGGTCTAGCATTTTCAAACGCATCAATATGTTTAGTTCACGGGATGAGTAGACCTTTAGGGAGTAACTTTAAGGTTCCACATGGATTAAGTAATGCAATGTTATTACCTACTATAACTGAGTTTTCAATTGATTATGCTAAAAGCAGATATGCTGATTGTAGTAAAGCTGGAAATTTTGCTCAGCTAAATGACGACGACGATACTGCTTGTGAAAAGTTGGTTAAAGGTCTTTATAAAATGAATAAAGATTTTGATGTACCATCAATGAGAAAGTTCGGTATTGATGAAAAAAATTTTGAGGAAAAGCTTAAAAATATGGCTACTGATGCAGAAGTTTCAGGAGCGCCTAACCTCAATCCAAGAGTGCCTACTGTAAATGAAATGGTTGATCTTTACGGTAAAGCATGGAGAGCGTTCTAAAATGAGTTGGGGATGTTCTTTAAATTTAAAACAACTCAAAATAGAGAGGGGAAAATGAAAAAACTGATAAAAACATCTGTTAGTTTCTTTGCAGTGTTTGCTTTAATGGTAACTTTTTCATTACAGCAAGTTACTGCAGCGGAAAAAATTAGATGGAAAGTACAATCTACTTTTAATACTGGTTGGCCTGCATTAGGAGATCCTGTTGCACGTTTATCAGATACATTAGATAGAGCGACTGATGGTAGAATTAAATTAAAGGTTTATGAGCCTGGAAAAATTCTTCCACCACTAGAAATCTCACCTTCAATAAGTAAAGGTGACTTGCCAGCAGCTTATAATTATATGGCATATGACCAAGGAAGAATACCAGCAGCAGTATTATTTGCAGCTGTTCCATTTGGAATGGAGCCATGGGAATATGCAGCTTGGTGGTTTGAAGGAGAAGGCGCTAAATTAGCTAATGAAATATACAACAAACAAAATATTCAAGTTTTGTTATGTAGTACAATTGGGCCTGAAACAGCTGGTTGGTATAGAAACCCTATAACTAGCCTTGCAGATCTTAAAGGTTTAAAAATTCGTTTCTCAGGTTTGGGAGGAATGGTTTTAAATGAAATAGGAGCTTCAGCTACTTTAATGGCTGGTGGAGAAATTTTTGCAGCACTAGAAAAAGGAACTCTAGATGCTACTGAATATTCAATGCCTGCTATTGACGAGGTTTTAGGTTTTCATAAAATCACTAAGTTCAACCTGTTCCCAGGTTGGCACCAAGTATCAACTTCAACTCATTTCATGATCAATTTAGATTTATGGAAAAAAATGGGTGCAGCTGACCAAGCATTATTTGAAATGGCTTGTACAGCGGCGGCTATGAGAGCAATTACTACTGGTGAATTTTTACAAGGAAAACAAATCGGATCTTTTCCTTCTAAAGGTGTAACAGCAGCTAGATTGCCTGATAGTGTATTGAGAGAGCTACAAAAAGTTAGTGCTAGAGTAATGAAAGAAGAATCTGCTAAAGATGCTGACTTTGCCAAAGTATGGGCTTCTCAACAAGCATTCATGAAGGAGTATGATGTTTGGCAAAAATGGGGATATTTACCTCGAAACTTTTAGTATTTAATACTTAAAAAGTTGATTATAATAATAAAAGCGGCCGGTTTCACCGGCTGCTTTTGTTTTTAAGGAAAAAATTATGTCTAAAGAATTTACATCTGTAAAAACTTCTCTTGATAAAAAACTACAGCTTAGACACACACCTATCACAAAGAAAATTGATAATTTTGTTTTACAGATAGGAGAAATTTTTAATTGGTTCTGGGTAATATTAATTGCAGTTATCATTCTAAATGTAGTCTTAAGATATGTTTTTAGAAATGGAATGATTGAGCTGGAGGAGCTGCAATGGCACCTTTATTGTATAGGTTGGTTAATTGGTTTATCTTCAACATATATAGTAGACTCTCATGTAAGGGTTGATGTTTTAAGCGAAAGATTAAGTTATAGAAAAAAACTATGGTTTGAATTATTTGGTATTTTGATTTTATTTTTACCATTCGTAATCCTAGTTCTTTATTATGCAGTCCCTTTCTTTGAATTATCATGGGCTTCAAGTGAAAGATCAACATCAGCCAATGGATTACCAGCTAGATGGTTTGTAAAAGGTTTTTTAGTAATCAGTTTTTTCTTACTATTAATTTCTGGTTTCTCAAGGATTGTAAGAATAATAGAAACACTGCGATTTGGATTAGAGGATAAAAAATGATTTCATTAGTTACAGAATATTTTTTAGCAATCGCTCTCTTTTTTAGTTTTATAACATTAATATTTTATGGATTTCCTGTAGCTTGGACCATGGGTGGTTTAGGAGTTTTGTTTATATTTATCTCAATGCTTTCTGATAATTTATTTGACACATTTTATGGTGTTGATTTTGGATTTGCCTCAATGGTTGTCTATAGACTTTACGGTGTAATGGCAAATTGGGTTTTAGTTGCATTACCTATGTTTATTTTTATGGGAATAATGATGGACAAATCTGGCATAGCAGAGGATCTTATGACTGATCTGTCTAAATTGTTTGGTAAAACAAGAGGTGGACTTGCAATCTCAATTGTATTTATCGGAGTTTTGCTTGCTGCTTCCACAGGAATTATTGGCGCAGCAGTAGTACTTCTAACAATTTTAGGAGTGCCATTAATGTTAAAGAATAAGTACAATCCAAATTTAGCTTGTGGAGTTGTTTGTGCAACTGGGACTTTAGGAATTCTTATACCTCCAAGTATTATGCTCGTAATTATGGGGGACCAAGTAAGAATTTCAGTTGGAGATTTATTTATGGGGGCTGTTTTCCCAGGTTTATTACTTGGTTTGTTATATACAATTTTTATTGTCGTTTATGCATATATGAACCCAAAAGCTGCACCACTTCCAAAAGATGCTGAACCAGTAGATTTTAAAATAGTTTTAAGAGTTTTAAAATCTATCATACCACCAGCTTTATTAATTTTTGCTGTTTTAGGAAGTATATTTATGGGAATTGCTACTCCAACAGAAGCATCTGGAGTTGGAGCTTTAGGTGCATCCTTATTGGCTATAGTTAGAGGAAGATTATCATTTTCAGATTTAAAAATTGTGATCAGAAAAACAACCCATACTACAGCTTATATTTTTGCACTTTTTGTTGGCGCAACAATGTTTGCATTAATTTTAAGAGGTTTGGGAGGTGATGAATTAATAGAAGGAGCGCTTAAGGCATTACCTTTTGGAACAAGTGGAGTTGTAATAGTTGTTTTGTTTGTGGCATTTTTATTAGGTTTCTTTTTAGATTGGATTGAAATTACATTAATCATTTTACCTTTCTTGGCACCAGTAATGATGGATCTAGGAGTTGATATGGTTTGGTTTATTGTGATGTTTGCAGTAGTTTTACAAACTTCATTCATAACCCCCCCAGTTGGGTTTGCTCTTTTTTATATGAAAGGTGTGGCTCCTCAAGGAATTTCTATAACAAATATATACAAAGGAATAATTCCATTTGTTATCCTGCAAGTAATAGCAGTCGCTATTGTATTTAATTTTCCTGAAATTGTTACATGGTTACCAAAAGTAGCATATGGACCAAATTAAGTTTTATAAAAAAATTAATATATTTAGATTTTTAGGATTTGTATTGATATTTCTTACAATTTTTTTTTCCAGGGCAATTTCAATTGAGGTAACTTCTCTTGAGGCAGAAAAAAGATTAGAGTTTAGTGAATTATTTCCAAAAAGAATTTGTGAAAAAATATATGATAAAAGTACTTTTGGTAGTGTAAAAAAACTTACAGATGATTTAACTTTAAGAAATTACTTTAATTTAAAAAGAATTGATTTAGATGAGCAAAATTCTACTCTATCACTTTTCCTAGATCAAAGATCTTTCTTTTATACTGAGCCCAAATTAAATCTTATAATTTTTAATAGTTTATCAGATGATTTCTCAGATGAAATGTCCTCAATCAATAAAAAAGTAATTGAAGCTAAAACACAGAAAATCGTAGTATGTGAGTACGACTTAAATAAATCAATCTCAGAAGGAAAATTTTTTGACTTTCAAATGACTTTTCAAGACTCCAAAAAGGTAGA
>CABYCN010000004.1 GCA_902517455.1 uncultured Pelagibacteraceae bacterium
ATAGAGTTTGATACCAGTATAGATCTTGACAATGCTGCAAATGACGTAAGAGAAAGAGTAGCCAGAGTTGTAGATAATTTACCATCTGAATCAGATCCACCTCAAATATTAAAAAGAGCAGCAGGTTTCACAACAACAATGTGGTTATCTTTGTCTTCATCTACTTGGAGTGATTTAGAATTAGGAGATTACGCAGAACGTTTCCTCATAGATCAATTTTCAAGTGTTAAAAATGTAGGAAGAATTAGAGTGGGTGGATTAAGAGAATTAAGCATAAGAGTTTGGATAGATCCAATTAGACTTGCAGCAAATAATTTAACAGTCCAAGAGGTTGAGCTTGCTCTACGTAATGAAAATATAAGTCTTCCAGCTGGCACTCTTGAGGCAGACAATATTGATCTAACTCTTAATTTAGATAAGTCATACAATGATATTAGTTCGATTAAACAGCTACCAGTTAAGAAAAGTGGCAATAAAGTTATTTTATTGTCAGATATTGCAAATATAGAATTTGGCCCAGTTTCAGAAAAAACGCTCTTTAAAGCTCAAACAAAAGATCAAATAAATTTAAAGACAGTTGGTATAGGTATTTATGCCAGAAGTGGAGCTTCTACAGTAGAACTTTCAGATAATATTAAAAAGAGGATAATTGAGGTTAAAAAATCTTTACCTGAGGAATTAGATTTAAGAGTTTCCTTCAATAGAGCAAATTATGTGGAGGCTGCTATAGAGGAAGTTTATAAAACACTTATAATTGCATTTATTTTGGTTGTACTAATAATTTATTTATTTTTAGGAAATCTTAAAGCAGTAATTGTTCCAGCGATTGCTCTTCCAGTAAGCTTAATTGCTTCTTTTTTAGGACTATATATTTTTGGGTTATCAATAAATATTTTTGTTCTTTTGAGTTTTATATTGGCAATAGGAATAATTACCGATGATTCTGTTATCATGACTGATGCAATATATAGAAGAATAGAAAATGGTGAAAATCCTTTAGTTGCAGCATATAAAGGTTCTAAACAAATTTCATTTGCAATAATAGCCACCACTTTAATTTTAGTGGCAGTTTTCATACCATTAATTTTTATTAAGGGAATATCTGGGACATTGTTCAAAGAAACAGCTATTGCATTATCCTTTTCAATTGTTGTCTCCTCTTTTGTTGCTCTAACATTATCTCCTATGCTTGCAAGTAAATTTTTATATAAAACGAAATCAAAAAAAATATTTATTTTAAAATTTGAGAAGTTTTTTTTAAGTTTTGCTAATTTTTATAAAGAGTCGCTAGGTAAAATTATTAATAGGACTAAATCTGTGAGTGTTTTTATTGTTTTCATTGTTGTTGCTTCGGTATTATTATTTAGTTTTTCAAAAAAAGAATTATTACCCATGGAAGATCGTGGTGCATATTTAATAATCGGTGCAACCGATGAAGGTAGTTCTTTTGAGTATACACAAGAACAAGCTCAAAAAGTCGAAGCAAGATTACTTCCTCTCCTTCAAGCCGAGGATAGTCCCTATTCAAGATTTATAATGAGGGTACCTGGATTTGGAAGTTCAGCTAATTCATATAATAGTTTTATTATTATTGCGCTCCTAGACGATTGGAAAAACAGAAAAAAAGGTCAAAATGTTATTTTAAGAGAAGCAATCGGAAAAATTGTTACTTTGCCGCAAGCTCTAGCTTTTCCAATATCACCTCAATCAATAAGAGTTTCAAACTATAACAAACCAGTACAAATGGTAATTTATGGAAGTACCTATGAGGAACTTGAGATGATACAAAAAAAAGTAATAAGAAAACTTAGATCAAATAAAAATCTTTCTAGAATTGAGTCTGATTACAACAGAAATAAACCAGAGGTTAAATTAGTAATAAATAAAAACAAAGCTATAGATTTAGGTGTGTCAACAAAAATAATAGGACAAACACTTGAAACTCTATATGGAGGAAAGAAAATAACAACCTTTAATAAACTTGGTAAGGAATATCCAATTGTTATTCAACAATATTTATCAGATAGAAGAGATAAGAGTGGAATCTCAAAAATATATGTACGGTCTGAAACAAATGGAAAACTAATTTCTTTAGCAAATCTTGTTAGTTTTAAAGATGAAGGGTCTGCTAAACAACTTGCTAGATACAATAGACAACGTGCAGTTACCATATCTGCAAATGTGAATGAAGGTTATACTTTGACTGAAGCAATAAAATTTTTTGAGAAGATAATGACTGATGAGGCCCCAAAAAATCAGATTACTTGGAAAGGAAAGTCTGAAGAAATTAAAGAAACTAGTAATGAATTATTTATAATATTTGCCTTAGCTTTATTGACAGCTTATTTAGTAATGTCTGCAACTTTCAATTCTTTCATACATCCCTTTATAATTATTTTGACTGTACCTTTGGCTATCTTTGGAGGTCTTATATTTATTTTATTTCTCAATAGTTCAATAAATATTTTTTCTCAAATTGCTCTAATTATACTAATAGGTATCTCAACAAAAAATAGTATCTTAATTGTTGACTATGCTAATCAAATAAGAACTACCGGAAAGAATATTGAAACAGCTGTTAAAGACGCTTGTGCAGTAAGATTTAGACCCATTATTATGACCTCACTAAGTACAATGATAGCAATGATGCCTCTTGTTATTGGAAATATTGGTCCAGGTGCAGGTGAAGGTTCGAGACTTGCTGTAGGTTCAACAATCCTAGGTGGAATGATTATCTCTACTTTCTTTACCTTATATGTAACGCCGTCTATGTATTTAGCACTAGCGAAAAATTCAAAAAGAATAGATGCTGTAGATTTGGAGCTAAAAAAAGAATTATCTAAAAAATAATATATTTATTCTTGTTAAGGGAATTTTTGCATTTAGATAATTGTTTTTTATAAATCTGAGATTGTTTTTCAACTTTTTTTGCTAATTTTATAACTCTTTTATTTTTTTTATAATATTTAAAATTTCCCCAGCCCTCATGATAAGCAAGGTATTGTTTAAAAGCATCTTTTTTAGAAATTTTCAAAATACTTTCTGATTTATTTGTATACCATCCAATAAAATCAACACTATCTTTGAATCTCGCTCTCGTTGCTAATTTATTTCCAGTTTCTTTTTTATATTGTTCCCAAGTCCCCTTTACAGCTTGAGAATAACCAAATGAGCTCGAGGGTCTTTTATATGGTATCACTTTAAAAATTTTTTTTCTTGCTGGTTTTGCTAACCAGTCAAAATCCGACTCCATTTTTATTATTGCTAGCTGAATATAAATGGGCGTTCCCCATTTTTGTTCGACTTTCTTAGTATGCTTATACCAAAGATATCTTTCACTAAAAATTAAACAGCTATTAGTTGTATTTGCAGGAATTGAAGAGCATCCAATTAATATAAAACAAAATAAAATTAACAACTTATTCTTTAAAAAACTCATTTCTATTTATTAAATTGTTAATTAATATTACAATAATCACTCCTGATAAATTACCAAATAAATCTGACCATTGAAAATCTCTTTCAGGGATTATTAAATGAAATAATTCAAGAATTATTGCTAATAAGATTAAATAAATTTTGAGATATTTTATTTGTTTTTGTATTTTAAAAGTAAAAAAACCAACAATTGAAACTAATAAAAATGCATAAAAGTGATTCGATGAAACAATAAAATCAAATGTTATTTGTGGTTGTGCTTCTAAATCACCATTAAATGCCAAACCTATTAAACTACCTGGAAAAATATATAAAAAAATCAAAAAAAAGTTGATTGAATAAAAAATTATTTTATTGGTAGAAAAAAATTTTATCATTTAAATATATAGTTTTATTTATAAATATATTTTAGAAATAACAATATGAGTTTTTTAGTATTAGTAAGACATGGCCAAAGTTTATGGAATATTGAAAATAGATTTACTGGCTGGGTTGATATTGATCTCGCAGAAAATGGAATATTAGAGGCAAAAAAAGCTGGATTATTAATTCAGAATAGAAAAATTCAAATAGATTTTTACTATTCATCTCTTCAATTAAGAGCAAATCACACGCTCAAAATAATACAAAAAGTTTTAAATGACAAAAAAGACTACACTAGAGCTTGGCAACTCAATGAAAGACATTATGGCGCTCTTACTGGTTTAAACAAATCTGAGATGAGTAAAATACTTGGTGATAATAAAATTCTAGAATTTAGAAGATCTTGGGATACTAAACCAGATGATCTAAGTGAGGAAAGCCCCTTTCACCCAAAAAATATTGAAACATATAAAAAACTTCCTAAGGAAGTTATTCCTGATAGTGAGTCTTTAAAAGATACTTACGAAAGGGTTTTAAAATTTTTTAATGAGGAAATTAAAGAAAAATTAATTAACGCAAATGTCTTAATTTCTGCTCATGGAAATTCTATAAGAGCACTATGTAAATATTTATTTAAAATAGATAACAATCAAATTTCCAAATTAGAAATTCCAACAGGCAATCCTTTGATTATTCAAATTAATGATAAATTTGAAATTGAAAAATGTGAGTACTTAGATGAAGAGAGAGCTAAAGATCTTTTAGTTTTTTAAAAATTTCTAAATTTGTTAAATGGTAAAATTTATTAAAACTTTTGAAGCCATTTAATTGACCCTTTTTCAATAATTTATTCCAAATTTTTGAAATTGGAAAATTATTTAATCTATATCCTGTAAATAAATTTTTGTTTAATATCTGACAACCAATATAAATAAAATCTTTATTATTATTTTTTATCAATATATTATTATTAATTTCAAAATCTCCTTCAAGATCTTTATCAAAGCTGTGTTTTTTATTGACAACTAATAAAATATTACTCAAATTGTTTAAAAAATAAAAATTTTGCATGTTGTTGATTTCACTAATATATTTCTCATTCCACAAAGTATCAGGATTAAAAATAAGATAATTTTCCTCATTAGATTTGTTAATCATGTTTAATATCCCTCCACCAGTATTTAGAATTGTTCTTCCATCTTCAATCACTTTTATATCAATTGGAAAATTTTTATTTTTAATAAAGTTTGAAATCTGATCTCCTAAATAAAATGTATTTAAAAAAATTTGTTTTATACCTAATTTAATAATAATATTAATACAATTTTCTAGAAGTGATATCTTATTCACTTTAATAAGTGGTTTAGGAGTTGTTAATGTAAGTGGATTTAATCTACTACCATATCCAGCACATAATATAAAAGCTGTATTGATTTTCATTTAATCTTTTTTCTAAAATTTTGTTTTAAAAGTTTATATAAATTTAAAAAAACTTTGTTTTTATTTATTCTGATATTGATTAAAGTCCAAGCATATGGGATTAATTTTAAGTATTTTTTTTTTCCATCACGAACAGCAAGACGTGTAAAAATTCCAATTATTTTTAGATTTCTTAGAACTGAAAGTATTTCAAAATCATTTTTAAATTTATGTTTATCCAACTTTTTTTGTTTTTTTATATATAGTCTATAAATTTCATTTTTAAATGTCTCAGAGGTTTGAAATCGAACATCATCAATCAAAGACGCTAAATCATAGGCTTTATTCCCAATTAAAGCATCTTGACTATCTATGATACCTATTTTGTCTTTTACTAACATCAAATTTGAAATATGAAAATCTCGATGAACAAAAACATTATTTTTTAGTTTAAGATTTAAAGTTAAATCTTTTACAATTTTTTTAAAATTTTTAACAAATCGATTTCTATATTTATTTGATAGATTCCTTTTTGCATACCAATCGCAAAATAAGAGTGCTTCTTCAATTAAAATTTTCGAGTTATATTCGGGTATAGTATAATTTTTTTTTTTAAAATTTTTAATACTTCTGTCTTTGATTAATTGAATTTTATTTAAAGTTCGAATTATCTTTTTAAAAAAACTTAAATCGATATTCTTTTTTTTTTGCAAAATATTTAAAATTGTATTATCACCAAAGTCTTTAACTTCTAAATAGTTCTTAAGATAATTTTGATTATATAGAGTTGGTGCTAAAATTTTATTTTTATTTAAAATTTTGTTAACCGCATCGTATATAAGAAGATTCTTATTTTTTTCTTTTTTGGAATAAATTATAATCGAAGTGTAATTTTTGTTTTTTTTTCTGAAAAACTTACGAAACGATGCATCACCTCTTATTTCTTTTATATTTTTCATTTTTTCGTTATATTATTTACAAATTTAAACCTTTGATAAAAACAGATCTTTTTTTGTAGTCATCTTTGTATTGAAATTCTAATTCTATCAAATCTTTAGGTTTTTCTTTTATTATCTGGGGCCATTCAATTAAAGTTATTGCGTCTTGACTTTCTCCAAATAAATTCAAATTTATTAATTCTTTATCAGATTTTATTCTAAATAAATCATAATGATTTATTTTTATTAGGTTGATTTTATACTCATTAAGTAAGTTAAATGTTGGACTGGTCACCTCTGTTATTTTTAATTTATTTTTTTTTTGGAAACTGTTTATTAAATGTTTAATAAAAGTAGTTTTACCAACACCAATTTCACCGTATAGAAAAATTATATCACCTAATTTTATTTTATTTGAAATTTTTTCTGCTAATTCTTCTGTTTTTTTTTCTGAAGATAGGTCTATTATATCATTACTAGTAGCGATACGCATCAGGTTTGTAAGGACCCTCTACTCCTACACTTATGTAATCTGCTTGATCTTTAGACAATTTTGTTAACTTAGCGCCGACTTTCTTAAGATGAAGAGTGGCAACTTTTTCATCTAAATGTTTTGGAAGTACATAAACTTTTTTTTCATAATTTTTATAATTATTCCACAACTCTATTTGTGCAATTACTTGATTTGTAAATGATGCGCTCATTACAAAACTTGGATGTCCTGTTGCACAACCTAAATTTACCAGCCTACCCTCAGCAAGTAAAATAATTCTTTTTTTACTAGGTAAGGTTATCTCATGAACTTGTGGCTTAATTTCGTCCCACTTATAATTTTTTAATGCCTCCACTTGAATTTCATTATCAAAATGACCTATGTTGCACAAAATAGCTCTATCTTTCATTTCTCTCATATGGTCGGCTGTTACAATATCTTTATTTCCTGTTGCTGTGACTACTATATCTGCTTGGCTTATCATGTCATCCATAGTCACAACTTCATAACCCTCCATTGCTGCTTGTAAAGCACAAATAGGATCTGTTTCAGTTACCATAACTCTAGCTCCTGACTGTCTTAAAGATGCTGCACTTCCTTTGCCCACATCACCAAAACCAGCTACTATAGCTACTTTTCCAGACATCATTACGTCAGTAGCTCTTTTTATGCCGTCAACTAGACTTTCTCTACATCCGTATAAATTATCAAATTTAGATTTTGTTACAGAGTCGTTAACATTAATTGCTGGCACTAATAATGTTTTTTCGCTTTCCATCTTTTTTAATGCCAAGACGCCTGTAGTTGTCTCCTCAGACAATCCTCGTATATCACTCATTAAATTTTTATAATCTTTATGCATTAAAGCAGTTAGATCCCCTCCATCATCTAAAATCATATTTGGTTTCCACTCCTTTTTACCTTCAATGGTTTTTCTAACGCACCACCAATATTCCTCCTCTGTTTCTCCCTTCCACGCAAAGACTGACACTCCTGCTTTTGCAATAGCTGCAGCTGCGTGGTCTTGAGTTGAAAAAATATTACAAGATGACCATCTAACTTCTGCACCTAAGTTTACTAATGTTTCGATGAGAACTGCTGTTTGAATGGTCATGTGCAAACAACCAATAATTTTAGCACCTTTTAATGGAACCTTTCCGGCATATTCCTCTCTAAGAGCCATTAATCCTGGCATCTCACTTTCAGCTATTGAAATTTCTTTACGGCCAAATTCTGCTTGGGATATATCTTTTACCTTAAAGTCTTCCATGGTGAGTTTTCTAACAATAAAAAATTAATTAATCAATAAGACTTTATACTTTTGGAAATATTATTTCCATGCTTGCGCCCTTTTGATCAGTCCTATTTGATGCGTTTATTGAGGCATTATGTAAATCAACTAAATTTTTCACTATATTTAGACCAAGACCAGAATGTTGTCCGAATTTATCTGGTCTGTTACTGTAAAATCTATTAAATATTTTACTTGTATCTTTCTCTTTGAATCCTTGACCTTCATCTAATATTTTTATTACAACTTTACCGTTATTTAATTTTGAAACTTTAACAATTACATCCTGATTATCATTACTAAAAGAAATTGCATTATCTAAAAGATTTGCAACTATTTGTTCAATCCTATTTTCTATACCGTTTACAAAATATTTGCTTTTTTTATCATTTTCATAAGAAATTTTTATTCCTCTTTTGAGTGTATAAATATTATTAAAATCATCTACTACTGATTTGATAATTGGTTCGATGTCTAATTTTTTGATTTCTTCTTTACTTAAAGCCACTTCATCTTTTAACATTTGAGAATAATCTGTGATTAATCTTTCAATTCTTTGTACATCATGACTTAAAATACCAATTAACTTTATTCTTTGATTAATATCATTTGTATCATTTAAAATTTCAGAAGCACTTTTAAGTGATGCTAAAGGATTTCTTATTTCATGTACAAGATCAGTTGAAAAATTTTCAGCAAGAGTAATTCTTTTTTGCAGCTCAAGCGTCATATCATCTAAGGAATTTGAAAGTAACCCCAATTCATCATTTCTTAATTTTAATGCGTCGATGTTTGTGGTTTTTGAGTTTTTATTTTTAATTGTATTTGTATAGCTTACTAAGTTTTTTATAGGCTTTAAAAAATACCGATTTAATACAAATGAAAAAATTAATATGACAATCCCTACTGCAAATGCGGTTCGGATTATAAAAGTTTTCCTCTCATCAATTGCAGCTTTAACGTCATTAGCATTTTCAGTAATCGCCAAGTATCCCTTATTGACCCCATTATGCATCACATTCTTTATTGTTGTTAACTCAAATTTATTAAATCCTTCCTGAGTGAAAGTAAAATGTGTCCCAAAATTTTTAGACTCAGAATAATTAAACAGAATATCTTTCAATGAGACGGCCTTTTTTTTTCCAATATCGATATTTTTTTTTTCGATAATTTCCTTATTTTTTTTTTCACTTAAAATTTCTAATTCTACCATATCCAATCTTGTCGAAAAAGATCTCGGATCAAGATCTAAGGTATCAGTATCACCCACTAAATTTAGTTCACCATCAAAAAAGATTACCCTATCAAGATTTTGAAAAAGGAATCTTGTTGAAAATAAAAATTTTCTAATGTCTTCTTCAACAAATTCAACGTTATATCTAGTTAAATTATCAATTGTATTATTGATAACTTCTATGTGATTAGATGATTTTTTTTTAATTAAATTAGGTTGAACATTCTTTAGATATAGGAACGTAAATAAACTAATGATTGTGAAAAATATTAAATTAATGAACAAAAATTTTTTTAAGATAGATAGATTTTTAAGAATACTGTTTAGCATCAGCTAACATTCCACCTATATCCACTTCCATATCTTGTTTCTATTGCTGAAAACTCAGGATCAACTTTTTTAAATTTTTTTCTAATTCTTTTTACATGACTATCAATAGTTCTATCTTCAATGTCAGTATCTTCTCTGTAAGCTATATCCATTAATTGAGATCTCTCTTTAATAATCCCTGGTCTTTTTGCAAGCTCTTTAACTAAGAGAAATTCAGTAGTTGTTAGTTTATCTGGTAGTTGTTTACCCCCCCATTCACACTCCAGCTGCGAGGGATCTAATTTTAATTTGCCGTGGGATATAATACTTTTTGTTTCTTCAATGATATCCTTAGAGTCTTTTTTTCTAAGTTGCACTCTTATTCTTTCTATTAAAACTTTAATGGAAAACCCTCCTGACTTTTTAACAAAATCATCGGCTCCTAATTTTAAACCAAGCAATTCATCAATTTCGTCATCTTTTGATGTTAAAAAAATAACTGGTAAACTTGTTTTTTTTCTTAATTTTTTTAATAGCTCCTCACCATCCATTTTTGGCATCTTGATGTCAACTATTGCTAAATCTGGAGGTGTTCTGCTTAAACCAACTAGCGCGCTTTCACCATCAATGTAAGTTTGAACTTTAAATCCCTCTTTTTCTAAAGCTATACTTAAACTTGTTAAAATATTTCTATCATCGTCAACTAGTGCAATTGTTTGTTTATTCATAATCAAATATAAAAATACTAAATTGTCCTAATTTGGGCAAACAAATTAAAATTAATGCATCACACCCCAGTTATCACCTGTATTTAAATCTACTGTCAAAGGTATAGCAAAAGAATGCTGATCACTATTAGCAACACTTGTCATTTCATCAATAATTATTTTACTTATTTTTTTTACCTCCTCTTTTGGAGCTTCAAAAATCAATTCATCATGAATTTGAAGTAACATCTTTGTTTTTTGATTTTTACGTTCATTAAGCCTTTTATCTAATCGGATCATAGCTAACCTCATAATTTCTGATGCAGAGCCCTGAATTGGTGCATTAATAGCTGCTCTCTCTTGAAAATTACGTATATTATAATTTTTATCATTAATACTGGTAAAATGTGATCTTCTTCCAAAAATATTATTTACATACCCGCTTTTTCTGCAGAATTTAATTGTTTGATCCATATAAACTTTAATTTCTGGGAACTTTGCAAAATAAGAATTTAAGAATTCTTCAGCCTCATAATTAGAAACGTTTATTTGTTTAGCAAGTCCGTATTGAGAGATTCCATAAATAATACCGAAGTTTATGGCCTTTGCCTTCCTTCTTTGGTCTTGATTAACTTTTTTAATATCAACATTAAATATTTGGCTGGCAGTTAATGAGTGAATATCTTCATTGTTTTTAAAAGCTTTTTTTAGTCCCTTTACATCCGCTAAATCAGCTAAAATTCTCATTTCAATTTGAT
The DNA here is from genome assembly GCA_902517455.1 of uncultured Pelagibacteraceae bacterium. Classification (GTDB taxonomy): domain Bacteria; phylum Pseudomonadota; class Alphaproteobacteria; order Pelagibacterales; family Pelagibacteraceae; genus Pelagibacter. The sequence continues at coordinate 10,951 of CABYCN010000004.1, forward strand.
TGTAGTCAGCAGAAAGTAAAACATGATTTTTTTCAGCGATGAATGATTTTCTAATTTCTCTGCCTTCCTCAGATTTTATAGGAATGTTCTGTAAATTAGGATCACTTGAGGCTAATCTTCCAGTTGTAGTGGCAGCTAGTAAAAATGATGTGTGAATTCTTTTAGTTTCGGGATTGATATGTTCAGGTAAAGTATCTGAATAAGTATTTTTTAATTTTGAGACTTGCCTCCAATCTAAAACTAATTTTGGAAATTCATTGCCTTTAAAAGCAAGATCCTCTAAAACTGATGCACTCGTAGCAAAACTTCCCTTCTTAGTTTTTTTAAGACCCGCAATCTTAAGATCATTATATATGATCTCTCCAAGCTGCTTGGGAGAAGCTATATTAAATTCTTTTTTAGAAATTTCAAAAATCTTTTTCTGAATCTTTTCGATCTTATTATGAAAATTTGTAGATAAAATTTTAAGAAATTTGTTATCTATTTTTATTCCCTCAATCTCCATGTAAGCTAAAATTTTTATCATTGGCTTCTCAAAAACTTCATAAATATTAATCATTTTTTCTTCTTTAAGACTTTTGTGAAATTTTTTGTATAATCTAAAAGTTATATCTGCATCTTCAGCCGCATAATCTTTTGCTTTTTCAACATCTACTTGACTGAAATTGATCTCTTTTTTTCCAGTTCCAACCAATTCTTTAAAAGATATTGTTTTGTGGTTTAGATGAATTTCTGACAAAACATCCATGTTATGTCTATTTTTTCCAGCATCTAGAACATAAGACATAAGCATTGTATCTTCCATTGAGGAAATGGTAATGCCATTTTTATAAAATACTATAAAATCAAATTTAATGTTTTGACCTATTTTTTTAATACTCGGATCCTCTAGAAGTGGTTTTAATTTTTTAATGACTATCTCTTTATTTATACATTTTTTGGAATTATGACCTATCGGAATATAACAAGCTTTACCAATTTTAGAGCTTAAAGAAACCCCAATCAAGTCTGCTAGATGAGGATCTAATGAACTTGTTTCAGTGTCTACTGCTACCTCACCTGTTTCCTCTGCATCTTTTATCCAATTATCTATTTCTTTAGGATCAGATATTAAAAAGTATTCTTTTTTACTTATAGATTTTTGTTTTTCTTTTTTCTTAAGATTATCTTTATTATTATCAAAATTTGGTTCACCATAAGCTGATATTACAGAACTCAATAATCTATTAAACTCCATTTCTCTTAGAAATTTATAAAGTTTATCTTTGTCAATTTCCTTTAATTTAAATTCAGATAAATCTTTTTCTACTGGCGCGTCATGCTTTAGAGCAACCAACTTCTTGCTGACTCTAGCCATGTCTTTATTTTCCGTAAGTGTTTCTCTTCTCTTATTTTGCTTAATTTCATCTGTTGAGTCTAAAAGTTTCTCTAATGTACCATATTTGTTGATTAATTCTGCAGCCGTTTTAACTCCAATGCCTGGCACACCCGGAACATTATCACTACTATCACCAGCTAAAGCTTGCACATCTATTACCTTTGATGAGCCAACGCCAAATTTATTCCTAATATCCTCCTCAGAAATAAATTTATTTTTCATGGGGTCAAAAATTCGAACATTCTTTTTAAATAGCTGCATTAAGTCTTTGTCAGAGGACACAATTGTAACCTTTGCGCCTTTTTCTAAAATTTTATCTACATAAGTTGCAATCAAGTCATCAGCCTCAAAATTAACTAAATCTACTGAGGGTAAATTAAACGCTAAAACAGATTTTCTTATATATTCAAATTGTGGAGCTAAATCTTCAGGTGCTTCAGTACGATTAGCTTTATAATCTTTATAAATTTCATTTCTAAAAGTTTTTCTAGCTGAGTCAAAAATTACAGCAAAATGTGTAGGTTTTTGTTTATTTTCATTAGACTTGGAATCCTCAAGAAGCTTAAATAACATGCTACAAAAACCACTAACAGCCCCTGTTGGTAACCCATCACTTTTTCTAGATAAAGGAGGTAAAGCATAATAGGCTCTAAATATGTAGCCCGAACCATCAATAAGATAAAAATGATCTGTTTTTTGAATTTTACTCATTATAAATTATTATAGATTATAGATTAAAATAAGAGTATTATTTTTTATGGAAGTAATAAAGCAAAATTCTCAAGTCTCAATATTTAAATTACTTTTAATCATTTTTTGTGGATCAATTCTCCTAGCACTTTCTGCAAAAATCAAAATTCCCTTTTACCCAGTACCGATGACTATGCAAACATTTGTTGTTTTATTTCTCGGAATGAGCTTGGGATATAAAATTAGCCTCGCAATAATAGGTTTATACTTATTAGAGGGGATAGTAGGTTTACCAGTGTTTTCAAACTCCCCAGAAAGAGGAATTGGATTAGTTTATTTTACTGGTCCAACTATGGGTTATCTGCTTGGATTTTTTTCGGCTTGTTTTTTAGCATCTTTTGTAAAAAAGAACGATAATTATTTGATGATTTTTATAAAACTTATTTTATCAGTCTCAACTATTTATATATTAGGAGTTTTTTGGTTAGGAACTCTTCTTGGATGGGATAAACCAATTTTTCAATTAGGTGTTGCACCATTTTTATTAGCTGAGATTTTTAAAATATTTTTACTTACTATTTTGGCAAAAAAAATATTTGAATTAAGAAAATTTATTTAGGAGATCTTTTTGATAGAATTCTTTGAAGAGTTCTTCTATGCATCTTCAATCTCCTAGCGGTTTCAGAAACATTTCTATTACAAAGTTCAAATACTCTGTGAATGTGCTCCCATTTTACTCTGTCTGCTGACATAGGATTTTCAGGAGGTGCAGCTTTTTTTGATGGATCAGCTAAAAGTGCTTTTTCCACATCATCAGCATCTGCGGGTTTAGCTAAATAATCTATGGCTCCTTCTTTAATGGCAGCAACAGCTGTAGGAATATTTCCATAACCAGTTAGCATTATAATTCTACTTGAAGAATTAGATGATTGAATTTGTTTAACTACTTCTAAGCCATTACCATCCGCTAATCTAAGATCAACTACAGCGAATCCTGGTTTTTTAACCTTAACAGTATCGATACCTTTCTGTACACTTTCTGCTTGAATAACTTCAAATCCTTTTTTTTCCATAGCTCTAGCTAATCTTTCCCTAAATGGATTATCATCATCTACAATTAAGAGCGATTTATTGTCGAAATTGGCTAGATTTTGAAGAGGTGCATCGGTTTTCATACCTCATATATGGAGATTTTATTTCTTACTTCAATAGGTAATTATTTACTTTACATTGAATAACTATTGAATTAAGTGCTGAATTTATTGAAGTTTTTTAAAAAAAGACTTTTTTTTGTTAAATTTTTTTAAGGAGCATTAAAAGTGCAAAAATTTAAGTCAGTTGAAGATTTGGTAAGTCAACTGAGACCTGATAAACCAGTATATTGTATAAGAAAGAATTCTATTCTTTCTGCATCTAAGTTCTTTCAAAAAAAATTTCCAGGAAAAATTTTATATGCCGTTAAAACCAATCCTCATCCTTTAATAATTAAAACATTAATAAAAAGTGGAATTGATCAATTTGACGTAGCTTCAATAGAGGAAATAAAGATTGTCAAAAAATTTAGTCAATCAGCTAAATGCTCTTATATGCATACAGTGAAAAGTAGAGAAAATATAAGTGAGGCTTATTTCAAATACGGAATTAAAACTTTCGCATTAGATACAAAAGACGAACTAATAAAAATTATTGAAAGCACAGGTAATGCTAATGATCTTGAGTTATTTGTAAGAGTGTCAGTTTCAAATGAGCATGCTGAAATTGATTTATCAAAAAAATTTGGTGCTTTAAATTCTGAAGCAACTGGATTATTTAGATTGGTAAAACAACATTCAAGAAAAATTGGTTTAAGTTTTCATGTGGGATCTCAATGTATGCATCCAATTTCCTATGCTAAAGGCATCAAAGAGATTGGAAGTATAATTAAAAAAACAAAAGTTATTCCTGATTATATTAATGTTGGAGGAGGTTTTCCTACAATTTACCCTGATTTAATTCCCCAATCTTTAAATAATTACTTAGATGAAATAAAAAAAGGATTTGAAAATTTAAAAATAGATAATTTACCTGAAATTATTTGTGAACCCGGAAGGGCTTTAGTTGCTGAGAGTGGTTCAACAATTGTGAGAGTAAATTTAAGAAAAAAACAAAAACTTTATATTAATGATGGAACTTATGGAACACTTTTTGATGCAGGTACTCCTAATATTGTTTTTCCATCAAAAATGATAAAAGATAGTTCTAATAAAATTATTTCAAAAAAATTAACTGCTTTTGACTTTTATGGTCCTACTTGCGATAGTATGGATTACATGAAAGGTCCTTTTCTTTTACCAAATAATATTAAGGAAAATGATTATGTTGAGCTAGGTCAGTTAGGAGCTTATGGACTTACTTTTAGAACACAATTTAACGGTTTCTTTTCTGACGAAATTTACGAGGTTGAAGACGCTCCAATTATGAGTCTTTATGGTAAAGACACTAATAAAGCTACTTTGGTAGCTTGATGACAGATAAAAAGAATCTAGGTCATAATAGTAAAAAAGATTTTCTTAAAAATCCCATTGAACACATTGATATCACCTCCTTTGACTCTAGAAAGATCATTTCATCAATGGAAAAAATGTCATTTGTTTCAAGAGAAACTGCTAATGCAGCAAATATTTATAATGAAATGTTAAAAGATAAAGATTGCACAATCTTTTTAACTTTAGCTGGATCAACATCTGCAGCAGGTTGTATGAATATTTATAGAGATCTTATTAAATATAATATGGTCGATGCAATAGTAGCTACTGGGGCCTCTATTGTAGATATGGATTTTTTTGAAGCTTTAGGATTTAAACATTATCAAGGATCACAGTTTCAAGACGATACTGAACTTAGAAAAAATTACATTGATAGAATTTACGACACATATATTGATGAAGATGAATTACAGGTATGCGATAAAAAAATTTGTGAAATTGCGGATAGTCTTGAACCAAGACGCTATACATCAAGGGAATTTATTCATGAGATGGGAAAATATTTAAAAAAAAATTCAGTAAAAAAAGACTCATTAATTGAAACAGCTTATGACAACAATGTTCCTATTTTCTGTCCAGCTTTTACAGATTCAAGCGCTGGTTTTGGATTAGTAATTCATCAAGAAAAAAACCCAAAAAAACATTTAACTATCGACTCTATAAAAGAATTCAGAGAACTGACTGAAATAAAGATTAAATCTAAAGGCTCTGGACTTTTTATGATAGGCGGTGGTGTGCCAAAAAACTTTATTCAAGATACTGTAATATGTGCGGAGCTTTTAGGCAAAGAAGTGGAAATGCATAAATATGCTGTTCAAATCTCTGTGGCGGACTCTAGAGATGGGGCTTGTAGCAGCTCAACTTTAAAAGAGGCCAGCTCCTGGGGTAAAGTTGATGTTGCAAAAGAACAAATGGTTTTTGCTGAAGCAACAAGTGTTTTACCTTTAATTTGTAGCGATGCATATCACAAAGGTGAATGGAAAAATAGAAGTAGAAAAAACTTCTCTAAAATTTTTAAATAAAAATGAGAAAAAAAACCACTATTGGTTTAATTCAAATAAGAGTTTCTGAAAATAGAAAAAAGAATCTAGAAAATTCTATTAGAAAAATTAAAGAAGCAGCGAATAAAAAAGCAAAAATAATATGTTTGCCTGAGTTATTTCTTTCACCATATTTTTGCCAAACAGAGAACCACTCAAAATTTAAACTAGCTGAAAAGATTCCTGGTCCAATAACCTCTATATATTCTAATCTTGCAAAAAAACTTTCAATTATTTTAATTATTTCTCTTTTTGAAAAAAAAACTTCTGGATTTTACCACAATACAAGTATTGTAATTGATGAAAAAGGTAAAATAATTTCCAAGTACAGAAAAATGCATATCCCAGACGACCCAGGTTATTATGAAAAGTTTTATTTTACACCTGGTGATTTAGGTTTTAAATCAATTAACACTAAACATGGAAAAATAGGTTCTTTAGTTTGTTGGGATCAATGGTTTCCCGAAGCAGCAAGATTGACTGCACTTAAAGGTGCTGAAATATTATTTTATCCTACAGCAATAGGATGGCACCCAAAAGAAAAAAAGAAATTTGGAAATTCTCAATTAGACGCTTGGATTACAATGCAAAAATCCCATGCTATTGCTAATGGAGTTTTTGTGGCAGCAATTAATAGAGTCGGTTTAGAAAAAGTGAGGAATAGAAAAATTCAATTTTGGGGAAATTCTATGATTATAGATCCAAATGGAAATATCGTTAAACAAACAAAATCTAATAAAGAAGAAACATTAATATGTGATATTGATTTTAAAAAAGTAGAAACTGCAAGGCAACATTGGCCTTTTTTAAGAGATAGAAGAATTGATTACTACAAAGGCTTGCTTAAAAATCCGGAAGATGCCTGAAAGCAGATTACTTAAAGGTTTTAGAATGCCTGGTGAGTGGGAAGTTCAAAAATCTGTTTGGATTGTTTGGCCTTATAATAAGAAAGATTGGCCAGGATTATTTAAAAATATTCCTAACGTAATTGGCGAGATTGTTTGTAATTTATCAATTAGTCAAAAAGTAAATTTAATAATCAATCAGCAAAAAGATAAAATTAAAATCAAAAAAATATTAAAAAAATTTAAAAATAAATTGTCTAATATCAGATACTACTCAATTCCAACAAATAGAATCTGGATTAGAGATTCTGGTCCGATATTTTTGATCAATGATAAAACAGGTAGTAAAATTTTTTTAAATTTTAAATTCAATGGTTGGTCAAAATATAAAAATTACCAAAAAGATAATAAAATTAATAATAAAATTATGAAATTAACTAAGATAAAAAAAATTGATCCAACAATTAAAATAAATAATAAAACAAAAAAGATAGTTTTAGAGGGTGGTGCAATAGATGTTAATGGTCAAGGATCAGTCATTCTTACTAGAGAATGCCTACTGAGTAAGGTTCAAGAAAGAAACCCAGGAATTAGTAAATCTAGTCTGGAAAATTCTTTGAAAAAATATCTTAATCTTAAAAATTTTATATGGTTAAATAAAGGAATAATAGGTGACGATACTCACGGACATGTAGATGATATTACAAGGTTTGTTTCTCCAAATACCATTATGACCGCAATTGAAAAAAATAAAAAAGATAAAAATTTTAAACTTTTGAAACAAAATTTAAAGATTTTAAAAGAATCAAAAAATATTAACGGAAAAAAATTTAAAATTATCCAAATTCCAATGCCAAAACCTATGTATGTTAATAAAGTAAAAGTTCCTGCAAGTTACCTAAATTTTTACATTGCCAATAAAATTGTACTTCTCCCAGTTTTCAACGATAATTGCGACAAAAAAGTTTTATCGATATTTAAAAGATTTTTTAAAAAAAGAAAAATAGTGCCTATTAATTGTAGTGAACTCATTTGGGGATTTGGGGCAATTCATTGCATGACTCAACAAGAGCCTTTAGTTTAAACTAAGCTGGTTTTAAAGTTCCTAAAAGTAATCTGAAAGGTATTAACATTACTAATGCAACAAATATTTTAACTGCTAGATCACCTAGGGATAAAGTTATCCAAGGTATACCTGTTGCATAAAATGAAATTGAAAAAAATAAAAATGTATCTACTGCTGACCCAACAAAAGATGAAGTTAATGGGGCAACAAACCATTTTTTAATTCTTAATTTGTCGAAAATTTGAACGTCTATTAATTGAGCAACTAAAAATGCAGTTCCTGAACCAACAGCAATTCTAACCGATATCAGATCTGCAAAATTTGTAGAAAATAGTAGAGTGAAACCTACTCCTATTATAAAACCAACATAAACTATCTTTCTAGCAATTAATTTTCCATATGATCTATTTGCTAAATCAGTTATTAGAAACGCTATGGGATAACTAAACGCTCCATAAGTTAATATTTCTTCTAAACCATAATACTTAATCGGAAACTGTACTAAGTAGTTAGAAATCAACACAACAACCCCCATAATCAATGAGAGTAATAGAAATAATTTATTCATTAAACACTCTTAATTTGAGCTATTTTTTTTTGAAATGGAGATTTAATAATTATGTTTTTTTTTAATTTCCTTAACCTAGGTGATAAATTTTTATTCTTTACAGTTTTTAAAAATTCGTCAAAACTCCCTTTTTTGTCCACCGATCTTACACCAGCATTACTAACTGTTAATTTTAAACTTCTTTTCAAAAGTTCACTCGTAAATTTTACTTTTTTTAAATTAGGCAAAAATCTTCTTTTTGTCTTATTGTTAGCATGACTAACGTTATGACCCTTCATTGGATTTTTTCCGGTGAGTTCACATTTTTTTGGCATAATGTAAAGTCTATATAAGGTTAGATCATGATCCCGTCAAGTTTATAAGATTTCAATAACTATTTTTTACCTATTATTTCTGCAAAATTTTTAACACCATCGATTGTTAACAGTTCTTTAAGCTCTTTTTTTATCATATTGACTATATTAGGACCTCTAAAAACCATTCCTGTATAAAGTTGAACATAATTTGCACCAGCTAAAAATTTTTCATATGCACTTTTTCCTGAGTCTACTCCACCACAACCAATTATTTTTATTCTTCCATTAAGAACTTTATAGAATTTATTTATTAATGTTGTGGATTTTTCTTCTATTGGTTTTCCTGATAAACCACCTTTTTGGTGCCGCAAGATATTACTTAAATCTTCTCTAGAAGAATCTGATGTATTTGAAATGATTACTGCATCAATATTATTACTCAAAAGAACTTCTGTAATTTTTTTTATTTCTTGATCACGTACATCTGGTGATACTTTCACTACTATTGGAATTTTAGAACCTAAATTTTTTTTCTCTTTGTCAATACTCTCAAGTAATTTGTTAAGTTTTGTTTGATCATGAAAGCTTCTCAAGTCTTCTGTGTTTGGAGAAGAAATATTTATAGTAATATAATCAGCTACATCTTGAAAAGTCTTAAAACAATATAAATAGTCCTCAAGTCTATTTTTTGTATCTTTGTTGGGCCCTATATTAATTCCAAGTAAACCGATCTGTTTATTGGATTTAATTCTGTCTAAAATATTCTTAGAACCCATATTGTTAAATCCAAGTCTATTTATTAAGGCTTTATCTTCAACCAATCTAAATACTCTTGGTTTAGGATTTCCATATTGTTTAAGAGGTGTAATAGTGCCGACTTCGACAAAACCAAAACCTAATTTAAATAAAGAATTATATACTTCTGCATTTTTATCAAAACCTGCAGCCATACCAATTGGATTTTCTAAATTTTTATTAAATAATTTTGTTTTAAATAAAGGATTGTTTCTATCCTTTTCCAAAAAATTAGGAACTAAATTAAATTTCAAAGATTTAATAGCTAAGTTGTGAGCAGTTTCAGGATCTAGCTTGAAAATTAATGATCTTAAATTTGAAAACATTATTTAATTTTGTTTAATATAAGATCTTTTGTTTCTTTAACACCAAAAAAACTTATAAAAAAACCCATTCGAGGACCATTTTCATCGCCAAATACAACCTCATAAATCAATTTAAACCAATCTCTAAGGTTCTCTGAATACCCATTTTCTTTTCCTGTAGAATAGATTAAAGTTTGAATATCTTCTGGTGTCATTTGATCATTACATTCGTCTAAAGTTTTTACTAAGGCCACTAATGCTAATTTCTCAGAACTATTAGGTTTTTTATATTTCTTTTGCAATTTAATTACATCATTAAAATATTTTATTGCGTATCCAACCAGCTTATCAAATATAGGATGATCTTTTTCTGAAATATTGGTTTTGTATTTTTTAACAAATTTCCACAGAAGATTTTTATCACTTGCATTGCTTGTCTCTACTAGATTTAATAACATGGAGAATGACATAATTGTATTTTCTTTTGGTATTTTAGCATTGTGAACATGCCAAACAGGATTCATTAATAACTGCAATTCATTTTGAGTTTTTGCTTTTTCAATTAAGTCTAAATAATCATCAACTGTTTTTGGAACTATTTCTTTATAAAGTTTTTTTGCTCTTTTTGGGTTTTGGTACATGTAAAGCGACAGGCTTTCTGGAGATGCATAATCAAGCCACTGATCAATTGTGATACCGTTACCCTTAGATTTTGAAATTTTTTCACCCTTCTCATCTAAAAATAATTCATAAGCAAAACCAGATGGATTTTGTTTACCAATTAATTTGATAATTTTTGATGATAAAATTGCACTTTCAATCAAATCTTTTCCATACATTTCAAAGTCAACATCTAATGCATACCATCTCATCGCCCAATCTACTTTCCATTGTAGTTTGCAATTTCCATCTAAAATGCTTTTTTCTAATTCTTTGTCGCCATTATTAAAGATAATTTTTGAATTCTTTTTATCTATTTTTTTAACAGGTATTTCCAAAACATGACCTGTTTCAGAGCAAATCGGTAAAAATGGACTGTAAGTTTTCTGTCTCTCCTTACCCAGCGTCGGTAGAATTATATTCATTATACCGTCATAGTTTTCTAAAATAATTTTGAGTGCCGAGTTAAAAAAACCTGACTTGTACAAAGATGTTGAACTCTTAAAACTATATTTAAAGTTAAAGCTATCTAAAAAAGTTTTAAGCATCTCATTATTATGTTCTCCAAAACTATTAAATTTTCCAAATGGATCTGGAACTTGTGTGAGAGGTTTGTGTAAGTTTTTTTTTAATAATTCTTTTTGCGGAATATTCTCTGGAACTTTTCTTAAACCGTCCATATCGTCTGAAAAAGTTATAATTTCAGTCGGTATATCTGATAATTGACTTAAGGCATTTACCATCATTGATGTCCTTGCAACCTCTCCAAAAGTACCGATATGAGGAAGGCCGCTCGGTCCATATCCAGTTTGCAATATTATTTTACCTTTTTTTTCAATTAATGATTTTCTTTCACGAAGCATTTTTTTGGCTTCAACAAAAGGCCAAGAACTTGTTTTGTCTAAATTTTCTTTTTTAATCATGAATAATTCAAAAAAAATCTTAAATTTACGAATTAATTAATTCTTATAGAGTTGAAATTTATTTACCATAAAATAATGTTCTTTGAAAATGTCTAATTATAAAACTGTTTTTTTTATACTCGGAATTTTACAGATAATTCTTGGTATCTTTATGTTGATTCCAATAATTATACAATTTTTTTACAGTGAAATTGATTCTTCTTTTTTTGGTGCATCAATTGTCACAATAATATTTGGAACATTATTTTTCCTATCAAATTTAGACCATGATAAAAAATTAAATTTACAACAAGCATTTTTATTAACTTCTTTGTCTTGGTTGAGTATAGCAATTTTTGGGTCACTCCCTTTTATTTTTTCAAATATAGAGTTCTCTTTCACGAATGCTTTTTTTGAAAGTATGTCTGGGATTACAACGACTGGTTCTACAATTATTTCAAACTTGGAAAATATGCCTAAAGGAATTCTATTTTGGAGAGCTATACTTCAATGGCTTGGTGGAATAGGAATAATTATTATGGCAATTACTTTAATGCCAATTATGAATGTTGGAGGAATGCAATTATTTAAAATTTCAAATAGCGACTCATCTGAAAAAATTCTTCCAAAATCCAAAGAAATTGCCCTTAGATTAGTTTATATTTATTCAGGACTGACAATATTGTGTGCCTTTTCTTATAAAATACTTGGAATGAACTTCTTTGATAGCATAACTCATTCAATGACAACAATTGCAACAGGTGGATTTTCAAACTACAATGAATCTATAGGATTTTTTAATAGCATCTCGATTGAAATTTCAGCGATGGTTTTTATAATTTTAGGAAGTTTACCTTTCATAGTATATATAAAATTTTTAAGCGGAAATAAAAAAATATTTTTTTCAGATACTCAAATTAAAACATTCTTAAAAATCATAATTTTTAGTATCATTATTTTGTCAATTTATCTTATCTTAAATAGCTCAACCGAAACCAATTTAAGGGGTATTTTTTTTAATGTTATATCAATTCTAACTGGGACTGGTTATGTAAACGCACAATTTGATAGTTGGGGTGGATTTCCCCTAATTTTATTTCTTGGATTAATGTTCATAGGAGGATGTGCAGGATCGACTACATGCGGTATAAAAATTTTTAGAATTCAAATTCTTTATTCATTTGTTGTTAACCAACTAAAAAAAATTATTTATCCAAAAGGAATTTTTATTTTAAAATATAATCAAAATGCTGTTGACAATAAATTTGTTGCCTCAATAATTTCATTTATTTATATGTATTTTGTAATATTTTTTGTCATTACGGCGTTGCTATCATTAAGTGGTCTTGATTTTATTACTGCGATATCTGGAGCAGCTACATCAATCTCTAATGTCGGGCCGGGATTAGGGTCTGTTATTGGGCCAAATGGAAACTTTTCAACATTGCCAGATATTTCAAAATGGATATTAACCTTGGGAATGATTTTGGGAAGGCTTGAATTATTTGCTATATTAGTTTTATTCTTACCTTCATTCTGGCGGAACTAAAATGTTAGAAATAAAAAAACAAACTTTTTCAGATATGTTTTCAGTTTACTTAGATAAAAGGATGGTAAAAATTTTATTACTTGGTTCTATCTCTGGTTTTCCTTGGGTTTTAATCGGTAGCAGTTTAAGTTTATGGCTGAAAGAAGATGGTTTGAGTAGGTCAACTATAGGTTGGGCTGGATTAATTTTTAGTGTTTATGCTTTTAATTATTTATGGGCACCTTTAATTGATAGAATTCAAATACCTTTCTTAACAAAAAAAATCGGACATAGAAGGGGTTGGATTGTCTTAATGCAAATATTAATTTTAATCTCTCTTTTGTTGTGGAGTATTGTTAATCCTACTGAGAACTTAACCTTAGTGATTCTAGTTGGGTTAATTATTGCAATCGCTTCTGCTACTCAGGATATAACTGTTGATGCCTTAAGGATTGAACAAATTGGTGAGAATGAGGGAAAATCTATGGCAGCGGGTGCAGCAATGGCTGTAGTTGGATGGTGGAGTGGGTATAAATTGGGAGGTGTACTATCTTTGTTTTCTGCAGAGCATTTACAAAATTTAGGATTTGAAAATTACTGGCAACTTACATTCTTAATTTTGGGAGTACTAGTTATTTTAATGAATATAGGACTCATGTTTGTTGATGAAACAATTTACTCAAAAAAACAAAATGCTCATGAGGAGGCTGATAAAATTATTTTAAATAAATTTGGAAAAGAAAATATATTTGCTCGATCTATATCTTGGATTGGTGGCACAATTAGTGGCCCAGTGGTAAGTTTTTTTAAAAAAAATGGATTCTCTATTGCTATAGGTGTTTTAGGGTTTATCTTTTTATTTAAAATTGGTGAGGCATTTCTAGGTCGGATGTCCATAATTTTTTACAAAGAAATTGGGTTTAGTAAAAGTGATATCGCAATTTACTCAAAAACTTTAGGCTGGATCACTACAGTAATTTTTACTCTTTTAGGCGGTCTTTTTGTTATTAGATCAGGGGTGCTTAAGGCAATGTTTTTAGCTGGAATCATAATGGCGAGCACTAATCTATTATTTAGTTTATTAGCATGGAGTGGAAAATCTGAAATCCTATTTGCAATTGCCGTTATTTTTGATGATATGGCTGCAGCCTTTGCGACAGTTGCCTTTGTAGCTTTTATATCTCTATTAGTTGATAGAAACTATACAGCTACTCAATATGCTTTATTAGCATCAATTGGAACAGCTGGAAGAACTACTTTAGCATCTTCTTCTGGTGCACTAGTAGATTGGTTAAATGGTGACTGGGGAATCTTTTTTGTTTTAACAGCTCTAATGGTAATCCCATCTCTTATAATTTTATGGATAATGAAAGACAAACTTAAACTAAGTGAAAAGTAATTTTTTTAAATCATCTCTAGGAAATATAAACTCAAACCCATCATCTAAGTCAGTAATTACATCTCAAATTTTATACGGAGAAGAATTTAAAATACTTTCAAAAAAAAAGGGGTGGTTTAAGATTAAAACAAATTTTGATAAATACATTGGATACATTAAACAAAATAAATATAATCATAATTTTAAACCCCAATATAAAATTTATAAGTCAAAATCTAGGATTTTCAGTAAAATAAATAATAAGTTTTTACCAACAAAAAATTTTCTTTTCTTTGCATCCGGAATTTCTGTAAAAAAAAGTAACAAAATTTATTTTGAATTTGAAAAGAATAAATGGATAAAAAAAAAAGACGTAAAAAAGATTGACCATTACGAAAAAGACTTTGTTAAAATTTTCAAACTATTTCTTGGAAGCAAATATTTATGGGGTGGAAAAACATCAAAAGGTATTGACTGCTCAGCATTAATTCAGATGTATTTTTATTATAATAGAACTTTTTTTCCAAGAGACTCGAAAGATCAGATAAAATTTTGTAAAAAAAAATTAAATGATAAAATAACAAAGGGTGATATTATATTTTGGAAAGGTCATGTAGGAGTTTGTATAGATAATTTAAATTTTATACACGCATATGGTCCTAAAAAAAAAGTAATAATTATGCGAGTCAATCATACGATAGATCTTATTCAGAAAACTGCAAGATTGGTTGTAAAAAAAATTAGTAATATTAAAAAAGTTTAATTTCGTCCAAAATCCGGCTTATTTGTATCAAGTTTAAGTTGAATAATTTTAGATCTAACTTTTTTAGTTTGAATTAATTTTTTCAAAATTGATTTGTTACTTTTCGTTGAAATATCTTTTTGAAAAGAATTCAAATTCTTTATAAATAAGTTTATTGCTCTCGATATATTCTTTTTATTATCAAAAAAAATATCTCTCCACATTATTTCGTTAGATGCGGCTATTCTTGAAAAATCTCTCAAACCTCCTGCACTGAATTTTAACAAATCATATTTTTGCATTTTTTCAAAATCTTGAGCAGATTTAACTAAGTTATAGGCAATTAAATGTGGTAAATGACTTGTTATGGAAAAAATTTTATCATGTTTTTCAGCACTCATCAGCACTGTTTTCGAACCCATTTTCCTCCAAAAGGAGTTCAAAAACTTAATATGTTTTATTTTAGATCGTTTTTCTTTTATCAAAACGCACCATTTATTTTCAAATAATGATTGTTTTCCATTTTCAGGACCACTAACTTCTGATCCAGTAATTGGGTGACTTGAGGTCCAAGAAATATTCTTTTTTAAATTTTTTTTAATCATTTTAATCGACATTAGTTTTGATGAACCTACGTCAGTTATAATATGATTTGATCTAAGATGACTATTTATATTAATAATTACTTTTTTATATTCACTCATGGGCGTACAGAAAATAATTAACTCTGATTGTCTTACAGCATCCTCTGGTTTCTTGACTATAACCCCTGGCAATTTTAGTTTCTTAATTTTTCTAATATTTTTTTTTGATTTTTCGTAAACAAATATTTTTGGACATAGTTTTTTTTTATGAATTCTTCTCAATAAAGAGGAGCCAAGTAACCCGCAGCCAATAATAAATATATTTTTCATTTCTTAAAAATACTTTCTACTTCACGCATAAACTTTAAACAATTAATTCTTGATCCTATTGTTAATCGCAGCATATTTTGTATTTTATAACCATACTCTGTAGATCTTAGAAGTATCCCTTTCATTTTAAGTTTTTCATAAAAATATTTTGATTTGATTTTGCAATTTCTAAAATCTAGTAATAGAAAATTTGCTGAAATATCGTTTGTTCTAATTCCGTATTGATTTAAAAAATTTTTTAACTTTGTGGCATATTGAGTATTGTGTCGAACAGAACGGGTAATAAATTTTGTGTCTTTAAGAGACTCTATGGCCGCGAGTTGAGCAACCTCATTTATATTAAATGGTGGCTTTATTAAATTTAAAGCACTAATTATTCTTTTATCTCCATAGCCCCAGCCTACTCTTAAAGAGGCTAGACCATAAATTTTTGAAAATGTTCTTAGAATAAATACATTATTATTTTTTTTAAATAAATCTAACCCAGATTTATAGTCTTTATTTTTCATATATTCCGCATAAGCATCATCAACAACTAATAATATATTTTTTCTTAGTTTTTTTCTCAAAGTAATAAGTTCAAATTTATCTAAATAAGTTCCAGTAGGATTATTTGGATTAGCCAAAAAAACTATTTTTGTATTTTTAGTAACTTTTTTTAATATTTCGTTTATTGAAATTTTAAAATTCTTTTCTTTGGCAAAAATAACTTTTGCACCGACTATTTTCGCATAAATCCTGTACATTAAAAAACTAAACTGAGGAACTATTACTTCATCCTTTTGATTTAGAAAAAGTTGGCATAACATTTGAATAACTTCATCCGAACCGGCACCACAAATGATTTTGTCATTTTTACATTTAAACTTTTTCGATAATTGATTTATTAATTTTTGTGATTTTCCATCTGGGTATACAGAGAAATTAAAATTTCTACTTGATATTATTTTTTTGGCTTTTGGGCTTACGCCTAATGCAGACTCATTTGCTGAAAGCTTAATAGCTTTTTTTATTTTTTTAATACTAGATTTTCCTGGTATGTAAGGCTCTATATCAATTCTTTTAAATCTTAATGACGTCATCTTTTAAATCTTTAAGCTCTTTATAAATAAAATAACAATTATTTATATAGTATTAGTTAAAAAATTTTTAAAATTGACATACTAAATAACATCTTGTACATAATTCATGCGCTGATTTACCTGAATTGCGAGCGCTTTAAAAAAACCGCTAAAAAAGTTTTTTTTCTCTCAATTCATGCTCAGCTTAAATTATGAATAATAAAGAAAACATAAAAACTATTGTTGTTAAAAAACCATTAAAATTGGATTGTGGTCAAACAATAAATGATTTCCCTCTAGCATACGAAACCTATGGTTCGCTTAATATAAAAAAAGATAATGCAATCTTAGTTTGTCACGCCTTGACTGGTGATCAATTTGTTACAGGTCTTAATCCAATAACAAAAAAAGATGGTTGGTGGTCAAATGTTGTTGGTCCAAACAAATCTATAGATACAAATAAATATTTTGTTATTTGTATTAATGTAATTGGTGGATGTATGGGTTCATTTGGTCCTAGTCATATCAATCCAAAAACAAAAAAAATATTTGGCACAGATTTTCCAGTAATTACAATTAATGATATTGTTAATGCTCAAATAAATTTATTAGATCATTTTGGAATTAAAAAACTTTTTTCTGTTGTAGGTGGTTCAATGGGTGGAATGCAAGTTTTGCAGTTTGTAAGTAATTTTCCAGAAAAAACAAAAACAGCAGTGCCCATTGCTTGCACATCTAGCCACTCGGCTCAAAATATAGCCTTTAATGAACTAGGAAGGCAGGCAATTACTGCTGATCACAACTGGTCTGAAGGTAATTATTCATCTAATAACATTAATCCAGATAAAGGTTTAGCTGTAGCTAGAATGGCTGCACATATTACATATTTATCAAAAAAAGGTCTCCAAGAAAAATTTGGAAGAAAATTACAAGAGAGAGATGCTCTTAAATTTGGTTTTGACGCTGACTTTCAAATAGAAAGTTATCTAAGATATCAGGGTTCCGTATTTGTAGATAGATTTGATGCAAATAGTTATCTTTATATTACTAGAGCGATGGATTATTTCGATTTGGGTAAACAATTTGATGGTAATCTCTCTAATGCCTTCAAAAACTCTAAAACTAAATTTTTTGTAATATCCTTTACTTCTGATTGGCTTTATCCTACACAAGAAAATAAAGATATAGTTATTGCTTTAAATGCTATCGGGGCAGATGTTGGTTTTGTAGAAATAAAGTCAGACAAAGGTCATGACTCCTTTTTATTAGATGTTCCTGATTTTTTAAAAACCCTTAAAAACTTTTTGGATAAATCTTATTTTAAGTAATGCTTATGAAACCAGAATATAAAATAATCTCAGATATAATAAATGAAAATTCTAGAGTATTAGATGTTGGATGTGACGATGGAACTTTAATGGAATTTCTTAAACTAAATAAAGATGTTGATATCAGAGGTATTGAGATATCAAAAGAAAAAGTTCAAATTTGCGTATCTAAAGGATTAACGGTTATTGAAGGTAACGCAGAACTGGATCTAAAACAATTTCCAAATAAATCATTTGATTATGTAGTCCTTGGTCAAACTTTACAAGCCTTCTTAAACCCAGAAATAGTCATAAAAGAACTTTTAAGAGTAGGGAAAAAAGCAGTTGTTACAATTCCTAATTTTGCGCACTGGAAAGTAAGACTAAATTTATTGTTGAAAGGGACTATGCCAGTAACTAAAACACTTCCTAATGAGTGGTATAATACACCAAATCTTCACATGTGCACTATTAAGGATTTTTTTAAATTTTCTGAAAAAATAGATTTTAAAATTTTTAAATCCTTAGCACTTATAAATGAGAATGTATCAACCATAAATAATTCTAATTTATTTACAAAAAATTTATTTGCTGAACTTGGAATATTTTTAATTGAGAAATCATATGAAAATTGAGATAATAAAATGTCTTCAAGATAACTATAGTTATCTAATAATTGACGAGACTAATAATAATGCATGTGTAGTCGATCCTAGCGTGTCAAATCCAATAATTAATTTCATTAAAAATAATAATATAAAATTAAAATATATTCTCAATACTCATCACCATCATGACCATATTGGTGGTAATATAGAATTAAAAAAAAAATATGGATCTAAAATAGTTGCATTTAAAGGTGATAAGGAACGTATTCCTGAGATTGATATTCTTGTTGAGGATAATCAGACATGGAAAGCAGGTAATTTTGAAGCAAAAATTTATCATACGCCAGGTCATACAAATGGACATATCGTATTCTATTTTTTTAAAGAAAAAAAAATTTTTACTGGAGACACTCTCTTTTCTCTTGGTTGCGGAAGAGTATTTGAGGGAACCAATGAACAGATGTTTTACTCTTTAGATAAAATTAAAAAACTTCCCAAAGAAACAGAAATATATTGTGGACATGAATATACACTGCAAAATTCAAATTTTTGTATTCAGCAAGATCCTAAAAATTTTAAACTTAAAGATAAGATAACAAAGATTAAAAAAAAACTTCAGGAAGATCTTCCAACAATACCAGTAATTTTAAGTGAAGAGATAGAAACAAATATATTTCTCAAAGCTAAAAATATAGAAACATTTTCAAAACTTAGAGATTTAAAGGATAATTTCTAATTTATATAGCTTGACTAAAACTAGGCTAAGACTATATTGCCTTAATTAAAAATTAAGATTGTACTATGTCATTCGCAATAATTCAAACAGGTGGAAAACAGTATAAAGTAAAATCTGGTGAAATTTTAAAAATTGAAAAATTACCATACTCAAAAGCTGATAGTAAAATAGAATTTAAAGACATACTTGCTTATGGTGATGATAAGATAATTGAAATCGGAACACCAATGGTTCAGGGCTCAAAAGTTGAAGCAAATTTGATTAAAAATAGTAAAAATAGAACTATCTTGATATTTAAAAAAAGAAGAAGACAAAACTCAAGACGAAAGAATGGGCATAGACAAGAATACTCATTAATAAGAATTAACAAAATTTTCTCAAAAGACGGAAAAGTCCTGTCTGAGGCTCAAAAGATTTCTAAGCCCTCGAAGAAAGAGGCGGCTGAAAAAGAAATAAGTAAGTAGGTACAAGTTATGGCAACAAAAAAAGCAGGTGGATCTTCCAGAAACGGTCGTGATAGTGCTGGTCGAAGATTAGGCGTTAAAAAGTATGGTGGTGAGACAGTAATACCTGGAAATATAATTGTTAGACAGAGAGGTACTAAAATATTTCCTGGAGAAAATGTAGGAATGGGTAAAGATCACTCAATTTTCTCAGTGATTAAAGGTAAAGTAGTTTTTAAAAAGACTAAATCAGATAGAACTTTTGTTTCAGTAAAACCCAATTAATAGTACAACTTAAAATTAGCGTTGTATTATGAAATTCTTAGATCAAGTAAAAATTTATGTAAAAGCTGGAAACGGTGGAGATGGGTCTCCAAGTTTTAGAAGAGAAAAATTTATTGAATATGGTGGCCCAGATGGTGGTGATGGTGGAAGTGGTGGATCAGTAATATTTAAAGCTGAACAAAATTTAAATACTTTAATCGATTATAGATATCAACAACATCATAAAGCGAAAAGGGGAAACAACGGCTCTGGACAAAATCGAACAGGAAAAAGTGGGGACGATTTGATACTAAAAGTTCCCTTAGGCACTCAGGTTTATGAGGAGGATAATAAAACATTAATATATGATTTTGTAAAAATTGGTGAAGAATTTGTTGTTGCCAGTGGTGGTAAGGGAGGTCTAGGGAACACAAGATTTAAAAGTTCCACAAATAGAGCTCCAAGAAAATTTACAAAAGGAACATCTGGGGAAGAATTTGTAATCTGGCTTCAATTGAAGACAATTGCTGATATTGGAATTATTGGACTACCAAATGCTGGCAAATCGAGTTTGTTAGCAGCAATAACAAATGCAAATCCCAAAATTGCAAATTATCAATTTACTACATTAAACCCTAATCTTGGAGTAGCAAATTACGATAACAAAGAAGTTACTATTGCAGATATACCAGGTTTAGTGGAAGGGGCCCATAAGGGGACTGGTCTTGGAATACAATTTTTAAAACACATAGAAAGATGCAAAACTTTATTACATATGATCGATATAACCAACAAGGATTTAAAAAAAAGCTACAAACAAATAAAAAACGAATTAAAAAGTTATAATTCAAAAATATCAAAAAAAAGGGAATTGGTAGTATTAAATAAAACTGATCTAATTGATAATGATGATTTAAAAAAAATTATTAAAGATTTTTCAAAATATACGAAATCTGAGATCATTACTTTGACAACACTCGAAAAAAAATCTATTTCTAAAATTAAAGCTAAACTAATATCTTATGCATCTTAAAAATTCAAAAATTATAGTCATAAAAATTGGATCGTCTTTGCTAGTAGATGAAAAAGGAAAAATTAGAAAAAAGTGGTTAACTAGTTTTGCAAAAGATATAAAAAAATTAAAGTCTAAGAGTAAAAATATTATAATTGTAAGTTCTGGAGCTATAGCTCTTGGTTGTAAAAAAATGAAATATAATAAAGCCAATTTAAGATTAGACAAAAGCCAAGCTATTGCATCGGTAGGCCAAATAGAATTAATGAATTTATTTTCACAAATATTTTCAAAATTTAGATTAAATATTTCTCAAATTCTACTTACTCTAGATGATACTGAAGAAAGAAGAAGATCAATTAATGCAAAAAGAACTTTTGAAAATTTATTTCAGCTTGATTACATCCCTATAGTAAATGAAAATGATACAATAGCCACTTCAGAGATAAAATATGGAGATAATGACAGGTTAGCATCAAGAGTAGCTCAAATAACTAATGCTGATACTTTAATATTATTATCAGATGTAGATGGGCTTTTTACCAAAAATCCTAAAAAATTTAGAGATGCTAAATTGATAAAGAGAGTCAATAATTTAAGCAAAGATATAAAAGATGTTAATATTAAAGGAATGACTAACTTAGGGAGTGGTGGAATGAATACAAAAATTGAAGCAGCTAAAATATGTAATTTATCTGGATGTAATATGATAATTGCTAACGGATTATATCTTAACCCTCTTAGTCAAATAGAAAAAAATGATAATTGTACTTGGTTTATATCAAAAACATCAAAGTTACATGCTAGAAAAAAGTGGATCATAAGTTCTATTTCTCCTAAAGGAGAACTGGTAATAGATGAAGGGGCTAAAAAAGCTTTGATAAACGGAAAAAGTTTATTAGCTGCAGGCATAAAAAAAGTTTCAGGAAAGTTTAATAAAGGTGACCATATAAAAATATTAGATATTAAAAAAAGAGAATATGCCAGAGGTCTAAGTTCTTTTTCATCAGAAGAAATAAATAAAATAATGGGATATCACTCCAATAAAATTCGTGAAATTCTTGGATATATCTCAAAATCAGAAGTAGTTCATAAAGATGATATGGTGGAAATTTAATGAATAACTTACTTAAAAATATTGGCAAAAAATCGAAAAAAGCATTTTCTATTCAACTGGATACTAAAAAAAAAAATAAAGTCCTTAAAAATTATCTTCATTTAATATTAAAAAATAAAAAATTAATTTTAAGTGAAAACCTAAAAGATATTGAAAATGCTAACAAAAAAAAATTAAATGATAATTTGGTAGAAAGACTAGTTTTAACCAACACAAAAATTTTGGATATTGTTAATTCAATTGAAAATATAATTAAATTAAAAGATCCAACCAATATTGTTTTAGAAAAATGGAAACGGCCTAATGGTTTAAGTATTTCAAAAGTATCAATTCCCATAGGAGTAATTGGGGTCATTTATGAAAGTAGGCCTAACGTTACATCAGATGTTGCATCATTATGTTTTAAGTCGGGTAATTCAGTAATCTTAAAAGGTGGTGCTGAAGCATTTTATTCAAATCGTATACTTTCGAAATTATTTAGAAGGTCTCTTAAAAAAAATAAAGTAGATGAAAATTTTGTACAATTTATAGATTTAAAAAAAAGGAAAGTAGTTGATTTACTTTTAACTAAAATGAACAATTTTATTGACGTAATTATTCCAAGAGGAGGGAAAAGTTTGGTAAAGAAAGTTCAAAAATTATCTTCAATTCCAACAATTGGACATTTAGAGGGAGTGTGTCACACATATGTAGATAAAGATGCAAATCTTAAAATTGCAAAAAAAATTATTTATAACGCTAAAATGAGAAATACAGCTATTTGTGGCGCTACAGAAACAATTCTGTTACATGAAAAAATAGTTAAAAAATTTGTTAATCCAATATTTAAGGATCTAGAAAATGGTGGATGTAAAATTATAGGAGATAATAAAATTATAAAATCTTACAATGGTAAAGTACAAAAAGCCTCGATTAATGATTGGTCTAAAGAATATTTATCTCCAATTGTTTCTGTTAAGACAGTTAAAAATTTAAATGAAGCAATTAATCATATAAATAAATATGGAACAATGCATACTGACTCTATAATTACTCGAAACAAACTAACCGCCAGAAAATTTCTTAAAGAAGTAAAAAGCTCAATCGCTATGCACAACACCTCAACACAATTCGCTGATGGAGGAGAATTTGGTTTTGGTGGTGAGGTTGGAATATCTACAAATACATTACCCCCACGTGGTCCTGTAGGATTAAATCAATTAGTTTCTTATAAATACCAAATATCAAGTAATGGGAAAATAAGGAATTAATTTGAGACTCAAAAAAATTAAAATTGGAATTCTAGGTGGGTCTTTTGATCCTGCGCACAGAGGCCATCTTGCAATTTCTAAAGAGGCATTAAAAAGATATAAATTAAAAAAAGTAATATGGGCAATTACAAAAAAAAATCCATTTAAGAAACTCAGCAATGTAAGCCTTTTGGTTAGAGTTAAACACTGTAAAAAAATTATAGGCAAGAATAATTTTATAAAAGTTAAATTTTATGAGAAGAAAATAAAATCCAATAAAACAATTAATTTGATAAATTATTTAAACAGAAATAAGAAAATTGAGATTTTCTTTTTAATGGGTGCAGATAATCTGATTAGCTTTCACAAATGGCATAAATGGGAAACTATTTCTGAAAAATGTCAAATTATAGTGTTTGACCGCCATGGGTACAAAAAAAAATCCTTAAATTCAACAACATTTAAAAGATTGAATAATAAAAATCTAAAGTTTATTGAGTTTAATAAAGTTAATATTTCATCTTCTCAATTAAGAAAAATTTGATAGGGTTAAATTAATTAATGGAAAATATTTTAGATTTAAAAGAAACCATCATTCAAACTTTAGATATAAATAAAGCTCTAGATATCGTTAGTATAGATTTAAAAGATAAGAGTTCTATGGCTGATTACATGATTATTGCTAGTGGTACATCCTCGAGACATATTCAATCATTGTCTGAACAAGTCCTTGAGAAACTAAAGAATAATGGTGTGAAAAATTCTAAGATTGAGGGAAAAGACAGTAGTGAATGGAAATTAGTTGATGGAATTGATTTAATTATACATATTTTTCATCCTGAAAAAAGAAAGTTTTATGAACTTGAAAAAATGTGGTCTGAACTAATACCTAAAGAAAAATTAATAATATGATGAGAAAAAATTTAGGTATATGCTTTTTATTTATTTTTACTTTTATCCAGGGGGTAAATTCCTCTGAAAATGATATATATAAAAAAATAGATTTGTTTGGAGAAGTTCTTGAGAAGATAAACAAGGAGTACGTGGACGAAATAAATCAATCAGAAAGTATGGACTCTGCCATTAATGGTCTTCTACAATCCTTGGATCCATATTCTGCATATATGTCACCTGAGATTTTTAATGAGATGCAAACTGAGACCAGTGGTGAATTCGGGGGATTGGGAATAGAAGTAAGTATGGAGTCTGGAGTGGTAAAAGTTATAACTCCTATAGATGATACACCTGCCTCTAAAGCTGGCATTAAAGCAGGTGATTATATTGTAAAAATAAATAATATTCAGGTTCAGGGAAAATCTTTAAGTGAAGCAGTGGAATTAATGAGAGGTCCTATCGGTTCAGGAATTGAACTTACAGTTAGGAGAAGAGGAGAAAAAAAGGCACTAATATTTAATGTAATAAGGGAAATTATACAGGTTCAATCTGTTAAAGCTGATCTTTTAGAAAAAAATATAGGTTATATTAGATTAACTTCATTTAATGAAAATAGCGATAAACAAATAGAAAAAAAAATCAAAGACTTTGAAAAAAATAAAGATGTGACAGCTTATATTTTAGATTTAAGGAATAATCCTGGAGGGCTACTTTCACAAGCTATTAAGGTTTCTGACTTCTTTTTAAATAATGGAGAGATCGTTTCGACGAAAAGTAGGAAAGCTTCAGAAAATAGAAAATGGTTTGCTGATCAGGGTGATTTGACTAATGGAAAAACATTAATTGTATTAATTAATTATGGATCTGCTTCAGCATCTGAAATTGTGGCAGGTGCTCTTAAGGACCACAAAAGAGCGATTTTAATAGGTGAAAATAGTTTTGGAAAAGGATCTGTTCAATCTATTATACCTCTAAATAATAAGGGTGCTATTAGGTTAACAGTGGCCAAATATTATCTTCCTTCGGGTAAATCAATTTCAGAGGTTGGGGTTTCACCAGATATAGAAATTGATGAAGAAACAGATGATTTTATAATTAAAACAGAAACCGATAATCAATTAAATTATGCCATTAAACTCCTTAATGGATAAATGGAAAATCAATTTAAAAATCTACCTTTTAGAATTGGAGTGGGTATTATCGTTTTAAACAAAAATAATAAAGTTTTTGTTGCTAAAAGAATAGACAATCCTAAAAGTTTTTGGCAAATGCCTCAAGGAGGAGTTAATGAGGGAGAAAATTTTTTAACAGCTGCTTATAGAGAGTTAGAAGAGGAAACTAGCATAAAAAACGTAAAATTAATCCAAGAAATTGATGGTATTTTAACTTACGAACTTCCTGATCATTTATTAGGTATAGTATGGAAAGGTAAATATAAGGGTCAAAAACAAAAATGGTTCCTTATGCAATACTTGGGTGATGACAGTGATATAAATGTAAAAACAGATAAACCAGAATTTTTAGAGTGGAAATGGATTGATTTGGATATGATAACCACAGTAGTAGTCAATTTTAAGCTTCATATCTACGAAGAACTTAAGGAAAAAATAAAAAAAATAATTAATTAATCGATTTTAAAACTTCAATTTTTTGATCGACTAAATATTTAAATTGATCATTGTTACTATCCTTATTTAAGTCTTCTTCAGCTTTTTCAAGTAGTTCCTTCAATTTATCTTTTTTTAAATCTCTTAAATTAAAAATAGAACTAGTCAAAATTGACAAGTTGTTGTTTTTAAATTCAATTATTCCATCCTCTACATAAAATTTTTCTTCTGTTGATTTTGTAAAAATTTTAATTATTCCTGGTTTTAGAAAAGATATTATGGGAATGTGATCTTTGAGTATTCCCATTTCACCTTCAAATGCGGGTATTACTACCTCTGTCACGTCCTCTTTTGAAAGAAAAGATTTTTCAGGATTGACTATTTCAACTTTAAATTCTTCATTCATTAGGCAGCTACTTCTTTTTTCATTTTCTCAGCTTTTTCTATTGCTTCTTCGATAGTACCAACCATATAAAATGCTGCCTCAGGAAGATGGTCATACTCACCTTTGCAGATTGCATCAAATCCCTTAATCGTTGATTCTAGATCTACTAATTTACCAGGAGATCCTGTAAATACTTCAGCTACAAAGAAAGGCTGTGATAAAAACCGCTGGATTTTTCTTGCTCTAGCAACAACTAATTTATCTTCCTCAGATAATTCATCCATACCCAAAATAGCTATTATGTCCTGTAATGATTTATAAGACTGTAATATTCTTTGTACATCTCTGGCTACTCTATAATGTTCATCTCCAACAATTCTGGGATCCAAAATTCTTGAAGTAGAATCTAGTGGATCAACAGCAGGATAAATTCCTATCTCAGCTATTTGTCTTGAAAGCACAGTTGTTGCATCCAAGTGCGCGAATGATGTTGCTGGAGCTGGGTCAGTTAAGTCGTCAGCTGGGACGTAAATTGCTTGAACAGAGGTTATTGATCCTTTATTAGTTGTGGTAATTCTTTCCTGAAGATTTCCCATATCAGTCGCTAAAGTTGGTTGATAACCAACTGCAGATGGAATCCTTCCTAAGAGCGCTGAAACCTCTGAGCCAGCTTGAGTAAATCTAAAAATATTATCGACGAAGAAAAGTACATCTTGCCCCTCTTGATCTCTAAAATATTCAGCTACAGTCAATCCTGTGAGTGCAACTCTAGCTCTTGCTCCTGGAGGCTCATTCATTTGTCCATATACTAATGCTGCTTTAGATCCTGGGCCATCTTGTTTAATAACACCAGAATCCATCATTTCATGATAAAGATCATTTCCTTCTCTTGTTCTTTCGCCTACTCCTGCAAAAACTGAAAATCCACCATGTGCTTTAGCAACGTTATTAATTAATTCCATGATCAAAACTGTTTTTCCAACACCAGCACCACCAAATAACCCAATTTTTCCTCCTTTTGCATAAGGGGCTAGTAGGTCTATTACTTTAATACCGGTTACAAGTATTTCGGTTTCAGTTGATTGGTCATTAAATTCAGGTGCAGCTCTATGAATTGGCCAACTTTCTTTAGTTTTAACGTCACCTCTTTCGTCAATTGGTTCACCAATCACGTTAATAATTCTTCCAAGGGTTTCCGGTCCAACTGGAACTTGTATTGGTGCGTTTGTGTTTGATACTTCATCACCCCTTTTTAATCCCTCAGTGGCATCCATTGCAATCGTACGCACAGTAGTTTCCCCTAAATGTTGAGCAACTTCTAAAACAAGTCTGTTGTTTCCATTTTTACATTCTAATGCTGTCAAAATCTCTGGAAGTTCTCCATCGAATTTGACGTCTACTACCGCTCCAATAACTTGTGTGATTATTCCTTTACTCATAATTATAAACTTTCTGCTCCTGATATTATTTCTATTAGTTCTTTAGTAATTGCTGCCTGACGACTTCTATTATACTCAATAGTAAGTTTATCAACCATTTCGCCTGCGTTACGGGTTGCATTATCCATAGCACTCATTCTAGACCCTTGCTCGCTAGCTGAATTCTCTAACATTGCTTTGAATATTTGCGTTGAAATATTTTTTGGCAGTAAATTGCTTAAAATTTCATCTTCATCTGGTTCAAATTCATAACTTTCCTCTGAAATATTTTGATCTTTTTCATTATTTAAAGGTATTATTTGCTGTGATTGTGGAATTTGAGTAATAACATTTTTAAATTGATTATAAAAGATTGTACAAACATCAAATTCCTCTGACTCAAATTTTTCAATTACCATTTTTCCTACCTTATCTGCATCAAAATAATTTGCATTTTTTGACTCTTTAAAAGAAATATTTTCAATTATCTTTTCACCAAAAACTCTTTTTAATTGATCATTTCCTTTAGAGCCTACAGTTATAATCTTAATTTCTTTACCCTCATTTAAAATCTTTGAGAAATAGCTTTTAGCCTTTTTAATTATATTTGAATTAAATCCACCACAAAGACCCCTATCAGATGTCATGACAACACATAAGTGAACTTTATCATTTCCTGTGCCTGATAATAATTTTGGAGCATTTTCTTTATCAGATATTCCGTTTGAAAGATTTAAGATAATATTGTTAATTTTTTCAGAATATGGTCTTCCTTTCTCAGCACTTTCTTGTGCTCTTCTTAACTTTGCTGCTGCAACCATTTTCATAGCTTTCGTAATTTTTTGTGTAGACTTTACGCTAGCTATTCTTTTTTTAAGATCGTCTAAACTTGCCATATCTTTTTAAGATTTTAAATTTCCTTTTAATTGAGTAATTACCTCTACAAGTGTTTTCTCCTTATCATCATCAAGTTTTCCTGAGGTTTGAATTGCCTCAATTATCTCTGGTTTTTCTGATTTGCATCTATCAATAATTTTATTCTCAAATTCAGCAACATCTTTTAATTCAATATCATCCAAATAACCTTTTACACCACAGAAAACTGATATCACTTGTTCTGCAACAGTCATTGGTGAGTATTGTTTCTGTTTTAGCAGTTCGGTCAACTTAGAACCTCTATTTAAAAGTTGTTGAGTAGAGGCATCTAAATCAGATCCAAATTGAGCAAACGCTGCCATCTCTCTATATTGTGCTAATTCTAATTTCATTGATCCAGAAACTTTTTTCATAGCTTTTGTTTGAGCTGATGATCCAACTCTAGAAACTGATAAACCAACATTTATCGCTGGCCTAATACCTTGGTTAAATAGTTCCGTTTCTAAGAAAATTTGGCCATCTGTTATTGAAATAACGTTTGTAGGAATAAACGCTGATACATCTCCACCTTGTGTTTCAATGATTGGTAGTGCTGTCAGTGATCCACCGCCATGTTCGTCACTTAATTTTGCAGCTCTTTCAAGTAGTCTGCTATGTAAGTAAAATACATCTCCTGGATATGCTTCTCGGCCTGGTGGTCTCCTTAAGAGAAGAGACATTTGTCTATAAGCGACAGCTTGCTTTGATAAATCATCATAAATAATTAATGCATGCATTCCGTTATCTCTAAAGTATTCACCCATAGCACATCCTGTATATGGCGCTAAAAATTGTAAGGGTGCAGAGTCAGATGCTGTAGCTGCAACAATAGTTGTATAGTCCATTGCGCCAGCTTCTTCTAATGTCTTTTGAATTTGTCTAACAGTTGATCTTTTTTGTCCAACTGCAACATATATACAATACAATTTTTGTTTTTCGTCGCCAGACTCATTTATTTTTTTTTGGTTGATAATTGCATCTACTGCGACAGCAGTTTTTCCAGTTTGTCTATCACCAATAATTAATTCCCTTTGACCTCTGCCAATTGGAACCAAACTATCAATTGATTTCAATCCAGTTTGCATTGGTTCACTGACTGATTGTCGAGGGATGATACCTGGCGCTTTAACTTCTACTCTAGTCTTTTTTACGCTCTTACTTAATGGTTCTTTACCATCAATAGGATTACCCAAACCATCAACTACTCTTCCTAATAATTCTTTGCCTACAGGAGTATCAACAATGCTTCCAGTTCTTTTTACCACATCGCCTTCTTTTATATTCCTGTCATCGCCAAAAATTACAGCCCCGACATTTTCACTTTCTAAATTTAGCGCCATACCTTTCGATCCATCAGCAAACTCTACCATTTCTCCAGCTTGCACATTGTCAAGGCCATAAATCCTAGCAATACCATCTCCGACCGATAAAACTTGTCCGACTTCTGTAACCTCAGTTTTACCACCGAAGTTTTTAATTTGTTCTTTTAATATTTTTGTAACTTCTGACGGATTAATTTCCATTTATGCCTCTAACATTCTATTTTCAATTTGAAGTAATTTATTTTTAATTGAAGTATCGAACATGGTACTTCCAATTTGGATTATCAAACCCCCTATTAAACTTTCGTCATGCTTGTAGTTTAATTTTATTTTTGAACTAAAATTTTGGGTTAGCTCCTCTGTAATTTTTGTTATTTCATCACTTGATAAATTTTTTGCTGATCTTAATTCAGCTTTAATTTCACCTCTTTTTTTTGAACAAATTTCAATAAAACTTTTAAGAATACGCTCAAGGTAAAAAAAACGTCTTTTTTGAATTAAAAAATTTAAAAAATTTTTAAATAAGGTATGAAATTTATAATTTTCCATAATCTTATTTATAATTTTTAACAAGTCTTCTTTGTCTGTAGTTGGATCTTTAATTAAATTAAAAAAATCATCACTTTGACTTATTAAATTAATTATACATAAAGATTGATCCTCTATCTGGCTTAATAAGTTATTTTCTTCCGAAAGTTCATAAAGCGCAAGAGAATACCTTTCAGCTGACGTTATTGAAAATTCTGTGTTTGTGCTCAACTTAATCCCTACATGTTGTTGAAAATTATTTAAAACCAAGATTTAATTAACATATGACCATTATGTCTTCAAGTAGCACATTCAATCAAAAGTATGATTTTCTAGGTTTAATTGAAGTTAATTGGATCAACATCAACTGAAAGTTTTATTCCTGGTTGAAATTTGTATTTTGAGATTGATGATGCTAGGGAATTTTGCAATTTTAATGTTTTTTCTCCTCTTATCAACAGCCTAATTCTATATTTTCTTTTTAATCTAAAAATCGGGGCACTTACCGGACCAAGGATTTTTCCAGGTAATTTATTTTCAATAAAAATTTTTAATTTGTATCCCTCTTTTTCCAGTTTTTCCTCATTTTCACCAGTTAGAATTAAAGAAATAAATCTTTGAAATGGTGGTAGCTTATTTTTTTTTCTTATATCTAATTCCCTATTTAAAAAAATGTCTGGATTAGTGTTAGTCAAATCTGAAATCATTTTAGTATTATGATTAAAAGTTTGAAAATATACTGTTGCAGGTTTACCTGTCCTACCTGCTCTGCCTGAGAGCTGATGGTATAATTGTAAGTTTTTCTCTGCAGTTCTTAAATCGTGCCCTTGTGAAGAAAGATCAATATCAACAACAACAATACAATTTAAACTGGGAAAATGAAAACCTTTAGAGATTAATTGTGTTCCAACTAAAATTTCAACATCATTATTAATTATTTTTTCTAATTTTACACTTGAGTCTTTTTTGTTCATTGTATCACTTGAAAAAATTTCAATTTTTTTTGATGGAAAATTTTTTTTTACTTCTTCTGATATTCTTTCAACACCTGGACCACAAAAGATAATTTCACACTCACCATCTTTAACACATATCCTCTTTAAAGAGGCTTTAAAACCACAATAATGACATAACAAATTACTTTTATTTTTATGATAAACTAAATTAATTGAACAGTTTGGGCAGGAGTAACTTTTGAAACATTTGTTACAAATTACATGCGGTGAAAATCCCCGTCTATTTAAAAAAAATAATACTTGATCATTTTTGTTAAGATGAAAATTTACTTTATCTATTATTTTTTTTGAAAGCCAAGACTGTTTTTCTAATTTTGTTTCATTAAGATTAATTATTTCAAAATTTGGCATTGCAGCATTTTGATAACGCTGCTTTAGTCTAGAAATACTATATTTCCCTTTTTTAATATTTTCGAATGTTTCAATTGATGGAACAGCGGTTACTAAGTTGATAGGAATATTCTCAAATGAAGCTCTTGAGATAGCCATATCTCTAGCATTATAAGTGATACCCTCATCTTGTTTGTAAGATTGATCATGTTCTTCATCCACGATGATTAAACCTAACTTTCTAAAGGGCAAAAATAACGATGATCTTGCGCCAATCACAACTTTAATTTCTCCAGTTGCAACCCCACTCCAAATAAGTTTTTTCTTTTTTTTTGAAACCCCTGAGTGCCAAACTGCTGGAATAATTCCAAAAAATTCTGTGAATTTTTTTTCAAATTGACTTGTTAAACCTATTTCAGGCAACAAAATTAAACCTTGCAAACCCTTGTTCATAATCTCTTTAAGAGCTGAAAAATATACTATGGTTTTTCCTGAACCTGTTGTACCCTGAAGAACATGTACCCTAAATTCTTCATTAGAAATATTCATTTTTTTAAGAGATTTGTTTTGTTCCTCTGAAAGTAATGGTGAATTTTTCTTAATATTTTTGTCAAAAATTTCATAAGCATCTTTTTGGAGCCTTTCTACAGCATTACTGCTTAATAAAAGTAATTTTAAAACCATACCCTTTGGAATCATGTTATATTCTGCAAACCAATTAAGAAATTTAATGGTTGTTTTCTTTAATGGAGAGACATCTAGTTTTTTTAAAACATTTTTTACTTTAAATTTTTTATTATTTTTTTTTTCAAATTCATCCCAAACGACACCTGTTATTTTAGACTTGCCAAAAGGTACAACAACATAATCTCCTATTTTTAATTTAAGCTGACTTTCATAAGTAAAAGGATGATTAAATATGTTTGGTAAGAGAATCGGTACTTTCATATCTAAATAATATGAAAATATATTAAGAGTGTATTGCTCTTTTATCTACTGATAATGCTGCTTCTTTGACAGCCTCAGAGAAAGTAGGATGAGCATGGCAAGTTCTAGCTATATCCTCTGAACTAGCACCAAATTCCATAGCAACACCTATTTCAGCAATTAATTCTCCCACATGAGGACCGATTAAATGAGCTCCAAGAACTTTATCGGTCTTTTTATCGGCTAAAATTTTTACAAAACCCTCTGCATCATCAATTGCTTTAGCTCTGGAGTTCGCCATAAAAGAAAACTTACCAATTTTATAATCGATATTTTTTTCTTTTAGCTGCTCTTCAGTTTTCCCAATAGATGCAACTTCTGGAGTTGTGTAAATTACTCCTGGAATAGTATCATAATTGACATGACCTGACTGGCCGGCAATATTTTCTGCAACCGCAATTCCCTCATCCTCAGCTTTATGAGCCAACATTGGTCCTGCTATTACATCGCCTATAGCAAAAACATTGTCCAGATTAGTTTGAAAACTCTTGTTAGTTTTTACTCTTTTTTTTTCATCTAGTTCAATTCCAACTTTTTCAAGATTAAGTCCATTAATATTTGGTTTTCTACCTACAGAAATTAGTACCACATCGCTTTCAAAATCTTTTAAAGTACCATCTTTATCTTTCGTTGATACAATAACACCTGTATTATTTTTCTCAATTTTTTCAACTTTATGCTGCATGTGAAAATTAATTTTTTGTTTCTTTAGAATTTTCATAAACTCCTTTGAAATTTCTTTATCCATGCCTGGAGTTATATGATCTAGAAATTCAATGACATGAACTTCTGTGCCAAGTCTAGACCAAACTGATCCCATTTCCAGTCCAATATAACCTCCTCCCACAACAATCATTTTTTTTGGCACTTTCTCAAATTCCAAAGCACCTGTAGAGGAAACAATAACTTTTTCGTCAAAATTGACACCTGGTAGTGATACTGGTACAGATCCTGTTGCAATAATTACTTTATCAGTTTGGATAGAGATTTCATTTTTTTTATCATCTTTGATAGAGATTTCGTTTTTTGATTTAAAGCTTCCAATTCCCTTGAAATAAGTCACATTATTTTTCTTTAATAAAAACTCCACTCCTTTGGTTAAAACAGTAACTGCTTTATCTTTATTTTTCATCATTTTTGGTAAATTGAGTTTTATTTCACCAATTTCGATACCCTTATTGGACAAATGTTGAGCTTTATGAAATTCCTCTGATAAATTTAATAAACTTTTTGAAGGAATACATCCAACATTTAAACAAGTTCCTCCTAGTGAACCTCTAGACTCAATGCACGCAGTTTTAAGACCCAGTTGCGCTAGTCTAATTGCACAAACATAGCCCCCTGGACCACCACCAATAACTACTGCTTGAAATTTTTCTAACATTTAAATATCTAAAAATAACCTTCTTGGATCTTCTAAATTTTCTTTTAACATTTTTAAGAATGAAACAGACTCTTTACCATCAATAATTCTATGATCATATGAAAGTGCTAAGTACATAATTGGTCTGATCTTGATTTCTCCATCAATTACTATTGGTCTATCCACGATATTATGCATTCCTAATACTCCTGATTGAGGTAAATTTAATATTGGAGTCGAAAGCATTGAACCATAAACACCACCGTTGCTTATAGTAAAAGTTCCTCCTTGTAAATCTTCAATTGATAGTTGACCATTTTTTGCTTTTTCAGAAGTTTTTTTAATATTCTTTTCTATGTCTGCAAAAGATAATTCATCCGCATTTTTAAGAACAGGAACCACTAAGCCCTTGTCAGTGCCAACTGCAAAACTTATGTTATAATAATTTTTATAGATGATTTCATCACCCTCTATTTCAGCATTAACTGCTGGGAAGTTTTTTAAAGCTACAACACACGCTTTAACAAAAAATGACATAAATCCTAATTTAATTCCATATCGATTTTGAAAATCTTCTTGGTTTTCTTTTCTCATTTCAATAATATTTGTCATATCAACTTCATTAAAAGTAGTTAATAATGCTGCTCTCTCTTGAGCTTGTTTTAATCTTTTTGCAATCGTCTGTCTCAATCTAGTCATTTTAATTCTCTCTTCATGACCATACTTAACTTTTCTTTGCGAGGGAGGAGGATTAGCTCCCATTAAACTAATTAAATCCCCCTTTAAAACTCTGCCATCCTTCCCACTTCCTTTGATCGATTGAATATTGATTTTATTTTCAGCAACGATCTTCCTTACAGCTGGGGATAAAGTTTGATTATTTTTTTTATCTTCATCTTCTCTTTCATCTTCAATTTCGTTGGTAAGAATTAAGGGTTTTTCCTCTTTTTCTTCTTCTTCTGTAATTTTTTCTTCAAAAATTTTAGGATCTTCTTTTTGTTTTTCAGTTTTTAAATTTATTACATTGTTCTCAAGTATTGATGGTTCAATTTTTTTTACTATTTCACCTTGATTGTTTAAAATCTTTTCAGATACTGATCCTAGAAGAGAGCCAACCTCAACAACTGAACCATCCTTAGAATTAATAGCTGATAAAACTCCTGACACTGGTGAAGGAACTTCTAAATTGACTTTATCTGTTTCTAATTCAACAATTGGTTCATCTGCTTCAACTTTGTCTCCTTCATTTTTTAACCATTTTGAAACAGTTGCTTCAGTTATACTTTCTCCAAGTGTTGGCACTAAAATTTTTTCACTCATTATTATTTACTTAAAAACATCTTTAATAATTTCTTGCTGTTGAGAGATATGTCTTTTCATATATCCTGTTGCGGGAGATGCATCCGGACTTCTTCCAATATAAGAAATTTGATTATTATTAGCCTTAATATTATCCAATGTCCATTGGATATAATCTCTGACAGAAAACCAAGCTCCCATGTTTTTTGGTTCTTCCTGACACCAAAGAAACTGAGCTGTTTTAGCATAAGGTTTTAATTCATTTGCTAAGGCTTTTGCTGGAAAAGGATAAAGTTGCTCTATTCTATAAAAAACAATGTCATCTCTTTTTAGTTTTTCCCTAGCCTCAACTAAATCAAAATATATTTTACCTGAGCACAAAATTACTTTTTTTATTTCATTTGCTTTTTTCAATTTTATAAATCCCTTTGTATTAGGATCAATTGCGTGATCCCATAAAACTCTATGAAATGAATTTTCTTTGCTAAAATCCTCTAAGTCAGACACACAAAATTTATGACGTAATAAAGATTTTGGCGTCAT
This sequence comes from uncultured Pelagibacteraceae bacterium, assembly GCA_902517455.1. Taxonomy (GTDB): domain Bacteria; phylum Pseudomonadota; class Alphaproteobacteria; order Pelagibacterales; family Pelagibacteraceae; genus Pelagibacter. Next base: position 46,967 of record CABYCN010000004.1, read on the forward strand.
TATTATCAAAGGTTTTCTAAAGTCTCTGTGCATCTGTCTCCTCAATGCATGAAAATAATTTGCAGGTGAAGTGCAATTCATCACTTGCATATTATCGTTTGAACATAATTGTAAAAATCTTTCTAATCTAGCTGATGAGTGCTCTGGACCTTGGCCTTCATATCCATGAGGCAACAACATAACCAGGCCTGAAGCTCTAGACCATTTTCTCTCTCCAGATGCAATAAATTGATCTATAACTACTTGAGCACCGTTTGCAAAATCACCAAACTGAGCTTCCCATAATGTAAGGGTATTTGGTTCTACTAAACTATAACCATATTCAAAACCTAAAACAGCTAGTTCTGATAAAAAGCTATCTACTACTTCAAATTTTTTTTGGTTTGATGATATATTGTTTAGAGGTACATATCTTGAATTATCTAATTGATCCCTTAAGACTGAATGTCTTTGACTAAAAGTTCCCCTACCAGTATCTTGACCCACTAACCTAACTGGATAACCTTCCTCTAACAAAGAAGCAAAAGCAAGAGACTCGGCAGTTGACCAATCAATTTTTTTTTCATTATAAACAGATAACTTCCTATTATTGAAAATTTTTGAGATAGTTTTATGAATATTTATTTCAGTTGGAATCGTGTTAATTTCATTAGAAATTTCTTTTAATCGTTCAGTGTTGTAACCAGTTACACCTCTTTTATCTTTACCTTTTGCTGGTTTATAGCGAGACCAAGTGCCCTCAAACCATTCTATTTTTGGCTTATAGTTCCTAGCATTTTTAAATTGATCATCTAATAAATCTTTAAACTTTTTCATTTCATTATTTAAAAATTCATTCGATATGGAACCTTCACTAACAAGTTTTTGACCATAAACTTTTATTGAAGATGGATGAGAACGTATCTTTTTATACATAAGAGGTTGAGTAAAAGAAGGTTCATCTCCTTCATTATGACCAAACCTTCTGTAACAAATTAAATCTATTACTACATCTCTGTTAAATTTTAATCTAAAATCTGTAGCTATTCTAGCAGCATAAACTACGGCCTCGGGGTCATCACCATTTACATGAATAATAGGCGCTTCAACCATTTTTGCTACATCTGAAGGATAAGGAGAGGATCTGGCAAATCTCGGGCTTGTTGTAAAACCTATTTGATTATTTATAATTATATGAATTGTTCCCCCTGTATTATGGCCGGGCAGACCTGACATAGCAAAACA
>CABYCN010000005.1 GCA_902517455.1 uncultured Pelagibacteraceae bacterium
CTTCAATAATTAGATACTTGGAAGGCGATGGTAAAGATAGAAGAATTTTAGATGTAATTGATAACGGTATTGGTATTAAACAAGAAGATTTTGAAAAAACAATTCTTAGTATTGGTGAGGATAATAAACTAGATAAATTACATTTGATGGGTCAATTTGGTCAAGGTGGTTCTTCAACTTTCAAATTTGCAGAATATACATTAATAGCATCAAAATATTATAATTCTGATTTAATATCATTTACAATTGTTTGGCATGATGAACCAAAAGATGAAGAAAGGGTAAAGGCAGGTTCATACGTTTATATCACTCACAATGAATTGCCTTTTGCTGTAGAAGCTAAAGAAATAGATAAACAGATATTCCAACAAGGGACTATAGTTAGACACTTTGGTTATGATTTAACTAAATATACATCTGCTAGAGGACAAAATAGTTTGTATTTAACTTTACAAAAAACATTATTTGATCCACCCCTACCAATATATTTTATGAATATAAAGGATAAGTATAACAGGACTATTAAAGGGACGAGAGCTGCTTTACTAGGAGGATTAGATCCAGAGGACAGTGATTCAAAATTAAATATATTACATTCTGAACCTATAGCCTCAAAAAAAATAAGAAATGGTGATTTAGGATCAATTAAGATCGAATATTGGGTAGTTAAAAAAGAAAAATCAAATTGGGATCCAAAAACAAAAAAAAGAATTCCAGCTAAAAAACCTCTACATAGTCATATTGATAGATATAAACCGATAATTTTTACTCATAATGGTCAAAATCAGTACGAACTAGGTAATAGTTTAATTAAACGTGAAATGGGACTTGAGTATTTGGCAAAAGAAAGTCTTGTCATACATGTAAACTGTGATGATTTATCATTGAGAGCTAAAAGGAAGTTTTTCAACTCTACTAGAGAAAGTGCTACTGAGGGAATATCTGAATATGCAAGTATAATAGATTCTTTAGTTGAACATATTAGATCTGATGAAGAGTTAGAAAGACTAAATGCTAAAGCTGCAGAAGAATTGGCAAATGATGATGAGTCGATTTCTAAAGAAGATTTACAAAAAGATATCGCTAAGTTCATTGAAGCTACTGGAGGACTTATAGATGGCATAACTGGTCCTACCGATCAACCATCCGATGTAGAAGGTCCTGTTGTTAGACGACCAAGAATAAATCGTGTTAGACCTAGACCAATTAGAAAAGAAATAAAATTAAATGAACCTCCAACCTATATAAACTTTTTGTGGGAGTCTGATGAAATTAAGTTTTATAATTCACAAGAAAGATATCTACGTATCGTAACAGATGCAAATTCAAATTATGAAGAAAAAATATCAATTGAAATTGATGATAATTTTTCTTTAGTCTCAAGAACTAAATTAACAAATGGACGAATGAGAATTTGTTTAAGATGTAATGATAATGTTAAAATTGGTCAAAAAGGTAAAATTTCAATTAAATTAAAATGTGATCAATCAAATATTGACCTGTCAGATAGTAAAAATTACATAATCAAAGATGTACCTAAAGAAATTTCTAAATCAAAACCTATGATCCCTAACATAAATATTAAAGAGGTGAATGGTATTCAGGATGAAAATTGGGAACAATTGTTTGACGATTATGATAATGATCCTGAAAAAGGTAATGAGTCAGGTGTTTCTTTTCATTATAAAAAAATTGATACAGCTGATAAAAAATGTATTAATGTTTATTATAATAACAAATATCAACCATTTGTTAATACTTTATCAAATCTTACCAAAAGCAACTCAGTAAAACATCCTTTGTTAGTTAAAAAGTATCGTACTTTTTTAATGTGTGTTGCCTATCTACAGATTGATCAAGAGAATAAAAAAGATAAATCTCAGGATATGCCTGATTTAAATTCAGAAAATGAAAAAGTAGTTTTTGCAATGCAATCTAAATTTAAAAAATCGGCAGCTACAGCTGCATTGTTGCTAGCTAAAAATTTCGTTTTAAATAAAGAAACTGATTAGACTTTGCATAAACTAATTGATAAAATAAAACATAATAATAATTCAGTTGGAGAACTTAATAAAAAAGTTTTATATAAGTATATATTGCTAGCTGAACATTTGATGTTTACGAGAAGAGAAGGGGAAGCTGAAAGGTTATTAGAAAGCTTAGACTTTAATCATGATGATATTAAGTCCTTTTTAACTGAAGTCAGGTTCGCCAGAGACCATAATTTAGCTACAGTAGAACTCTCTCCTGATGATGTATCTAGGCTTATAAAGGGTGATCTTCCACTTGATATAACTATTAAAAAATCCTCTCTTAATTAGCTTCTTTGATCTATCTTAGGGGTTATTTAACTCCTTAATATGCTATATTATTGATAGTTTATTGAGTCGATATTCCTAATATAACAGCATTTATAGGTAATATTTGTTTACTAATATATAAAGTATTACTTTAAGTATTAATTATAAACAACTGTTATTATTATTTTATTTATACATAACTAAATAACAAAAATTAAGAATATTTTACCAATAATACCTAAATTAAAATCAATTATATCCTAGAAATCCATAATCTATTAAGGAATATCAAATTATCCTTTAAAATAGAGACTTTTAGAGCTGTGTTATAATCAAAAATAAAAAAAATAGGGCAGTCTAAAACTATTGATATTGTTGAATAGTAAAGCGATGCACTAATTGAATATGCCTTTTAAACGTCCATAGAGGGGTCAATTTTTAATGTAGGTTCATATTCGGTACAACTGAAGGCTGAATTAAATTATTTTACTAATATAAAGTTTAAATCATTAAAAAACGTTGATTTTATTAGCTTTTTTAAAGTAAAAAAGGCTTAAAAACCATTAAATAGGTGCTTTTTCAGATCTTAGTAATTTGAGCTTTTTCTTAGTTCCACCTATTCCAGAATAACCTCCAAGCCCTCCATCTGACCTAATTACCCTATGACAAGGTATTTTAGGGGCATATGGGTTTTTAGCACAGGCATTAGCCACAGCTCTAGCTGATTTGGGGCTTTTTATACCAATAGCCACCTGTTTATAGGTTTTAATCTTACCTTTTTGAATGGTTTTGAGATATTTCCAAACTTTTAATTGAAATTTTGTTCCTTTAAGTCTCATTATTGTTGAAAAACCCCTGTTTCCTTGCACTTTTAAGGGTGCAAAGAACAGTTGTTTTGGCACGTCGTTGATGCGCTACCGCCATGCCTCCCGCTCCACATGTTCAGCGATGCTTTGTAGAGCTTTCTGCCCCCTGGAATTGTACCTCTCGGCTTTTCTCCAATTGGCCAGTTAAGAGTTGCCCCTTAATTCAGAACTACATTAACAAAAGCTTTATATAATTTGTATCACTTTTTAATTGATTCATTAATTTATACTTAGATTCATGTGAATAGTGGGGATAAACTAGGCTTTAAATATAAGAACAAAATAGCTTAGAAAAAAAACTGTTGCTAATATTGATAAAAATATTGTTTCTATACTTTTACCATGATTTTTGAATTGTATATAACTCAAAATTATAAATCCAAAGGATGTTATTAAAAACCATACTGCTGGAATTTCTCCGTCAACTGTACCCATAATTTTATAATTTAAACTATTGACATTAAAAATCACCTATTATATATTTCCGATAATTAATGATTATCGGAAAAAAAGCATTATATGACCTTAAAAAAACCATTTGAGTTAGTAACTAAGAAACCTACTATTAATTATCTATCAAAAGATTTACAAAATTTAGAGGAAGAAACATTGAATAACTTAAGAGTTTCTAAAGCTCACAATACTCTAAGAGCTTATAAAGCAGATTTTAAACATTTTTCGTCTTTTTGTATTGATAATAACGTAAAATATCTTCCAACAGATCCTAGAATTGTCTCGCTATATTTAACAAAAATGGCTAAAACCTCAAAATTTAGCACGCTTAAGAGACGATTAGTATCAATAGGTGTGGTTCATAAAATAAAGGGCCAGTATCTAGACACAAAACATCCGATGATAATGGAAAATTTACACGGAATTAAGAGGACCTTAGGGTCAAGACAAAAAGCAAAAAAACCTATATTAATCAGTGATTTAAAATTAATTATTAAAGCTATAGATGAGGAAAAACAGGATATAAAAAATAGAAAACAAGAAGTCAACAAAACATTAGAAAAATTGAGAAACAAAGCACTAATCTTAACAGGATTTTCTGGAGGCTTTAGAAGATCTGAACTGGTAAATATACTAAAAGAAGACATCGAGTTTGTTACTGAAGGAGTGAAAATTCTTATTAGAAGGTCTAAAACTGATCAAACTGGAGAAGGTAATATTAAAGCAATCCCCTATTTTGAGAATCAGAATTTTTGTCCAGTCATAGCACTTAAAAAATATATCAATGCCAAATCAGATAACATAAATGGGGCAAAAATATTTGGAATTTCAGATAAATCCGTTGCTCTTATAATTAAAAAATACGCCAATTTGGCTGGATTGGACTCATCTAAATATTCAGGTCATAGTTTAAGGTCAGGTTTTGCAACAACTGCAGCAGAATTTGGAGCTGAAGAAAGAAATATAATGGCAATGACAGGTCATAAAACATCCCAAATGGTGAGAAGATACATACAAGAAGCAAATCTATTTAAAAATAATGCTTTGAATAAAATTAAAATATGATCAGTAATGTTGATGATATAACTGTTGTTATTATTACATATAAAAGTGAAAAAATAATTCACGAATTTTTAAAAAAGATTCCAACGAATATCAAAACTATAATAATCGAAAATTCAGAAGATTATAGATTAAAGGAAAAGATTGAAAGAGATTATAAAAATATTTCTTTTTATTTAAAAAAGAATGATGGTGTAAGCTCATCTTTAAATTATGCGGTAGATAGAATATCAACAAAATATTTTTTACAAATTAGCCCCGACATAAAATTTTTATATAAAGATTTAAATCTATACAAAAACTTAGCTAAAAAACTCGATGATAAATTTGCAGCGATAGGACCAAGATTTTTAAACGTAAAAAGTAAAAGTCATAAACAAATTAAAAAATTTAAAGAATATGATATGATAGAGTCGATACATGGATCATGTATGTTTATTAATAAAAAATGCTTTGAGGAAATTGGTAGATTTGATGATAATTTTTTCTTATATTTTGAAGAAACCGATTATTGCTATAGAGCAAAAAAAAAAGGATATTATTCTTATCAAATTAATTCATCAAAAGTTGAATCAATAGGTAGATCGATAGATATAGATAAAAGAGATGAAAAAATGTCAAATATTCTAATTTGGCATTTTATATGGTCAAAATATTACTTTTATAAGAAGAAGCATGGTAAATTTTTAACCTTTATAATTTTTATGCCAATTTTAGTAAGAACAATTTTAAAAATATGCTTATATAAAGTAAGTGGAAATAAAAAATTCGCAAAGTATAAATTTAGATTGGATGGATTATTAAAGTCAATAACAAATAAAAAATCAAATTTAAGACCCTAAAAATTAATTACCCCACACAACTCCAATTATTTTTTTTTTGTCATTATCGCTCATATTATCAAACTTTCGTGTATGCTTATCAGAGATCAAAAGTTTTGAGGTTTCCTTAAAACAATAAGTATTACTAGCATGCCAATGTGCTGAATTAAAAGATTTACCATCGGAATTCACTAATAAAACATTAAAGTTTTTATTTAAAAAAAAATTAGTTATACTTGACTTTCCACTTTCAATTTTCCATGAATCAAATTTATTTTTACAAGATTTACTCTTATAGAAATTAATATAATCTTCAGCTTTGATTAAAAAACCAGTTGTTCTCAAATGTGGATTTGGAAATGGGTTGAAATAAATATTATTTTTGATGATTTTAAAAATAAAAGAAATTATTTTATAAAATTTTTTGAGTTTTATATTACTAGCATGACTTTCATAAGAAGCTGTCGTTCCAATTATTGTATTAATAGAATAATTATTTATTAATAATTTTAACCAATTGTTTGAAATTGGTCTTGATGAAGCATTTATATAAAAAATTAAATAATCTTTATACTTTTTTGCTATTCTATAGTAACTCCCAAAATCAAAGTCATTATTATTATTAGTATCATTGAATAATTCGAATTTTATATCTTTATTATCCAAATAATTATTGAGATAATTAATTTTATCCTTATTCAATAGTTTGAGACAAATAATTAGTTTATGATTATAACCTGATGGAAATGATTTATAATGATCTATGAATTTTTTTAGGTCATCCTCTTCATCAAATTTTGTGAAAAGATAGCAAACTAAAATTTTGTTATAAATAATCACATCTAATTTATAATCTTTAATTAAAAAGTCTTATCAATACAGGTTTTTTAATAATATCTTTTTTCTTTTTTAGTATCGATAAACAGTTTAATGAATTAGCTTCATTTGCGTTATGAGTAATAATAACAATAGACGCAGTTTTCTTTTTGTCATTAGGGATTTGAATTAATCTTTCAATTGAAATTTTATAATTTGCAAAAAGTTTAGTGATAGAGGAAAGGACACCCGGTTTGTCTTTTACCTCTAATCTAAAATATAAAGAATTAGAAGATAGATTTTTATTAAAAATTTTAGGTTTACCTCTTTTATATTGAGAAATTCCAAATGGATATTTTATATTTCCACGTAAAATAGATAATAAATCGGACATTAATGCAGAAGATGTTGGACCAGGTCCAGCGCCCTCACCTTGTAAAACACTTTCACCTATTGGAAATCCATTCAAGATCACAGCATTCATTACACCATTTACATTACCGATATATGAGTCTTTCCTTACTAAACACGGATGTACTCGTTCAAATATCTTATTATTAATAATTTCTGTAATACCTAATAATTTTATTCTATAATTTAATTGATTTGCAATTTTGATATCAGAGTAATCTATATTTTCAATACCTTCCATTAGACATTTAGAACCTGAAATTTTTTTGTTAAATGCTAATGATGATAAAATCTTTATCTTTGAAAGTGCGTCATAACCATTAAGGTCCAATTTAGGATTACTTGGTTCAGCATATCCGAGATTTTGTGCTTTCTTTAGGACATTTTTAAAAGTATCTTTAGTTTTTTCCATCTCAGTCATGATGTAATTACAAGTGCCATTTAGTATTCCGTAAACTTTTGTAATCTTATTTGTTGCCAGCCCTTCTTTTATTGTTCTTATAATTGGTATGCCACCAGCTACAGAAGCTTCAAATTCGAGATTAACTTTATTTTTTTCAGCTAATCTACCCAGTTTATCTCCATGTTTTGAAATTAGTGCTTTATTTGGAGTTATTACGTGTATCTTATTTTTTAAAGCTTGCTCAATTATTTTTTTTGAAATACCATCAGATAACCCAATTGCCTCAATTAATATATCAACTTTTTTTTCTTTGAAAATATTAAGCGGATTTATGTAAAATATTTTTTTGTCTATCTTATATTTTCTTTTCTTATCTTTATTTTTAGCTGAGATAGCAACAATTTTAATTTTCTTACCAGTTTTTTTTTCTATTTCTTTTTTTTTGTTATTAATTTCATTATAGAGATAAACTCCAATCTGACCCAAACCAACAACAGCTATATTTATAGTTTTTTTCATACTAGTTTTTTACATCAGGGAAAGGACTAATCAATGCATATTCATTTAGTTTTAATTTAAATTCTTCAATAGTCATATTTTCAGTAAATACTATATCTTTGTTAAATTCATTTTTAGAAGTATTCGTTGTACAATTATTTAGAAGCAAAAGAACTATTACTAATTTCCATTTCATATTAATCCTTCTCCGATCTTAAAATCAAATTTTAAATTCATATTTTGTACAGCCTGGCCTGCCCCACCTTTAATGAGATTATCTATAGCCGATAAAATTATAATCTTATTTTTATGTTGAGTTTTACATACTGAAATATAGCAATTATTTGTATCAATAACATTATTAGTACTTATATGATAATTATTTCTCAAAATCTTAATAAACTTATTTTTTGAGTAAAATTTTTTTAGTGTGTTTCTTATTTTAACTAGTGGTACACCCGGCTTAGTATCTAAGTAAATTGTACTCAAAATTCCTTTAAACATAGGCGATAAATGTGGGGTAAAGATTAGATTAATATTCTGTTTAGTATAATTATAAAGTTCTTGATAGATTTCAGGCACATGTCTGTGATATCCAACACCATATGCACTTAAAGAATTATATAAATTTTTATTTTTAAATTTTTTATGTATTTTTTTTCCAGCTCCTGAATAGCCTGACTTTGAGTCTATAATAATACTATTACAATTGATCAATTTTTTATCTAACAATGGAACTATTGGCAGAAGTATAGAAGTTGGGTAACAACCAGGACAACTAATGATTTTGTAATTCTTTAAATTTTTTTTACAAATTTCAGGTAAACTATAAATACTATTTTTTATATTTCTAACTGATTTATGTTTTTGTTTGTACCATTTTAGATATTCTGAACTTTTTTTGAGTCTAAAATCTGCAGCTAAATCAATTAATGTATTATGTTTAAGAAGAAAATTAGATATTTCTTGTGCTTCACCGTTTGGTAAAGCTGTAAAAATTATATCAACTTTTTTTAATAATTTCTTATTAAATTTAGTAATTTTTGGTAATTTTTTATTAAAAAAAAATTGATCATATGAGGAAATTTTTTTTCCCACTGAACTATTTCCACATAAAAATTTAATATTAATATTCTTATGTTTTACTAATAATTTTATTAGTTGAATACCAATATAACCAGTAGATCCAGCAATTAAAGCATTAAGCTTGTGCATTTTATATTATAACAGTTATAAATAAAAAAAGAATTATCTTTTAGAGAATTGAAAGCTTCTTCTGGCTTTTTTTCTTCCAGGTTTTTTCCTTTCAACTGCTCTCGAATCTCTTGTCGTTAGTTTATGAGATTTTAAGGCCGATTTGAAATTTTCATCAAACATTACTAGTGCTTTTGAAATTCCATGAACCATTGCACCTGCTTGACCCGTTGGTCCTCCACCTTTCACGTTACATCTTACATCATATTCAGTTGACTGGTTTATTACCTCAAAAGGTCTAACAATTAGCATTTTATGATTATCATTCGAAAAATAATCGCTGAATAGTTTACCATTAACAAAAATTTTTCCAGATCCTTTTTTTAACCAAACTTTAGCGATTGATGTTTTTCTTCTACCAGTTGCATATTTGCTATCTTTAAAATCCAGTTTTAATTTTGGTTTTTTTTCGGATGTTTGAATATTACTCATATTAATTTCTTATAATATTTTTGTTATTTAATTTATCTAACTCTATCAATTTTGGGTTTTGAGAAGAATGAGGATGCACATTTCCTGTATATATTTTAAGTTTTGTTAATTGTTTTTTTCCTAAAACTCCTCCGGGCAACATTCTTTTAACAGCAAGTTTTAGTGTTTCACTTGGTTTTTTTTTATGAAGTTTCTCCGGAGTTGTCTCTTTAATTCCACCAGGGTACCCTGTGTGTCTATAATATCTTTTATTTTGAAATTTTTTACCAGTAAATTTGATTTGTTCAATATTTTTGACAATAACAAAATCGCCATGATCCATGTGCGGAGTATAACTTGGCTTATTTTTTCCTCTAATAATTTTTGATATAACTGTTGCTAATCTACCAACTACAGCATTGGTGGCATCTATTTCATACCAAGAAGATGATAATTGGTCTTTTTTAACAAATTTAGTCATGATTGGCCGGATTAGTACTGATAATTGTCATATTGTCAATTTATATTAATGTTGATACTTAGATACTAAAATTTTAGAATACACTAATATTTTAACATTAAAATAAAGGTAATTATGACTGATAAAAAAGATAAAAGCACTAAACCAAAAACATATAAATTTGATACTCTAAGTCTTCACGCAGGCTATCAACCACATAAAAATGCAGGCTCAAGACAAGTGCCAATATATCAGACAACTTCTTATCTATTTGATGACGTTGATCATGCTGCTGCACTTTTCAACTTAGAAAGAGGTGGACATATCTATAGCAGAATTTCAAACCCAACAGTTGCAGTCTTAGAAGAGAGAGTTGCTGCTCTTGAGGGCGGCACTGCTGCACTTGCAACTTCATCAGGAATGAGTGCAATTTTTTTAACAGTAATGACATTATGTCAAGCAGGAGATCATCTTGTAGTTTCATCTCAACTTTATGGGGGAACTGTAAATTTATTTAGACTCACATTACCTAAATTTGGAATTAAATGTACCTTTGTAAAACCAAGAGACACTGAGGGTTTTAAAAAAGCAATTCAAGAAAATACAAAAGGTATTTTTGGTGAACTTGTTGGAAATCCAGGAAATGAATTAATGAATATGCCTGAGATTGCTAAAATCGCACATAATGCAGGAATACCATTAATGATTGATGCAACATATCAAACACCTTATCTTTGTAAACCAATTGAATATGGAGCAGATATTGTTGTTCATTCACTTACTAAATGGATGGCAGGACATGGTTCATCAATGGCAGGTATTTTAGTTGAAGGTGGAAAATTTGATTGGATGCAAAATGATAAATTCCCCACCATGACAGCCCCTTACGAGGGTTACCATGGACTTTCTTTTGCAGAGGAATTTGGACCCACCGCCTTTACAATGAAAGCAAGAGCTGAAGGAATGAGAGATTTTGGACCATGTTTAAGTCCACAAAATGCTTGGAACGTTTTACAAGGTATAGAAACTTTATCTGTTAGGATGCAGAAACACTGCAATAACGCAGAACAAATGGTTGAATATTTATTAGGCCATGAGAGTGTTGCGTGGGTTTCCCATCCAAGTGTACCGGATCACCCTGATCACGAACTTGCAAAAAAACTTTTGCCGCATGGGAAAGGTTCTATGATTGCGTTCGGTATAAAAGGTGGCAAGGAAGCTGGAGAAGCTTTTATAAATAATGTTTCGCTTGCTTCACATCTTGCTAATGTCGGTGATACTAGAACTTTGGTAATTCATCCAGCATCAGCAACACACTCACAAATGGACGAGGCAACTTTAAAATTTGCTGGATTATCACAAGATATGATTAGATTATCTGTAGGTATCGAAGATATTGATGATATTAAAAATGATTTTGAGGCAGGCTTTAGGGCAGCTAGAAAACCTAGACTTGTTTCAAATCAATGAAATTTAAAGTAAACGGAGAAGAAATTTTTGCTTCAACTGGTGGGAGACCATTCGATAAAAACAAGCCGCTCATAATCTTTATTCATGGTAGTGGGCTAACCCACATGACCTGGGTTCTTCAAACTAGATATTTTGCATTTCATGGATATAGTGTTTTGGCTTTAGATATGCCTGGCCATGGACTTTCAGGTGGAAAAAGCTTGGAGTCTATAGAAGAAATGGCTGATTGGGTAAGTGATGTAATCGATTCTGTTGGATATAAAGAAGCTTCTTTAGTCGGACATTCACAAGGATGTTTAGTTACAGTTGAATGCACATCAAGAAACCCTGACAAAATCAAAACTTTAAGTTTAATGGGTGGGGCTGGTGCAATTCCCATGAACCCTGAGTTATTAGCTTTAGCAGAAAATAATGATCCAAAAGCGGTTGATTTAATGATGGATTGGGCTCACGGACCAGCAGGTCATTTTGGAGGGCATCCGGTTCCAGGCTTATATCATATCAATACTGGTGGAATGTTAGCAAAATCTAGAACAATTAAAAATACCCTTGGTGTAGATTTCAGAGCTTGCGATAACTACAAAAATGGATTTGAAGCCGCAAAAAAAATCAAGATCCCTACCCTGTCTATACTTGCAACTGATGACAAAATGTGTCCAGTTAAAGAAGGTAAAAAATTGGCAAATTTAATAGAAGGAAGCAAAATAGATATAATAGATAATTGTGGACACATGATGTTATTGGAAGAAGCAGATCGAGTTTTAAATGTTCTCAAAAAATTTATAACAACAAACTATCCAGCAAAAAAATAACTTCTAATTAAAATTTATGAAAAAAAATTTTAGATTTTTCGATAATAGACAAAAATATTTACTCTTTGTGACCACAACAAATGAGAAAAATATGATTGCTGATGCATTAAAACCAATTGTTCACAAATTATCACCAAAGTTTCCTTCATTAAAAGTTTTTGATGCAGGTATGGGTGATGGATCATTATTAATGAATGTGATGAGACAATGTCATCAAAAAATGCCTCACATACCACTTTTAGTTTGTACAAAAGAGATAAGTATGGAGGATGTAAGATTGGGTCTAGAAAAACTACCAGATAGGTTTGTTGAACATAAAAATACTGTTTTCGTTATATCAAATTTAAATTATACGGAGTCAACATCTCTAAAATCAAATAATATTTTTAAACAAAAAAAAATGAATTGGAAAGTGGTCAAATTAAAAGGTAATTCATCCTTAGATTTTTCTAACCAATTGAGGAGATTCAATAGAGAATTTTTAAGTAAAATTTGGCAGATAGAAACAAATCCTAAAAATGGTAATCCAACTTATAAAGAGCCATCTGTAATCGTAATTTATAGAAAAGATCAAGAATTCTCTTTAAAAAATGTAATACCAAATAAAAATAAAGGTAAAAATAATTACGATCTAATTATCGCTTCTCAACCATATAGATCAAGAATTACAGCAGAAAAAAAAGTAAAATACGTTTTGGAACCAATGATAAGATCCTTAGATAACAATGGAAAATTAGTTGTAATACATGCTAGCGGTGATGACCCTGCAAATAAAATAATTAAGAAGATTTGGCCAAAAGAAAAACCATTTCCGTCATTATATAGCTCAATAATAAAATATATTAAAAAAAATCTAGATAAAGATTTATTAAAAAAATTGAGATTTAGTAATAAGAAGAAAGTTAAATACGTATTAAGGGCTCTACCTAATGAGATTAGCGGTGGTATATCAACATCTTTAATATTTTCAGCATGGAATGCAGCTATATATGTAAATCAAATGTCTGATGAGCAAGTAATAAAAGCGGAAAGAAGCAAAAATTATTTGGATATTGTAAAAGAGACAGTCAACAAAAATAAAGGATTATACTTTAATGATGAGATGTTTATTATTGAGCGAAAATAATTAATAAAAACTGTTTTTATATAAAAAGTACAGAGTAGATGACACAAGCAATATAGAACTGAACTGGTGTAAAGAAGCGAGTATAATACCTGCACCACTTAAAATTGTAAATATACCTAAAACTACTTGTAATAAAATAATAAATCCTAAAATAACTAGAGGTTTAAATAGTTGATTAATCTTTTTTTTAATCACTCTATAAAATAAAATTAAGTAAATTATAGTTATTAGATATGCTAAATTTCTATGGAGAAATTGGACTAGTGAAGGATCACTCAGGGTCTCAAATGTAAAAAGATTCAATAAATTGCTATCATCTGGAAAATACGAATTTCCCATTAATGGCCAAGAATTATATATTTTACCAGCATCCATTCCTGAAACAAAAGCACCAATTATTATTTGGATAAATATTAAAACCAAAAAAAAATTAGGTATAAAACTGATTAATTTAACCTCATATTTTTTATTATGATTTAATAAAAAAAAATTCCAAAGTATTAAAGATAATATTATGAAGGCTAATAACAGATGAATAGATAATCTAAAATGGCTGACATCAACATTATTTACAAGACCACTTTGAACCATATACCAACCAATAAAACCTTGAAAACAAATCAAAAGAAAAATAATGTATAAACTTAAAAGCTGCCTAAAACCTTTTTTGATGCTAAAATAAATTAATGGTATTATGAAAGATATACCTATTATTCTTCCTAAGAATCTGTGAGCCCACTCCCACCAGAAAATAAATTTAAACTCCGATAAAGTCATGTTATAATTTTGTAATTCAAACTCAGGAATTTCTTTATATAAACTAAAATATTTATCCCAATCATTTTCATTTAGTGGAGGCAAAACACCAGAAAACAATTGCCATTCAGTAATAGAAAGACCCGAGTCAGTTAATCTTGTTAGACCACCAACTATAATCATTAAAGATATAATCAAAAACATTATTATCAGCCAAAGAGATATTTGATTATTAATTTTATGATTTATTGTATACATATTCGGATAAATATAATATTTTTCAATTAATCCAAATAAATAAATGTCGCCGCTTAAAAGAAAAAAATTAAATAAGATTAGATTGCAATTAGATAGATTAGATAATTCTCTTATTAAGATTATTAGAAAAAGGACTAATTTAGTCAAAAAGGTTTTGGTGCTTAAAGAAAAAAAGAGTGAAATTGTAGATAAAAAAAGAATAAGAAAAATATTAAGAGATATTAAAAATAAATCGTTAAAAAATAATATAGATCCTAAAATTACGAATAGAATATGGAAAAATATGATTTTAGCTTATATCGATTTTGAAAAAAGAAATTTTAAGAATAAGTAATTATTTGCTATGGGGAGGTAGTTTTTTTTCTATGAAAATTTCATGTTTCCGTGTAGCTGGATTATATTTTTTTGCTTTTAGTTTAATTTTTGCTTTTTCACCTCCAGCTGGTTTTTTAACATAATAAAAAAAAGAACTATCTGGTTTTGATTCAGGGACTAATCTTACTTTTATATGAGTTTTTTTTGCCATTAGCTATTATTTTTTAAACTTTTAATTATATTTGAAATCTTAACAATTTTCTTCTTAATTTTAAGAGAATTTATAGTTTTATTTTGCATTTCGTCAAGTTTTAAAGTTTCTTTACTATCTAAAATTTTTTTAACACCATTTATTGTCATGCCCTGTTCTTTTAATAGAAAATATATTTTTCTTAAAATTTCAATATTTTTTTCATCATAATATCTTCTTTTTCCATTAAACACTTTTGGTTTAATTTGCTTAAATTCTTTTTCCCAGAATCTAATAGTATGCGTAGGTGGGGACTGACTATTTTTATTCTCTAGTCCTAAAATTTTTACTACCTCACCTATAGTTTTATAAGTCTTAAGAGATTTATTCATTATTTTTTATATTAATCAATGATCTAAAATCTTTAGATGGTTTAAATAATACAACATTTCTTTTTGATATAATCTTTTTTTCTTTAGTTTTGGGATTTCTACCCACACGTTGATTTTTAGATCTTAAACTAAATGTTCCAAAGTTTGAAATTTTAACAATCTTTTCCTTTCTTAAATTTTCTATTATCAAAGAAAAAAACTCTTCTATTAAATTTTCAGTAATTTTTTTTGAAAATCCAATCTGCATATAAACAACATTAACTAAATCTTTTTTAGTTAAATTTATTCGCATTTAATTTATATTACTTGTTATCTTATCTATCAAATTCCCTTTTACAATTTTATTACACACATCTAGTGAATTTGAAAAACCGATAAAATCGGTACCACCATGACTTTTTACCACTGGCGCATCTAATCCAATAAATATTGCTCCATTATATAGTCTGGGATCTAATCTTTTTTTAAATTTCTTTAAGTTGTATAAATTAATGAAAGAAGAGATTTTACCTAGTAGGTTTCCTGTTAATGCTTTTTTTAATTCATCTGTAATGAAATTTGCTGTTCCCTCTGCAGTTTTAAGTGCAACATTTCCAGTAAACCCGTCGGATACTATTACATTTACTATACCATTCATAAGTTGATTTCCTTCTATATATCCAGAAAAATTAAAATTGTTAGATCTTTTCTTATTTAAAATTTGAAAAGTTTCTTTGATTACTTCATTTCCTTTTACCTCTTCCGAGCCTATATTCAACAATGCTACATTTGGATTTTCATTTGGGTATAAAGATTTATAAAGTGAGGCACCCATTATTGAAAAATCTACTAAGTTTTTTGAGTTACACTCAATATTAGCACCTAGATCTAGCACAACACTCATTCCTTTTTTATTGGGCCAAAGAGCAGATAATGCAGGCTTATCAATATTTTCAATCATCTTAAGATTTAGTTTAGCTATGACAAGTAATGCCCCAGTGTTACCTGCTGATATAACAATATCACTTTCTTTAATTTTTACACTCTCAATTGATAACCACATACTCGTATCTTTTCCTCTCTTAGCAGCTTCTAAAGGACTATCAGTACTTTTAACTACATTTAAAGTATTGATGATTTCATAAAATTTTTTATCAATCTTATTTTTTATTAGATTTTCAATTTTATTTTTATCACCGAAGATTTTGAAGAAATTTTCTTTATTTGAGGAATGATTATGAATTATACCTTCAATAATTTTATCTGGGGATCCGTCACCACCCATTGCATCAACTGCAATTTTAACTAAATCATTCATCCGTCTGATTTATATTAATTATTCTTTAGGATCTAAAACCTGCCTACCTTTGTACATACCAGTTTTTAAATCTAAATGATGAGAAAGTCTATATTCTCCTGATTTTTTATCCTCTACAATATTCTTTGTAGAAAATTTCATGTTTTGAGATCTTCTCATACCTGTTCTAGAAGGAGTTTGTTTTCTTTTAGGGACAGCCATAATTATGGATTAATTACACCTTTTAAGAAATAATTCAAATTTTTTTTTGATAGATTTTCTTTAAAATCATTGAAATAAGCTATTAAATCATCAATTTTTTCAAAATTTTCTAAAAATGGTCTCATCTTACTTTTTTTTTCAATTTCTGAATAATCATCCCAAAAATGAATTTCGGACACTATAGAATGAAATAAATTTATATAATCTTTCATTTTTTTATTAATTGATTGATCACCATAACCTATTTCCCGAATACTAAGTTCTAATTGCCTGAAGTTAAAATCATATATTTCTTGCAATTTCACTGAATTTTCATCATTTTTATACTCTTTTAGAAAAAAAGCGAAATGTATCAAAAAAAAAATTAATCTATCAGAAAAAGTATCTTGTTTCTTTAAACCAGAATATAAGTTTTTATTTGTACTAATTTGAATTAAGTAGTTATAAAGATAAATGTAATTATTATTCATGAGAAAAATAGCATTTTTATCGTTAATTATAATCTTGTCAAATTGTTCTCTAAAGAAGGTTGAATATCATCATGGTGTTCATAATCTAGATATTAAACAATCAAGATTAAAAATCAATGATAGTAATAAAAATGATATCTTTGAATTAATTGGACCACCATCAACGAAAAGTACTTTTGATAATGATGTATATATTTATATTGAACGAAAAACCACAAGTGCAAAATTGTCTAAATTAGGCAAAAGAAAACTAATCAAAAATAATGTATTAGTCTTAGAAATTGATACAAAAGGAATCTTAATTAGTAAAAAGTTTTATGATAAAGAAGATATGTTAAAACTTAAATTTGACAATAATGTTACAACGATAAACTATACAAAAAAATCCTTTATATATAATTTTCTATCCTCTGTCCGTCAAAAGATTGATGATCCACTTGGAAAAAAGCGTATTAAAAATTAGCTTGCTATAACTGCTAATAACAATAAAGCAACTATATTTGTTATCTTAATCATCGGGTTTACTGCTGGTCCTGCTGTATCTTTGTAAGGATCACCAACTGTATCTCCAGTAACTGCGGCTTTATGAGCTTCAGATCCTTTACCACCATGATTACCATCTTCTATATATTTTTTAGCATTGTCCCAAGCTCCACCACCAGCTGTCATAGACACCGCAACAAACAAACCTGTTATAATAACACCCAACAACATAGCGCCAACTGAAGCTAAAGCGGCAACCTGTCCCCCAATCGCAAAAATTGCAAAATATAACACTATTGGTGATAATACTGGTAATAGTGAGGGAATTATCATTTCCTTAATAGCTGCAACCGTTAATAAATCGACTAATTTTGCATAATCGGGTTTTTGTTTTCTTTTCATAATTCCTGGATATTTTTTAAATTGTCTTCGTACTTCTAATACTACCGCTCCACCTGCTCTTCCAACAGCTTGCATGCCCATTGAACCAAATAAATATGGAAGCATGCCGCCTATAAGTAAACCGACAACAACATAAGGATTTGACAGATCAAACGTAACAACTATACCCTCTAAACTGGATCCTACTTCCTTAGAAAAGTGTTTAATGTCCTCAGTGTAAGCAGCAAAAAGAACTAGTGCTCCTAAACCTGCTGACCCAATAGCATATCCTTTTGTAACTGCCTTTGTAGTATTCCCCACAGCATCTAATGCGTCAGTAGTTTTTCTAACATTATTAGGTAATTTAGACATTTCAGCTATACCACCTGCATTATCTGTTACAGGTCCATATGCATCTAATGCAACAACCATTCCAGCTAAGGCTAACATAGTTGTTACTGCTATAGCTATTCCATATAGTCCAGCAATATGATTTGTTAACAAAATTCCAGCAACAATAATTAAAGCTGGCACAGCAGTAGCCTCTAATGATATTGCCAATCCTTGAATTACATTTGTTCCGTGGCCAGTAGTGGATGAACTCGCAACACTACGCACAGGTCTATAATTAGTGCCAGTATAATATTCTGTAACCCAAATTAATAAGCCTGTAATAACTAGTCCAATAATTCCACAGTAATATAAACTTAAACCAGAAAAGTTATTGTTATTTAAGGTATAAGAATTTTCTAGTCCTAAAACATAATCTGTGACTGGATAGAGTATTATTAATGAAGAAATAGCAGAAACAACAAAACCTTTATATAAAGCATTCATTACATTTTTACTTTTTCCAAGCTTAACAAAAAAAGTGCCTAAAATTGATGTAAGAATACAAGCTCCTCCGATTGTTAATGGATATATCATCATAGACATATCTCCTGGGAAAAAAATTGAGGATAAAACCATTGTTGCCACAATTGTAACAGCATAAGTTTCAAAAAGATCTGCAGCCATACCAGCGCAGTCTCCAACATTATCTCCAACATTATCTGCAATAACGGCAGGATTTCTTGGATCATCTTCGGGTATACCAGCTTCAACTTTACCAACTAAATCAGCACCAACGTCAGCACCTTTTGTGAAAATACCTCCACCTAATCTTGCAAAAATTGAAATTAAAGAAGCTCCAAAGCCTAAGGCAACAAGTGCATTTACAATTTCTCTCTCATCAATATTAAATTTTAATAGTAAGTAATAATAAACAGCTATGGCCAATAAAGCTAAGCCAGCAAC
Source organism: uncultured Pelagibacteraceae bacterium (assembly GCA_902517455.1). Lineage (GTDB taxonomy): Bacteria > Pseudomonadota > Alphaproteobacteria > Pelagibacterales > Pelagibacteraceae > Pelagibacter. The sequence goes on from CABYCN010000005.1 coordinate 19,203, forward strand.
TAACATTCCTGTAACAGCTCCAGATTTAAATGCTACAGAAAGTCCGCTAGCTAACCCCTTCCTTGAAGCCTCAGCTGTTCTTACATTAGCCTCAACAGAAACCAACATACCAACATATCCGGCTATACCAGACAAAGTTGCACCTATAAGATATCCTAAACCTACAAGTGGGCTGAATGCAAAACTAACAATAACTAGAACAACAACACCGACTATCGCAATTGTTTTATACTGTCTTGCTAAATAAGCTTTAGCACCAATTTGAATAGCAGATGCAATTTCTTGCATTTTAGAATTACCTGCACTTGAACTTAAAATATTTTTACCAGTAAAATATCCATAAACTATTGATAAAAATCCAGCTGCGATGGTATATAAAAGTATTAGTTCGATGGTTGAGTTCATATAGACCTTAATTAAGTTATTAGTTAATTACTAAAATCCGGACAATACAAAAAAAGATATAAAAGGCAATAATTAACTTCTAGAATTTGTGATAATAACCTTTGTCTTTAACAGCAATTTTGTCCCCATTTTTATCAATTATTTGATTTTTTTGAAAATTAGAACATATTTTACCAATTTTAGAAATTTTTATGCCTAAAGATTTTGCAGTTTTAGAAATGATTCTGGATTTACTATTACTAGCGGTGAATAAGACTTGATAGTCATCACCTTGGGAAATTAAATTTTTTTTATTTAATTTATTAAACTTAATTAATTTTTTTAGATTTTTAGATATTGGAATATCTTCAAAAAACAATTTGTATGAAAGTTTTTGTTTATTAATAAGTTTTTCTAAATCAACAATTAATCCATCAGATATATCTATAGATGTATTTGCAAAAAATTTTAGTTTATTTGATAATTTAAGATGAAGATTAGGCAAAAAATATTTGTTAATAAAATACTTCTTTAAGTTATTATTTGTCCGAATTTTTTTTCTTAGAATTTTTAATCCAACAAAACTATCTCCTAAATTTCCGGTCACATAAATATCATCATTAAGTTTAGCATTATTTCTGAATATAATTTTTCTTGAAAAACCTATGGAAGTGATAGTAAAACTTAATTTATTTGAAAAAACTGTATCTCCGCCACATAAATAAATGTTATATTTTTTTTGTTCCTGTTTTAAAGATTTGTAAATATTTTTTAAATTTATTTTAGAAAAGGTTTTTTGATTACCTGAACCTGAAATAAAATAGTATTTTGGTTTTACACCTTTACAAATTAGATCCGATATAGATGATCTAATAATTTTTTTAATAATCAATTCAGGACTTTTAAAACCAACAAAATGCGTTCCTTCAGTGTAAGTATCAACAGTTACTACTAAATTTTTTTTCTTATCAAAAAATACATCATCGTTTAAATTAAGTGAACTTCTGTTATCTTTAGTTAATTTTGAAAAATATTTACCTATCAAATCAAATTCATGCATTTGAAGATCTTAATTTTTTTGCAATATTATCTAATAAAGCGTTCAAATATTTTGTTTGTGGATTATCTAAGAAAAAATTAGATGCATCTAAATATTCTTTTATTATAATTTTTATTGATAAATTAGGTTTATATAATAATTCGTATGTAGCACACTTTAAGATAACTTGTAAAAGTTTATCTAATTTATTTAAAGTAAATTTATCGCCTAAATTTTTATCTAATTCTTCAAGGATCACATCATTTCTTTCAATTGTACCTGAAACAATATCTTTAATAAATTTTTTGAATCTATGCTTTGGAAAATAAAGCTCCTCATCTTTGTTATAAAATTTGCCATACAATTTTTGAATAATTATAACTCTAGGATTTTTTTAGGACTAAAAAAAGTTTTCATTTTTGTGACAAGACTGATAAAATAGCATTTGCAGCTTCAGCACCTTTTTTTTTTCTTATTTTAGCTTGTTTCATATTTAAACAAGTTATTATGCCGTTCCCTATTGGCTTTTTGAAATTAATAGACAATTGCATAATAGCATTTGTTGATGCTTTAGAAATGAAATTAAAATGTGGAGTTTGACCTTTAATAACACAACCAAGTGCAATAAATGCATCAAATTTATTTATATTTTTAGATATTGTTACTGGTATTTCAAAAACTCCAGGAACATTAATAACTTTTATTTTTGAATTTTTAGGTATATTATTAATAGCGCTTTTAAGTAAACCTTGACTTATTTCCCTATAGTAATTCGCATTAATTATTAAAAAATTTTTTTTCATCAAATCAACTCTTGTTTAGTTATCTTTATATCATAACCCTCTAAACCAATAACCTTTTTTGGTGACTTCGTAATCAAAATCATCTTTTTAATTTTTAAATCTTTAATTATTTGAGCTCCGATTCCATAATTTCTAATTTGTTTATCATTACTTTTTTTATAAAAACCCTTATTCTTGTAATCTTTGAGTGTTTGTGTAACCGATTTAAGATTTGTGTCTTTGATAAAAACTAAAACACAGTTATTAAATTTTTTAAAATAATTTAGTGTTTTATTGAATGAATTTGGTAATTTTTGATTAATTAAGTAATTATGAACTACATTAGAAGAAATGACTCTAACTCTTGGTATTGTTCCTTTTTTGATGTTGCCTTTTACTAGCGCAAAGTGTTCAGACCCATCAAGTAAATTTTCATAAATTTTAATTTTATAACTATGTTTTTTTACTTTAATTTCAGACGATTTTTTAAGTTTAATTAACTTTTCTTTTTTTAAACGATAAGAAATTAAATCCTCAATTTTTCCAATTTTTAACTTATGTTTTTTGGCAAAATTAAATAAATCATGCCCTTTTGCCATTGTACCGTCTTCATTCATTATCTCACAAATAACTGCTGAATTATTTTTTTTGGCTAATTTAGAAATATCTACAGAGGCTTCGGTGTGTCCTGCTCTGATAAGTACACCACCGTCTTTGGCTATAATTGGAAAAACATGACCTGGCGATACAATATCTTTTTTATTTACATTTTTTTTAGATGCTATTCTAATTGTTCTAGCTCGGTCTTTTGCAGAGATACCTGTTGTAATCCCTCTTTTTGCTTCAATAGATACTGTAAAAGCAGTTTTATTCCTTGATTGATTAATTGGTGACATTAAAGTTAAATTTAGTCTCTTAGCTTGTAAACTATCTAATGCTAAACAAATTAATCCCCTTCCATGTTTAGCCATGAAATTAATATTTTTTGAATTTGAGTCAGTTGTTGAAATAACTAGATCTCCTTCGTTTTCTCTTTTTTCATCATCAACTAAAATAAACATCCCACCTTTTTTAGCAATTTTTATAATTGTTTCTATTGATGAATAATTACTTTTTGGCATTAAAAAAATTTTTAACGTATTTTGAAAGAATATCTATTTCTATATTTACAAGACTACCTTTTTTAACATTTGATAAATTAGTTAATTTGAAAGTATGAGGTATTACCCAAATTTGGAAACCTTTTTTAGTTTTTTTTGATATAGTTAGTGATATTCCGTTTATACATATTGAGGCTTTTTCAATAATATTTTTTCTTTCTTTTGAATTAATTTCAAAGTCAAAAATGTAAGATTTATCAACTTTTTTAACAAATAAGGTTTTACCGGTTGTATCAATGTGACCTTGACATATATGACCTGAAATTTTTTGACCATATTTAAGTGGTAGTTCTAAATTTATTACATCATTGATTTTAAGATATTTAAATTTTGATCTTTTAACTGTCTCATTAGAGAGATAAAACTCCATAATTTTATTTTGAATTTTTATTAATGTTAAACAAACGCCATCACATGCAATAGAAACTCCAATATCTTTAGAATTCAATTTAAGGTCTGATTTTACAAAAATATTAATACCCTTTAATCTTTTAGATATTTTAGTAATTAAACCTTTATTAAATATAATTCCGTTAAACATTTTATCTTTTATAGATTGTAATATTATCTTTGGCTAGTTTAGATACAATCTTAGAGGTCTTTTTATATTTATTATTTAAAATTTTAAAAGAAGTAAAACTCTTATCTATTATGCTTTTTTTTAATAATTTAGGGCTTTGAAATAAATAAAATGTATCAACCAATCTCTTTTTTATTAAGTTTTTTGTTAATTTGTCACCACCCTCAATTAATAAATTTCTAGTGCCTAAAACAAACAATTTTTTTAAAACTATATTTAGATCTATCAATCCTTCACGATCTAATTTCGTTTTAATTAAAGTAAATCCTTTTTTTCTCAAAACTTTAATTTTTGCGATATTTGTCGAATTATGAAAAAGAACTGTATTACCTTTTTTTGCTGATTTAAAAATAAAGCTTTTAAATTTAATCTTTAAATCTTTATCTAATATTATTCTTTTTGGAGAAAATTTTTCAAATCCTTTTAGTCTACAATTTAATTTAGGGTTATCTATATTTAGTGTTTTACTTGAAATCATTATTGAATCATTTTTATAACGTAAATAATGATTAATCTTATCCGAACTTTTATTAGTTATTTTATTTGTTCCTTTGCTATAGATTAGATTATTTTTTGAAACCGCTATTTTTGCAGTGATATAAGGTAATTTTTTACTTTTATTTTTAATGTATGATTCATATAAATTTTTAGCATTGTCTTTTAAAAGTCCTTTCTTAACTTTAATATTTCTATTTGCTAAAATCCTGAAACTTTTTCCTTTAACTCTTTTATCTATATCCTCCATACTGTAAATTAATTCACTAATTCCACTTTTAATTATACTATTTGTGCAAGGTGGGGTTTTTCCATAATGATTACATGGTTCAAGTGTCACATACATTTTGGAATCATTCAATTTTTGAAATGAATTTTTTATTGCACTATCTTCTGCATGAGGCCTACCACCAAATCCTGTTTGACCAATTGAAATAATTCTATCATTTCTAACTATCAAACATCCAACAGATGGATTGTCACCAGTCAATCCTTTTCGTGCTCTTGCTAAATTAATAGCAATTTTCATGTAATTTTTATCTTTTGATGAAAATCTATCTTTTTTTGAAGACATCTATTTTGTCCACAAATTGTACAAAATCCTTTTCTTCTCTAAAATTTCGATAAACAGAAGCAAATCTAACATAAGCCACTGGATCAAGTTCTTTTAAACCTTCCATAACCATTGTTCCAATTGTAGTTGTTGATATTTCGTTTTGTCCAAGTTCCTCTAGTGCTCTTGACACTTTACTAATAAATTTCTCAACAGTATCAGTATCCAAAGGTCGTTTTTTTAAGGCTATATAAATTGATTTTGCTAATTTGTCCCTATCAAAGGTAGATTTTCTTCCATTTTTTTTTACAACCATCAATTCACGATATTGAACTCTCTCAAATGTTGTAAATCTCTCACCGCAAACACATAATCTTCTTCTTCTAATAGCGGTGCCATCCTCTGTCGGACGAGAGTCAACAACAGAAGTTTCACCCTTCTTACAAATAGAACAGATCATTTATTCAGGTTTTTATAAATTGGAAAATTTGAACACAAATTAACCACTTCATTTCTAACTTCTTCCTCTACTTTACTATTATCTTCAGGATTTTCAGATAATCCTTTAATAACTTTTGTTATTAATTCACCAACTTTTTCAAATTCTTTTAAACTAAATCCCCTTGTCGTAGCTGCTTGAGAGCCTAATCTTATACCTGATGTAATCATAGGTTTTTCTGTGTCAAAAGGTATTCCATTTTTATTACAAGTTATGTTTGCTCTTTCTAAGCTCTCAGATGCTAAATTTCCTTTAACATTAAAAGGTCTTAAGTCTACCAACATTAAATGGGTGTCTGTTCCCCCTGAATAAATTTTAAAACCATTATTTTTTAAAGTTTCAGCCAACATTTTAGCATTAGCTAAAACATTTTTAATATATGTCTGAAATTCTGGTTTTAATGCTTCAAAAAAACCAGCTGCTTTAGCAGCAATAACATGCATTAATGGTCCACCTTGGTATCCAGGAAATACGGCAGTATCAAATTTTTTTCCTAAATCTAGATCATTAGATAAAATTATTCCACCTCTAGCACTTCTAAAAACTTTATGAGTTGTTGATGTAACAACATGAGCATAATCACAAGGATTTGGATAACCTTTACCAGCAACTAAACCTGAGAAGTGAGCCATATCAACCATAAGATAAGCTCCAACCTTATCTGCAATTTCTCTAAATTTTTTAAAATCAATAACTCTGGAATATGCACTTCCTCCAGCAATAATAAGTTTTGGTTTATGTTCTAAAGCTAATTTTTCAACATTATCGTAATCAATAAGCTCAGACTCTTTATCAACATCATAACTTATTGCATTAAACCATTTTCCTGACATAGAAATCTTTAATCCATGAGTAATATGTCCACCAGAGTTAAGGCTCATACCTAAAAATGTATCATTAGGTTTTAACAAAGCTAAAAATACTGCACCATTAGCTTGAGCTCCTGAATGTGGTTGAACGTTAGCATATTGACAATTAAATAATTTTTTTATTCTTTGCAAGGCTAATTGTTCAGCAACATCAACATGTTCACAACCATTATAATATCTTTTTCCTGGATAGCCTTCAGCATATTTATTTGTAAGAACTGAACCTTGAGCTTCTAACACAGCTTGTGAAACAATATTTTCTGATGCAATAAGTTCAATATGATTTTGTTGTCTTACCAACTCATCATTAATAGCCTTAAATAAATCAGGATCAGCATCAGAAAGACTTCTTTCAAAAAAATCTTTGTATTCAGAATTTAAATATTTAGTTTCACTTGACATATTAATTATATTTTATTTACTCTTTTTTTGTGTCTACCACCTTCAAAGTTAGTATTAACAAAAACTTCAACACATTTAAAGGCTATATTTTTTTTTGTTAATCTAGATCCTAATGTAATAATATTTGCATTATTATGCAATCTAGATAATTTTGCATTTTTTATTGAATAACACACAGCAGCTCTAATTTTTTTGTGTTTATTTGCTGCCATTGACATACCCATACCTGATCCACAAACTAAAATTCCAAGATTTTTGCTATTTTTTGATACTTTTTTAGATAGCCGATGCGCATAATTAGGATAATTAACAGGTAATTTTGAGCTATTTGTACCCAAATCTTCAAACAAGAATTTTTTTGAAAATTTTTTCTTAATTGCCTCCTTTAGATTGAAGCCAGCATGATCTGACGAAATAAATATTTTTTTCAAATTAATTAAATTTATAATCTAATACGCATGCGACCAAATGAATTCTATTTTCTTCACCTCCATTAAACGCATTATGATATTTTGTATTATTAGTAATCCATACTGAACCATCTGCTGGCATATGTTTTGCCACGTTATCTATAACCATCAAACATCCAGGATTAGTAATTATTGGGATATGCAACCTTGGTTCAGGGTCTCTATGCCAACTTAGAGTTGACCTAGGTTCTTTCAATAAAATTCTCACTCGCCCCAATTTATATTTAGATGATAATATATCGTAAACTTCTTTGAAATAAGTGTTTTCATAATCTTTTATAAATTCTGAATACTCAGTCTCATTTATCGTCACATCTCTTGAAACTTCTTTTCCAGATTTGTCAGGCTTAGTCCAATACACACCTCTAGCTTTACTGCCTTTAATAGAATCTGGATCGCCAGGGATTTGAGTTAAAGATATTGAACCAAAATGAGTTACACCACCACCATCATCAAACTTTTTTGTTTGAACTATCTGTTTGTAAGCTTCTTGTAACTTTGAAATATCAAATTTTATATCTTGTTTTTGAAAATCACTAAAATTTAAGACACTTCTATCTTTTTTTGTATCAAAATTTACAACTTTTGTGTTATCTAAACTCATCAAGATTGTTTTGTACTTATTTTTATATATATTTGTATAATACATTTGTCGCATTAATAAAGAGAATAAAGCATGATTACAGGTAAATACCCAAATTTAAGACTGAGAAGAAACAGAAAAGAATCGTGGTCTAGAAGATTAGTGCAAGAAAATACTCTTAGCCCTAACGATTTTATATTGCCAATTTTTCTCATTGACGGTTCAAACAAAAAAGAAGCGATACCCTCAATGCCTGGAGTTTTTAGATATACAATAAATAGGATTTCTCAAATAATTGATAGATCAATCAAAAAAGGTATACCAATGGTTGCTCTTTTTCCGAAGACTAAAAATATAAAAAAAAACGCCATAGGCTCAGAAGCCCTAAACGAAAACAATATAGTATGTAAAGCAATCTTAGAAATTAAGAAAAAATATAAAAATGAAATCGGTATAATGTGTGATGTTGCTCTCGACCCATACACATCTCATGGACACGATGGATTGGTAAAATCAAAAAAAATTTTAAATGACGAAACTATTGAAGTATTAATTAATCAGTCTCTGCTTCAGGCCGAGATGGGGTGTGATGTGATAGCGCCATCTGATATGATGGATGGTCGAATTGGAAAAATTAGAAAAGCACTTGATAAATCAAATTTTAAAGATGTAAGAATTCTATCTTATGCTGCAAAATATGCGTCGAATTTTTATAACCCTTTTAGAGATGCCGTAGGATCTAGAGGAAATTTAAAAGGTCATAAAAAAACTTATCAAATGGACTTTAGAAATAGTGATGAGGCCCTAAGAGAAATAGCTTTAGATATAAAAGAAGGCGCTGATATGGTTATGGTAAAACCTGGGATGCCTTATCTAGATATAATTAAATCAATAAAAGAAAAATTTAGAATACCAGTTTTTGCTTTTCAGGTATCTGGCGAATACAGTTTGATTTCGAATGCGATTAAAAAAGGTATGATTAGTGAAGATGTAATATACGAGACATTGATTTCATTTAAAAGAGCCGGGGCAAATGCTATAATTACCTATTACGCTGATCGATTAGATAAAATTTTGAGATAATTACTTTAAAGTACTTATAAAATGTTCTCTACTAATGGGATGCAAAATATTATTTGGCTTAAATATAGTTTTATCTAAATAATCACCAACTAATTTTAAGCCATTTAACAATGTAGGTAAATCTTCCAATTTATTATTTTGATCAATTAAAAAATTTGGAATTATCTTTTTATTAGTTAATGATTTTGAAAAATATTTTACTTGTCTACCAACAATTTTTTTTTCTATTAGATTTTCAAATTGTAAATGGTAACCTAAAACCTTTAATAATTCTAATTCCCAATAGACGTATTCTTTAATCCAATTATCTTTTTCTAATATAAAGTAAAATTTTTTTATCAGATCAAAAACTTCAGTATTTTTTTGGGACTCAGCAGTCAAAACCTTTACTAGATGTATTGCTGATGAAATACACGATAATTTTTTTTTATTATCAAAATAATATGGTGTAAATGCTTGCTGAATCTCAATTTTAAAATAACCAATTCTATTTTCAGACTTAGAATTGAAGTTTAAATATACTCTATTACCAATTTGAAGATAATTTTTGATCTTTCTAGAAGTTCCGCCAAAAATTATACCTGCTACTTTACCGTGATCCTTTGTAAATATTTCAGAGACAAGTGAATTTTCATTATACTTATTTTTAGATAGTAAAAAACCAGTATCGTCCCAATTCATATCTTTTTTATATTTTTTAAACAAATAGTAGCAGCGTTTTGTTCAGCTTCTTTCTTTGAATTACCTTCAGATATATATAATTTACTGTGAGATATTTTTACCCCAACTTTAAATAGTGGTTTGTGTCTAGGACCAGTATTTGAAATAATCTTATAAATTGGTAATTTTTTAAATTTTTTTAATGAAAATTCTTGTAATTTTGTTTTTGCATCAATTTTAGTTATGACACTATCTTCGATATGTTTTGACCATAAATTTAAAATTATTTTTTCTACGATTGTTATTCCTTTTTCTAAATAAATAAAACCAATAAGCGCTTCACAACAATCAGCTAAAACTTTATCTTCGATAATATTTTTTTTTTTTCCTGAATTTGTAATTAAAATATAATTTTGTAATTTAAGATTTTTGGCTATTTCTAAACAGGTTTTTTTATTAACTAATGATGCAAATTTCTTATCTATTATACCCTCTTTATCATTTGGATAAATTTCTAATAATTTTTTAGCTATAATTAAGCCTAAAACTCGGTCACCTAAAAATTCTATTTTTTCATTATTATTTAATTTATCATAACTTTTATGTGTTAAAGATCTTATAAATAAATCTTTATTATCAAAATTTATTTTAAGTTTTTTTTCAAGTAAATGATAATCAATTTTCATTAATTTATTTTTTTAAAAAATCTATCTAGTCTTAAAGATTTATTCCATTTCCAAAAAGCAAAAATACTTCCTTTAGATCTGTCAGATGAAAAAAAGATAAACTGTGCTTTTCCTACAAGATTATTTTTGTGAACGTAGCCAACACTGGATAAAAATCTACTATCTTTAGAACAATCTCTGTTATCGCCTAAAAAAAAATAATGATTTTTAGGAACAGTAAATATATCTGAATTCTGATAAGAGTTGTTTTTCAAATAAACAGTATTATGCTTTGTTCCGTTTGAAAGAATTTCCTCAAATTTGTATACATTTATTTTTTTGCTACCACAAAAAATTATATCATTTTTTGTCTTTCTTGATTTAAGAACTTCACTATTATTGATATATAAGTTCGAGTCTATAAATTGTATACTGTCACCAGGTAAACCTATTAGCCTTTTAATATAATCAGTTCTATTATCTGAAGGGGTCTTGAATACAATAACATCACCCCTTTCAGGATCTTTTGAAATGATCCTTCCTTTAAATAACGGTGGGCTAAAAGGAAAAGAATGCTTACTATAACCATATGAATATTTTGTTACAAAAAGTCGATCACCAACAAGTAAATTTGGCTCCATAGATGAAGAAGGTATATAAAACGGCTGAATGAATAGTGATCTAATAATTACTGCTATAATTAGCGCATAAAACAAAGTTTTTGCATTTTCAATTAAAAAGTTTTTATCTAACATTATTTTGTTTGTAATATTGTAAATGCAATTGAATAATCTTTTTCATCAGAAATTGATAGAAACAAGTGATAATCTTTGATTTTAAATTTTTTGTTAATAATTTTACTAATTTTTTTGGATTTATGATAATAAGGTTTTCCTATTTCATCATTTAAAATTTGAATATCTTTAAAATTCAAATTATCTCTAAAACCAGTACCAAAAGATTTTACAAGTGCCTCTTTTGCGGCAAATCTCTTAGCGAAGTAATTTACTTTGTTTGTAATTTTTTTAGAAGACTCGATTTCTGATTTTCCAAAAGTACGTAAAATAAACATCTTATTCTTAATTAAATTATCTATTCTCTTGTTTTTGATAATATCAACACCTATTCCAAGAATTTTCATATTACTTTTTATTAATAATTCTTTTAAATTTTTTTATAACTTCAGGAAGACTATAAAAAACAGAGTCTCCAATAAGATAATGGCCAATATTAAACTCTTTGATTTCATTAATTTTAGTTAGAAGTTTTACAGATTGAAAATCAAGACCGTGACCAGCATGTGCCTCTATATTAAGATCATTGGCTAATTTTGAACATTTAGCAATTTTTTTGAATTCGGTTAAAAATTTTTTTTTTGATTTAACTAAATTTGAAAATTTTCCGGTATGAATCTCTACACAATCTGTTCCAATTTCTCTAGAAATTCTTATATCTTTCAACGATGGATTTACAAATAAACTAGTTCTAATTTTTTTTCTTTTAAATCTTGAAATTATATTTTTTAGTTTGTTTTTGTTTTTTTTTAAATTTAATCCACCCTCAGTTGTAACTTCTTTTCTATTTTCAGGAACGAGACAAATACAATTAGGGTTAAGTTTGATTGCTATGTCTATCATTTTGTAGTCAGTTGAAATTTCTAAATTGACTAAAAAGTTTTTTGTAGAGCATATTTTTTTTGCATCAACATCATTTATATGCCTCCTATCTTCTCTTAAATGAATTGTAATTGAATCTGCTCCAGAAAATGTTGCTAACTTTGCAGCAAAAAGTGGATCTGGATGTGTTTCACCTCTTGCATTTCTTAGAGTTGCCACATGATCGATGTTTACACCTAACCTTTTCACTTAATAAATCTGCTTCCAGGGGATGTAATTGGTATTGACATTAGTTCTTTTGGTATTTCTCTTTTAGTATATGAAGGTACATTAATTTTAAGATGTGATACAATTTTTCTTTTAATTTTTAACTTACTTTTTTGTGAACGATCAATTAAAGTGGCAAATCCGATTAATTTACCTTTTTTTTTTTTGATTAATTTAACACATTCCATACTAGATTTTCCAGTTGTAATAACATCTTCAACAATCAAAACTTTAGATCCTTTGTTGATATTAAAACCTCTTCTTAGTTTAAATTGACCACTTACTCTTTCACAAAATATTGTTTCCTTTTTAAGAATTCTACCTATTTCATAACCAATAATTATTCCTCCCATCGCAGGAGCTAATATTAAATCAATTTTCTTAAACTTTTTTTTAATTTGAGATGCAAGTGATTTACATATTTTTTCAGCCAAGTGAGGAAAGCTTAATAATTTTGCACATTGAATATATTTTGATGAATGCAAACCAGATGATAAAATAAAATGACCTTCTAATAAAGCATTAGTTTTTCTTAAAATATCTAAGGATTTTTTGTGTGAAAGCATTTCTTTTATCTTCGTGTCTAATTATCTTAAATTTTATACCTTTTTGCTTTAGCTCTGCAATAAAATTAGTAAAATTTTTGAGATCTTTAATTATTAGTTGAAACTTAAAATTAATATAATTGGGGTTTTTTCCAGCCATCTCAAGATTAGATATATTTAATTTATGCTCTCCTATTAAAGAACTTACATTACCTAATTGACCAGGTTTGTCAGGTAGCGATATCCAAAGTGTAGTGTTATATTTTTTAATTTTTTCCTCTTTTTTTTCACCCCTATCGTGCCAATATCTTCTTATAGCTGCTCTTGCTTTGCCTGTTTTAGTAGTTGGTATCCAATGTAAAGAAGGTGATTGATTTTTTGATGTTATGATATTAATTCTATCTCCATTTCTCAGGATTGACTGTAACTCACTCTTATTTCCGTTTATTTCACACCCAGTGGCTGTATTACCTATTTTGGTGTGTACTGCATATGCAAAATCAATAGCAGTAGCATCTTTAGGTAATTTGATTACAGAACCTTTTGGAGTAAAACAAAAAACATTTTCTTGAAACATTTGAAGCTTTGTATATTCATATGAGTGTTCAGGATTTTCATTTTTTTCAATAATCTCTACCAAATCTTTTAACCAATCATATTCCTTCCAAGTCAACGAATTAAATTTCTCAGATGATTTATATTTCCAATGAGATGCGATTCCTCGCTCTGCAAATTCATGCATTTCATTTGTTCTTATTTGAATTTCAACTGGTTTTTTTAATGACCCAATCACTGATGTATGGATTGATTTATAACCATTAATTTTTGCTGAGGAAATATAATCTTTAAATTTTCCAGGTATACAATTGTATACTTTGTGAATTATACCTAAAGTTTTATAACAATCGTCAATGTCATTAACAATTATTCTAAAGCCTAGGATATCTGTAATCTGCTCTAAAGAAACTCTTTTTTTTTGAACTTTTCGCCAAATAGAGAAAGGAGTTTTTTCTCTTCCATGAATTTTTGAGACTATATTATTTTCATTTAACATCTTATGAAACTCTTGTGATAAACTTTCAAATATATCTTTTTTGTCTAATTTGATTTCTTCCAGTCTTTTTTGAATTAATGATCTAGCCTCGTTATTAAGAACTTCAAAGGATAAATCTTCAAGTTCATCTCTTATTCTATGCATGCCCATTCTATCAGCTAACGGTGCATAAATTTCCATTGTTTCTTGGGCAATCCTTTTTCTTTTATCTTCTTTATTGATCGCTTTAATAGTCCTCATGTTATGCAAGCGATCAGCAATTTTAACGAGTAAAACTCTAATATCTTTTGATGTAGCTAGAATTAATTTTCTAAAATTTTCAGCTTTTGAATTTGTAGTAGCTGTATTTTCCAAAAAAGATATTTTTGTTACACCATCAACTAGATCTGCAACTTCAGCACCAAATTCTCCTTTGATAGTGTCATAAGTTGCAAAAGTATCTTCAATAGTATCGTGTAATAGACCAGTCGTTATAGTGGCACTATCTAATTTTAAATCTGTTAAGATATTTGCAACTTCAATTGGGTGCACTGAATAAGGATCACCAGAAGCTCTCTTTTGGTTGCCATGTGCTTTTATAGCAAAATCATAAGCTTTATTTAATCTTTCCGGATTTAAAAATTTATTATAAATTTTAACTTTATTTATCAATTCTTCAGAGTTTAACATGATTTATTATATCATTTTTTTAAATTTTTTTAATAGATCTAATGTCACTATTTGATAATGACAATATAAGTCTTTTTATTGATTGTTTAATTATTGGGTGTTTCCAATCTTTATCTATCTCAAATAATGGTAATAGAACAAAATTACGATTATGCATTCTTGGGTGAGGTAAAATTAACTTACCTTTCATTTTTTTATTTCTAAAGTCAATTATATCAATATCACATTTACGAGGGGCATTTTTTGGTGATTTAGTTCTACCCAACTCTTTTTCAATTTTTTTACATAAATTAATAAGTTCCAATGGATTTAGATATGTGTCGATACATAATACTATATTCAGAAATTTTGGATTATTAGAATTTGGCCAAGATAAACTTTCGTAATAACTGGAGGTTTTTAATATATTTATATTATTTTTAACTAATTTTGATTTTGTTAACTCAATATTCCTCTTTTTGCTACCTATATTCGAGCCAATACCTAAGTAAATCGGTTTAGCTAGATTTTCTAATATATCTTGCCTTATCACGGTTCCAGTCTCTATTTTTTTTTGTTGCTCTTTTATCAAATTTTTTTTTTCCTTTAGCAATTGCAAGTTCGATTTTTGCTTTACCTTTTTTAAAATACATTTTAGTTGGTACAATCGTAAAACCCTCTTTTTGAATTTTACCAATAAGTTTATTTATCTCGCGTTTATTCAAAAGAAGTTTCCTCTCATCCATAGGCTTATGATTTGAATAACTTGCTTGTTTATAAGAAGCTATATGTGAATTTATTAAAATTAATTCACCATTTTTTTCAATTGCATATGAGTCAGCAATATTAACTTTTCCATCTCTTATTGATTTTATTTCAGACCCCTTAAGAACAATACCTGCTTCTAACAAATCATCGAAAAAATAATTAAAACTTGCTTTACGATTTAAACAAATAATTTTTAAACCAGAACCGGTTTTTTTGTTCATTAAATCAACTTTGCAGACTTTAAAGCTTTTTGAACAATTTTTTTAGTTTGTTCTGTTACTTTAACAAGGGGTAGCCTCACATCATCTTCACAAAGATTTAGTAATTTAGCTGCATATTTTACTGGACTTGGGTTACTTTCAACAAACATAGACTGGTGAACGGGCTGTAGTGTATCATCAATCTTCTTGGAGTCAGATTGAGATTTTTCATTGTTAATGAGAGAATTTTTTTGCAATTCTGAACAAAGTTTAGGAGCAATATTAGCTGTAACGCTTATTGCGCCAATACCTCCTCTTTTATTAAATTCTAATGCATTATCATCATTGCCTGTTAATTGAATAAAATCTTTACCCATTTTTTTTAATGTTTCAGTTACTCTATTAAGATCACCTGTAGCATCTTTTACGCCGACAATGTTATTTAATTCATATAATCTTGCCATTGTGTCTACAGTCATATCAATTACTGATCTTCCAGGAATATTATAAATTATAATTGGAATTCCACAATTATCATTAATTGCTTTATAGTGTTGATATAAACCCTCTTGAGTAGGTTTATTGTAATAAGGTGTAACAACTAGTGCGCCATCAGCACCAATTTTTTCTGCGTGACTAGTTAAAGAAATTGCTTCAGTTGTAGAATTCGAGCCAGTTCCAGCAATAACAGGTATTTTTCCTTTGCTTTCATTAACACATAATTCAATAACCCTTTCATGTTCAGAATGGCTTAATGTTGGTGATTCACCAGTTGTGCCAGCAGGTACTAAACCATTTGTGCCATTTTTTATATGAAAATGAATTAACTTGATATAAGTTTGATCATCAAGTTTGTCATTTTTAAACGGAGTAATTAAAGCAACATTTGAACCTTTAAACATAAATACTTATAACATAGATTAAAGAATCTTATACTAAAGATTATGTTAAAAAAATTCTTATTTCTAATAATATTGTTTAATTTAACTATTTATAATTTCAATGTATTGGCCGAAATAATACCTCTTAAAAAACCAATTCTTTCAAAAGAAGAAGCACAAAAAAAGTTATTATTTGACGTTATAAAGCCACTTCCAAAACCAATACAAAAAACTGAGATCAAAACAACAAAAAAAAAGGTTAGTGAAAAAAAACAAACAAAAAATAATCTAATTTTGCCAAAAAAGAAACCATTGGTAGCTGGAGCTAAAAAAATAACCGATATCAAAATATCAAAATATTACAGCAAAAAAGATTTTAATTTAGCTAAAAAATCTTTGGTTGAAATGAAAAAAGGAAACTGGGTTAATGCTTTAAAAACTGCAAAAAAGGCTAAAGACAAGACAATATATAATTTTATTCAATGGAGACATCTAATTACAAAAGGAAATCAAGCATCTTATTACGAATATAAAATTTTTATAAATAAAAACAAGGATTACCCTAGAATTGGTAGAGTCAAATACTTAGCAGAACACAAATTATCGACAGATAAAGTTTCTCCAAAAAAAATCATTGATACTTATGCATCATCTGAACCATTGAGTGGATACGGTAAAATGATCCTTGGTGAAAGTTATATATTAAGTGGAAATAAAGAGAAGGGAGTTATGTTAATCAAAGATGGGTGGATCACTGCTGAAATGACAAAATCTCAACTTAAATTTTTTAGAAAAAAATTCAAAAAATATCTTAATGCTGATGACTACGTCAAGAGGGCTGATTATTTGGCCTGGAATGATAAATATTGGGATCTTAAAAGATTATTGAGATATTTACCTAAAGATTATGAACTTTTATATAATGCTAGACAATTATTAATGAGCAAATCATATGGTGTCGACAATGCTATTTCAAAGGTTCCTTCTAAATTCAAAAATGATGCAGGCTTAAATTATGATAGACTTAAGTGGAGGAGAAAAAGAGGTAGAGTTGATAGTTCTGTAGAAATTCTCTTAAAAATTAAAAATACAAAAAATTATCTAGTTAGGCCAGATAAATGGTGGATAGAAAGAGAAATTATATCAAGATCTTTAATCTATAAAAAAAAATATGAGCTAGCTTACAAAATTTCTAGCAACCATGGAATGACAGAAGGCCCAGAATATGCTTCAGCTGAATGGATGAGTGGTTGGATAGCTCTTAGTTTTCTAGATGATCCTTTACTTGCAAAAGATCATTTTGAAAATTTTTATAATAATGTTGGATATCCAATTAGCACTGCTAGGGGAGCTTATTGGTTAGGTAGAACTTATAAAAAACTTGAAAATGATGAACTATCTAAAAAATGGTTTAATGAAGCGTCAAACTTTTTAACTACATATTATGGTCAGTTAGCTTTTAGAGAATTAAAGCCTAATAATACTTTCGAACTCGCAAAGGATATGGATGTTAAAAAAGAATATCGTGATATTTTTTTTAAAAAAGAAATTGTTAAATTAATATATCTATTAGATGAGCTTGATGAAGATAAGTATACTAAACATATGCTAAGACATTTAGCCAATGATGATATAAAAAATGGAAGTGAAGTTTTAGCAGCAGAACTTGCTACAAACATAGAGCGTTTTGATTTTGCAATACAAATTGCTAAAATAGCTTCTTATGAAAAGAGGTTTCACAACAAATATAATTATCCAATAATAAGTACTCCAAGATATATTAATGGAAGAAAAATTCCCGAAACTGCATTTATTTTATCTATTATTAGACAAGAGAGTGAATTTGATCTAAGTGCTAATAGTCATGCCGGAGCAAAAGGCTTAATGCAGTTAATGCCTTACACTGCTAAACTCGTAGCAAAACAAGCTAAGCTTCCATATTCAAGATCAAGACTAACAACTGATCCAGAATATAATATTAATTTAGGTTCTCATTATATAGCAGGATTAATTCTTGAGTATGACGGTGCTTATCCTTTTGCTGTAGCAGCTTATAATGCTGGACCAAAAAGAGTTAAATATTGGAAAAAAATTAACAAAGACCCTCAAAAAAAAACAAATTGATTATGTCGATTGGATAGAATTAATTAAATTCAAAGAAACTAGAAACTACGTACAAAGAGTTTTAGAGAATTATAATGTCTATAGATATATATTGGAACAAAAACCAATTCTAATGAAGGACTTTTTTAGGGATAATCCTCTATTTTAAATGTGGCGGAAGAGGAGGGATTCGAACCCTCGGTACAAGTTTCCTCGCACGGTCATTTAGCAAACGACTGGTTTAAGCCTCTCACCCACTCTTCCAAGAAATTTGTCGCTTTCGATTGTATTGAATAATCAACATTTATAAAGTATTTATTCATTAATTATGAAAAATAAGTACTCAATATTTTCACTAATAAAAAATGCTTTTTCTTATCATGAAAACTGGGAAAAAGCTTGGAAAGATCCTGAACCTAAAAGAGAATATGATGCAATAATAATTGGTGGTGGAGGACATGGCCTTGCAACAGCCTATTATCTAGCAAAAAAACACAACATGAAGAATATTGCTGTAGTTGAAAAAGGCTGGATAGGAGGTGGAAACACTGGACGAAATACTACAATTATAAGATCAAATTATTTATGGGATGCAAGTGCTGGTTTATATGACCATGCTCTTAAAATTTGGGAAGGTTTGTCTCAAGAATTAAATTACAATGTTATGTTTAGTCAAAGAGGAGTGATGAATCTTGCACATAATTTACAAGATGTAAGAGACTTAAAAAGAAGAACACATGCTAATAGACTAAATGGTATTGATGCAGTTTATTTGAATACTGAGGAAGTTAAAAAATTTTGCCCAATCATAAATACTTCTCAAAATATTCGTTATCCAGTTTTAGGTGGAACTCTTCAACGAAGAGCTGGTACAGCTAGACATGATGCAGTTGCCTGGGGATATGCAAGAGGAGCTGATGAAATGGGTGTGAATATTATTCAAAATTGTGAGGTAAAAGGAGTAAAAAGAAGTGGCGATACAGTTGAGGGTATTGAAACTACTAAAGGATTTATTAAAACAAAAAAAATTGGTGTTGTGGCTGCTGGTCACTCTAGTGTTATAGCTAATATGGCTGGATTGAAATTACCTTTGGAGAGTAAACCACTTCAAGCCTTGGTATCTGAACCAGTAAAACCAATAATAGATACGGTTGTGATGTCAAATGCTGTTCATGCATACGTAAGCCAATCTGATAAAGGAGAATTGGTTATTGGAGCAGGAACTGACGATTATATCTCTTACTCTCAAAAAGGAAGTCATGATATTGTGGAAGGAACTTTAAATGCAATTTTAGAGTTATATCCAATATTTAGTAGAATGAGAATGCTTCGTCAGTGGGGTGGAATAGTTGATATATGTCCTGATGCAAGCCCAATTATAAGTAAAACATCAATTAAAGGTTTGTACTTTAATTGTGGTTGGGGAACAGGAGGTTTTAAAGCAACACCTGGATCTGGAGATCTATTTGCTCATACTATTGCAAATGATGAACCTCATAAATTAAATGCTGCCTTTAATATAAATAGATTTGTAAGTGGTGATCTAGTCGATGAACATGGTGCAGCTGCAGTTGCTCACTAATGTTTTTAATTAATTGTCCTTTTTGTGGTGAAAGAGAGCAAAGTGAATTTAAAGCAGGTGGTGAAGCTCACATAATGAGACCAAAACAACCCACTGAGCTAAGTGATGATGAATGGGCAGAATATTTATTCATGAGAAAAAATATAAAAGGTATTCAGTTTGAGAGATGGAATCATGTTCATGGTTGTAGAAAATGGTTCAATATGGTCAGAGATACTTCAAATGACCAAATAAAAGCTGTATACAAAATGGGTGAAAAACCACCATTAAAATAAAATGTCTAAAAATTTAAGATTTAAAACAAGCAAACTTATTGATGAAACTTATCGAATTTCTTTCAAATTTAATAACAAAATATATTTTGGTTTTAAAGGTGATACTTTAGCATCAGCTTTATTGGCAAATGACATTCATCTTGTAGGAAGAAGTTTCAAATATCACAGACCACGGGGAATTATGACTTCTGGATCAGAAGAGCCTAATGCAATTATTCAATTACATGATAATTCCTCAAGAACTGAACCTAATGTAAGAGCTACAGAAATTGAAATATATGATGGTTTAGTTGCATCTAGTCAAAATTGCTGGCCTAGTGTTAATTTTGATGTTGGTGGAATTAATAATCTATTATCTCCGATTTTACCTGCAGGTTTTTATTATAAAACTTTTATGTGGCCTGCAAGTTTCTGGAAGAAATATGAATTCTTTATAAGAAAATCTGCAGGTTTAGGTAAATCTCCTAAAATCTCTGATCCAGATATATATGAACATAATTACATTCATTGTGACGTTTTAGTAATTGGAGCTGGAATATCTGGAATAATGGCAGCAAAAATGGCAGCTAAAAATGGTTTTAAAACTCTTCTAGTTGATGAAAAATCTTATTTAGGTGGATCATCTATCTATGATTATTCAGAATTTTCAAAAATTA
The DNA here is from genome assembly GCA_902517455.1 of uncultured Pelagibacteraceae bacterium. Taxonomy (GTDB): domain Bacteria; phylum Pseudomonadota; class Alphaproteobacteria; order Pelagibacterales; family Pelagibacteraceae; genus Pelagibacter. The sequence goes on from CABYCN010000005.1 coordinate 40,022, forward strand.
ACAATCAAATAACAAGTTCATGGTTGGAAAAAGAAATTAATGAAATATCTAAATTAGAAAATTTAGAAATAAAAAAAAGAACTAGTGTTGCAGCATTTCATGGATACAATTTTTTATTGGCTCGTGAAAATCTCACCGATCATTTACCAATTAACCAAAGACTAAACAAAGTAAGACACAAATTATTGAAAATTAGAGCTAAAAAGGTAATTACAGCTACTGGCTCAATAGAAAGACCTCTAATTTTCGATAATAATGATCGTCCAGGAATATTGTTATCTTCGGCGATAAAAAAATATATTGATTTATACGGTGTGACTTGTGGTAAAAATAATATTCTTTTTACCAATAACGATACTGCATACGAAACTGCTATGAGCTTACTTCAGAGAGGAATTAAGATTAATGCAATTGTTGACAATAGATTAGAAATTGACTCAAAAATTTCCTATGAAGTTGAAAAAAATAATATAAAAATTTATAAAGGTTACTCTGTTGTTGACACCTATGGATATAAAAGAATTAATAAGATATCCATCATGAAACTTTCAAAAGATGGTCAAACAGTAATTGGTGATAAAACAAAACTGAAGTGCGATTGTTTAGGTATATCTGGTGGTTGGACTCCGGCAGTACACTTATTTACACAATCAGGAGGCAAATTAAAGTTTAGAGAAGAAGATCAAGTGTTCATTCCTGATTTCTACCCTTCAGATCAAATTAGTATAGGATCATGTAATGGTGACTTTAGTTTAGAAGAGATAATAAAAAATACCATCTCTTCATTAAAAAAATTTCTTAATATTGATAATTCTGAATATAAGACAATTGAAATTGTCTCTGGTTTAAATAGATCGAAAAGAAATATTTGGTTATTACCATCTGATAAATCAATAGGTAAAACCAAGTCTTTTGTTGATTATCAAAACGACGCAACTTCAAAAGATATAAAATTAGCTTTAAGAGAGGGATTTAGATCCATAGAACATGTTAAAAGATACACTACTACTGGTATGGGAACAGACCAGGGTAAGCTTGGTAATATGCATGCATTAGGAATTATTTCAGAAACTGCCGGAACTAAAATGGGTGAGCATGGAACTACAACTTTTAGACCTCCTTATACACCTCTAACTTTTGGCACTATTGTTGGAAGGAATGTGGGAAAATTTTTCGACATATTCAGACGTACTCCGATACATGATTGGCATGTTGCAAATAATGCTGAGTTTGAAAATGTCGGTCAATGGAAAAGAGCTTGGTACTATCCTAAGAACAATGAAAATATTCATCAAGCAGTACAAAGAGAAAGTAAATCTGCAAGAGACTCGGCAGGTATTTTAGATGCATCTACATTAGGAAAAATTGATATTCAGGGCACTGATTCCTCAGAATTTTTAAATCGTGTCTACACTAATGCTTGGTCAAAACTTGAAGTCGGTAAATGTCGTTACGGTTTAATGCTAAACGAAGATGGAATGGTCTATGATGATGGGGTAACAACTAGATTAGGTGAAAATCATTATTTAATGACTACTACTACTGGTGGAGCTGCTAACGTATTAGGAAAACTTGAAGATTATCTTCAGACAGAATGGCCTGAGTTAGATGTATACTTATCAACGGTAACTGATCATTATGCTACAATAAGTGTTTGTGGTCCTAATAGTAAAAAAATTGTTTCAAAAGTAATTCCTGATTTAGATCTTTCTGATGAAAAGTTTCCACATATGTCATTTAAAAATGCAAAAATAAATAATATTAAATGTAGAGTAATGAGAATTAGTTTTACTGGAGAACATAGTTATGAAATTAATATACAAGCAAGTTTTGGTAAATCTGTTTGGGAAAAATGTATGGAAGCCGGTAAAGATTTTAATATTACTCCCTATGGAACTGAAACGATGCACTTATTAAGGGCGGAGAAAGGTTTTATAATTGTTGGACAAGATACTGATGCAACAATGACACCAATTGATTTACAAATGGATTGGATAGTAAGTAAAAAAAAATATGATTTTATTGGAAAAAGATCATTATATAGATCTGATACAATTAGAGATGATAGAAAACAATTGGTTGGTTTATTAACAGAAAATCCAGAGGAGATTTTAGAAGAAGGTGCACAAATAGTTGCTGATGTTAAAAAATCCCCTATTGAAATGCTTGGCCATGTTACTTCAAGTTACTACAGCCCAAACTTAAAAAAATCTATTGCATTGGGTGTTGTTAAGGGTGGAAAAAATATGCTAGGGCAAAAATTGATTATACCAATGGAAGATAAAAACATAAATGTAACTGTGGCTGATCCAGTTTTTTTTGATAAAGAAGGTGAAAGATTAAATGCTAAATTATAATCATACATTAAAAGAGGAAAAGTCATATCAAGGTCTACAAATGAATGAAGTTAAGCCTGTTATGAAATTGATAGTAAGAGGTAAAAAAAGAGAATTTTTATCAGCAATTGGTAAATCTCTAAATATGGTTTTACCTGCAAAAGCAAATACTTCTACTCAAAGTGAAAAGCTGACTGCCTTATGGTTGAGTCCTGATGAGTGGATGATTTTTTCTAATGACATTGTTAAAGAAAATACAAATTCATATGATACTGAAATACTTTTAAATAAAAACATTTCTAAATTAAATTTAGGAGCTGTGGTAGACGTAACAGATCAATTTGTAAGGATTAATCTTAAAGGTGATAAGATATATAATCTATTTCAAACAGGATCTCCTTTTAATTTTAACGATTTTAAGAGTAAAATTGGCTCTGTAACCCAAACGATTCTTGCGAAAATAGATGTAATTATTCATAATCAAAATAAAAATGAAGTCAATTTGTTTGTAAGACGTTCATTTTCTGAACATTTATTCGCTTGGATGAATGATAGTGCGTCAAGATTATAGTCACATTTAAATCTTAAATAAGCTAAATAAAAAACATGAAAAAACTTTTTTTAATAGCAATATTTGCTCTTTTACCCTTTTCACTTAATGCGGAGTCTAATTTAGATAAGATTTTATCTTCTGGAGTATTAAAAGTTGGTACTACTGGAGACTGGGATCCTATGACAGTTAAAGATCCTGCAACTAACAAATATAAAGGTTTTGATATCGATGTAATGAACCAATTAGCAAAAGATATGGGTGTTAAAATTGAATTTGTTCCTGCAGAATGGAAAACTATTGTTTCAGGAATAACATCTTCAAGATATGATATTTCTACAAGTGTTACAAAAACACCAAAAAGAGCTGAAGTAGCTGGTTTCACTGATACATATTACAAATATGGTACTGTGCCTCTTGTCCTTAAGAAGAATTTAGAGAAGTATCCAACATGGGACTCACTTAATAAGACAGATGTAACTATCGCAACTACCCTTGGTACTTCTCAAGAAGAAAAAGCTAAAGAATTTTTTCCAAAATCAAAATTAAATTCTGTTGAGGCCCCAGCTAGGGACTTTCAAGAAGTATTAGCTGGTAGGGCTGATGGTAATATTACAAGTTCAACTGAAGCAAATAAACTTGTTATTACATATCCAGAATTAGCTATTGTGCCAGATGGGGAAAAAAATCCTGCATTTTTAGCTATGATGGTTCCAAAAGGTGATAGCAAATGGAATAACTACGTCAATGACTGGATTAAAAAGAAAAAATCTTCAGGTTTTTTCACTAATCTGTTAGCAAAATATAATTTAAAAAGCCTATAATAAATTAGATATTAGATTTTAATTCTTTATAACTTTAAAAGTGAGAAATCTATTTCTTTTACTTTTAATCATACCTTTATCATCATGTAGTGGTAAAGAATTAGGTTGGTTTATACTTTCTCCTAATAACATTGAGGGGTTAACAAATCTAAAATTTTTAATTAGTGGTTTTACAACCACAATTTATATATCTATAGTTTCTATTTTTATTTCAATGATCTTAGGATTTATAGTGGCTATACCCTCTTTAGCAAAAAATAAATTTTTAACATATATAAATATCGGTTATGTTGAAATTGTAAGAGCAATACCGCTATTAGTTTTAATTTTATGGATTTATTATGGTTTACCCATAATGACTGGAATAAGTTTTAGTCCTTTTGTATCGGGTATCATAGCTCTATCTATAAGCGAGAGTGCCTTCCAAGCTGAAATTTTTAGAGCAGGCATTAATTCTATAAAAAAATCCCAATGGGAAGCTGGAAGTTCACTTGGTTTAAATTTTTTTAGAAAGTTAAGATTAGTTATTTTGCCACAAGCTATAAAAAATATTTTACCAGCTATAGGTAATCAATTTGTCTATGTCTTAAAGATGTCTTCTTTAGTATCTATAATTGGAATTGGAGATTTAACTAGAAAAGCAAATGAATTAGTTGTCACAACATATAGGCCTTTAGAGATCTATACTTTTTTAATTCTTGAATATTTAGTTTTAATTTTATTTGTTTCATACTTTGTAAGAAAATTAGAAAAAAAATTAAAAAGTGATTAATCAATTAGTTTTCTTTTCTCCATTCCCATGGCATTTCAAATGTCCCAACCCATAATCCTAATTTCTCATTTTTAGCTAGATTTTCAGCTGCTAGATATTTTTTTGAATATTTTTTATAGACTATTGCATATCCATTTCGAACCATCCATCGATTAATGTTAGTCTTACCTTTAAAACATTCTGCAATAAATCTTTTATATCTATCTTTATTAGTTGATTTACATGTTATAAATTTATTATTAATCTTATTTTTTAATTTTAATTTTGATATTTCTCCACATGGGTAATCTTTATTAAAAGTCATAAATGATATTGTTAACCATGGCTTTTGACATTTTTGTTTTTTTTCAGGTGCATCAATACCAAAAAGTCTAATTTTTTTCTTTTCGATCTTAATTGTGTCCCCGTCAATTACCTCAACCATTCCTGAAATTGATTTAATTTCCCCAGACTCCACATCAATATTGGTTAAAGAGAGAAATATTAGAGAAATACTAATAACTAAAAAGAGTTTTATTCTGTTTAAAAACATTATTTAAGAAATAACCAATAAAAATTAAAAGAGCAATTCCCATTACCCAATTAGTGACTAGGATAGTGTAAAATACATCTTTGTAGTCGCCCCCTCTAATATTTATTACATACCATAAACTTAAAAAAGGAAATGCGGTCAATCTTAATATGCTTAGGTAAAGACTATAAAGAGGTTTTTTAATTGCTTGAAATACCGCAGTTGTAATAAAAAAAGATGGATAAATAGGTCCAATGAAAGCTGCTACTTTTAAATAAATTACGCCATGTTTAATTGCTTCCTGATTGTCAGTAAATAATGATACAAAAAACTCTGCTCCTAAAAATATTATTATCCCTGCTACAACCATAAATGAAACTCCAAAAAACAATGCCTTTGTATAAAGCTCTCTTATTCTATCATAAGCTTTAGCTCCAAAGTTTTGGCCGCCTATTGAGAGAACTGCTGTATTTAAACCTATTACCGGCAATAAAAATACTTGCTCTATTCTTAAAGCTGCACCATAACCTGCTGTAGCCAAATCACCAAATTTACCTATGAAATATAATATATTAAAAATACCAACACCAATAAACAACATACTGAACATTACTGGCACTGCCTGATTTGTTAATGTTTTTAGAAACTCAAACTTTGGTATAAAACATTCTACTTTTAAATATTCTCTAATTTTACAATTATTAACTTTGTATGCTAAATAAATTGTTCCAATTAATTGAGATATAACAGTTGCAATTGCTAAACCAGCAATACCAAAACCTGGAATAAAACCATATCCCCAAATGAATAAAGGATTTAAAAAAATATTTAAGAAAAAACTAAATATTAAAACATTTCTATAACTTTTTGTATCACCTTGTGCATTTAAAGTTCCGTTCAAAGAAATTTGAACTAGTACAATAAAAGTACCGTAAAAAATTATGTCTAAATATTCTCTTGTTAATATTATACCTTCAGTATTAGATCCCATGACCCCTAGAAGGTAGTTTGAAGCATTCAATCCAAACAGTGTGACCAAAATAGATACTACAACAGCAAATATTAATGACTGTGCTATATATAAAGAGGCAACTCTTGCCTTTTTTTCCCCTATAGAGTTGCCAATCAGTGCATTTGTAGCTGCGCCTATTCCAACACCAACCGCTATAATTGTGAAATAAATTGGAAAAGATTTAGCTACTGCTCCAATAGCCTCTGCAGAAATTTTTCCTGCAAACCATGTATCAACTAAATTATAGAATGTTTGAAACAATGATCCTACACTTGCAGGAATTGTTACTTTTCTAAGTAATGTCCAAATTGGATCCTTGGTAAGCTTAATTGACTTAGACAAAATTACCCTTATTTAATTTCTTTTTGAAAAAAATATTTTTTTCCTGATTGTTTGGCTTTGTATATCTGACTTTGTCTCATTCTAAAACGAGATTTTTGATTTTTTGAGAGTTTATAATAACAATTTGGACATGAAACACCCTCCTCATACATTTTAGATCTCTTGTCTTTAATGGAAATTGCCTCTCTACATCCGCTACAAACAGAATATGTACCCTGATCTAAACCATGTTTTAAACTAACTCTGTTATCAAATACAAAACATTCACCTTGCCATAAACTGTTTTTTTGTTTGATTTTTTTTAAGTAATTAAGAATACCACCCTTTAATTGATAAATATTTTTAAAACCTTTTTTTTCTAAATATACGGAAGCTTTTTCACACCTAATTCCACCAGTACAAAACATAGCTATTGGCTGATCTTTTTTTAACTTTTTTAAATATTTTGGAAAATCTCTAAAATTATCTATATTTGGATTTATCGATTTTCTAAAAGATCCAACTTTATGTTCGAAAGGTTTTCTTGCATCTAATAAAAGAGTTTTTTTATCTTTTATTAATTTATTCCAATTTATTGGATCAATATGAGTGTTCTTTTTCTTAATTCTATTCGAAATTTTAAGATCCATTGGAACAACTTCTTTTTTAATTTTCACTTTAGGTTTGTGGAAAGGTTGAAGGTTACTTTTAGAAATATTGAAACTATCAAATTTTTTAACATTTATAATTTTTTTTAATCTTATAATTGTTATCTTAACATCTTTATTTTTTCCCGATATAGATCCATTTAAGCCCTCCTTAGATAAAATAATTGATCCATTTATATTCTTATTAATTATGAGATTATTCAACATTTTTTGTTTTTTTTTTAAATTATTTATTTCTTTAAATTTATAAAAACCAAA
>CABYCN010000006.1 GCA_902517455.1 uncultured Pelagibacteraceae bacterium
AATAAATCAAATTCAAATATTTTCGTTACAGAAAATAAAAAAAGTTATCTATTTGATTTTGCAAAAGAACTTAAATCTGAAATTATTAATCACAATAATTTTATTGGAGGAAGATACTCAGTTTTGTCGGAAGTTGGAATGTTGCCTGCCACCTTAATGGGCTTGAATGTCCAGAAATTTAGAAAATTTAATGACCTTGTTAAAAATAAAAATTTTATTAATTCTTTAGTTCTAAATATTGCAAATACGTTACATCTTATAAAAAAAAAAAAATTTAATTCTATAATTTTGAATTATGATTCTAATTCAAATGACTTATTTTATTGGTATCAACAACTAATTGCAGAAAGTTTAGGAAAAAAAGGTAAAGGCTTACTTCCAATAATTTCAAATATGCCAAAAGATAATCACAGTTTGATGCAGTTATATCTCGATGGTACAAAAAACAACTTTTTCACTTTTTTTTTTACAGAGAATAATTCCTCAAGAAAAATTAATAAAAAAAATTTATTAAAAACTCATTATTATTTAAAAAATAAAAAAATTGGAGATGTTAAGTATTCACAGTATGCAGCCACCCTGAGAGCATTTAGCGAAAAGAATATTCCTTTTAGATCTTTTGAGATTAAGAAGAAGAATGAGGAGACATTAGGAGAATTATTTACTTTTTTTATTTTAGAGACAATTTTATTGGGGAAAGCATTAAAAATTAACCCTTATGATCAACCAGCTGTTGAATTAATAAAAAAAAATACCAAAAGAATTTTAATTAATCATTAATTTCCTATTATAATCTTAGATATCCCATAATCCCGGGTATCTAAAATTTCAAGTTTGTTACTTAATTCTAAGTTATCTAATTTGTGTCTATGAATTATTATTATCCCATTTTTATTTAAAATTTTATTATCCTTTATTTCATTAATTACATTATTAATTTTTTGTTCTTTGTAAGGTGGATCTATAAAAATAATTTCAAATTTTTCAGAATTTTTTTTTTGATTACGCAAAAATTCAAAACAGTCTTCATTCAGTACCTTACTTTGCTTGCGGACTTTTAGATGAAGAATATTGTTATTTAATATTTTTGAAGCTTTTGGATAGTTCTCTATGAACAAAACTTTTTGAGCCTTTCTTGATATACACTCAAGGCCAAAAGAACCAGATCCTGAAAATAAATCTAAAACTTTTGAATTTTCGACTTTAATTTTAATTTTTTGAGAGTGTTCTAGGATATTAAAGATTGATTCTTTAACCATATCTCTTAAGGGCCTGGTATTTTTATCAATTGGGAGGTATATTTTTTTTCCTTTTAAATTTCCACCAATAATTCTCATCAATCTATAACTTTGTATCCAATGTCTTTTCTATAAAATCCATTATTCCAATCAATCTTATTTATTAATTCTATTGCCGCGTTTCGTGAAAATTGGAAATCCCCAGATCTGACTACAAAATTTAAAACTCTTCCTCCGTTAGATAAAATTTGATTATTTTTTTTTAAAGTTCCAGCGTGGAAAATAAATTCATTATCTTTCAAATTTATTTTATTTAAATTTTTAATTTCTTCATTCTTTTTATAAACTTCTGGATAACCTTTTGCACAGAGTACTATACAAAGACATTTATCCTCATACCATTCTATATCAATAGATTTCAAATCTTTATTAACGCTAGCCAAAATTATTTGTAAAAAATCAGTTTTTAGTTTGGGAAGAATAGTTTGACACTCTGGATCTCCCATTCTGACATTATATTCAATTAAAAATGGCTCATCGTTTATAATCATTAAACCAGCATACAAGAACCCTTTATAAGTTGTATTTAATTCTTTTAGGCCTTTAAGAGTAGGATTAATAATTTTATTTAAAATTTTTTTGTTTAATTCAGAACTCTCCAATCTTGATGGAGAGTAAGCACCCATGCCACCAGTGTTTTTTCCTTTATCTCCCTCAAGAACTCTTTTGTGATCTTGAGCAGTGCCAAAAATCTTATAATTTTCCCCATCACATATAACAAAAAAACTCATTTCCTCACCTTTTAAAAATTCCTCAACCAATATTTTTTCTGCTTTACCAAATTTACCTCCAAAAATTTCATTTACTGCTATCGTGTACTCTTCCTTATTATTACATATATAAACGCCTTTACCCGATGCCAATCCATCAGCTTTTATAACAGTTGGAAAATTGCAATCTTTTAAAAAGTTTATAGTATCCTTAGAATTTTCAAAAATACCAAATTTTGCAGTAGGTATTTGATATTTTTTACACAAGTTTTTTGTAAAAGTTTTAGATCCCTCAAGCTGTGAAGCAATTTTATTTGGTCCAAATACTTTTATTTTATAACTTTCTAAGTAATCAACTATCCCATCAACCAAAGGTTTTTCTGGCCCAATCAAAACAAGATCAAGCTTGTTTGATGTTATAAAATCCTTGATCTTTTCAAAATCTTCAAGATCTATTTTTATATTTTCTGCTATAGAACTTGTACCGGCATTCCCTGGCATGCAATAAATTTTGCTGACTTTACTGGATTTTTTAAGAGTTTTACAGATTGCGTGTTCTCTACCACCACTTCCTATTACTACTACTTTCATATAATAATTTATAAACTAAAAATGTTAAAAAAATTAGCTAAAATAAAATATTTGCCCAATAATTTTGAGGTTATTCAAGATGGAGATCATGTAATTTGTGCAATTTCAGGAAAAAAAATTCCATTAGAGAGTCTTACTTATTGGAATGTTGATCTACAAGAAGCTTATTTTTCTTATGTTGAAGCATCAATAAAAAGAGAAAAAAACTAATTATTTCCAACGATTGTGAGTCCAAATCCATTGCTCAGGATTTTTGATAATCATTTTTTCTAAAATTTTATTCAACTTAATTGTAATCGAAGCAATTGACTCATTTTTTGAAAATTCTAAATAATCATAAAATTTTAATTTGAATTTGTGTTCATCAATTCTCTCGATGTGTACGGGAACAATTTTAGTCTGAAATTTTTTTACAAATTGAGCGGGTATTGTTGTTGTTAAAGCTGATTGATTAAAAAAATTACATCTTATTCCCTCAGAAACTCTTTGATCTATCATAAGTGCAATTGAAGTTCCATTTCTGAAATGTGCTAAAAGTTCTTTAGTTCCTGAAATACCTTTTTTAACCTGTTTTTTACAAATATATTTTTTTCTAATATTTTCCATGATTGGATTAAGGAATTTATTATTAAGAGGCCTATAAATTGCAGCTAAATCAACACCTGACTTTTCTATAAACATTGCCATTAACTCAAAATTGTTAAAATGACCCGATACAAAAATTACCGGTTTATTATCTTTTTTTATTTGTTCAAGTATTGTTTGGTTTTCAATATCTATGTATTTAATAAATTTTTCTGAATATCTGAAATCTTTAATGAAGACATATTCTGATAATATCTTTCCATAGTTAAACCACATCTTTTGAATAATTTGTTTTTTTTTTGACTGTGTAATATTTGGAAAAGCTTTTAATAAATTTTTATAACTAGTTTCATTTGATCTAAATATAGGCCCTAAAAAGGATAAAATTTTACCTGAAATTATAGAAGAGTTTTTCAATCCCAAAATCTTAAATATTAAAAACAAAAAATAAATAAATATAAACTGAGTGAAATATTTCAAATTATTCATGAATTTTCGATTTAAGATAATTAATTAATTTATCCTCATCTTCAACTTCTAGATTAATTTCTAAAAAATTAATATTTTCTCTATGATTTTCAGGAATTTTGACGAAATCTTTTTCTGTAGTAATTATTTTAGCATTAAGGATACTTGCCTTTTTTTTGATTTTATAAAAATCATTTTTATTATAATTATGATGATCTGGATAAATGATTTCACCAATAATATTGAAGTTATTTTTTGACAAAATAGTTCTAAAATCATTTGGGTTTCCTATTCCACAAAACATTAAGTATTTCTCTGAAATATCAAATTTTTTAAGGTTTGTTGGATAATAGTAAGTTCTAAAAATAAGCATTTCTTTGTTTTGTTTTTTTATTTGTGAAATTATCTCACTTATATTTCCATCCTCACCTTTTAAGAATACCCCATCATATTTTTTTAAACTATTTAGTTTTTCTCTTAAGGGTCCTGACGGTATTAAGCTCCCGTTACCTATCCATTTTACACTATCAAAACAAACAAACTCCAAGTCATATTTAATCTTTTTATCTTGGAGACCATCATCGAAAATTATGATTTTTTTTTTATTTTCTAAGTTTTTAATTAAAATTTCGTTTCTTGAATTACCAGTTATTAAATGAGTTTTTTCTTCTAAAATTATTTTTTCATCAATATGAGAGTCATAAAGTTTTTTCGCAGTTGAAACATTTAAATTTAATTTTTTAAGTATTTGATATATCTTAATTGTTGTTGGTGTTTTTCCTGTTCCGCCTAGGTAAATATTACCAATGCATATAGTTATAATTTTGTCATATTTTTTTTTCGTTTTTATATTTAATAATAAATTGTTAATACTAATAAAAAAGGTCAGTGGATAAAGTAAATATGATAGTAAGCTTTGTTTCTTATAGTCCCAAAATTTCGGTTTTTTTAATTTCATCTTAAAAAACTGATTTGACCTCATCATATGTTTTTTCTAAAACTTTATTTCCAATTTGTTTCATTCTTTTTTCTAAACCTCTAGATGGAGTCTTTTTTAAAAATAATTTATTTAATGTGTTATAAGTTTTATTTTCACTAGTTATCTTTTTAGAAATACCGCACTTTTTGAGGAATTCATAAATTTCTTTAAAATTTGATATATTTGGCCCATGTAAAATATTACAACCATATCTTGTTGCTTCTAGAGGATTCTGTCCACCTCTTTTTGCTATAGAACCACCTAAAAAAACATTTTTACATTCAAGAAAAAAAGACTTTGTTTTACCATATGAGTTAACTAAATAAATATCTATCTTTTTCTTAATTTTTTTCTTTGGTTCACTTGTATGAACATTTAGATTTAATTTTTTCAGTTGATTAGAGATTTCTTGAGTTCTCTCTATATGCCTTGGAATTATTATAGTTAATAGATTTTTGTATTTTTTTTTTAATTTTTTATGAACTAATCCACAAAAAATTTCTTCTGGTTCATGGGTACTAGATGCACACCACAGCTTTTTATTCGAGATGAATTTCTTAAAATTATTATCTAAAAAATTTTTTTCATTTTCTGATTGGGAAAATTTTAAATTACCGAAAAATTTTACTTTATTGGCACCAAGTTTTCTTAAATAATTTTTCGACTCTAAACTAGATGATAAACAAATATCTATTTTTCCAAAAATTGTTTTAGTAAAATTTTTGAAAATATTCCAATTTTTAAAGGATCTATTTGTAATACGTCCATTAAGTAAAAAAATTGGTATATTATTTTTTTTCAAATTCAAGATCATATTGGGCCAAATTTCTGAGTCTATAAAAAATGCTGAAGAAGGTTTCCAATAATTTATGAATTTTAGAGAAAGATAGTTAGTATCTATTGGAAAAAACTGATGAATAACTTTTTTTAATTTTATTTTTCGAACTATTTTTGAAGAACTTAAAGTATTAGAAGTAACTAATATTTGTTTAATATTTTTGTTTTTTTCAATTTTTTCTAAGAGAGGGACAATACTTTGTAATTCACCAACACTTGCACCATGAAACCAAACAATCTTCCCCTTTCTCCTTTGTATTGAAAAAAAACATAATTTCTCTTTAAATCTTTTAAGACTTTCTTTTTTTTTTAATAATCTGATAATTATAATAATTGGAGAAAAAATAAAAATGAAATTAATTAATACCCTATAAAGAAAAATCATTATGATTTTTTAATCTGTTTTTCATAAAAGTTTTTATATATCTCAGAAGAATTCAATAATTCTTCGTGCTTGCCTTCACCTACAGCTTGCCCTTTGTTTATCACATATATTTTATCAGAGTTTAGTATCGTTGAAAGTCTATGAGCAATAACTATAGTTGTTCTTCCTTTAGTTAAAAAATTAATTGCTTCTTGGATTTTACTCTCAGTTTCTGCGTCTAAGGACGAAGTTGCTTCATCTAATAATATAATTGGAGTTTTTTTAAGAATAGCCCGAGCAATAGATATTCTTTGTTTTTCACCACCAGACAATCTCACTCCATCTTCACCAATCACAGTATCAAATTTATTAGGCAGTTGGTCTATAAAATCATTTGCGAATGAATGCTGAGCCGCTTTATATATTTCTTGATCTGAAGCATCAGGATTTGCATATAATATGTTATTTTTGATAGTGTCATCAAAGAGAGTTGTGTCTTGACTTACTAAAGATATTTTTTTTCTTAGTGAATAAATTGTGGTTTCGTAAATAGATTGGTTATCTATTTTAATATTTCCGGATCCAGCATCGTAAAATCTAGGTATTAAATTTAATATTGTTGATTTACCCGCCCCGCTTTGGCCTACCAATGCTGTCATTTGTCCTGAAGGAATATTTAAATTTATTGATTTTAAAATTTCTTCGTCATCCTTTAAATATTTAAATTTAACATTCTCAAAAACAATTTGACCTTTTGGAACAGATAATTCTTTTGCATTAGCTTCTTCTTGAATTTCATGTTTTTTATCTATTATCGGAAGAACTCTTCTAGCACCTGCTATTCCTTGTTGGACTGTTATATTTAATGTAGCCAATGATCTAACAGGCTGATAAGCAAGCATCATTGCTGCTAAAAATGAGAAAAAGTTATTTACCTCTAATTCATTTGAAATAACTAGTTTTGCAGAAATAAAAATTAAAATTGCAATCATGATACCAGTTAAGAATTCCATAATTGGAGAAGCTCTTACAAAAATAACATTTATTTTTTTGTTAAGTTCTTTTAAATTATGAATAAATTCTTTGGCCCTGTTTTTTTCATATTTTTCTCTTTGAAAAATTTTCATTAATCTATGATTTTTGAATATTTCGATTAAATAAGAGGTAAGAGTAGCAGCTTTTTGCATTTGCTGTGTAGATACTTTGCTGATTCTTTTCCCTAACGACTTTGATGCAAAGCTTGCAAGAGGAATCATTATTAACGCTATCAATGATAATTTCCAATTTTGATAAAACATCACCGATAATAATCCAATTAATGTTAAACTATCTTTGAATAAATTTAATATAGCCGTACTAACTAAACCTGTGATCATACTTACATCATTATTTAAATTTGTGATAAATTTTCCTGAGTGTTCTTTATCAATTAGTTGAGTATCAGCATGAATTAATTTAGAAAACATGTCAGTTTGGATATCTCGTCTGACTTCTTCAGAAACATTTATCATTATTATTTTTGCAAAATATAATGATAGTCCTTTCATAGAAAAAGCAAGGACTATACATATTGGTATAATGTAGACTAGTGTACTAGACTGTTTTATAAAAAGCTCATTTATTGCTGGATCTAATAAATATGCAATTGAAGAAGTGCTTCCAGCTAAAATGATTGAAAAAAGAATTGAAATTAAGATTTTTTTTAAGTACTTTTTTGTATAATTTAAATACAATCTTTTTAAAATTTGAAAACTGTCCATAATACTAAATTTTACTTATTAACAAGCTTACAAAAACTAAAAAGCCTAGATAGTTGTTAGATTTAAAAATATCTAGACAATTTTTTGGATTATCAATTTTTAATTTTTTAAGTTGAAAATAAAATAATTGTATAAAAATAAAAATCAAAGAAAAAAAATAAAATATATTAAATTTTAAAAAAAAACCTATAATTATCAGAGATATAAAAAAAAATAAGTATGACATATAAAGAAAAGCTAGTGGAGATTTTTTAAATTTTATAGAAGTTGATTTTAAGCCTATTATTTCATCATCTTTGATATCTTGGAACCCATATATAGTGTCGTACCCAAGTGTCCAAAATATGGCTCCAAAGTAAAATATAATTGGAATAACAGAGATTTCGTTATTTATAGAGACCCATCCTAGAATCAATCCATAATTAAAAGTAATTCCTAAAAAAAGTTGTGGCCAATAAGTATATCTCTTCATTAACGGGTAAGTAAAAGCAAGAGGCATTGAAGCTAAAGCCATCAAAATAGTTAAATTATTAAAATTGACAAGTACCAAGAAAGCTAAACTACAAAGTATGATCACATAAAATAATCCAACTTGAACTGAAACTTTTTTTGAGGCAATCGGTCTGTTTTTAGTTCTTGAAACTTTATTATCAAATTTTCTATCTAAAATATCATTTACTATACATCCCGCAGATCTCATTAATATTGCTCCAAGAAAAAAAAGTAGTAGATAAAACAGATAAAGATTTAAGTTTTTTGAAAAATCAATAACAAGCGTTAATCCCCATGCACAAGGCCAAAAAAGTAACATATACCCTATAGGTTTTTTAAGTCTTGTAAGTTCTACAAATAAGTTAAATTGGTTCATAAATTTTACTTGTAAATAACAAAGGCAAGATTGATAATCAAACTGATTCGTATGAATATAGATTACACTGTTACAGCTTTAATGTTTCCCGCAATTCCACTGATAATGGGAGTTTATAGTAATAGGTTTCATTCTTTAAGTGCCCTTATTAGAGAATTACATGATGAACATGTTTATGAAAAACATGTCCCGCCTGAATGGAAAAAACAATTTATCAACTTGAGTAGAAGAATTACCCTATTAAGATGGTCAATATTGTTTGGAGCATTTGGTTTTTTATTCAACATGCTAACAGTGCTAGGGCTTTATTTGGATGAAGTTTTTATAGCAAGACTAATTTTTGGATCTTGTTGTTTATCAATGATGATTTCAATACTTTTTTTTATTAGAGAAATTCACATCTCTACTAATGCCCTTAGATTACATATGTCAGATATGGATGTTAAAGTTGATTAGGGAATAATAACTGCTGGACCAGTGAGTATCCTTGCTTCTAAATCTTTGTGAGCTTGAGCAGCATTTTTAAGAGAATATTTTTTTGAAATTTCAACTACAAATTTCTTTGATAAAATAGCATCAAAAACTTTTTTTGCCGACTCTACAAGCTCTTCTCTTTTTACAGTATAGTGTGCTATTGACGGACGTGTAAAAAATAGACCTTTGGCGTTAATGTCTTTTTTAATATCTAATGTATCTACATAACCAGAGGCGTTTCCAAATGCTACCATCATACCTCGAATTTTTAATGTCTCGATCGAACCTTTAAATGTTTTAGTGCCAACACCGTCATAGACAACATCAATACCATTTTTTCCAACTATTTTTTCTACTTCTTTAACAAAATCTTTTTCAGAGTAATTGATAACATGATGACAACCATTTTTTTTCGCAATCTCCTCCTTTGCTTTTGAGCCGACTGTCCCAATTACCTCTGCCCCTAGAGAATTTGCCCACGGGCATAAAATTTGACCCAAAGCGCCAGCTGCAGCATGATATAAAACTTTATCACCCTTCTTTAAAGGATAAGCTCTATGTAATAAATACTCTGCAGTAATTCCTTTTAAAGTAATGCATGATGCAACCTCATCAGAAACACCATCTGGAACAGAAATTAGTTTACTTTCTGGCATAATTTGTTTTTCTGAATAAGCACCAATTGGCATCGATGCATGAGTTACTCTATCACCAATTTTGAATAAATTTACCTCAGAACCGATTTCTTCTATTATTCCACAAGCTTCAAGACCAATACCGCTAGGCAGTGGTATGGGGTAAAGACCTGTTCTGTGATAAATATCAATAAAATTTAAACCTATAGATTTATTTTTAATTAAAACTTCTTTAGGTCCAGGTTTACCAATTTCTATATCTTGAATTTTAAGAACTTCTGGTCCGCCAAATTTTTCAATCTTTATCGATTTCATTCTTTATTTTACAAAAGTACCATTATGATAATCCTGAACTGCTTGCAAGATTTCAGCTTTGGTATTCATTACAAATGGGCCACCCCTAGCTATTTCCTCATTAATAGGTTTTCCTGAAATAACCAGGAATTTTGAATCAGTGTGAGCCATGACTTTTAAAGACTCACCTTTTGAAAGTAAAATTAAAGTACTATCTTTAACTTTATCGTGTTTTTTTTCACCAATTTTTATTTCACCATTAATTAAGTAGATAAATGTGTTGTGATTAGAGGGCAGTCTGTAATTAAATTCTTTTTCTTTTTTTAATTCAACATCAAAATAAGTGGGTTCAATATTATGTTCTTTAACAGGACCTTCAGCTTTTTCAAATTTACCAGCAATAATTTTTACCTGCTTATCATTATCTTTGTGAACACTCATTTTATCTGCATCAATATAAATGTATTCAGGCTTACTCATCTTTAATTTAGCTGGCATATTTATCCATAATTGAAATCCATGAAGTTTACCTTCTTTCATCGCTGGCATTTCGGAGTGAATTATTCCACTTCCAGTTTTCATCCACTGTACATCACCAGCAGTCATTCTTCCTTTGCCACCAGTGCTATCTTTGTGTTCAAATTCACCTGCTAGCATATAAGTAACAGTTTCAATACCCCTATGAGGATGAGGAGGAAAGCCTGCAATGTAATCTTCACTATTTTCAGAACCAAATTCATCTAGCATCAAAAAAGGATCAAAATAATTTGGTTCAACACCAATACTTCTTTTTAGCTTAACTCCTGCTCCGTCAGATGCTGGAATCGGGTCTATAATTTTATCTACTTCAATTATCATATTTGATCAGAGTAATTCTTAAATCAGAATTTTCAATGTTACTTTTTGTTATGTGAACCGTCACAAAAGGGTTGATTGTTAGTCTGTTTACAAGCACAAAAAAACATTTTTTTGGTTAATTCAGCTTTATATACCACAGGATTAAATTCACTTCCTTTATGTGAGCCATCACAGAATGGTTGTTTAGAGATCTTACCACAACTGCACCAATAATAAGACTTTCCTTGTTCAACGTTTATTGCAATTGCTCCTTCTCCCGCTCTTTGTCCTTTGATCATGATTCTTCCTTAAATTAATTTTGTTAGTTCACTTAAATTTTTAATTTCATTTTGAGGCTTATAATCCAAATTATCAAAAATACTATTATTCCTATTTAGCCAAATCGAGTTAAAACCATAATTTCCTCCACCTGAGACATCCCATGTATTTGCACTCAAGAAAGCAACTTCATTTTTTTCAATTTTATATTTTTTAATAGGCAGGTCATAGACTTTTGAATCTGGCTTATAAATTCCTACTTCCTCTATAGAAAATAAATCATCAAATAAATCATCTAAATCATTACTTTTAACCAACTCATTTAAGAGAGATGGAGTCCCATTTGAAAGTATAGCTAATTTTAAATTTTTTTCTTTTAATATTTTTAGAGTTTCTGGAACTTCTTTATAGGTAGAGAGAACTTTATATAAATTTAACAATTCATTTTTCATTGAAGGATCAATATTAAAAGCTTTCATTGATTTATCTAAACTGTCTTTTGTAATGTGCCAAAAATCTTTGTGTCTTTTCATTAAACTTCTTAGCCAAGTATATTCTAATTGAGTAGTTCTCCAATAATTTGCAAAACCTTCCCACTTATCTCCAATTTTATCTTTACATTTCTCAGCAGCTGAATTGACATCAAACAACGTCCCATAGGCATCAAAAATTATTGCTTTAATATTTTTCATAAACTAACTTAACACAAATGAGCATTATTAGATTATTTTTTTCGGAGACATTATCTGCTGACATGATTGACAAATTAGATAAGTCTCAATCTCATTATTTAACTAAAGTGATGAGAATAAAAGAAAATGAGGTTTTTTCTTTATTTAATGAAAATGGAGAATGGGAAGCAAAAGTTTTAGGAATATCAAAAAATATTGTTGAATTTAAAACAATTAAACAATTAAGACAAAAAGAAAATTTTAAAGAATTATGGTTAGCTTTTTCTCCTATTAAATCAAATTTTCAAAACTTTATGATTCAAAAAGCAACAGAGTTAGGTGTTACAAGATTTTTACCAATTATTTTTGACAGGACAGTGGTTAGAAAAATAAATAAAGAACGTTTAGAAAAAATTGTAATTGAAGCAAGTGAACAATCAAACCGTATTAATGTACCTATAGTTGAAGAGTCTCAAAACTTAAATGATTTCTTAAAAACCACCTCAATTGATTTAATTTTTACAGATTTAAATTCGAATAATAATAAAATTGATAAATCTAAGCTTACAGATAAACCAGTTTGCATTATTGTAGGTCCAGAGGGTGATTTTTCAGAAGCTGAAAGACAGAAGATTCTTTCATTTAAAGGTGTTCAGCCAATAAAGATTAATGAAAATATTTTAAGGTCAGAAACAGCAGTCATATCTGCAATTTCGATCATAAATTATGTGATTAATTGATAAATTGTCGCGAAAACTAAAGTGTAATTTTTATAAAAGAGCTTTATATAGCTAAGTAAATGAAAAAAATTTTATTAATAATTTCAAGCATTTTTATTTCAGGAAATACATTTGCTGATCAACCTAAAGACTGGCAATTAGGTTTTCAAAATCCTGCATCAGATGGGATGAGAGATATTGTAAATTTTCATAACAATCTTTTACTTCCAATAATAATTGCAATTAGTGTTTTTGTTTTATTTTTGATGTTATATGCATGTGTAAGATTTAGAGCTTCAGCAAATCCAAATCCTTCCAAAAGAACTCACAACGTAACTGTAGAAATTCTATGGACTTTAATTCCATGTTTAATTTTAATAGTAATGGCAGTTCCATCATTTAAGATTTTATATAAACAAGATACAATTCCAAAAGCTGATTTAACTATTAAAGCTGTTGGATATCAGTGGTATTGGGGATACGAATATCCTGATGAAAATATAATATTCGACTCATATATGATTGAAGAAAAAGATCTGAGATCAGACCAACCTAGACTACTTTCAGTAGATAACGAAGTTGTTGTTCCAGTAAATAAAGTTGTGAAAGTATTGATCACAGCTAATGATGTTCTACACGCGTGGGCATTACCAGCATTTGGTGTTAAAAGAGATGCAGTCCCCGGGAGAATTAACGAGACATGGTTTAAAGCAGAAAAAGAGGGAACTTACTACGGCCAGTGCTCTGAACTATGTGGAATTAAACATGCTTTTATGCCAATTACTGTTAAGGTAGTAAGTGATGAAGAATACCAAGAATGGTTATCAGAAGCACGAGTAAAATTTGCAAAAGAAGAAATTGGAAATGATAAATTAAAAATAGCGAGTAAATAAATATGTATACACAAACAGCATCACACGACGATCATCATACACCAACAGGTTGGAAACGTTGGGCTTATTCAACTAATCACAAAGATATAGGTACAATGTATTTAATCTTTGCGATTGTTGCAGGGGTAATTGGAACGGCATTTTCAGTTTTGATGAGAATGGAATTGATGCATCCTGGTGATGGCATTTTAGGTGGAAATTATCATTTATATAATGTGTTAGTGACTGGTCATGGTTTAATCATGATTTTCTTTATGGTAATGCCAGCAATGATAGGTGGCTTTGGTAATTGGTTTGTTCCAATTATGATTGGTGCCCCAGATATGGCGTTTCCAAGAATGAATAATATTTCTTTTTGGTTGTTACCAGTTTCGTTAACACTATTGATTTTATCAATTTTTGTTGATGGCCCTCCAGGTCAAACAGGTGTAGGTGGTGGGTGGACTATTTATCCTCCATTGTCATCTAAAGCAGGTCAACCAGGTCCTGCTATGGATTTAGCGATTTTAAGTTTACACTTAGCAGGAGCTTCTTCAATTCTAGGTGCTGTGAATTTTATCACTACGATTCTAAATATGAGAACTCCAGGCATGACATTGCATAAAATGCCACTATTTGCTTGGTCAATTCTAGTAACAGCATTTTTATTATTGTTATCTTTACCAGTACTTGCTGGAGCAATTACTATGTTGTTAACTGATAGAAATTTTGGAACTGCATTCTTTGAAGCACAAACAGGAGGTGACCCGGTTTTATTCCAACATTTATTTTGGTTCTTTGGTCATCCAGAAGTTTATATTTTAATTCTTCCAGGCTTTGGAATGATTAGTCATATTGTTTCAACATTTTCTAGAAAACCAGTTTTTGGTTATTTAGGTATGGCATATGCGATGGTAGCAATTGGAATCGTAGGATTTGTTGTATGGGCTCACCATATGTACACTGTAGGTTTAGGCACTGATACAAAAGCATATTTCTTAGCTGCTACTATGATTATAGCAGTACCTACTGGTATAAAAATTTTTTCATGGATTGCAACAATGTGGGGTGGATCAATATCATTTAAAACACCTATGATGTGGGCACTTGGATTTATATTTATGTTCACAGTTGGTGGAGTAACAGGTGTGGTGTTGGCAAATGCTGGAGTAGATACTGCAATGCATGACACTTATTACGTGGTAGCACACTTTCACTATGTTTTATCTTTAGGTGCAGTTTTTGCAATTTTCGCAGGTTTTTATTATTGGTTTTCAAAGATGTCAGGTTATGAATATTCTGAGTGGTTAGGGCATTTACATTTTTGGTTAACGTTCGTAGGTGTTAATCTAATTTTCTTTCCTCAACATTTCTTGGGATTAGCAGGAATGCCAAGAAGATATGCAGACTATCCAGATGCTTTTGCAGGATGGAATTACATCTCTTCAGTAGGCTCATATGTAGCCGTTGCAGGATTAGCAGTATTTTTTGTAAATTTAATTTACTCTTTTGCCAAAAAAAAAGCAGCTACCCAAAACCCTTGGGGAGAAGGGGCTACTACTTTAGAATGGACCGTACCATCTCCACCAAATTTTCATACTTTTGAGGAGTTACCAAAATTTGAGGATGATCAAGAAACACAAAAATCACATAGCTAATATAATAGCTAAAAAAATAAATGAGTAGTTCTAAGGCGAAAAAAAGAAATTTAAGTCAGGAAGATTTATTTAATTTTTCCGAATTATTTAAATTAATGAAACCAAGAGTGATGTCATTGGTAGTCTTTACTTGTGCAGTTGGTTTATTGACATCACCAAATCTTGTTTCAACTAAAGATGCTATAATTGGAATTTTGTTAGTTTCTTTAGGAGCAGGAGCTGCTGGTGCATTAAACATGTGGTACGAGTCAGACCTAGATGCTTTAATGTCAAGAACCTGTCTAAGACCAATACCAACTGGCAAGGTAAATAGAAATCAAGCGCTTATTTTAGGTGTTACTCTATCTATAATTTCTGTTTTAGCGCTAGATTATTTCACAAATAGGATTTCAGCTGCAATATTGCTTTTAACAATTTTATTTTATGTTTTTGTATACACAATTTGGTTAAAAAGAAGAACGCCTCAAAATATCGTAATAGGCGGAGCAGCAGGAGCTTTTCCTCCAGTTATTGGATGGACTATTGCTACAGGCTCTTTATCAATTGAACCATTAAGTTTTTTTTTAATAATATTCTTTTGGACTCCATCTCATTTTTGGGCTTTGAGTTTATACAAATCTGATGATTACAAAAAAGCCAAAATACCTATGCTTCCGTTAACTAATGGTGTGGAAAGTACAAAAATTAATATTTTTATTTATTCACTATTAATGCTTCCTGTGATTATCTTTCCATATTCTATAGATTTTGTAGGATTAGCATTCTTAATACCTTCATTGTTATTAACTCTTTACTATAATTTTTTATGTTTTGAACTTTACAATTTTAAGAAAAATAAGTTTAATCCTAAAAAAGCAAAAGGAATATTTGGGTATTCTATCTTATATTTATTTTTGGTTTTTGTTCTTTTTCTGATAGATAAGATTTTATGATAACACCTGATAAAAAAACTAAAAAAAAAAATATTTTAACGGCTTTAGCAATCATCGCCTTTATGATTTTTCTTTTCTTTTTTACCTTATATAACACAGGAGTGTTCGACAGAGCATTATGATACAAAAAAAAAACTTAACACCTTTAATACTAGCTGGAATTTTTGTTTTAATGTTAGGGTTGTCTTATGCAGCAGTTCCTCTGTATGACTTATTTTGTAGAGTGACAGGTTTTGGTGGAACCACTCAGGTATCTAAAGATGCTCCAAAAATAGTATTAAACAAAATAGTAAGTGTGAGGTTTGATACCAATGTTAATAATTTACCATGGGATTTTAAGGCTAAGTCAAATGTTATTGATGTGAAAGTTGGTCAAGTAAACAAAATAGAATTTGAAGTAGAAAATTATAGCAATGAGCCTACTGCTGGAGTAGCAACATTTAATGTTTCTCCATCTAGTTTTGGTAAGTATTACAGTAAGTTAGGTTGTTTTTGTTTTGAGAAACAAGAACTAAAAGCTGGAGAAAAAGCAACATATGTAATGACTTTTTACTTAGATCCTGAAATGGTTAATGATCCAACAACAAAAAATTTACAAGACGTAACTATGTCGTATACTTTTTTCTCGACAGACTATTATAAACAATCATAATTAAAAAAATGTCAGCTGAAAAAAAACATGATTATCACTTAGTGGACCCAAGTCCTTGGCCTATTTACGTTTCATTCTCATGTTTAGTATTGGCATTAGGATCAGTTTATTATCTTCATGCGGATGTTTCATGGGGAATGTATCTTGGTTTTGCTCTTTTGATTTATGGGGCCTACATGTGGTTTAGAGACGTTGTTATTGAAGCCGAACATCAAGGTCATCATACACCTGTAGTTCAAATTCACCACAGATATGGAATGACATTATTTATTGCATCTGAAGTAATGTTTTTTGTTGCATGGTTTTGGGCATATTTCGATGTAAGTTTATTTCCAAACGAATTTGTGGGAAATGTTTGGCCTCCAAAAGATATTGAAACTTTTGACCCTTGGGATATTCCATTAATTAACACATTAATTTTATTATTATCAGGAACAACAGTTACATGGTCTCATCATGCTCTTTTAGAAGATGATAGAAAAAGTTTTATTCAAGGTTTATGGTTAACTGTTATTTTAGGGTTTTGTTTCACTCTTTTGCAAATATATGAGTATCAGCACGCATCATTTTCTTTTTCAGACCATATTTATGGATCAGTATTTTATATGGCAACAGGATTTCACGGCTTTCATGTGCTTGTTGGGACTATATTTTTAGCCGTATGTTTATTCAGAGGAAAAAGAGGTCATTTTAATAAAGATCACCATTTTGGATTTGAAGCTGCAGCTTGGTATTGGCATTTTGTAGATGTAGTATGGCTATTTTTGTTTGCTGCAATATACATTTGGGGAAGTTAATTTTATATTTTTGAAACATAAGTTCTTATTTTCAGTATTTATAATTTTTTTTATTTTAGTGTTTATTGCTTTAGGTTCATGGCAAATTATTCGTTTAAATTGGAAGAATAATTTAATTTTCGAAATTGAAAGTTCTTTAAAAAATCCCCCAGTAGAACTAACCAACACTAATATCAAAAATTTTTTAAAGATTAAAACATCAGGTTTGATAGATTTAGATAAACAAATTTACTTATATAGTCTAAACGATGCAGGGACACCTGGTTTTGAAGTTATAAATCCAATTTTAATAAATGATATAAATTATCTGATTAATAGAGGGTGGATACCATTTGAAAAAAAAAATTCTAAAGAAATAAATTTAATTAATGAAAATGACATAATTGGAACTTTGAAATTACAGGGAAGAAAAAATATTTTTAAGCCAGATAATGATTTAAAAGAAAATTATTGGTTTAGTCTAAATAGAGAAGATATATTAAAATTTACTGGAAAAGAATTCTCTAAATATATTATTTATTTAGATGGAAACTACCAATTCCCTCAACCAAAAAAAATTACTGCCAATATTTCTAATAATCATCTAAAATATGCCCTTACATGGTTTTCATTAGCGATTTCAATTCTTTTGTTATATTTATATTTTAGAAAAAAGAATTATTAAATGAATTATATTAGCACAAGAAATAATCAGAAAAACTTTACTTTTAAAGATGTTTTCCTCAAAGGTTTGGCAGATGATGGGGGTCTTTTTGTTCCTAAATCAATTAAACAATTTAAAAAAGAGGAATTAGAAAAGCTCAAAAGCCTTAGTTACAATGATTTAGCTGTTGAAATAATTTATCCGTTTATAGGAGATTTTATGTCTAAAGATGAGCTAATCTCCATCATTTCAAAATCGTACTCAAATTTTAGATCTAATGATGTTGTAAAAATCTCAGACCTAGGAAATCTAAAAGTCTTAGAACTATTTCATGGTCCAACTCTTGCGTTTAAAGATATCGCTATGCAATTAATAGGTAATTTTTATCAATATCATTTAGTACGTAATAAAAAAAAAATTAATATTATAGTAGCAACTTCAGGTGATACTGGTGCGGCTGCTATAGACGCTCTAAAAGGAAAAAGTAATTTAAATGTTTTTGTATTGCACCCAAATAATAAAATTTCACCAATACAAAGAAGACTAATGACAATACATGAGGAGAGTAACGTATTTAACATTGCAGTAGAAGGTAATTTTGATGATTGTCAAAATTTAGTAAAAGCAATGTTTAATGACGAAAAATTTTCCAAAACAATTAATATGTCAGGTGTAAATTCAATTAATTGGGCAAGAATTATTACCCAATCGGTGTACTATTTTTATGCTTATTTCAAAGTTGGAAATGGTCAACCTTTATCATTTTCTGTTCCAACAGGTAACTTTGGTGATATTTATGCAGGTTACTTAGCAAAAAAACTAGGTCTTCCAATTGATAAACTAATCGTAGCCACAAATAAAAATGACATACTTCATAGAGCAATATCGGGAGGTGACTATACTCAAAAGAAAGTTAAAGAGACAAATACACCAAGTATGGATATACAAATAGCAAGTAATTTTGAAAGGCTCTTATATGACGTAAAAGATTGTAACTCAGAAGTTACAAAAGATATAATGGCTGAAATAAAAAATAATACTTATAAAATTGATAAAAATGATCTAGATAAAATTAAAAAGAATTTTATATCTGAAATGCTTGACGAAAACGAAACTGTAGAAATGATAAAGAAAATTAATAATGAGTATCAGATGGTAGTTGATCCACATACTGCCGTAGGCATTGGCGTAGTAAGAAAATTGAGATTAGAAAAAAATTGTATTGTATTATCAACAGCGCACCCGTGTAAATTTCCAAAAGCAATAGAAGATGCAATCTCAAAAACTGAAAATTTACCAGATAATCTTAAATATATTAACGAAAGAAAAGAAAAATTTGAACTTTTATCAAATAATATTGAGAAAATTAAAAAATTTGTGATGAAATCAATATGAAACTCAAAATAAAAGATCAAATACCAGATACAGAGATTTTTCAACTTGTTAATGGAGAACCACAAAAAAGCAAATTAAGAGAAATCATAGGTGATAAAAAAATTGTTTTGTTTGGTTTGCCAGGGGCATTTACATCAACTTGTTCAAAACTTCACTTACCAGGCTTTGTTGCAAATGCAGATAAAATCAAATCAAAAGGAATAAAAAACATATTTTGTTTATCAGTAAATGATCCTTATGTAATGAATGGTTGGGGAGAGATTAACAATACTGGAAATAGCATAAAAATGTTATCGGATCCGTATTTATTGTTCACGAGAGCGATTGGTGCAGAAGTTGATCGGAATGCAAAAGGAATGGGAATTAGATCAAATCGTTATTTAATGATTATTGAAAATTTCACAGTTGTTAATATTCATGTTGAAAAAGAAACTAAGGAATGTGGCTTAACCTCAGCGGAGAATTTATTGAATAATTTAATATAGCATTTATAAATGGCATCTAAAAAAAAAGTAGATTTAGTTAAGTGGTTTAACAGCAGCGGACTGAGACCAATCTTAGGTCCAGAACCTAATACATTAGTATTTTTAAATATTTTTGCATTTTTAGTTCCACATCTCCACTTTGATGCTGGGATGCGAATTCTGCATTGGTATACCACCCTAGGATTTTGCTTAGTTTTATTAAGCTCATATTCTTATCTTAAAAAAAAATTTTCAATTCTTGTATTGACTCTATCAATATCAATTATTTTATTCACTTTGCCAGTTAATACGTGGATTGCATATAACGGAATGGGTATTCCATATGGAAGATTATTTCATTTATTTATGGCTATACAGTTTATCTTTACTTATTTAGCTTTGATAGATTTTAAGATAAAAAAAAATGAGAATTTTTAGATTAAATAGAAGAGGCGTTCTATTGCTAGGTGGACTAATTATAAGTTTGCAGCATTTCTAGCAAGTAAATCTACTTCATTATTTAATTTATCTGTTGAATGTGCTTTTACCCAATTCCAACTTACTTCAAATTCATTATTTAGCAGATCTAATTCTGTCCAAAGTTTTTTATTACTCACCTCTTTTTTATTTGCAGTTTTCCATCCATTTTTTTTCCAATTATGTATCCATTCTGTTATTCCAGACTTTACGTATTTAGAGTCTGTAAAAATTTCAACTTTGCTACCTTTTGGAATTTCTTTAAGAGCCTTAATAGGTGCTAATAATTCCATCTGATTATTTGTAGTATCTTTTTCACTTCCTTTTAGTTCAGTTTTTTTTCCATCATTTAATATAATTGCTGCCCAACCACCTTTACCTGGATTTCCAAGACATGAACCGTCAGTATATATTTTAATCATTACCTTAAATAATCTTTATAAGTTTTCAAATTATTGTGTATTAGGAGTTTTTGATAATATTCTCTTGGATCCTTTATTTTTATAAGTGCTGTTTTAGGTGTATTCGAGTAGTCATAAAGTCTAGTTAGAAAATATCTTATTGCTGCGCCACGACATAGAATATTTAACGATTTTTTTTCTTTAGTTGAAATTTTTTTAATACTTTCATAACCTTTAATTAAATTTTTTACCTTTTTTTTATTTATCAAAAATTCTGATTTTTTTTTATCAAAACACAGCGCATTTATACATATAGCAATTTCATACATAAAGAAGTCATTTGCAGCGAAATAAAAATCAATAATCCCTGATAGTTTATTGTTTTTAAAAAAAATATTATCTAAAAATAAATCTCCATGAATTATTCCACTAGGTAATTTTTTTGGCCATCGTATTTTTATATCTTTAAAATTTGTTTTTAAAAATTTTTCTAAATTTACATATTTTTTAGATTTAAATTTAATGCTGTTTAGTAATGGATTAAGATATTTAATGCCCATAGAGTTTTTTCTAGAAAGATTAATTTTTTTTGTAGATAAATGCATCTCAGCAATTATTTTACCAATGTCATAGCAATTTTTTAAATTAAGTAATTTTTTATCTTTTCCTTCAAGAAAAGAAACAACACAGGCTGTTTTATTTTTCATTCTGATAAGATATCTGCCATTTTTATTTTTTTGGGGTTTTGGACAATTAATTTTTGAGTCATTTAATTGATCCATTAATTTCATAAAAAATGGTATTTCTTTTTGAGAAACTCTTTTTTCAAAAATTGTAAGAATAAATTTTTTATTTTTTGATCTTAATAAATAATTAGTATTTTCAATGCCTTGTTTTATACCTCTAAAATCTATAATTTTTTCAATTTCAAATTTTTTATTAATGTAAGAAATATCTTTTTTATTTATTTTGGTATAAACAGCCATTTTAATTTAATTTATTTGGAGCTTTGAAAACAACGTTTTCTTTGACGATTTCTACTTCATCTATACTTACTGTAAATCTAATTTTTAACTCATTTATAAAATTATCAACTAAAATTTCAGGAGCAGAAGCTCCAGAAGATATACCTATAGTATTTGCCGCTTCAATTAAATCGAATGGGATTTCACTTTGTGAATGAATTAACTGGGAATTAGAGCAACCTGATTTTTTAGCAACCTCTACTAATCTAACAGAATTCGATGAATTTCTACTACCTATTACAAAAAATAAATCACATTTCTTTGCAATATTCTTTACCGCCATCTGTCTATTTGTTGTGGCATAACAAATATCCTCTTTTAAGGGCGCTTTTATATCAGGAAATCTATCTTTTAAGATCTGGATTATATCTTTCGTATCGTCAACAGATAAGGTTGTTTGTGTAACATAAGAAATTTTTTTGTTATTTGGAGGTTGATACTCCTTAGCTTCATTTTCATTTTGAATAAGATCTATTGATCCTTTGGATAACTGGCCCATAGTACCAATTACCTCAGGGTGGTTCTGATGTCCTATTAAAATTAAATGATAACCAGCTTTATTAAGATTTTCAGCCTCTCTGTGAACTTTGGACACTAAAGGGCATGTAGCATCAACATAAGTCATATTATAATTTCTTGCATCCTCTGGTATTTTTTTTGGTACACCGTGTGCTGAAAAAATGACTGGTCGAGTTTTGTCTTTAATCTCCTCAAGTTCTTCTACAAAAATAGCTCCCTTATTTTTTAAATCATCTACTACATATTTATTATGCACTATTTCATGTCGAACATAAACTGGAGCGCCATATTTTAAAATTGATTTTTCGACAATTTCAATTGCTCTTTCAACACCAGCACAAAATCCTCTTGGCGCAGATAATAAAATTTTTAATTCCTTATTTTTCATTTTTTTCAATTAAGTACTCAAGCAATATATGTGGAAAGGTCAAAGACGCCAAACCTATAAATATAATTTTGAGAACTGAACTATCAAAATTGTAAGTATAATTAAGTAAAAAAAGCCCTAAAAAACTAAACGTAGCAGTGAGAATTGTTAGTGGAAAAGCTTTTTTTGTAAATATTTTTAATCCATTAGTTAGGTCATTATTATCTAATTCATACATTAATGAAATACTGTGCCTTACAGAATGTAAAAAACAGAAGTAAATTGTAAATGCTACTAATGGAGAAAAAAAATAATTTATTATTAGTATTGAAAAATAATCTAAAAAAATAGTAAATTTTTTTAGTTCAAAATTTTTAGCAAACAATATTATACTTGATAAGGTTGATAAAATAAGGGCGTAAGGTAAAACTTTATTTGTTTCAAGCAAATTTAAGAATTCATAGAAGGTCTCATTTTCAATTAGTAATAATTTAAATATGGATATTGTCTCATCGAAATGAAAATACATTGGGGCAAAAATTATCAATGAACCCTTTAAGAAAAACAATAATTGATTATTATATGAATTTTTAACTATTAAAAATTGAGTATCTTCTTTACCAAAGTGATGAGAGGCTATTATCAAAAAAATTGCTAAAGAAATGGATGGTATAATAATCCACAAAATTATTACTACTATGGAGATTGAAATATATGATAAATAAAAAATAAATAAATTACTGATTCCAAAAATTTGAAAAAGTTTTCTTCCTTTAAGATTATCTAGTGAGCCATGAGATACGCCTATACTTAAAATTAAGAATAAACAAATTAATGGAGAAATTGTAAAATAAGAAATTTTAAATACTATTATAGAAAAAAAGTTACAAAGAAAAAAAAAGATTAAAGAATGATTTAAATTTATTTTTTTAATATGATTATTCATATTTTCATATCACTAATAAAACAAAGCTTTT
This sequence comes from uncultured Pelagibacteraceae bacterium, assembly GCA_902517455.1. GTDB lineage: Bacteria > Pseudomonadota > Alphaproteobacteria > Pelagibacterales > Pelagibacteraceae > Pelagibacter. The sequence goes on from CABYCN010000006.1 coordinate 23,549, forward strand.
ATAAAAGTTGTTTTTGGCATTTTAAATATTATAGATAAATCCTCAAAAAAATTACTTTTGTTAGATAAAAATTTTATAATAGTTTTTGGGGGACTCTTAAACATTTTAAAAAAAATTTCAGGCATTTTTTCAGGATGTTTTTCAAGAACTTTTAAAAAGATATTATCTAAAAATTGATATTTTTTACTTATCTCAAATCTTTTAGTTTTAGAAATGTTTTCAATATTTTTACATATATACTTACTGTGTTCTTGTATATTTAAAAAAGTGTAGCCCGTGCTTAATCTTGTCATACCCCCAGCAGTTCCAATATTTATTTTATTTTTCTCTATTTTATATGACGGGTAGAATAGAGGTATCGCACCTTCCTCTTTATAAATTATTCTGTAATTTCTTAAATTTAAATTATTTTCAATATAATTTTTAATTTGTATATCATAATCTTTTTGAGAATTATCATTTATTTTAGATAACCATGTGGTTTCAATTAAAGCCTTATTTTTTGAATAAGGAAGTGTGTAAAAAAAATGAACACTTTCTCTTTGATCACAGTTAAAATCCATAAGATTAAAAATTTCATCATCAAAAAAATTATTTTGTGTTTCAATTTCTACACCACAAAAATGTTGCCAAAGGTTGTGGTCATTTTCTTTAATAGATGGCACACTATTAAAAACAAATGAATTTTCTGAATTAATTTCACTTATATTTTTGAAGATAGAAATGTTTTTATTTTCTTTTAATTTATTGTTAATTTTTTCATAGAACAAACCACTATCAACACTTTGATAAGGATAATTTATACATTCTAAATGATTAGTTTCTTGTGGTATATGGATTGAAAAATTTTCCCAACTTTTTTTAACACAATCATTAAAGTTATGTGATGTTGTTTTCCAAAAAGACCAAGTTTTATCTTTTTTATATTTTGCTCTTGGCTCAATAATAGCTAAGGTTTTATTTCTTAGTTTTTCGTTGATTTCGAGTTCATATGCCAGTGATAACCCTGCACAACCGCCACCAATAATAATATAATCAAATTCTTTCATTTAAATTTATTTCTTCGTTAATTAACTTATGATTATGTTGTATCTGATCATCTTTTTTTTTACTTAATGATAATTTAATTAAGTCGAAAATTGAAAGAAAAGTCTCTAATATCTTTTCCACGTTTGAAACATATATTTTTCCTGAACTTTGGTAATTATTAAAGTTTTTTTTTGTTAGAATTTTATGTCCTATTTTTCTGTAAACTCTTCTAGCAACTAAAATAGAAAATCGCAGATTTATTGGTATATCTTTAATTGAATAGAATGAATTTTCATAAAAAGAATCAGCTAGATTTATAGTTGAAGAAATTTCTCCAAAATTTTTATTTATATAAAATCGATTATTTTTAGAATCTTCAATTACATCTCTAGATATATTAGTAAGCTGCATTGCAATTCCAAGATCGATTGCTGACTTTAATGAGCTTTTTTTATTTACTTTTAAAATTTTCGCCATCATCAAGCCAACTGTTCCAGCTACTCTGTATGAGTAAATCAAAAGATCTTTTTCTGAATTAAATTTAACTCTATCTTTAATATCTGATTTGATTCCAATTAATAAATCTTGAACTATTTCTAAAGATATATTGAACTCTTCAATGAGGCTCCACATGTTTCTTATAGTAGGGTTATCAAAGTTTTTTTGATTAAAATCATTTTCAAAATGATTAAATTTTTTTTTTTTATTTTCTATTTTTTCATCATCATCTGCAATGTTATCTGCAATCCTACAAAAATCATATAAAGCAGAGCATTTTTTTAATGTTTCTTTAGGCAAAAAAAAACCTGCCCAACTGAATGACTTGGCGTAAACTGACAAGTAACTTCTATTAGACATTACAAAATTTTATCTAAAACCTTTGCCGATGAAAGTACTCCGGGTACCCCAGCTCCCGGATGCGTGCCTGCTCCAACAAAATAAAGTCCATCGTATATTTCGGACTTATTATGAAATCTAAAATAAGCCGATTGAGAAAATTTTGGTTGAACTGAAAAGCCAGAGCCATATTTTGTATTTAATTCTTTTTCGAAATAATCAGGCGTTAAGTAAAAATCTGCAACAATATTTTCTTTGAGATTTGGCATTAAATCTTTTTGCATTTTATGAATTACTAAATCTTTCATTTTTTCTCCTTCAATAGACCAATCAATTTCTGACTGATTGTTTGGCACTGGAACGAGAACGTAAAAACAATCTTGCCCTTCTGGAGCCATAGATGTGTCCGTAGCTGATGGTCTGTGAAGATAATAACTAATATCACTATTTAATTTTTTATTATTGAATATGTCATCAAGATGCTCTTTGTATTTATTTCCAAATTTAATAGTATGGTGCTCTACATTATTATATTTTTCTTTTGTGCCAAAATAATACACAAATAATCCCATAGAATACTCCATTCTATTTTTTTTCCATTCAAACATGAGTGAGTTAATTGAATTTCCATTTAACATTTTTTCATAGACAGCAGGTGGGTCTGCATTACAAATAACATTATTAGTTTCAATGTTAGTTTGATTGTCTAATTGGACTCCAGTTATTTTATTACCACTAGAAATAATTTTTTTAACTTCGCGACCTTTAATTATTTCTATACCAACTTCATTCATTAACTTTTCAAAACCCTTTATGATATTTCCAGTTCCACCCATTGAATAATGTATTCCCCATTTTTTTTCTAGATATAAAATAAGCCCATAAATAGAAGTTGTAGTAAAAGGATTCCCACCTACTAAAAGTGGATGCATACTTAACATTCTTCTTAATTTTTCATTTTTTATGTAAGATGAAACTAATGAATAGACTGATTTATAACTTTTAAGTTTTAATAAAGCTGGTAGTTGTTGCATCATTACTAAAGGTTTATCAAATGGAACATCAGCTAGTTCTGTAAATCCCTTATCAAAAATCTTTTTTGTAAAGTTAACTAATTCTTCATAACCTTTTACGTCATCTTTATTTATTTCTGCAATTTGTCTTTTCATCTCATTTTCATTCCCTGAATAATTAAATTTTGAATTATCCTCAAAAATAAATTGGTACCAGATCTTTAAAGGAGATAATTCAATATAATCTTTTGGATTTCTTTTAAATAATTCAAACAATTCATTAATCAAATAAGGCGCAGTTATTACGGTTGGGCCACCATCATAAATAAACCCATTTTTACTAAACACTCTTGCTCTCCCACCAAGATCAGGGTGTTTTTCAATTAAGATAACATTATGGTTTTTGGCTTTAAGACGTAGAGCTGCGGCTATACCACCAAAACCAGAACCTATCACTACAGAATTCATTTTCATAATCTATAGTTTTTTTAAAAAATTGTAAGCGTATTATGAGTTAATTTTTTTTAACTCTTCTTTAGTCTCATCTAAATTTTTTTGAAATAGTGTATCTAGTTTAGACTTATCAATAGATTTTGTAATTATTCTTTTTACCGAATTTATAGCAATTTTAACTGATGTATCTTTAATTTCTTTGATTGTGGCCTCTTTCATCTGGCTAATTTTATTTTCTGCAAGATTTTTTTTAATTTCGGATGATTTATGAAATCTATCGTTGAGTTCTATTATAAGCTTATCGCTATCTTTTTTTGCTTGCTCTAATATTTCATCACTTACTTTTTGAGCAGTGTCTAGTTTTTTCTGCGCGTTATCTAACAGAGTTTTAGCCTCTTTTCTCAGTTTTTCACTTTCATCAATTTCATTTTTAATATCAGAGATTAATTTATTAAGAATTACTGTGATTTTTTGAGGAATCTTCAAATATATCAATCCTCCAAAAAATATTACGAATGAAACAGCTACCCAAAATGTTGAATCAATTGTCATGATACTTTTCTCCATTTCTTTTAGATAAATCTTCAACAATCGCTGAAATACTACTGTTATTTACCTCCGCACCAATTAATTTTTTTAATAGTTCCGAGGATGTTTCAATTGCTATTCTATTAATTTTTTCAGGAGCACTTTTTTTAAGTAAATTGATTTCTCCCTCTGCTTTTTTGATCTCTTCATCTATTTGTTTGTCTAGAGCCTGTTTTTTAGAATTAATATTTTTTAGTGTTTTTTCCTTAAAATCTTTTAAAATATTTTTGGCCTCTAATTTACTTTTAAAAACAATCTCTTCATATTCTTTAATTTTTTGCTCACTACTCTTTCTTTGTTTTTCTGCTGCCTCAATATTTTCTTGTATTTTTGATTTACGCAATTCTAAGTTTGAACTTATTTTCGGTAGAATTAATTTTGATAAAGCTAAATATAAAATACCAAATGTAAGTGTGAGCCAAAATATTTGTGAAATCCAAAACTCAGGGTTTAATTGAGGCATACCTCCACTTTCAGCTGTAAAAACTTCTTTAATAAAAAAGAAATAAAAAAAAATTGACTGAAAAAGTACTTTTTTTTTCATTTATTTAAAATGCAAAAAGTATAATTAATGCAACCACTAATCCAAACAATCCTGTTGCCTCCGCAAGCGCAAAGCCTAAAAGTAAGTTTGGAAATTGTTTTTGTGCTGCTGAGGGATTTCTCATTGCTCCTGATAAATAATTCCCAAAGATTATACCAATACCAACTCCAGCACCAGCTAGTGCAATTGCTGCTAAACCAGCTCCGATCATTTTTGCTGCTTCTAATTCCATTATATCCTCCTATGTTAATTAATGGTGTAAATTTAATGCATCATTCAAATAAATGCATGTTAAGATTGCGAAAACATACGCCTGAAGAAAAGCAACTAAGATCTCCAAACCAGTTAAAGCAACCGAGAAACTCAGTGGAAGCCATCCACCGACTATTCCAAGACTTATCACAAAGCCTCCGAAAACTTTCATCATTGTGTGACCTGCCATCATATTGGCAAAAAGCCTTACTGATAGGCTGATAGGTCTACTTAAATATGATATAATTTCAATAACAACTATCAAAGGAAGCAATACAATTGGCACTCCACTTGGTACAAACAATTTTAAATAACCAAAACCATGTTTGATAAATCCTATGATTGTAACTCCAATAAAAATAAATGAAGCAAGAACAAAAGTCACAATAATATGACTAGTAACAGTAAAGGTATAGGGAATCATGCCAAGCATGTTACAAAAAAGAACAAACATAAATAATGAAAATATAAATGAAAAATAAGGCTTGGCTTTAGAACCAGCGGTATCACTAATCATTTTTGATACAAATGTATAACTTAACTCAGCTAAAAGCTGAATTTTATTTGGTATTATTAAATTTTTTTTAGACCCCAAATTAAAAATTATTAAAATAGCCAATGAACTGACTACCATAAATAAACTCGCATTAGTAAATGAGATATCAAAAGTACCTATTTTTATTTCAGGACCAATTCTATAAACTTCGAATTGAGTCATTGGATTTGCTGCCATAAATTTATCTATTTTTGCATATTTTTTGCAGATCTAATCACATTGGTTATGCCAGCAACCACACCTACAAAAAAAAATATTAATATTAACCAAGGTTTAGTACCAAAGGTATTATCTAAAATAAACCCAATAATTGTCCCTACAGCAACAGCAGCTACAAGTTCTGTGCTAAGCTTAAAAGCATTGCCAATTGGGGAGGAATTGTGTTTTTTGTTATCTAAATTTCTTTTTAAAAGCTTCTTTTTTGCAATCTCTAAGCGAGTTTTGAAAGGATCTTTAGACATACTATTTTGGCGTATTTAAGCAACCATACTTTCTGCTTTTTGTAAATCAACCGCAACTAACTGGCTAATACCTTTCTCAGGCATGGTAACACCGTATAGTCTATTCATTTTTGACATGGTTAAAGCGTGATGAGTGACAATGATAAATTTAGTGTTAGTAATTTTTGTGAGTTCTTCAAGTAAACTGCAGAACCTTGTAACGTTTGCATCGTCCAGTGGTGCATCTACCTCATCTAAAACGCAAATTGGCGACGGGTTTGTTAAGAAAACTGCAAAAATAAGAGACAGTGCTGTCAAGGCTTGCTCCCCACCAGATAGTAACGTTATTGATTGAAGTCTTTTTCCTGGAGGGCTTACTAACATTTCTAAACCAGCTTCAAGAGGATCATCATTATCGACGAGCTCTAGTTTGGCATTTCCACCATTGAATAACTTAGTATAAACTTCATTAAATTTTCTATTAACTTTATCGAAAGCTTCAATTAATCTCTCTCTTCCTTTTTGATTAAGCTCATTAATACTATTTTTCAATTTTATAATTGCAGTAAATAAATCTTCTCGATCTTGCTCCATTTTTTTAATCTCCATTTCATATTTATTTGTTTCTTCATCTGCCTTTAGATTTACTGAGCCTAATCTTTCTCTTTCTTGTTTTTTTTTATCCAACAAATCCTCTTGATTGACAGCGTCGGGGAGATCTTCTTTTCCAAACAAATTCGAATTTTCTAAAATATTTCCTTCATTTAAACTAAGTTCTGAATTGATTCTATCGATTAAATCATCTTTTCTTTTTTTAAGCCCTTCAATAGTTGCACTTGAACTTGCTTTTCTTTCTCTAATTTGTATTGACGTTTCTTGAATCTCATTTAATTGGGACCTAAGATTATCTATTTTTTCATCTGTTATATTAATAATGTTCTCATTTTCCTCTTTCTCTTGTCCAGAAATTCTTAAACCTTCAGTAATTTGACCTTTTTTTTCAGCTTGCAGTTTTGGTTTATTATCTAAATTATCTAATTGCAAATTTAGTTTATTTTTTCTTTCAGTCAACTCAGCTAACATTTTTTCTGAATTTGATAATAAATTTTTCCAACTTTCTATCTCTTTCGCTATTATGTTTATTCTTTCATTCCTTTTAATTGAGTCATTCTTTATATTTTGATTTTTACTATAGCTGTCAGCATATTCCTCTATAATTTTTTTACAATTATCTAGGACTACTATTGCATCATCATTTTTTTTTAAATTGATAAGCTCTTTGACTTTATTTATTTCTTTTTCAAGATTACTTTTGGAGTTATCCAAATCATTATTTGATTGCTTCTCAGTTTCATAATATTTTGAGTCGATTTCAATAAGTTCATTTTTTTCTTCTTTAAGCCTTTTTTCATTTGAATTTGCATCTATCACTATTCCTTTTTCTCTTATGATATCGTCGTCAAATGTTTGTAGGGATTTCTTTATATTTTCTATTTCATCTTGAATTCTGATATTTTCCTCGTCTAATCCTTGAAGTTCTAAATTAAGTCTTTGTATCTTAGATAGATTTTCAATATTCTTTTCCCTTAATGGAGAAATTTTATCAGTTTCGAACTTAATTAAATTTTCAATTTCAGATATCTTGTTGTTAAATCCAATTACTTCACCCTCTGCTTCAGCATTGATTTCATTTTCAATATTAATTTCTTTGTCAATCTCTAGTAATTTTAAATAATACAATCCTGCTTCAATTTTTTTTATTTCATCTGATATATTTTTGTATTTAGTTGCTTCTTCTGCTTGTTTTTTTAGACTCGCAAGTTGTTTTTCTTGTTGTCTTCTTAATTCATCTGCTCTTTTTAAGTTATTTTCTGCAGCACTTAACCTTAATTCTGCTTCATGTCTTCGAACATGTAAACCAGATATTCCTGCCGCCTCCTCTAAAATTGCTCTTCTGTCAGTAGGTTTTGCTGTGACAAGTGCACCAATGCGACCCTGACTGATGATAGATGGCGAATGTGCACCAGTTGATAAATCTGCAAAAAACATTTGGGCATCTCGCGCTCTAACCTCTTTATCGTTAATATAAAATTTTGATCCTTTATCTTTCTCAATTTTTCTTCTGATATTTATTTCTTCAAGTTCTCTGAATTGAACGGGTCCCTCGTTATTTTTATTCTCAACTGTGACTGAGACCTCAGCAATATTTTTCGATGATTTGTTCGAAGTACCAGAAAATATTACATCTTCCATTCCAGATCCTCTCATACTTTTAGCTGATGTTTCTCCCATCGCCCATTTAAGAGACTCTACAATGTTAGACTTTCCGCACCCGTTGGGTCCAACAATTCCGGTTAAACCTTTTTCAATTAAAAAATTAGTTTTGTCTGCAAAAGATTTAAACCCATTTAGTTGGATTTTTTTGAACTCCATAAATTTAATTATATCAGTTTTTCAAGGGATTTTTTTAAATTTTTATAATTGAGTGATTTTTCGAACTTTTTGTTATTAATTATTATCGTAGGGGTAGCATTTATTTTAAAGTTTTTGGTTCCTTCGATTCGATCATTTAAAACAAAATCCTCAATTTCCTTATTATTGATGCATTTATTATAATCTATTTTAAAGCCCTCTTTTTTTAAAAATTCGCTAAGATTATAATTAACTTCTTCAACTGAACTTCCCTTAACCCAAGCTTGTTGGTTTGCATATAAACTTTTTAAAACTTCTAATCCATTATCCTTTTTGCATTGAGCAATTTTTGAGGCGTTTAAAGCAGCAATATCTAATGGAAAGTGCCTGAATTCTATTTTAACTAAACCAGTATCAATGTATTCTTTCTTAAGAAGAGGATAAACATCATTATGGAAATTTGCGCAATGACTGCAAGTCAATGATTCATAAGCAATAATTGTAATCTTAGCATTTTGATTTCCTGAGACAATCCTTTTTGTTTCTGCATTAATATTGGTTATTAATCCAAAAAATATAATTAAGATTATTAATATATTTTTCATTTATTCTTAAAAACTTTTGTTAGTTCGAGCAAAGATTTTTTAATTTTTTCATTTTTAACATTATCAATTTTTTTTAAATATTTATTGTTTATTAAATTTTCCCCTATTTCCTTTTTGCTAAAAAAAATTTTTTCTTCCTGATCAAAACTAATGAATTTGAGTTTTTCAACAACTGGATAGCCAAAAAAACTATTCATCTTATCCATTATTTCTCTTTTTGAATATTCTAAATCGATCTCATGACCCCTTTTAACTATTATTATTAAAGTACTTACACCAAATTTGTTTGAATTTTTGAAAGATCTTGGAAAACAAATTTTGAATAAATTTTCACCCACTATGTATTTCCAATTACTTAATGTTTCGGAATAAATATGACCTTTTTTACTGATTACCTTTTTAATATTCTTTGGCAAAGTGTCTTTGAAAGATCTTAAGCCTTGAATGCTACGATTTCTCTGCTTAGTATATTTTTTAAATTGCATATGAAAGAACAATTAGTAACAAAAAAAATTCTTAAATGGTATAATTTAAATAAAAGATCTTTGCCTTGGCGAAAAAAGACTGTATTACAAAAAAGACAATATTACACATTAGTGAGTGAATTTATGCTACAACAAACTCAAGTTGTAACAGTAATTCCATATTTTAACCGATTTATAAAAAATATACCTAACTTAAAATCTTTAGCTAAAGTTCAAGATAAAAAGTTAATTAAACTTTGGGAAGGTCTTGGGTACTATTCTCGAGTACGAAATTTAAAAAAAACTGCACAAAAAATCGTTGAAAATTTTAATGGAAAATTGCCTGATAATTTTAGAGATCTGATATCTCTTCCTGGAGTAGGCAACTATACTGCAGGAGCAATTTTATCAATTGCATTTAATAAACCTTATATTCCATTGGATGGAAATATAGAAAGAGTTTTAAAAAGATATTTGTACTTAAAAAAAGATAAAGAGATACATAAAGAAAATCTTATAAAAAAAAAATCTATATTTGGGATGTCATCAAGACCAAGTGATTACACTCAAGCTTTAATGGAATTAGGTGCATTAATTTGTAAACCAACAAATCCCTTATGTCATCAATGTCCTATTTCAAACAAGTGTAAGTCATTCCTCAAGAAAGATTTTGAATTAACAAAAAAAAAAAAGAAAAATAACAATAAGTATTACCTCTTAAAAGTTTATAAAAAAGATCAAAGATATTTATTGATTAAAAATAATAAATTTAATTTTTTAAAAAATTTAACAATATTTCCTATGGAAGAACTATCAAATCCAAAAAATTTTAATAAAAACTTAAGCTTTAAAATGTCAAATATGAACATGAACATAAAAATTAAATATATGAAAAATATTAGAAAATTTCAGACACCATATTGGATAAATGAAAAAAAATTAGATGATTATATGCTACCATCATTTACAAAAAAAATTGTTAAATATTTGGAAAGAAGTTAATGAAAAAAGTAGCAATAATTGGAGCTGGAATTTCTGGATTATTTATAGCTAATCTGTTCAAAAAAAATCCAAATTATCAAATCACGATATATGAAAAAAATACTTCAATTTATTTAGATGAGGGTTATGGCGTACAATTATCAGTAAACAGTATCAAACTTTTAAATAAAATTGGATTTGAAAAATTTCATAATGATGAAAAATTTAATCCTGAAAAAATTAATTTTTATTTAAGTAAAAGCTTAGATAAAATATGTGAGTTAGATATCTCAAATTTTAATTCAGTTGACTGTAGGTATACTACTTTAAAAAGATCTTCTCTAATTAATTTTTTAAAAAAAGATTTAGGTAACTTAATAAAAACTGGCTATAAAATTTCTGAGATAGATCAATATCATAAACAAATCAAATTAACTTTTGAAAACAATGAAATTAAAGAATATGATTATTTAATTATTTCTGATGGAGTTTTTTCAAAAAACAAAAGCCTTATTTCAAATAACCAAAATCAACCTAAATACAATGACACTTTAGCGATAAGAGGTATACTAACGAAATCTTTTAAGAATATTGACAATAAAAACATTTGTCTATTTTTAGGTTCAGACTTTCATCAAGTGATTTATCCGACAAACCCCCATGGAGACTTAAATTTTATAGCCATAATGAAATATCAACTGAATACTGAGGAGCAAAAAAATTACTCATTATTTAGTGAGAATTCTTTTATCAAAAAAGTTTTTAAAAAAATTCCATCAGAAAATAAAGAGTTTTTAGACAATCTAAAGGAACCAAAAATTTTTCCAGTATTTGTCAGTAATAGTTTCAATAAATTACAATATGACAATATTCATTTAATTGGTGATGCTTTTTTTGCTTTTCCACCATCATTTGCTCAAGGTGCATCACAGTCAATTGAAGGTGCTTACGAGTTATATAAAAGTATTGAAAATAAGATAGGAAATAATTTTTTAAAGAATAGAGTTGATAAAACAAAAATGGTTAATATCAGATCAAAAATTAATCAGTTTGTTTTCCATTTATCAAATCCATTAGGCGTTTTTATTAGAAATATTCTTTTAAAAAGATTAGTGAAAAATAAAAAATTTTTAGAATTTTATTTAGGAAAGATTTATAAGAATTAGCTATTATTAACTAATCTTTGTCTTAAACGATCAATAGGAACTACTGATCCATTAAAATTGTAATGCCAATAAGTCCAGCCATTACAACTTTCAGCTCCAAGTATTGCAGCTGCTACTTTGTGAATTGAGCCTTCTGTTTGAGCATGTTTAATACTGCCATCAGCCATAATTTTTGCGCTTATTTTCTTTTGATTATCAAAAATAGTTGTTCCTGGCTTTATTATTCCCAATTCAACCAATGAACCAAAAGGTATTCTTGGTTTTGATCTATTATTTTTTAGTGTATCCAGACAATCATCCTCTAAAACTTTTGTATTTTTTAATCTTTTTTCAGCAGCTTTAAAATAAGCCTTTTCTTTTTCTATACCATAATAATTTCTGCTTAATTTTTTTGCAACCGTTGCAGTTGTTCCAGAGCCTAAAAAAGGGTCTAAAACCAAATCATTTTTATTTGAAGTCGCTAATAAAATTCTATGAAGTAAAGCTTCAGGTTTTTGGGTTGAATGAACTTTTTTACCTTTCTTTTTAAGTCTTTCAGATCCATTACAAATTGATAGATCCCAATTTGATCTCATTTGAAGATCATCATTTAAACATTTTAAAGACTGATAGTTAAAGGTGTATTTTGATTTATCTGATTTTGATGCCCAGATTAAAGTTTCATGAGCATTAGTAAATCGAGTTCCTTTAAAGTTTGGCATTGGATTCTTTTTATTCCAAATAACGTCATTTAAAATCCAAAAGCCCAAATTTTGAATTGCTGTACCAACTCTAAAAATATTGTGATAACTACCAATTACCCAAATCGCCCCGTCTTTTTTTAAAACTCTTTTACATTCACTTAGCCAAGCGTAAGTAAAATCATCGTATCTTTTAAAACTCTCAAATTGATCCCACTTATCATTTACTGCACTTATTTTTGATCTATCAGGTCTTGTTAATTCCCTTTTTAACTGTAAGTTGTAAGGAGGATCGGCAAAGATTAAATTAAAGGTTTCGTCAGGGATTTTTTTTAATTCCTTTAGGCTGTCTCCATTAATTAATCTATCTTTAATATTAATAGTCATTTATAAAAAATAATTAGACTCCAAAAAGATTCTACGGTCAACCTGGGATTGAACTTTTTGGATTCAATTTGTGCAAAAATTTTTTAAAATAACTATATCTAGTGTCTCTTGGTGAAACCTATTTTATTTTGTTCATAGGTGAAAAATTTTTTCTGTGGTGCCTTGTAATTCCCAATTTTTTTATTGCTTTAAAATGTGACTGAGTTCCGTAACCATAATTTTTATCCCAATTGTAACCTTTAAATTTTTTTCCTAGATTAGTTATCATTTTATCACGTGTCACTTTTGCAATTATTGATGCCGCAGAAATTGAGGGAATTTTTTCGTCTCCTTTTATAATTGATTTAAGTTTATAATCTTTTATTTTTAGTAATTGATTCCCATCAATTAGGACAATTGTAGGTTTTTTTTTTAGTTTTTTTATAGCCCTTTTCATTGCAAGAAGACTCGCCTGTAGAATATTGATTTTTTCTATTTCTTTTAAAGAAGCTTTCCCTACAGCCCATATAGAATTTTCTTTAATATATTTTGATAAAGTTTCTCTTTTGATTTTTGTTAATTTTTTAGAGTCTTTTAATAATTTTTGATTAATCGATCTTTTTAAAATTACTGCAGCTGCGTAAACTGGTCCTACTAAACTGCCTCTCCCCACTTCGTCAACACCAGCAATTAATTTCATTAAATTTTTATATTCAGTTCTTGAATTTTTTGTCTAATTTTTTTTAAATCTTCCCAAGAATATTTTTTATTTTCAGGAAACCTTATCAAGTAAGAGGGGCTTAAAGTAATCATAATTGGGAATGTTAAGTTTTTTAAAATAATTTCTTTCCATTCTCCTCTTTCACTTAAAATCTTATTATTTGAACCTGTGACGGCCTCCATAGCAGTACTACCCATCAGCATGACAATTTTCGGGTTTATAATTGATATATGTTCTTTCAAAAATATTGAATAGCGTTTTATTTCTTGAGATGTTGGTTTTCTGTCCTCTGGAGTTCTGAAGTTAATAGTATACGTTGAATAAATTTTATTTCGTTTTATATTAATAGCTAAAAGCATTTTATCTAGTAAAGATCCAACTTCCCCCTGGAAAGGTAAACCTGACTTCTCTTCAGCTTCACTAGGTGCCTCCCCAATAAGCATGATAGGCCCATCAATATCTCCGCCACCTAAAATAAGATTTTTTGAATTATCTTTCAATTTACAATTTTCAATTGAATTAATTTTATTTTTAAGATTTAGTAATTTTTTGTTTTTATCTGAATTGTTAACAGTTTCATTTTTCCTAACATTTTTAAATCTATTAATTGGCTTGTTGCTAAAAACAAATTCGGGTTCTATTGTGTCAATTAATTCTTTAGCATAATTAGCGTTTTGATTTAAATCACTTTTAGTCATAAAGTATATATATGTTTGTAAAAAAAATTAAAATCATTTTATTCATATTATTAGTCTATCAAAATCCTCTTTATTCTAAAAGTGATAGTTTTGATGACTTTAACTCTAGGAATTTATCAAAATATTTTTCAGGACTTGTCGCTTTTGAAAACAAGGATAACTCATCTGCATTAAATTTTTTTAATTCCTCTAAAATTCTAATTGATAGGCACGATCCATATTTAAAAAAATACGTTTATTCTTTAGTTTTAGAGAATAAGATTTCTCAAGCTATAAATGTAATTAAAAGAAATAAAGATAAAAAAAATTCAAATTTTTTTGATGCTCATTTATTGTTAATTCTGGACAGTCTTAAAAAAAATAATTTGAATCAGGCTTACATTCATCTAAAAAAAACTCAGAGACTAGCTAAAAAGGATAGATTTAACTCTGCAATATTGGAAAGCTTAAAACAGTATTTATATGTTTTCCAGGAAAATAAGATTTTAAATGATAAAAAAAATTTCGGTCAACTTTCAATAATTTCAGAAACTTTTCAGAGATGTTATCTAAATGATAAAGATACTAGTATCTATTTTTCTAATTTAATTAACAATACTGAGGCTGATTATACCAGATATACCTTTTTTTATTTAAATTATCTGATTGAGAATAATAAAATTAGTGAAGCTCAAAAAATATCAGGAAATATAAAGTACATTAATAGCACATTATTATTATCCCAAGCTAAAAACTGGATAGAAAGTGATGATTTGGAAAAATTTTCTAGTGTCTTTTCTTGTAAAAACTATAACGACGTAATAAGTGAATTCTTATTCCTGATTTCAAATTTGTACTCATCTCAGGATAATTTTGAAAAGTCAAATTTTTATTTAAACTTATCTGATTTTCTTAATCCAAAATTCATCTTCAATTTATCTTTAGTGGCAGAGAATTACTATTTTAATGGACAGTATAAAAAAACCAAGAAAATCCTAAAAAAACTTTAAAAAGGATAACAATTTTTATTTTTGGTACAGAATTAAAAAGGAAGCACAAATAATTGATAAAATAAACAATAAAGATGCGTCTCTAAATTTCATTACGACGGAGTTCAATAAAATTAATCAGCCTAATATTAAGATGTTATTTGATATTGCAAATTTTTACAAAAATGCCAAGGAATATAAGAAAGCTATTATGTATTACACTAAAATTATATCTTCGATTAATGACGATAATCAAATTAAATCTGATTTACTTTACCGGAGGGGAGGTAGTTTTGAAAGATTAGGTGAATATGAAAACGCAGACAAAGATTTACTTCTATCGTTAAAAATAAATCCGCAAGACGCTTATGTTTTAAATTATCTTGCTTATTCCTGGCTTGAAAGGGATTATAAAATAAACGAGGCAATTAAAATGCTTGAAAATGCTTATGCTTCAAAAAATAATGACCCTTATATAATCGACTCTATTGGTTGGGCTTATTATCTTATTGATGACTATGTTAAGGCTGAGAAATTTCTTAAAAGAGCAGTCGAATTAATGCCTGATGATCCAATAGTTAACGATCATTACGGAGACATTTTGTGGAAATTAGATAGAAAAATACAAGCAAGATATTTTTGGGAAAATGTTCTTAAAATGGATGATGCTGAAAAAGAAATGTTAGAAAAAATTAATATAAAATTAATTGAAGGTCTTGAAAATTTTAAAAATGATATTTAAAAAAGTTAAATCTTATGCCAAAATTAATCTAGCACTCAACATAACCGGTAAAACTCTATTTCTGCATAAAATTGAAAGTATTATAGCATTTGCTTTGTTGCATGATGTTATTTTTATTAAAAGAATTAAATCTAATAAACATAATATTTCGTTTAGTGGAAAGTTTTCAAATAAAATAGGTGATAAAAATACCGTCTCTAAATTATTAGAGATTTTGGATAAAAAAAAAATCTTAAAAAATAAAAAATTTAGAATCAAAATTAACAAAAATATTCCTTTTAAAGCAGGTTTAGGTGGCGGTTCCATGAATGCCGCAAATATTCTAAAATATTTTATTGAAAAGAAAGTAGCTAAAATAAAAAAAAAGGATATTCCAAAAATTTGTAAACTAGTTGGATCTGATGTAATTCTTGGTCTAAATTCTTCTAACTCAATTCTTACCTCAAAAAACCAGATAAAATATGTCAATAATAGTAAAAAATATCATATTTTATTGGTTAAACCTGATTTTGGTTGTAGCACTAAAAAAATATTCTCTAAAGTAAGGAAATTTAATAAACCGTATTTAAATAAACCCCATAAAAGAATGTTTGATATTAATTTTTTAAAAAAACTTGGTAATTCTCTTGAGTCTATTGTCTTTAATAAATATCCAAAGTTGAAAAAAATTAAATTATATTTAGAAAATATAACTGACCCAATTTTTGTAAGAATGTCCGGTTCAGGATCAGTTTTAGTTGGGTATTATCAATCAAAAAAAAGATGTGAAAATGCAAAAAAGAAATTTAAAAGAAAATATAAAAATTACTGGTGTATATCTTCAAAAACTATATAAATTTTACTTTTTTATGTTATACGGACTTATTATTGGGGCGTAGCCAAGCGGTAAGGCACGGGTTTTTGGTACCTGCATCCTAGGTTCGAATCCTAGCGCCCCAGCCACTTATGAAAAACTTTTTTGATAAAATATTTTTTAGATCAAATAACTTAAATAATATTAGTCAAAATATTGAAAACCTTACTAACAAAACACCCGCTCATAAAATTTTTACTCTAATCAATTCTTATTCTTCAGATAGCGAAATCAGATATGTTGGAGGATGTATAAGAAAAATAATTAATGAAGAAAAAGTAGATGATATTGATTTAGCAACTAATTTAGAACCAAAAGAAGTTTGTGAAATTTTTAAAAAAGCAAAAATTAATTTTTATGAGACCGGTATTGATCATGGAACTATTACTGCTGTAATTGAGGATTTTAAATTTGAAATAACTTCTCTTAGAAAGGATGTATCCTCTGACGGGAGACATGCTAAAGTAGAGTTTTCAAAAAATTGGAAGGAGGATGCTTCGAGGAGAGATTTCACAATCAATTCAATTTACTCTGATAGTGATGGAAATTTATTTGACCCTTATAATGGCAAAAACGACCTAGAAAAAGGATATGTAAATTTTATAGGTGATACTGATAAAAGAATTAAAGAAGATTATTTAAGAATATTAAGATACATAAGATTTTTTTTAAATTATTCAAAACATCCCCACAATTTAGAGATTATAAGAAAATTAAAAATTAATATTGGTGGAGTAGCAAAATTATCCAAAGAAAGATTAATAGATGAATTAAAAAAAATTATAAAATTAGATACAATGGAAAAATTGTCTAAAGATAGATTGAGTATGGATTTAATTTTGATGATTTTTCCTGAACTTAAAAACATAGAAATCTTTTCTAAGCTAAATGCAACTCAAATAGAAACTTTAAAAAATACAGATTTTATTTTTTTACTGTCTTTATTAATAGTAGATGAAACAGACAATAGTGAATATTTTTTATATAAATACAATATGTCTAATAAAGATCAAAAAAGGATAAAAATTCTTATTAATTTTTATAAAGATAAAATTGATAAAAAAAAATTTACAGAAAATAATTTAAACAAAATTTTGTATTACCATGGGCGGGAATCTGTAATTGATATTTTAAATTTTGGGATAATAAAACTAAAAAGACTCGACAAGAAATTAATTGAATTAATTAGTCTTTACAGAGATAAAATAATCCCAGCTATGCCTATAGGAGCAAAATTATTAATGACTAAATATAAGATACCCGAGGGAAAACAATTAGGTTCGAAGCTTAAGATGATTGAAGAAGAATGGATTAAGAATAACTTTCAAATTTCTGATAATCAAATTGATAATATAATAAATAACTAAACATATTTAACATCTTTAATTTCAAAGTTTTTAACACCTGCAGGTGTATTAATCTCAACTAAGCTATTTTTCTTTTTTCCAATCAGTCCTCTACCAATAGGAGATTGAAAATAAATTAATTTTTCTTTGAGATCTGCCTCATCTTTACCTACAATTTTATAGCTAATCTTTTCACCATTATCTAAATTTTCTAAAAAAACTGTCGAACCAAAAATTACTTTGCCATCATTGCTCAATTTCGTAACATCAATTACGTTTGCTCTTGTAATTATATCATTAATTTCATTTATCCGACCCTCATTGTGTGATTGTTCCTCCTTTGCGGCATGATATTCTGCATTCTCTTTTAAATCTCCATGCGATCTTGCTTCAGCGATAGCAGTTACAATTTCAGGCCTTTTTTTTTCTTTTAAAAAAACCAACTCATCTTTTAATTTCTTTAGACCATTCAAAGTAATTGGTTCTTTATCCATTTTATTTCCATTTTGCTATTGGTGGTAATGACATTAATATACCTTCAACATTTCCACCGGTTTGTAATCCAAATTTAGTACCCCTGTCATACAATAGATTAAACTCTGCGTATCTGCCTCTTTTAATGTATTGCATCTCCTTATCTTTAACAGTCCATTTCTTTTTAATTTTTTTTTGAATAATCTTATTAAATATTAATTGAAAAGTTATACCTACATCTCTTACAAATTTAAAATCTTTATCAAAGTTATCATTTTTATAGTCAAAAAAAATTCCTCCTATACCCCTTTGTTCTTTTCTATGAGGTAAATAAAAGTATTCATCACACCATTTTTTGTATTTTTTATAATATTTTTTATTATGTCTGTTACACATATTTTTTAAAATCTTATGAATTTTTTTTTTTTCATTGAGATCGATCTTTGAGGGCGTTACATCCATCCCACCCCCAAACCATTCTCTGGTCGTGCAAATATATCTTGTATTAAAATGCATTGCTGGAATAAATGGATTTTTCATATGCATAACTACTGAAATTCCAGATGCCCAGAATCTCGGATCTTTTTGTGCGCCAGGTATGTTTTTTTGAAATTCTTTTGGAAACTTACCATAGACTTTTGAAAAGTTTACGCCAACTTTTTCAAAAATTTTACCGTTTTGTAATATTCTATACTCACCGCCACCTTCATCTGTTTTAGAATTTCTTGTCCAAGTCTTTGATTTAAAGTTGATTTTATTTTTCTCAATTTTACAAATATCATTACAAAATGCTTCTTGAAGGGTTTTAAACCAATTACTTGTTAAATCTTTTTTAATTTCTAAGTTCATATCAATTTCATTTGTTTTAAACTTTCAGCTAATATTATCGCTACAGACGATGCAATATTAAGTGAACGTTTATTAACTTTCATTGGTATTTTTAATCTATCTTTGATTAACTTGTGAATACTTTCAGGTACCCCAGCACTTTCCCTTCCAAATAAAATTGTATCATTTTCATCAAATTTAAATTTTGTATAAGATATAGATGCTTTAGTAGTCATCAATATAATTCTTTGACTTTCTTTATATTTAAAAAAATCATTTGAACTTTTGTAAAATTTGATGTCTTTCTCCTCCATATAATCCATTACAACTCTTTTAAATCTTTTATCACTTAATAAAAATCCACAGGGCTCTATAATTTCTAATTGTGCTCCTAGACAAGCGCATGTTCTAATTATTGCAGCCGTATTTTGTGGAATATCTGGCTCGTAGAGAGCAATTTTTAAACCTCCATTAGAATTAATATTTTTCATATTTTAACTATAAATATAAATTCTATTGGGGTAAATATTCAAACAATAAAATGTCTATTTCTAAAAAAAAGTCCAATCTAAAAAGAAAAAGATATAATCATAAGAGAAAAAAATCTAATCAAAAAAGAGTAAAAACCAATTCTATCGGGATATTATTTGCCTTTATTGCCTTCATATCCTTATTTGTAGAGATAACAAAACCTGTTCCAGTATTGTCAGAAGAAGAAAAGCTGATCACTCAAAATCAAATTTTAGAAAACCCGAACGATATAAAGTTAAATTATAAGTATGCTAGGCAACAGTTTGCTGCAAAAAATATAGATGAAGGTATTAATACAATAGAAAAATTAGCTCAAATTTATCCTAATAATATACAGATTAAATTAGACCTCCTCGCAATTTATAAAGAAGCAAATTTAGAGGAGAAGGCTTTAGCAATAATTGATGAAATTAAAAAAAATGAAAATACTACAGAAAACAATCTAAAATTCGTTGAGAAATTTGAGTCGACATTTAAGAAAGAAGAAGAGAGCAAAACTCTTCTTTCCCATATGACAGGTATATTTAAACATCAAGTAAAATCCTCACCTAGTCTTCTTGCTAATATGGAGGAAATTGGCAAAATTTCAGAAAGTATTCTTAAAAATAGAAGTATTAAGAATGAATATGTTGCAAAAAAAAATGTGACTTGGAGTCAGATTTTACAAAATCCGAAAGATATGAAGCTTAATTATCAATTTGCAAGACAACAATTTAAAGCAGGACATGTAAAAGAGGGCATATCTGCAATAAAGAGAATGAGTAAAATTTATCCAGATAATATTAAGATTAAATTAGATTTACTTGGTGTTTATAAACAAACCGACATGAAAAAGGAAGCATATGCTTTGATTAAAGAGATAAAGCAAAATCAAAACACAACTGACATACAACTTGATTTTGTAAAACAAATAGAATCCTCTTTTAATTTTATTCATAGCGAACCAGTAGCACCTCCGGAATGGATGATATCTGCTTTGATATCCTACGGATACAATCAAGACAACAACGTTAGCAATGTGACCAAGGACAATAAACAGATCAGTAACAATGAAGTTATTTCTTTCGCAGATCCAAAATTTGACAACACTTCAACCAAAAATATAGGAGTCACAGCTTTTAAATTCTTTGGGGAAAAATCATCTTTTATGATAAATGCTAATTTAGGTAATTCAGATCAACATCAAGGTACTTCGGGTGATTATGATAATTACGGGATGGTTTTTTCGATGGATACGTATTTAGGAGATTTCAATTTTGCTCCATTCTTAATGATGAGTAAATATGAAAATAAATATAGTGCAGAAATGTTATCAAATCTTGTTGGAATAAATGGATCATTTTTAAAAGGAGAAAAACATAAATTTAGTTATGGATATTCATTGACTGACACCAAGTATAATCAAAATTCATCTTATGATGCTATTAGAGACTTTAATTCAACAACAGATAGTTTTTCTTTAGGATATAATTTTTATAAAAATGATAAAATCTCTTTTACTACTGGATTAACTTATGCAGACTCAGATGTACTAGTTGATGCTGGAAATGATTATTCATCTTATGATATAGATTTGAGAGCTAATTTTTCTCTCCCTTGGGCTTACTTTTCAATTGGGGAAAGTTTAACTTTTACAGATTACAAAAATGCTGACACTTCTTTAAGTACAAATAAAAGATCTGATACTGTAAATACTGTTGATTTATCAATTAGTAAAGCCCTAGGTGACTTTATAACATCGCTTGATCCAAACAAAAACTTAGTTATGAATTTAGCTTTTGAAAGAACATTTTCTGAGTCCAATATAATGAATTATGACTATATTTCTGACGCAGTCTCATTTGGACTTTCAAAGTCTTTCGATTTAAGCAAGATGTTTGCAAAATAATAGAAAGTTTTTATTTCAATCAAAGGTTGAAGATATTTCTACGACATTTAAAAATTCAGAAGTATATTTTCATATTAAAGTATGGAATAAGAAAAATACTTTAATGAAAAACTTTATAATATTTATTTCTAGTTTCATCTTTTTAATCAACACTGATGTTAAAGCATTTGTAATTCCAGCTCTTGAAGCTGATAAAATGATCGATTTTTCAACTTCAAGTGAAACAAAAGTTGGAGACCAAACAAGTCAATCAATCTCTGTAATAATTGAAACGAACTCAGAGGCGAGTACAGAAGTAGAAACATCAACATCAGTAGAAATTGATAACTCAAATGTTTCAGCAGAAGCTGGTGCCTCAGTTGGAGCGGATGCAGGAGCAAGTACTGAGATAGGGGGAGTAACTGCCGAAGTAGAGGCCTCAGTTGGAGCAGAAGCTGGTGCATCAGCAGAAGCAGAGGTAACGGACACAGCAGTAGTCGCTGAAGGAAGTGTAGGTGCCTCAGTTAGTGCAGAAGCATCAATAGGAGTTTCAGGAAATTTAGACGGTAATACAGAGGGAAGTGCAACTGGTGGAGTTTCAGCAACAGCCGGAGTTGGAGCAGAAGCATCGGGATTTGTAGGATACAACGATGATCAAGTTGGTGCTGAGGGAGGCGCCTCAGCCTACGCAGGTGCCGCAGTGGAAGCTACCGGTGAAGCTGGTGTTGAAGGAGCATATGGAGGAGCCTCTACAAGCGCAGGAGTTTCTGCAGGTACATCAGTTGGTGGTGAAGTAGGCGGAGGAGCTTCTGTTGGAACTGATGGAACATTATCAGCTTCTGTAGACATAGGCGCAAGACTAGGGTTAGGTGCTGAAGTAAGTTTAGATCTTGAAATTGATACATTCGCTATTGCAAAAGACGTTTATGCTGCAAAACCATCAGATGAGGCAAAAGCTGTTAAAAGTGTAATTGATGATCAAGCAAAACTTGTTAGTTCTAACGTCAATGTTAATAATGTTAAGGGATTAGCAAAAGAGGCATCTGCCAAAGCTCAAAGACAAACAGAAATCGCAACCCAGACGGCAAAGGAAGCTCAATTAAAAGCTGAAAGAATAGCAAAAAAAACTGCAGCAGCAGCTGAA
>CABYCN010000007.1 GCA_902517455.1 uncultured Pelagibacteraceae bacterium
CCATATAGTCATTACTAATTATAAAATCGATAATAAAAATTTTTCCTCTTTACCTCCAGAAACCAATTGTAAAAACTTTTCTTTAGATATAAAATTTACTGGTGTCTCCTCTGATTATGTAAAAAATCTAGAATTGATATTAAAAAAGTATCATATTTCTCTTAAGAGATTGGTAAACGGAAATTATGTTAAAAGTTTTTTAACTGAGGACGAGAAAGATCTTTTCTTGATGACTAAAAAAATAGTAAATGGTTTTAATCCAAATGAAGTTGTATTAATAAACAAAACAGACAAAAAACAGGGTTTTTTTGAGAAATTTTTTCATTTTTTCAATTAAATTCTGTATTTTATAGTAATATTTCTTGTTTTTGATTTTTTTTAATAAGTAATAAAACTTTTAGGTGTCAAATTTAAATCAAAAAACAATTAAAAATAAAATTAGTTTCACTGGCATAGGGCTACATAGCGGAAAAAATGTAAAGTTATGTGTAAAGCCGTCTGAACCGAATACAGGAATAATTTTTAAAAGAGTAGATTTGAAAAATCAAAATCTGGTAATTCCCAACTTTTCTAACGTAAATAATACCTCATTAAATACAACAATATCTAATGAATTTGGGGCTAGTGTTTCAACCATAGAACACTTAATGGCAGCATTTTTTGGCCTAGGTATAGATAATGCTTTGGTTGAAATTGACAATGGAGAAGTCCCGATATTAGATGGATCAGCAAGAGAATTTGTAAAAAAAATAGTTAATGCTGGTCTACAGTCTAGTAATTCACCTATTAAGATTATAAAGATAAATAAAAAAATAGAATTTAAAGAGGGTGAGAAAATAATTTCAATTGAACCTTCCAAAATAAACTTAGATATAGATTTTGAACTAAAGTACAAAAATTCAGTTATTGGAGTTCAAAGAAATAAAATAAATGTTTATGAAGATGACTTAAGAGAAATATTTGATTCTAGAACTTTTTGTTTATTTGAAGATATTGAGATTATTAAAAAAAAAGGCCTTGCTAAAGGTGGTAGTTTGGATAATGCAATTGTTGTAAAAGAAAATAATATTCTTAACAATGAAGGTCTTAGAAATTCTAAAGAATTTGTTAATCATAAAATATTAGACTGTATAGGTGATCTCTATACCTCTGGATATAGAATTATAGGAAGCATTAAATGCTCTCAAGGTGGACATTATTTAACAAATCAGTTATTAAGAAAAGTGTTTAGAAATAAAGAAAATTTCTCGATTGTTGAAATTCAAGAAAGAAATTTACCTCACACAGTTATTAATAGAGGCATCTTAAGATCGATAGCATAAATTAAAGATCTTTATAATAGTTGATATAAATTATATAAAACTATTATGAAGAATATTAAGTATTTATTGATATTTTTAGTTTTAATTACTTCTTGTGCCAAAGAAAAAAAAGAAATTTCCTCGATTAAGGAAACAAGCCAAGAGTTAGAAATTGCGACAGCCTATAAAGAGGCATACAAATCTTTGAATGATGGAGATCCATATTTTGCTGCTAAAAAGTTTTTAGAAGCAGAATTATTATTTCCACAATCTGAATGGGCGCCTCGATCAGCACTTATGGCATCTTATTCATATTATTTACAAAATTACTATGCTGAAGCATTACTAAATTTAAATAGATTTTTAAAGACTTATCCTAAAGATGAAAATTTAGCTTATGTACATTACTTAATTGCAATGTGTTATTATGAAACTATTGAGGATGAAAAAAGAGACTCCGCACCTCTTTTTAAAGCGAAAAAAAAGTTTAGTTTCATAGTAGAGAATTATCCTAATACCGATTTTTATATTGATGCTAAGTTCAAAATTGGGTTAATAGATGATATTAGTGCTTCAAAAGAAATGTATCTAGGTAGGCACTATATAAAAAAAGAAAAATGGATTGCAGCAATTAATAGATTCAAGTTTGTTGTAGAAAATTATGGTCAAACAATATTTATTGAGGAGGCCTTACATAGACTTGTTGAAATTAATTTCAAACTTGGTTTGACTAAAGAGTCGCAAAAATATGCATCTTTGTTGGGGTATAATTACCTTTCAGGTGATTGGTACAAAAAATCTTATAAAGTATTTAATCAAAATTATGGGTCAAAAAAAATTGATAAAGAAAAGAAAGGTGTGATTCAGCAATTTAAAAAGCTTTTTGATTAATATGGATAAGAATTTGATCAAAAAAAAATATAAAGAAAAAATAAAATTAATAAATCATTATAATAAAAAATATTTTAATGAAAATAAGCCATTAATTAATGATTCTGAATATGATCAATTAAAAGTTGAAATATATAACCTTGAGAAAAAATATAGCTTCTTAAGAGATAAAAATTCACCATCATTTAATGTCGGCTTTAAGCCATCTAAAATTTTTAAGAAATTTACTCATAAAGTACCAATGTTGTCTTTATCGAATGCTTTTTCTCAGGAGGATTTATTAAATTTTGAAAAAAGAATAAAAAATTATTTAGATAAAAAAAGTGACATAGAAATAGAGTATAGCGTTGAACCCAAAATAGATGGAATTTCAGCATCGTTAACTTATAAAAATGGTAAATTTTTGAGAGGATTATCGAGGGGTGATGGTAATGAAGGTGAAGATATTACCCAAAATTTAAAAACCATAAAAGATATTCCTGATTATATTAAAGAAAAAGATTTTCCAGAAGAAATAGATATAAGAGGTGAGGTTTTTATTCAAAACAGTGATTTTAAAAAACTAAGAGATAAATTTGCAAATCCAAGAAATGCAGCTTCAGGCTCTCTTAGACAAAAAAATCCAATTGATACCAAAAAAATTCCTCTCAAATTTATTGCATATACCTATGGATACCAAAAAGGTTTAAATGAAAATCGTCAGACTGACTTTATCAAAAAACTCATAGACTGGGGATTTAGAGTTAATCCATTTAATCGTCAAATTTCTGGAATTAAAAACTTAATTAAAAATTACATAGATTTAGAGAGTAAAAGAAGTGACTTAGATTTTGATATAGATGGCATTGTATATAAAGTAAATGATTTTGATCTTCAAAAAAGATTGGGAAATGTTGCTAGTGCACCAAGGTGGGCTATTGCTCATAAATTTTCCTCGAATAAAGCAATTTCCAAAATAATAAGTATTGATATTCAAGTTGGTAGAACCGGGGCTTTGACACCAGTTGCAAAAATCAAACCAATAAATATTGGAGGAGTTATAGTGTCAAATGCAACTTTACATAATGAGGATGAGATTATACGAAAAGATGTAAGAGTTAGCGATACAGTAACAGTTGAAAGGGCGGGGGATGTAATACCTCACATTCTTTCAGTAGAGTTAAAAAAAAGACCAAAGGATAGCGTAAAATTTTCATTTCCTATTAGGTGCCCGTCTTGTGGTTCAAAAACAATTAAAGATTTTAATTTAATTACAAAAAAAAAAGATGCAGTCAGAAGATGTTCTAGCGAAGGCTACTATTGTGAAAAGGTTGCAATTGAAAAACTAAAACATTTTGTCTCGAAGGATGCTTTTAATATAGATGGATTTGGAAAAAAAATTGTAGAGAGTTTTTGGAAATTAAATTTAATTAAATTTCCTCAAGATATCTTTAGACTAGATTATGGTAAAATTGGAAAGTTAGACGGTTGGGGAAGACTTTCAGTTGAGAATCTTAAATATTCAATTAACACAAAAAAAAAAATATCTTTTGAAAGATTCATTTATGCACTTGGCATAAGACATATTGGGTTAGAAAATGCCAAATTATTATCTAAGTATTTTGGATCTTTCTCAAAGCTTAAAAATTTTGTTGAAAAAGATAACTATGATGATTTACTAAATATTGATGGTATAGGAGAGACTCAAGTGAACTCTTTTAGACTATTTTTCACAAATGATATGAATTTAAAAGTTTTAGGTGAATTAGAGAAAATCTTAATTATTAATAATTCTTTTAGTGTTAAAAAAAATGGTTTGTTAAAAGATAAAACTTTTTTAGTCACAGGTAAGCTTCAGGGAATGAGTAGAGCAGAAATTAAATCTTTGATTGAATTAAACTCAGGTACTACAGTAAGTGGAGTTTCAAAGAAGTTAAATTGTTTAATTGTTGGTGAAAAGCCAACTAAAAAAAAAGTGGAGTCAGCAAAAAAACTTAAAATAGAAATTTTAAATCAAAATCAATTTTTAAATATGTTAAATAAAAGTCGCTAGCCACTTTTTTTCTTTAAAATTTAGATATTTTGATAATTTTGAATAAACATCTAAATGATATTTGAATAAATAGTTTTTTTCTAAAGCTGTTAAACTTTTAAAATCTATTAAATCTTTTTCAATCGGTGCCATTGTTAAATTTTCAAACCTTATTTTACTTTTTTCTTTTTTTATATAAATTAGATTTTCAATTCTAATTCCATATTTTCCTTTTTTATAATATCCAGGTTCATTACTTAAAATCATTCCTTCTTTTAATCTAATATTATTATATTTTGAAATTGACTGTGGCCCTTCATGAACATTCAAAAAAAATCCGACACCATGCCCTGTTCCATGACCGTAATCAAGACCCACATCTTTCAAATATTTTCTTGCGTTATTATCAATTTTTTTACCCTGATTTATTTTTTTTAAGTTTGTCAATGCAACGGAGATATGTCCTTTAAGCACTCGAGTATATTTATCTTTAATTTGTCGATTTTGATTTGAAAAACATATTGTTCTTGTGACGTCCGTTGTCCCATATTTATACTGACCTCCGGAATCACACAAAAAAATGTGATTTTTTTTGATTATTTTATTTGTTTTCTTATTCGCTTTATAGTGAATGATTGCGCCATTAGACCCAGTGCCAGCAATAGTATTAAAACTGGGGAATAAATAATCTTTATTTAGTTTTCTAAATTTTTCCAACTTAGTTAATGCTTTAATTTCAGTGATTTTTTTTTTATTTAAATTTTTTATCCAATAGATAAACTTAGTTAATGCAACGCCATCTTTTATATGAGCATTAATCATATGATTAATTTCAGTTTTATTTTTTATTGATTTCATATTATAACAAGGATCTTGTTTGGATTTTATATTGAAATAAGATTTAATCGTTTCTTCATTATTTATAGAGCAAGTATTTTGATCAATACAAAAGTTTTTACCATCTAACTGATTAACTATATTCTCAAAATTTTTATAAATCGAAAAATTTAATTTTTCTAATTCTTTGATTTTTTTAATCTTATAAATTTTCTTTGGACAAGAAAAAAAAAATAATTTTTTATTTTTAGTAATAATAAGCTTACAATTTGGGATTGGGCTATTTGGATTATCTTTGCCTCTTATATTTAATAACCAAGCAACATTTTCAGGAGCACTTATAAATAAATTATCAATTTTTTTTGATTTCATAATTTTAATTAATCTATTAATTTTAGAGAGACTATTTTCACCAGTAATTTTTTTATTTAGTCTATAAAATGGTGAAACAAAGCCACTTTCTTTAAAATTAACTACTTTGTCTACCAAGTTTTGTTTAATTGGAATTAAATTGAAACTATTAATAAATTTTTTTTCGATTGAAAATTTCGTTAATAACTGAGGATCAAAACCTAATGTAATTTTTTTCGAATTTTTTTGCAAAATATCTTTTGGTGAATATTTCGGTATTTCAATAATCTTAAAATTCTTTCCAGACTCCAGCTTGGCCTGTAATGTATATCTTGGGTCAACAAATAAAAAATTTTTTTTCATTAAAATTATAGCATATCCAGCTGAACCACTAAAATTTGTAATAGCCTTTAGTCTATCTGGTTTTGAAAATTCAGAAAAATAAGCGTCATTTTTAGGAATTATATATCCATCCAAATCATATAATTTTAATAATTCTTTCAGTTTTAAGATAGACTTACTATTCACTTTATTCTTTTCTGATATCTTATCCAACCTGGACTTCTAGTTTCTTCTTCTATTTCAAAATCCTGATTAAAATCAAAATCTTCAACTTCATTAATTTCTTCGTCAAAAAACGAATTTTTTTCTAAATGTTTTTCTGGTAACTCATCTATAAATCTTGAAGCCATACTATCTATCCAATCACCTTGGTAGAATCTGTTCATCGAAAATGATATAATTGCTTTTTTCTTCGCCCTAGTTATTCCAACATAAGCAAGTCGTCTTTCCTCTTCAAGTCCGCTTTGTCCCTTTTCCTCGATTGATTTTTGATGTGGGAATAACCCTTCTTCCCAACCTGGTAAAAAAACCACATCAAATTCTAAACCTTTAGCGGCATGCATTGTCATCATGTTAATTTTTTCTCCTTCCCATTCTTGATCAATAGAAGTTGCAAGAGAGACGTGTTCTAAAAAACTTTCTAAATTGTCAAATTCTTTCATTGCACTTAATAATTCTTTTATATTTTCTAGTCTATTTTCATTATCTAAATCTTTTTTATTTTTCAAAACAGCAGAATATCCAGACTCATCCAGCACAGTTTGTAGCAGTTTTACATGTGTAAATTTTTTAATTTTTAAGTCCTCTCTCCATTTGTTTATAGAATTTAGAAATAAATTTAATCCAACTTTTGCCTTTGGTTTAATCAAATTTTTTTCAATCATTTTAAGCGATGCTCTCTCCAAACTTAATTTGTTATCTTTTGCAAATTTATGAATATTTTTAAGAGTACTATCACCAATTGATCTCTTAGGGTTATTTACAATTCTTTCAAAAGCCAAATCATCTTTTTCCTGATGGATCAATCTTAAATAAGCAACACAATCTTTAATTTCTGATCTCTCATAAAATTTAGTTCCACCTAAAATTCTGTACGGCATACCTACTTTAAGGAATCTTTCCTCAAATTCCCTTGTTTGGAAAATAGCTCTAACAAGAATAGCAACATTGTTGTAAGAAAATTTGTTTTTTATTCTTTTTTCTATTTCATCAGATATTCCAATTGCCTCATCTTTACCATTTTTAAAGCAATTTAATTTGACTAGGTCTCCATCCTCCATTGAGGTTATTAAAGTTTTACCAACTCGATTTTTATTATTGGAAATAAGATTAGAAGCAACTGATAATATATTTTGTGAAGATCTGTAATTTTGTTCGAGTCTTATTATCTTTGTGTTTTTATAAACTTGATCAAATTCTAAAAAATTTTTTATTTCTGCTCCCCGCCAACTATAAATCGACTGATCATCATCACCAACACAACATATATTTTTATTTTTTTCCGATAATAGATTTAGCCATTTACTTTGAATAAAATTAGTATCTTGATATTCATCTACTAGAATATATTTAAAATTTTTTGAGTAAATTTCTTTGATATCAGAATTTAATTCTAAAATTTTAACAGTATGTAAAATTAAGTCCCCAAAATCACATGAATTTAGATCTACTAATTTTTGTTGATAAATTTTATATAAAGGTAAAATATTTTTTTCATAAATATCTTTATTATTGATCACGACCTCAGATGGATAGTATCCTTTGTTTTTCCAACGATCAATTATTGTTAAAATAAATTTAGGAGATAGTTGTTTAATATCTATATTTTCAGACTTACAAATATTTTTAATAAGTCTTGTTTGATCATCTGTGTCTATTATTGTAAAATTTGAGTTTAGGTTTGCTGCAGATGCATGTTTTCTCAATAATTTTGCACAGATAGAATGAAATGTTCCCAACCAAGAGAGACCAGTGGCTGTAGAGCCAAGAATTTTGCTAACCCTACTTTGCATTTCTTTTGCAGCTTTATTTGTAAAAGTTACAGCTAAAATTTGGTTGGGAAAGGCTTTTTTTTTATTGATAATATTTGCAATTCTTGAAGTTAAGACCTTAGTCTTCCCTGAACCTGCTCCAGCTACTATTAATAGTGGACCATCAAGGCTCATCACAGCTTCTTTTTGAGCTTTATTAAGATTTTTCAAATATTCTGTGTCTATCATTTTTTTTTTTTTTTATTATAAGTGGTTTGTTTTTATATGAGTAATAATAATTCATTTTCAAAAAAATTTAAAAAAACAATATTTAATTATAAATAATTCAATAGAGAATTATTTTAACAAATTAAGTTCATTATTTAAAAATAAAAAAAATTTTAAATTTAATCAAAATAATAGAGTTTTTTTATCCATATGTGTAATTGTATTTTTGACACTAAGCTATTTATTATTACCTACTATATTCAATAAAAACAAAATTCAATTAGAAATAAAGAATCATATTTCAAAGAAGTATGATATTGAGCTTAAATTCAACGAAAAGATAAGATACGGTTTATTTCCAAAACCCCATTACTCAGTTAATAATTTAAAAATAATTAGCAATGAACGAGAGATAGGAATAGTTGAAAATCTAAAAGTATTTATTACCACGAGTAATTTTTTTAACATTAATGAGATACAGGTAGAAGATTTGGTTTTTAAACAGACTGATTTTAAGATTACAAAGGACGATTTAAGTCTTTTTTTTAACCTGCTTAAAACCGCTCCAAATGAGAATAAGATTGTTTTTAAAAATAGCAATATATTTTTTAAAAATAATAGAGATGAAGTTCTTTTTATAAACAAAATATCGGATAGCAAATTTTTTTACGATCCAAAAAATTTAGAAAATATTCTATTATCAAATAATGAAATATTTAATATACCTTTTAAGCTAAAGGTTGAAAATAATAGGTTTGATAAAGAAGTATTTATTAAATTTAATTCTAAAAAAATAAGGTTAACTGTTGAAAATTTAATTGATTATAGTGAAATTGATGTAAAAGGACTTTTAGATATACTATTCGTCAATAAGAATACTTCTTTAGGATATATTATTCAGAAAGACTCAATAAATTTTTTTTCTGTAGGAAAAGACATTTATGAAGGGCTTATAGATTTCAAACCATTTTATTTAACAGCTAACTTTGATTATGGTGAGATTAATACAAAAAACTTTTTGGATAGAAATTCAATTATTGTCGATCTAATTAAATCTGAGTTTTTAAATAATAAGAATCTAAATGCCGAACTAAATTTAAATACAAACAAACTTACTAATATTGAAGATTTAAACAATTTATCTTTAAAAATTAATTTTGAAGAGGGTAATATTAGTTTTTCTAATTCACATGTTATGTGGAAAAATGACTTAAAAATCAGTTTGATTGAAAGCTTAGTCGTTCAAAATAATGGAGAAATTACTTTAATTGGAAAAACTATTTTAAAATTTAAAAATCTTAAAAATTTTTACAGATATTTTCAAATCAAAAAAGAGAATAGAAAAAACATAAAAGAAATACAATTTGATTTTATCTATAATCTTGATCAGAAAAAAATAAGTTTCGACAACGTGAAAATTGATAACCAATTTAACGAAAGTATAAACAAATATATTAATAGTTATAACAAAAAAAAGGTGAAAATAACTAATAAGGTAAAATTCAAAAATTTTGTTAATAATCTTTTTAGTGTTTACGAGGGGTAAATCATATTTCTTGGATTAATTATCCTATTGTAATCTTTTTCGTTTATTAATCCTGATTTTAACGCTTCCTCCTTTAAAGTAGTTCCTTTTTTTAGTGCAGTTTTTGCTATTTTAGCTGCGTTGTCATAACCAATACTTGGCGCAAGTGCCGTTACAAGCATTAATGAATTATCCAAAAATAGTTTAATTTTTTCTTTATCAGCTTTTATTCCTTTGATGCAATAAAGTGTGAAATTTTTTGTGCTATCAGCAAGTAAGTCTATTGATTGTAAAATATTATGCGCAATCAAAGGTTTAAAAACATTTAATTCAAAGTGTCCATGCGAGCCTGCCATTGTTATTCCGTTATGATTTCCAATAACTTTTACACAAACCATTGTTACTGCTTCTGATTGGGTGGGATTTACTTTTCCTGGCATAATTGAAGAACCAGGCTCATTGGCAGGCAAAATAATTTCACCGTAACCTGCTCTAGGGCCAGATCCTAAAAATCTGATATCATTTGCAATTTTCATTAAACAAACCGCTGTAGTATTTAATGTACCAGAAAAATTCACAATTTCATCGTGAGCTGCTAAAGCAGCAAATTTATTTTTTGTTGGTCTGAAAGGCAACTTAGTGATCTTTTTTATCTCATTTATAATTTTTTTATCAAAACCTTTTTTAGAGTTAATGCCTGTCCCAACAGCAGTTCCACCCTGGGCTAATGAATAAATTTCATTTAAGGCATTTTTTATTCTTAAAATACAGTCCTCTAATTGAGATTGATACCCTGAAAACTCTTGTCCTAAAGATAATGGCGTTGCATCTTGTAAGTGAGTTCTTCCTACCTTAATTATATTTTTAAACTTAGAAACTTTTTTTTTTAGTTCTTTATTCAACATCTCAAGACAGGGCAATAGTTTGTTTTTAGTTTCTATTGCAATAGCTATATGCATTGCAGTAGGAAATACATCATTTGTAGATTGAGATTTATTGACATGATCATTAGGGTGTACAGGTTTTTTTGAACCTTTTTTTCCTCCTAAAATTTCTATTGCTCTGTTTGCTATGACCTCATTAACATTCATATTTGTTTGGGTACCAGATCCTGTTTGCCAAACTTTTAAAGGAAAATGTTCATCCAATTTTCCAGATATCACTTCATTAGATGCTTTAATAATAGCTTTTGAGATTTGAGGTAAAATTTGTTTCTCTTTATTATGAACTATTGCAGCAGCCTTTTTTATTATAGCAATAGATTTAATTAAAACTGGTCTAACTTGAAATTCACCTATATCAAAATATTTTTTTGATCTTTGAGTTGAGGCACCCCAATATTTATCACTAGGTACATTTATTGAGCCAATACTGTCAAATTCTTTTCTTAATTTCATTGATTAATAAGTAATTATTAAATTATTATAATATACATTAATTTTATAAAACTTACAGGAGCAATATGTCAAATTTTAGTAAGGTTGGAATATTCATGAAAACTTTTGGTCAAGAGGTAAAGGACAAACCTTCATTTAGCTCAGATAAAATCAATAAACTAAGGATAGATTTAGTTAAGGAAGAACTTGATGAGCTTACTGAAGCTATGAAGAATAAAGACTTATTAGAGGTAGCAGATGCACTTACAGACATATTATACGTAACTTATGGTGCTGGTCATGCATTTGGTATCGATTTAGATAAATGTTTTCAAGAAGTTCAAAACTCTAATATGAGTAAATTAGACGAAAATGGAAAACCGATTTACAATGAGTCTGGAAAAGTCATGAAGGGCCCAAACTATATTAAACCTGATCTTTCAAAATTTGTTTATTAAATCTCTAATTTAAAATCTACTGCAGGAACACTGTGAGTAATACTTCCTACTGATATTCTGTCTACACCGGTAGCTGCAATTGATTTTACTTTTTTAATTGTGACGTTTCCTGAAGCTTCGGTCTCATAATATTTCTTTGTAAGCTTAACAGCCACCTTTAGATTATTTATATTCATGTTATCGAATAATATAGTGTCAAATTTTAGACCCATTATTTGTTTGAGTTGTTTTAGATTATCAATTTCCACAGTAATTTTTCTTCTCTTTTTATTTTTAATGGCTAAAGAAACTAATTTTTTTATATTTGAAGAAGCAATATGATTATCTTTAATTAAATACTCATCACTTAAATTGAATCTATGGTTAGTACCTCCTCCTAATTTAACCGCATATTTTTGAATTACTCTTAAGTTTGGAATTGTTTTACGTGTACAACATATCTTACATTTTTTACCAGCCAATTTAACAAATTGATTTGTTTTAGTTGCTATTCCCGAAATATGCGACAAATAATTTAAAGCAACTCTTTCAGCAATTAATATATTTTGAGCTTTTCCCTCAACAAGAGCAATCAAAGAATTTTTCTTTACAAAAGAACCATCTTTTTTTTTTATTTTAAATTTAATTTTTTTGTCAATTAATGAAAAGGCATGCTTTGCAAATAGAAGTCCACCAATCACTGCATCTTCATTTGATATTAATTTTAGTTTTATTATTTTATTATTCTCCACAAGATTTGATGTGATATCTCCAGATGGAAACAAATCTTCATTAAGTGCAAGCTTAACTGAGTTTCTTATAAAATCTTCACTAAGTTTAATTTTTGACACAAAAAGCTATCTACCAATAGCAACCATTTTTTCTACAGACAATCTAGCTTTATTAATTGTTTCCTGATCCATAATAATTTCACCAGTTTCATTTTCTAAACAGTCTAAGATTTTTGGTAAAGTTATTCTTTTCATGTGTGGGCAGAGATTGCATGGTCTTATAAATTCAACATTTGGATTTTCTACTTGAATATTATCACTCATTGAACATTCAGTGACCATCATAACTTTTTTAGGTTGATTATCTTTCACATAATTAATCATTCCTGAAGTCGATCCAGCAAAATCACTTGCTTTGATAACTTCTGGTGGACATTCTGGATGAGCTATAATTTTTATTCCAGGATTTTTGTTTCTAATTTCATTAATTTCTTTTTCATTAAATTGATCATGAACGATGCAAATGCCTTTCCATGCAATAATTTCAACATCTGTTTGAGAAGCAACATATTTGGCTAAATAATCATCAGGTAAAAAAATTACTTTTTTGACTCCAAGTGATTTGACAATTTTTACAGCATTAGCAGAAGTACAACATACATCTGTTTCTGCTTTTACGTCTGCCGATGTATTAACATATGAAACTACAGGAACTCCAGGATATTTTTTTTTTAAAAGTCTCACATCTTTACCAGTAATTGATGATGATAAAGAGCAACCTGCTTTCATGTCAGGTAACAAAACTTTTTTATTGGGGCTCATTAATTTTGCTGTCTCAGCCATAAAGTGAACTCCGGCCATTACAATAATATCTGCTGAAGTTTTTGATGCCTCAACTGCAAGAGCTAAAGAGTCTGCAGAAAAATCTGCTATACCATGATAGATTTCTGGAGTTTGATAGTTATGAGCAAGAATAACTGCGTTTTTTTCTTTTTTTAATTTATTAATTTTATGAATATAGGGAGCATGCACAGACCATTCAATCTCAGGCATAACCTTTGATATCTTTTGATAAATTGGGTCTGTAGCTTTTTTAACCTCTTGATTAAATTCCATAGTAAAATTTATCAATTTGAAACCTACTTGTCATTGATTTAATGTGGGTCATATTTGCGGCCATGCTGAAATTGGTAGACAGGCACGGTTGAGGGCCGTGTGGACCTAGTCCATGAGAGTTCGAGTCTCTCTGGCCGCACCAAAACTCAAATTTTGAGCCATGGAGGTATAAAAACTTTAAAGGAACCATTTTCACTTTTAAAAGTTTGATCTTTATTAAAATTCTCATCTTTATATTTGATAAGCCCAAAAGGGTAATCATTGTTTATAAGAATTTTTCCAATTTCGACATTATTGTTGTAAATTTTTTCATCTTCAGATAGCTCTCCTTCGATAACTTTGATTGGTAATAATCTTTTTGAAAGTTTGTTTTTTAATTTGATTCTTGCAGTATTCTCTTGACCAACATAACATCCTTTTTTAAAGTCTATACCATTTAGTTCTTCATAATTACATTCAATACCAAATAATTTATTTTTCAGTTGATTGAGATCTTTTGGAACAATCCCAAGATTGTGACTTTGAATATAATAATATTCAACTTTATCGTCTTTAAGATCTAATTTTTTTAGGGATAAATAAAGCTTCTCTAAATTAATGATTAATCTCGCACCTAAATTTTTATTTCTTGGATCTAAAATAATTGGGTCTTCTCTATACTTGAAGGTGAAACCTAAAATATCCTTAGAGCCTTCAATTGACAGGTATTTTTTGTGCCCAAAGCTTGCAACAACAAATTCATTGCTTAAATTTAAAATTTCAACTTTTGATCTAATTTTATATAGATTCAATTGCTTAAATATTTCATCAGATTGATTTTTTTCACAATCAATGAAGAAGCCTGATTTATGTTTAACTAATATGAACTCAAATAGGAATTTACCTTGTGGGGTCAGTAAAGAGGCAAAACAACTTGAACTATCTGTAACTTTATTAATGTCATTGCTTATAAGATTTTGTAAAAAATCTTTAGCATCTACGCCATTGACATAAATTATGGCCCTATCCTGTAATATAAAAACACTATTATTCATATTTGCATCGAATGAACTTTTAATATAATTACTTTTTTCATAAATGTTAGATCTTATAATAAAAAATGGTCAGTGTTATATTGATGGGGAGATTAAAGATGTTGATGTTTCCGTCAAAGATGGCAAAATTCAAACCATAGGCAAAATCACTGAAGAGGCTAAAGACACTATAGACGCTAAAGATCTACTTGTTTTACCAGGATGTATAGATACTCAAACTCATTTTAGAGAGCCAGGATCTACAGATACCGAAGATCTTCACTCAGGAAGTAGAGCAGCTATTGCTGGGGGTATAACAGCAGTATTTGAAATGCCTAATACTAATCCCCCAACATCTAATAAAAAAGAGTTCCAAAGAAAATTAGACCTTGCAAAAAATAGAATGTACTGTAATTACGCTTTTTATTTTGGTGCAACAGCAGATAACGCTAATGATTTAGCAGATTTAAAAAATTTAGAAGGTTGTTGTGGGATTAAACTTTTTGCAGGATCTTCAACAGGAAATCTTTTAGTTGCTGATGAAAAAGATATTGAAACTGTATTTCAAAATAGTTCTAAAGTTGTAGCTGTTCACTCTGAAGATGAAGCAATTTTAAATGTTAATAAAAAATTGATTAAAAAAGGCGATGTTCACTCTCACCCAATTTGGAGGAGTGATGAATGTGCAATCGCATCAACAAGAAGGATTGTTCGCATTGCTGAGCGTTATAATAAAAAAGCGCATGTTCTTCACATAACAACAAAGCAAGAGATCGATTTCTTGTCTCAGCATAAAGGAAATATTACTTTTGAGATTACTCCACAGCATTTAACAATTTATGCGCCAAACTGTTATGACAAACTCGGTACCTATGCTCAAATGAACCCCCCAATAAGGGATAAGTCTCATTATGATAGATTATGGTATGCAGTTAAAAATAATTTTAACGACACTATAGGCTCTGATCACGCACCTCATTTAAAAATAAATAAAGATAAAGAATATCCAAATTCACCATCTGGTATGCCTGGTGTTCAAACTTTAATGCCTGTGATGTTAAATCATATTAATGATGGAAAGTTATCTCTAAATCAATTGATGAATTTTGTTTGTGAAAATCCAGTTAAAATTTTTGGCATTAAGAATAAGGGATTTATCAAAGAGGGATTTGACGCAGACTTTACAATAGTGGATATGAATAAAAAAATTGTCATTAAAAATGAGAATATAGAAAGTAAGTGCGGATGGTCCCCATTTAATGACGTTGAATTTAAAGGAACTCCTGTATCAACAATAATTGCAGGAAAGATAAAAATGAAGAATGGTAAGATTCTTGGAGATCCTGATGGAAAACCATTAATTTTCAAAAATTAAAATCTTTTTATTTTATAAATTGGTATAATAACTTTGTAATTAAAAAGTCATAATTTTTTTTAATTTTCAGATTATTTTTTTTTGCATAATAAACAAAATAATCATGTGCTTCATTTCTACGTATCCACCAATTTTTTGAAATTTTAGTAAATTTTGATGTAGCACTATTTTCATGACGTCGATAGTAAGTTAGATTTTCATTTATAGCTAAGAAATGATTATTTATATATTTTGAGTACAAGTGTATTCTAAAATCCATCCAAGTATTAACGAATTTATCCTCATAAATAGAGTCTAAAAGTTTGTAAGCTAAACTTTTTCTTATAGAGATACAACTAGTTGGATGAATATAATCCCAATAAGTTTTAAAGATTTTTTTAATTTTTTTTTGTTTTATAACTTTATTCTTTTTTAAAATTATAGGGTAATCAAAAACAATCATTTTATCATTCTTTTCAGAGAATATTTTAATTATTCTTTCTATTTTTTTTTCATGAAAATAATCATCACTATCTAGAAAAAAAATTATATCACCTGAGCTCTCTTCAATCGCTTTTTTAAAAGCATTCATTTGATTTAATGTTGCGAAATTAGTTTGAATATTATTTTCAATTACTTTGATATTCTTAAATTTTTTAATGATTTCAACTGAATTGTCTTGTGAATTATCATCAAAAAAAATAATCTCAGCATTTTTGTGAGTTTGAGAGTTTAATGAGTTAATGCATTCATTTATAAATTTTGCGTTATTGTAGTTAGCGATAACTATTGATGCTTTCATGTCTAAACTGATATAATCAAGTTGTTTTTAAAGTATAAGCATTAACTAATAATACACCAATAACAATTAAAAATAATCTCAAAATAGCTTGCCAAGCTAAGGTTTGTTTAAAAAATATATAACCTAATATTGCAATAGCAAATATTCCAAGACCACTCCATATTGCATATACAATTGCAATTGGAAGCTTGTTCACAACAAAAATAAACAAATAAAAGGTAGTTAAATAAAATAATCCTAACGAAATTATTGGAATTGTTATGGTAAATCTTTTAGAAACAGGAAGCAACATTGTACCTGCAACCCTACAAAATATTGTTCTTATGAGAAATAAATAAGTTTTAAACACTTTTTAAAATATTATTTTTAATTAGATCCTCTTTAATTTCATCTAAGATTGCAGGGTCATCAATTGTTGGTGGTATTTTATACTCAATATTATCAGCAATTTTTCTTATCGTTCCTCTAAGAATTTTACCTGACCTTGTTTTTGGTAATCTTTTTATAACTATTGCAATTTTAAATGCTGCGACTGGACCAATTTTATCTCTTACCATCTTGATACATTCTTTTGTAATAGTTTCATTATTTTTATCTACTCCTGCTTTTAAAACAATTAATCCAATGGGTAATTGTCCTTTTAATTTATCAGCAATTCCAAGCACCGCACATTCTGCTACTGATTGATGTTCAGATAAAACCTCTTCTATGGCTCCAGTCGATAATCTATGACCAGCTACATTTATTATGTCATCAGTTCTAGACATAATCCATATATAACCATCTTCATCTATGTGTCCTGCATCATAAGTTTGGTAGTAACCCTCATAATTTGACATATAATTTTCTTTATATCTCTTATCCGCGTTCCAAAGTGTTGGAAAAGTACCGGGAGGCAAGGGTAGTTTAACAACTATGTCGCCCATTTCATTTGGTTTAGCTAAACTATGATCGGATTTAATAATTTTTACATCATAACCTGGAACTGCTTTACACGCAGACCCATACTTTGTTTTCATCATCTCAATTCCAGTACAGTTA
Source organism: uncultured Pelagibacteraceae bacterium (assembly GCA_902517455.1). Classification (GTDB taxonomy): domain Bacteria; phylum Pseudomonadota; class Alphaproteobacteria; order Pelagibacterales; family Pelagibacteraceae; genus Pelagibacter. The sequence continues at coordinate 17,327 of CABYCN010000007.1, forward strand.
GAGCTTATAGCCCAACTAGTTTCTGTTTGCCACCAATGGTCTATTACTGGAACTTTCAATAAATTTTCTGCCCATTTGATTGTATCAGGATCAGCTCTTTCACCTGCTAGAAAAAGACTCTCAAATTTTGAGAGATTATATTTTGAAAAAAATTTACCATCTGGATCCTCTTTTTTTATCGCTCTAAAAGCAGTTGGTGCAGTGAAAAGAGATTTTACTTTGTAATCAGAAATAATCTTCCAAAACGCTCCTGCATCTGGAGTGCCTACAGGTTTACCCTCAAACAATACCGTTGTGCATCCTTTGAATAATGGTGCATACACAATATAAGAGTGTCCTACGATCCAGCCTATGTCACTTGCTGACCACCAAATATCTCCCTCATCTATGTTATATATATTTTTCATAGTCCATTTTAAAGCAACTATATGACCTCCGATATCTCTAACTATACCTTTAGGAGTTCCAGTCGTTCCCGAGGTATAAAGAATATATGCAAACTCATTTGAATTCATTTCTACACAATCAATTTCCTTTGCATTTGAGACAACTTCCTCCCAGCTAACTTCTTTTGAGGGATTGAGCTTTACTTCATGACCCTTTCTTTGAAACAAAATCATTTTATCAATTTTGTGCTTTGCAAGCTTAACAGCTTCATCAACTAATGGTTTATATTCCACAGTTCTACCAGGTTCAAAACCACAAGATGCCGTGACTAATATTTTTGCTTTACTATCATCAATTCTGCTAGCAAGTTCATTTGATGCAAATCCTCCAAATACTACTGAGTGAATTGCTCCAATTCTTGCACAAGCAAGCATTGCAATTACAGCTTCAGGTATCATAGGCATATAAATGATTACCCTATCTCCTTTGATAACACCTTGCGCTTTTAATGCTCCAGCAAATATAGAAACTTTTACTTTCAATTCTTCATATGTAAAATTACTTTTATCTCCAGTAATCGGACTATCATATATAAGCGCAGTTCTTTTTCCGTTACCCCGATCTATATGTATATCTAAGGCATTATAACAAGTATTTGTTACTCCATCTTCAAACCATTTATAAAAAGGAGGACTTGATTTGTTTAAAATTTTTGTTGGCTTCTTGAACCAGAAAATATCATTGGATGCATCGGTCCAAAATTTTTCCGGATTATTGATTGACTCATCGTATATTTTCTTGAATTTATCTGACATTTAAAATTTGATTCGTTATTGCCATTTTTTTGAATTTTAACCTTAAAATTGTATTTAATTTTAAAAAGTCAGTAAAATCAATGCTTATTAATAGTAATTTTGTCTTCAATAAAGTGATTTAATTTGGTATTTAACGCTCAACTTTGGTTTAGAGAAGTCTAGGCCTAGTTTATATAAACTAACTAAGTAAAAACTAACTAAAGAGGGAGTTTTTTATGAAAAAACTTAAATTGTTTGCTCTTACAGTTGTAGCCCTGATGGGTATTACAACAGTAGCAAACGCTGCGACCGCTATGTTAGCTCAAGATGACTTCGTTGGAATATCTTTTTGGGTAATTTCAATGGGTATGTTGGCATCAACAGCTTTTTTCTTTATGGAGAGAAGTACTGTTAATCCTGCATGGAAAACATCTGTAACAGTAGCTGGTCTTGTAACTGGTATCGCTTTTATCCATTACATGTATATGAGAGACGTATGGGTAAGTACAGGTGATTCACCAACAGTATATAGGTATATTGACTGGTTAATTACTGTGCCATTACAGATGATAGAATTTTATTTAATTCTAGTAGCTGTAAGAAAAGCAAGTTCTGGAATTTTCTGGAGATTGTTAATTGGTTCACTAGTAATGTTAATCGGAGGATATCTTGGAGAAGCTGGATACATCAACGCTACACTTGGTTTCGTAATTGGTATGGCAGGTTGGGTATACATTCTTTATGAAATATTCTCAGGTGAAGCTGGAAAAGCTGCTTCTAAAAGTGGAAACAAAGCTCTTGTTACTGCTTTTGGTGCGATGAGAATGATCGTTACAGTAGGTTGGGCAATTTACCCACTAGGTTACGTATTTGGTTACCTAACTGGTGGTGTAGACGCTAACTCACTAAACGTCGTCTACAATTTAGCTGACTTCATTAACAAAATTGCATTCGGTCTAGTAATTTGGGCTGCTGCAGTAAGTTCTGGAGCTGGTGCAAGAAGCAGATAATAACTACTAAAATATAATTTTAGGGCGAGTATGTTTTTACATACTTGCCCTATTTTTTTTTAGGGCTATATAAATCATATGCCAAAAATTACTTACATTACGCACAACAAAGAAAGTCACACAATTGAGGTTCAAAATGGTTTAACTGTTATGGAAGGAGCAGTCCAAAACGATATTCCTGGAATAGATGCGGATTGTGGTGGAGGTATGGCTTGTGCAACTTGCCATGTTTATGTCAAAGAAGATTGGTTAGATAAACTTCCAAAAAAAGAGGATGGGGAGGAAGATATGTTAGATATGGCATTTGAACCAAAACCAAATAGTAGACTTAGTTGTCAACTAACTGTCTCAGATAAATTGGATGGACTGATAGTTGACATACCGTCTAAGCAGACTTAAATGATTAATACAGATGCATTAATAATTGGAGCTGGGCCAACGGGTTTATTTACAGCGCATCAACTAAAACTAATTGGACTTAGTTGTGAGGTGGTTGATAATCTAGATAAAGTTGGTGGTCAGTGTATTGAGCTTTATCCCGATAAACCAATTTATGATATCCCAGCAGTCCCAGAATGCACAGGTGAAGAATTGACAAATAATTTAATCAAGCAGTTAAAACCTTTTGATATCAAATTTCATTTAAATGAGAGGGTTGATGAGGTTAAAAGGGATAACAATAATTGGTTTGTTAAAACAAATAATGATAAAATTTTTTTGACTCCAAATGTTATAATCGCTGGCGGAGTAGGGTCGTTTGAACCTAGAAAGTTTTCTCCAAAAGAGTGTGAAAAATTTGAAAATAAGTATTTATTTTATGCTGTTAAAGATAAAAAAATTTTTGAGGGCAAAACCGTTACAATTTTTGGTGGTGGAGATAGTGCATTAGATTGGGCGGTTGAGTTGTCAAAAAATTCTAAAGTGAATTTAGTGCATAGAAGAGATGAGTTTAGAGGCGCAGAATCTACTGTAAATAAAATGAAAGAATTAGTAAATTCAGAAAGAATGAATCTTTTTACAAAATATCAATTAAACAATGTGCGTGGCTCTGATCAAATACAAAGTATTGACTTAAAACATGACGACGGGCAAACTAAAAATTTAGAGACAGATTATGTTTTAGGATTTTTTGGACTAATTATGCAACTTGGCCCAATTGCAGAATGGGGACTTAATATTGATAAAAAAACTATTTCTGTTGATACTAAAAATTTTGAGACAAACCAAAAAGGTATTTATGCTGTTGGGGATATTTGTTCCTATCCAGGAAAACTAAAACTTATTTTATCAGGTTTCCACGAAGGTGCTTTAGCAGCAAGAGCTTGTTTTAAACTAGCTAGGCCAAATGAAAAATATAGATTTGAATTTACTACAACTTCCTCAAAATTACTTAAAAGACTCGGCAAAAAAGAGTGATAGAGCTTTTTTCAGCAAATACCCCTAATGGTAAAAAAATTAGTATTATGCTTGAAGAAATTGGATACGAATATAAAGTAACAAAAATAGATCTCGATAAAGGTGAACAGTTTAAACCAGATTTCAAAAAAATTAGTCCATTGAGTAAAATTCCAGTAATTATAGATCGTAAAAATAATGAAGTTATTTTTGAATCTGGGGCAATTTTAATTTACCTAGCAGAGCAAAGTGGAATGTTTTATAATCAAAAAGAACGAACTAAAATTAATCAATGGTTAATGGCTCAGATGGGTTATGTAGGTCCTATGTTAGGTCAACATCATCAGTTTCATCATTACAATCCTGGCAAAAGTAAATTTGGAGAAGAAAGATATTTTAAGATATCCAAAAGGATATACCAGGAACTTGACGAACGATTATCAAGTTCAAAATTTTTATCTGGTGATAATTATAATATTTCAGATATTGGTACTTTTCCTTGGATAGCTCGTCATGAATGGCATGATATTGGTTTGAGAAACTATAAAAATCTTACTAGGTGGTATAATGAAATTTCTAGAAGAGAGGCTGTAATAAAAGGTTTTGCGTTTATCAATCAAGAAGAAATTCCACCTAAGCCTTAACTCTAATTTATTGAGCTGAGAAGTCTAAATAAAGAAGCAAATATGCCATGACCTGAAAACTCTATAGCTAAGACTACAATAATGATTAATAAAAATTTTTTATTCATCTAGTAAATACAAATAATAGTAAAAGGATCCAAAAAAAAGCATAATAAAAGTAAATATATTTTTTTGTAAAGTTATAGGTTATTGGATTATGTACTTTTTTTTTTTTATTTTTTTTAGTCATCAGCATGAACCTTTTCATTTTTTTCATGTTTTTCTTGTGCCGTAATAGTGTATTTTGCAACTGGCCTAGCCATAAGTCTTTTTAGTCCAATTGGTTCAGCAGTATCAAGACAATAACCATAAGTATTATCTTTAATTCTTATTAAAGCTTTATCAATCTCTGAAATTAATTTGATCTGTCTATTTATTGCTTTCATTTCAACATTCTTATCAGTGTATGAACTTGCTTGATCAACAATATCAGCTGAAATACTATTATCGTCCATGCTTCCATTATAAAGAGCATCATTATTTGCTTTAACTAATTCTTTTTTCCATTCTTGTAATTTTATTCTAAAAAATAGTTTATGTTTTTCACACATATATTTCTCCTTATCCTTAGGTATGTAAGTCTTAGAAATCTTAATAGGGCCTTTAGCAACAAATTTTGGCTTACTAATTACTTTTGTTTTCGTTTTATTTAAAGTCTTGGTTTTACTTTTAGGAACAATTTTTTTTAATTTACTGGCTTTGGGCATATCTTTAAATTGAATTCGAGCGAGTATATTCAGCAAAATAGGGGTGTCAAGTAACCTTAATTATTGTAAATATTTAGAAATGAATGAATACAGAAATATTAATAATATATTTTACATTTTTGCTTTATCTCATTTAATAATTTGGACACTTGTTCCATCCCTAACAAATAATAATTTGCCGTTGGATACTATTGAGGCTCTTGCTTGGGGAAGTAATTTAGAATGGGGATTTAACAAACATCCTCCTATGAGCGCTTTTTTTTCTGAAGTTTTTTATAGAATATTTGGTGCACAAGATTGGGTATATTATTTATTAAGTCAAATATTTGTTTTAATTGCTTTTTATTTTGTTTTTAAATTTTCTTACGAAATTTTGAAAAATATTAAGTTAAGTTTAATTTCTGTTTTGTTACTTGAGTCAATTTATTTTTATAATTTTACCACACCAGAATTTAATGTTAATGTTTGTCAATTACCCTTTTGGTCATTGGTTGTTTATTATTCATGGAAAATTTACAGCTCTAAAGAAATTAAATTTATTGATTGTTTTTTAGTTGGTTTGTTTGCTGCAGTCGGATTTTTATCAAAGTACTTATTTATTTACTTATTGATATCTATTGATTTGTTATTTATTTATTTAATTTTCATTAAAAAAACAAAAAAATTTGATTTTCAGTATTTAATTACTTTAGAAGTTTTTATAGTACTTTTAATACCACATATCATTTGGCTTTTTAATAATGAATTTTTAACGATTACTTATGGTTTGAAAAGAACTGGTTTAGAAGGTTCTAGTTTTGTTGATCACTTGATACAACCTCTTATTTTTTTGATTAAACAAATTGGTATACTGATACCATTTTTCTTTCTAGTTAGTTTATTGATAAAAAGATTAAAATTTAAGATTAATTTAAATGATAAAAAATTACTTTTTTTGTTATTTGTAAATATTTTACCTATTTTGTTAATTTTAATTACTTCTCTCATAACTGGATCAAAAATTAGAACTATGTGGATGACGCCTTTTTATTTATTTTTTGGAATTTTGTTTATATATTTGTTGCAATCTCAAATAGACTTAAAAAAGATTAAGCTATTTCTATATTCTTTTTTGTTTTTGTTTTTCTTTTCACCTGTTCTTTATTCCTACATTTCTATCGTGAAGGATGATAAAAGGACTGATTATCCAGGGAGAGATATAGCTCGTAAAGTTCAAATTTTATGGGATCAAGATTTTGATAAAGAAATTGAGTTTGTCACAGGAGACGAGTGGAAAGCTGGAAATCTTTCATATCATTTAAAATCCAGACCTAAATGGGAAGGATACACAAACAATATTAAATTAAATAATTCTTCAAAATTTATTTGTGTAGAAGACGTTTGTTTGGGAAGATATTAAAAATATAAGATTTACTTAATGAAAATCAAAATTTTAATACCTGTTTATAATGATTGGCAATCTTTATCTCAATTAATGAATGAAATAAATGATTTAGTGATTACTACAGATTTTCAAATTTCTATTATAATAGTCAATGATTCATCAAATCACGATCGTTTGGATGAGGATAAAGATTTAAAAAATATTCATTCAATTAAAATCTTAAATATGAAAATGAACCAGGGGCATGCAAGATGTATAGCTACAGGACTAAAATACATTTATGAAAAAGAGGATTTTGATTATATCATACCGATGGATGGAGACGGTGAGGACAGACCTGAGGAAATAAAAGAATTTTTAAATCAAATTAATAAATCTAACAATAAACCTATTGTAGGAGAAAGAATTAAGAGATCTGAAAATTTACTATTTAAAATTTGTTATCGAATACATAAATTGATTACATTAATATTTACTGGTAAATCAATTAAATTTGGAAATTTTACATGTTTACCAAAATCTGTAGTAGAAAAAATGATTAATGAAAAAGCTACATGGAATAGTTTTTCAGGATCATTAAAAAAAATTGAAAATGATTTTATTTCTGTGTCATCAGTGAGAGGTAAAAGATATTTTGGACCCTCTAAGATGAAATTTAATGATTTAATAAAACATTCATTATCAATTGTAAGTGTGTTTAGAAAGACGGTTTTAATGCGCTCAGCTTTATTTATGGTTTTGTATATTTTATTAATTAAAAGTAATGCCTCAGTAGTTACTTCTATACCACTAGTAATGATAATAATTATGGTTTATTTTATTTCTAAACTTGCTTTAAGAGAGAATATGGATGAACTTGATAATTCATTAAATAATATAGATAATATAGAAAATCTAAAATGAAAAAAAGAGATCTTTATTATGAGAGAATTCCTACTAAGTTATTAAGAGAGAATGTTAGGTATTTGGGCACGATATTAGGAAAGGTTATAAAAGATCAAGAAGGTGAAAAATTCTTTAGATTAGTTGAAAAGGTTAGAAAGCTTTCTAAAGCAAATAAAAAAAATATTAAATCAGGATATTCATACAAAAAAATAATTCAAACAATTAAGAATTTAGATCCACAAAATACCTTTAAGATAACAAGAGCATTTACTCATTTTATGAATTTAATGAATTTGTCGGAGTATATTGATGCCTCAAGAAGTCTAAACGAATATGAAAATAGTAAAAAGAAAATTGATAGAACGAATATATTTATTGAGGAAATTTTTGAAGAACTCTTTAAGAATAAAAATATTGGTAACAATAAAATATATAATCTTACAAAAAATTTAAATATAGGAATAGTTTTGACAGCTCATCCAACTGAAGTGAAAAGAAGAACGCTTATTCAAAAATATCACAAAATTATGGAAATTCTTGAGCAGAGAGATCTACTTAAAGATCATCCTTCAAAATTGAGAATTTTAGATAAAAAACTTTTTGATGAATTAACAATCGTTTGGAATACCGATGATTTAAAAAGAGTAAGACCGTCTCCATTTGATGAAGCTAGATGGGGTTTAGCAGTGATCGAAGATAGTTTATGGGACACAATCCCTAAGGTTTATAGACGATTGAATTCAATTTTTATAAAAAATATGAATAAAGGACTTCCTAAAAATTTTAATCCAATTGAATTTGGTTCATGGATGGGTGGGGATAGAGATGGAAATCCTAATGTAACGTCAAATATCACTAAAGATGTAATTTTATTATCTAGATGGGAAGCGGCTAAATTATATGAAAAATCTTTAACTAAAATTATTAGGTCATATTCTATGAAAAAATGTTCAAAGCAAATTACACGTCAAGTTGGAAAATCATTTGAACCTTATAGAGCTTTTTTGAGACCTTTAAGAGACAAAATGAGAATAACTCACAGAGCTATCGAAAAACATTTAGTTAGCCAAGAACCTTTAAATTATGAAAAATTGTTAAATTCTAGAGAAGAAATACTCAAACCTTTAAGGGTAGTAAGAGAGTCTTTAGAAAAAAATAATAATCAAAATATAGCTAGTGGAGAATTATTAGATTTAATGAGGAGGGCTAAATGTTTTGGAATTAATCTAGCAAGACTTGATATACGTCAAGAGTCTTCAAGGCATAACCAATTAATTTACGAATTAGTAAAATTAAAATTCAAAAAAGATTATTTTCAATTTAGTGAAAAAGAAAAGATTAATTTTTTAAAATCATTAATTATTAAAAAGAAAAATATTATAAAAAATTTTAATTTTAAAAATGAGGAAAATATTGAAGTTTGGTCAACTTTTAAAGCTCTTTCTAATGAACCAACTGAGTGCCTAGGTGCTTATGTAATTTCTATGACAGCTTCTGCATCAGATATATTATCAGTTTATTTTTTACAAAAAGAGGCAAATATAAAAAATAAGTTAAGAGTAGTTCCATTGTTTGAAACCCTAGATGATCTTATAAACTCAAAATTGATAATGCAGACTTTATTCTCGCAAAAATGGTATAGAAAATTGATTAAAAATAAACAAGAAGTAATGATAGGGTACTCAGACTCAGGTAAGGATGCTGGTAAAATGTGTGCGAGTTGGCATCAGTACAAAGCTCAAGAAGAAATAGTTAAATTAGCTAAAAAATTTAACATTGAAGTCGTTTTCTTTCATGGACGAGGAGGTTCTGCAGGTAGAGGTGGTGGCCCTATACAAGCAACTCTAAGATCTTTACCACCAAACTCTGTAAATGGTAAAATTAGAATTACCGATCAAGGAGAAGTAATTCAGCAAAAATATGGTTATGAACCTTTAGCAAAATATAATTTGTGTAGTTATATTGGTGCTGTAACTGAAGCTACTTTAAATCCGCCACCATCTCCAAAAAATAATTGGCGAGACTTGATTGAAAAAATGTCAGACATATCTAAAAGTTCTTATAGAAAAAATATTAATCAAAGTTCAGAATTTATAAAATATTTTAAAATTGTGACACCGCATGTTGCTTTAGGAAAATTATCAATTGGTTCTAGACCTTCAAAAAGAAAAAATGTTGATAATATTAAAAGTTTGAGAGCAATCCCATGGGTTTTTGCATGGACTCAAATTAGATTAATGCTCCCAGCTTGGTTGGGTTCTACGGAGGCTTTAAGGTATGCCTATGATAAAAGATCTAGAAAAACTTTATTTGATATGGAGAAAAATTGGCCATTTTTTAATGCAATGCTTGATATGCTTGATATGGTAATTTCTAAAGTTGATCCAGATATTTCAAAAATTTACGAGGATTTTCTTGCTGACGAGAGTCTTAAAAAAGTAGGAAGGAAGCTTAGATATCAATTTGATATTATTAAAAAACTAAATAAGAAAATAACACCCAAAGAGATTGCTCTTATTAGAAAGCCATTTAGATCTCCAATTATTGTTAGAAATATATATACCGAAGTATTGAATATAATTCAGCCTGTTGTAATTAAAAAACTTAAAGTCAATAAAAACGCTAAAAATAAGCAGTATTTAAATGATGCTCTGCTCACCTCGATAGCTGGTATTTCAGCTGCAATGAAAAACACTGGTTGATAGTTTTTTTAGATGGCTCTAATTGTTGGTAGACAATAAAAATCTGCCGTATCTATTTTAGAGGAATACTCTCTTCTCATATTCCATTTTTTTTGAACTCCTGCACTTGCAAGACTTAATGTTGATCTTCCATATCTATAATTAGTGTTATCAATTGATCGCATTAAAGTTTTTATTTTTTCGTCCTTTTCTGATGAGAATAAGTTTTTTCTACAATCGTCATTACGTAATCCTGTAAGCATAACACCTGCTTTTTGATACTGATAACCATCTTTAAAAATTTTCTCCAATATAGAAATTGCGGTTTTTACAGTTTCAATACTGTTATTTGTTGCAATTGGAAAATCGATTGTTTTCGCATTTGAATAATATCCATAATTTCTTTGAAAGGGGCTAGTTCTAACAAATACAGTTATAGCTTTTGCAACTAAAGACTCTGATCTAATTTTTTCAGATGCGTTTAAACAATAATTTGCAACTGCCTCTTTTAGTTCATGAAATTTTTCAATTCTTTTTCCAAATGATCTTGAGACAACACAGCTTTTTCTTTTTGTTTGTGTAGTTTCTAAACTGATGCAAGGAATTCCTCTGAGTTCCATTGCAGTTCGTGAACTTAAAACATTAGAACATTTTTTAATCCACGTATTAGACTTATTTTTAAGTTGCTTTGCATTATAAATCCCGTTCTTTTGATAAAACTTTGTAAGCTGTTTACCGACACCCCAAACGTCATTAATTTCAACTTTTTCTAAAATAGGGTCTAAATTTTCTATTCCAATTAAGCTTGTTACCCCTGATTGTTTTTTCTTTGCAATATGATTTGCAACTTTACTTAAAGTCTTAGTTTTAGCAATTCCAATACTAGTTGGAATACCAGTCCATTGTAAAACAGTATCTCTGATTTCTCTACCAACTTTCTCTACTTCACTATCAGAAAAATTCGACAAGTCTAAAAATGCTTCATCAATTGAATAAACTTCTATTTCTGAATTAAACCTTTTGAGTGTTCTCATTACTCTTCTAGATAAATCTCCATATAAAGAATAATTTGAGGAAAATACCTCAACTTTATTCTTCACAATAATATCTTTAGCTTTAAAATAAGGCTCACCCATTTTAATTCCTAAAGCTTTTGCTTCATTAGATCTCGAGATAATACAACCATCGTTATTAGATAAAACGACGACAGGTTTTTTTCTTATTCTTGGATTAAACAACCTTTCACAAGAAACATAGAAAGAATTACAATCAACTAAAGCTAGTTTTTTAGTACGTTGAATGGATGACATAAGTCACAACTCCCCAGATAAAAATATCTTGTTCTTCATTAATTAAAATTCTATTAGAAAACTCTTTAGAACCAGAGGTTAGAAATTTTTTATCTCTTTCTTGAACTAAAGTTTTAACTACGAGTTCGTCATGAACATTTGCAATAACTGTTGAAAAATTTTTTGGTTTTAAACTTTTATCGACAACTAATAAGTCTCCATCATTAATCCCAACATCGACCATCGATTTTCCTTGCACTCGGATGATGAAAGTGGCCGGAACATTTTTAATTAAATGCATGTTAAGATCGATATCTTCCTCAATATAATCAGTAGCAGGGGATGGGAAACCAGCACCTGCTTTATGCAAATAGTAAGGAATAGTGAGCTTCATGTTCTTGTTTTGTTCTTATTTGTAGCGCACTTATACAATGTAGTCAATAGGTTGTATTTTGAGTCCATAATTGAATCAAAAATGAATCAAAACGTGAACATCAAAACTATATTTTGTATGCTTGTGGATAACTTTAACCAGAGATAGTTTAACAATTGCGCTGATATGAAAAAACTTACTTGCCACTGTGGAGAGATTGAAATTCAGATTAATTTAAAAAAAGAAATAAATGAATTAATGAGATGTAATTGCTCTATGTGTAAAAGAAAAGGAACAATGGTTGCAACAATTAATAAAGATGATTTAAAAGTCATAAAGGGAGAAGATAAAATTAAGACTTATCAATTTAATACCAGGGTGGCTAAGCATCATTTTTGCTCAAACTGTGGTATTCACACTCATAATCAAAGGAGAAGTGATCCAAATTCTTTTGGAGTTAATGTGGGATGCATCGACGAAATAAAGCCAAATAAATTATTTAAATTAAAGACCTTTGTAAATGACGGACAAAATCATATAAAGGATAGAAAATAAAAATGAAAAAATTAATATGTCATTGTGGGGCTATTGAAGCCGAAATTAATTTAGATGGGGATTTAGCTAAAGTGATTAAATGTAATTGTTCTATTTGTAAAAGAAAAGGTGCAATTATGTCGATGGTTAAAAATGAAGATTTTAAAATCGTAAAAGGAAAGGATAAATTAAGTCTTTACCAGTTTCATTCAAAAGTTGCTAAACATTATTTTTGCTCTGATTGTGGAATTTATACTCATCATAATCCAAGGATTAATCCAGCGATGACAGGTTTCAATGTTGGATGTATTGATGAAATAAATACATTTGAATTAAACGAAGTTCCTGTGAATGATGGTCAAAATCATCCTTTAGATAAAAAATAATTTTCATGCAGCAATATAGTTTATGTTTTGGTAAGGTAAAAAAAGATTGCTTGAAGTTCATTAAATCTCAAGAAACAAAAGCAGATAAATTTAAAAATAAAGAAAGAATGATTAAATCTTTTTTAATCCCACTTTGCTTTTGGATCAATAAAAAAGCTGAAAATAAAAGACCGTATTTTGTAGGTTTAGCAGGAGGCCAAGGAACTGGCAAAACTACAATTAGTTCATTAATAAGAATTATTTTAACTGAATATTTTAAATTAAATGTATTTAGGATTTCAATAGATGATTTTTATAAAACAAGAAAAGAACGAATTAGTTTATCAAAAAAAGTACATCCTATGCTATTAACAAGGGGAGTTCCTGGAACTCATGATATTAACATGATGTTGAATTTCTTTAGACAGTCAAAGAGTAAGAAATTTAAAAGATTAAAGCTACCAACTTTTAATAAAGCTATTGATGATAGATATAACAAAAAATACTGGTATGATTTAAAAAAAAGGCCAGATGTAATTATTTTTGAGGGTTGGTGTGTTGGTGCAAAATCTGAGAAAAATAATACTTTAAATAAAGCAATAAATTCATTGGAAAGACTAAAAGACCAAAAAAAAATTTGGAGAAAATATGTTAACCATCAGCTAAAATTAAAGTACAAAAACTTATATACACAGTTAAATTGTTTAATTTACCTTAAGGCAAAAAATTTTAGTTTATTACAAAAATGGAGATTAAAACAAGAGAGGAAACTTTGGGTAAAAAGTAAAGCGAAATCGAAAATAATGAGTAGGGGAGATGTATTAAATTTTATGCAAACTTATCAAAGAATAACCCAACATATGTTTAGAAATATGCCTAAGTATGCATCAATAATATTTAATTTAAATAGTAACCATCAAATTAAATCTGCTGTATATAAAAAACAAAATGATTAAAATTTTAATTATAATTACAAGTTTTTTATTTTATCTTAACAATGCTAATGCAGAAACTTTTTCAGCAGCATTAAAAAAAGCTTATAATGACAATAATGAGTTAAATGCGGAAAGAGAAAGTTTAAATATTTCTGAGCAAGAATTAAAAATTTCAACAAGTTCATATTTACCTTCTGTCACCTTAAGTGGCAGTAAAAGTTCAGAAGATACTAATAAATTAACTAATCAAAATGGGACCAATGCAACAATTTCAGATGTAGACCCAACAGTTCAATCACTAACCATTACACAGACATTAGTCGATTTTGGAAGAGGTGCAGAGTTAAGTAAAAGTAAAATTGGTATTGAACTAGCTAAAGTAAAGCTTTTAAAAAAAGAGCAAGAAATACTATATAAATCAATTGAAGCTTATACGGGTTTAATCTCAGCTAACGAAAAACTTAAGATTAATAAATCGAATGTTGATTTACTAGATCGTCAACTTGAAACAGATAGAATTAGACTTGAAAGAGGTAATATATCTTTATCAGATGTTGCTCAGTCAGAGTCTTCTTTAGCAGGTGCACAAGCAAAATTGATCCAAGCTGAAAACGATTTTCTAACTAGTAAGCTAAATTATGAAAATGTGATTGGCACTATTAATGATGCAGAGGCACTAGATAAATCGTCAATAATAAAAGTTAATTTACCTAGCGAACTTAAATCTGCAATAGAAATATCAAAAAAAAGTAACCCAGATTTAATAATAGCTCAACTTGAGTATGAGCAATCAAAAAAAGATACAACCAGTGCAAGATCTGATTTAGCTCCAACAGCAACACTATCTTTTGATAGAACAAAAACAGATGATTTAAGTTCTACTTTCGATGAAAAGGAACAAGATACTTTAAAGGCAACTGTCACATGGCCATTTTTTTCAGGTGGTAAGAATTATGCAAATTTAAATAAAAACAAAAGTTTGGAGACACAAAAAAATCTTCTCCTAAGTAATATGACTAAAAAAAATCAAACAGATGTTGCAAGCGCTTGGTCAAATTATCAATCAAATAAAAGTCTACTTAGTTCAGTAAGAGCTCAAGTGAATGCTGCTGAGATTGCAAATGAGGGAATTGTAGCTGAATACAATAGTGGTTCTGATAGAACTACTTTAGAGGTTATTCAGTCTAACTCGTTATTGTTAAATGCTCAGATTTCATTAGCAGACTCAGAAAGAAACTATGTTCTCTCACAGTTTAATCTTCTTAAATCTATTGGATTATTGAACAGTGCCTACTTAAAAATCCTGTAATATTGGGGTTTTTAGGCCATATTAAATTTAATCTTGCAAATGAGAACAAAAGTAGTACATAATAAATTTATGATTCGAGTGTTAATAATTAAAAAAAAAGAGGCTTAAATGACAAAAAATAATTTAAAGGTAGTTAAATCTACCAAAGATCAAGAAATGGATGTTAAAGAAAAGAATAAAGCATTAGATGCTGCGATCAACCAAATAACTGACAACTTCGGAAAAGGTTCAGTTATGAAGTTAGGTGAAAAAAGAGCTATGGATATCGAGTCGATATCTACAGGATCTTTAAGCTTAGACTTAGCTTTAGGAATAGGTGGATTGCCTAAAGGAAGAATTGTAGAAGTTTATGGTCCAGAGTCTTCTGGAAAAACAACATTAGCATTGCAAGTTGTTGCTGAAGCTCAAAAGGCTGGTGGTATTTGTGCTTTTGTTGATGCAGAACATGCTTTAGATCCGGTTTATGCAAAAAAATTAGGTGTGAATACTGAAGAACTTTTAATTTCGCAACCAGATGCAGGCGAGCAAGCCTTAGAAATAGCAGATACGCTAGTAAAATCAGGCTCTATTTCAGTGATCGTCATTGACTCAGTTGCTGCATTAACTCCCAAAGCTGAAATTGAAGGCGAGATGGGTGACCATCATGTTGGTCTTCAATCAAGATTAATGAGTCAGGCTTTAAGAAAGTTAACTGGTTCAATTTCAAATACAAACACAATGATGATTTTTATTAATCAAATTAGAATGAAAATTGGAGTTATGTTTGGAAGTCCTGAAACTACATCAGGCGGAAATGCACTTAAGTTTTATTCATCTGTAAGAATGGACATTAGAAGAATTGGTGCCATCAAAGATAAAGATGAAATTATTGGTAACTCTACAAGAGTGAAAGTTGTTAAAAATAAAGTTGCTCCACCATTTAAAGTTGTTGAATTCGATTTAATGTATGGAAAAGGAATTAGCAAAATGGGTGAGCTGGTAGACCTAGGAGCTAAAGCCGATATTATTGAAAAATCAGGTGCTTGGTATGCTTATAAGGGTGAGAAAATTGGACAAGGAAGAGAAAATGCCAAAGTCTATTTAGCTCAAAACCCACAAGTTGCTGCGGAAATTGAAATGGCAATTAGGGAAAAAGCTGGTGTGATTTCTAAAAAGATTGAAGGAAATCCATTAAGTCCTGAAAAAATTGAAAAAGAGAAGAAAGTAGCTGAAAAAGAAGAAGCTGAAAAAGAAGCTACTCCTCCTAAAAAGAACTAGAATTAAAGGTCATCTTTAAATTATAAAGGCGCTTATATTAAGCGCCTTTACCCCTTTATCACTATCTAGACATAGATCAAAAAAGCTGTATTTTAAAAATATGGCTCAAAAATCGTTAAATCAGATAAGAAAAACATTTTTAAAATACTTTGAAAAGAATGATCATAAAATTGTTGAGTCTAGCAATTTAGTACCGAACAATGATCCAACGTTGATGTTTGCCAATTCCGGCATGGTTCAATTTAAAAATGTATTTACAGGTTTAGAGAAAAGGGATTATCAAAGAGCTACTACCTCACAAAAATGTGTAAGAGCAGGCGGTAAACATAATGATTTAGAAAATGTTGGTTATACACCGAGGCATCACACTTTTTTTGAGATGCTTGGAAATTTTTCATTCGGTGATTATTTTAAAGAGAAAGCAATCCATTATGCATGGGATTTAATTACAAAAGATTTTGGGATAGACAAAAATAGACTTTATGTAACAGTTTTTCATGATGACGACGAAGCATTTAATTTATGGAGGAAAATTGCAGGATTTGGAGATGACAGAATATTAAGAATTTCTACATCTGATAATTTTTGGTCAATGGGAGAAACAGGTCCTTGCGGGCCTTGCTCGGAAATTTTTTATGATCATGGAGACCATTTAAAAGGAGGTTTACCAGGTACAAAAGATGAAGATGGAGACAGGTTTATTGAGATTTGGAATTTGGTTTTTATGCAATACGAGCAATTAACAAAAGATAAAAGAATAGACCTTCCAAAACCATCTGTTGATACAGGAATGGGTTTAGAGAGAACTGCAGCATTATTACAAGGAACACATGATAATTATCAAACCGATCATTTTAAAAAATTAATTAGTTCTATTTCAGATGTGGCGAAAGTTAATCAAATAGAAAATAATATTTCAAGTTTTAGAGTTATAGCTGACCATTTAAGAGCAAGCTCATTTCTTTTAGCAGAAGGTGTGTTACCATCAAATGAAGGGCGTGGGTATGTACTCAGAAGAATAATGAGAAGAGGAATGAGGCACTCACATTTATTGGGATCTAAAGAACCTATTTTTTATAAAATATTTGACTCACTCAAAAATGAAATGTCGGGAAATTATCCTGAACTAAAAAGGTCCGACACTTTAATAAAAGAAACTCTTAAAATGGAAGAGGAAAAATTTTTGGTCTTACTTGACAGAGGAATAAAAATCTTGAATGACGAAATTTCCAAAATAGATAAAGTTTTACCAGGTGAAGTAGCATTTAAATTATACGATACTTTTGGTTTTCCTCTAGATCTAACTGAGGATATTTTAAAAAATAAATCTTTAAAAGTGGATCACAAGAAATTTAATGATCTGATGAAAAAAAGTAAAGAGTTAGCGAAGAAAAACTGGAAAGGTTCAGGTGATAGCTCTGAGGAAGCTATTTGGTTTTCAATAAAAGATAATATAGGACCAACAGAATTTTTAGGTTACAAATCTAATCAATCTGAGGGAGTAATATTAAATATTTTAAAAGATAACAAAGAAGTAAAAAAATTATCAACCAATGAGAAAGGTTTAATTATAACAAATCAAACACCATTTTATGGAGAGTCAGGGGGTCAGCTTGGAGATCAAGGCACAATAGTTTCTGGAAATTCTGTATTTGTAGTTGAAGATACACAAAAAAAACTTGGAGATTTATTTGTGCATTATGGATCAGTAAAAAATGGTGAAATAAAAATTAAAGATGTAGTAGAAATGAAAATTGATGTCGAAAGAAGAGATAATCTTAAAGCTTACCATTCAGCAACACATTTACTTCATGAGTCTCTTAGAAGAACTTTAGGAAAACATGTTATGCAAAAGGGTTCGTTAGTTGCACCTGATAGACTTAGATTTGATTTTAGTCATATGAAACCTATTACTGGTGAAGAGTTAGAGAAAATTGATAAACTTGTTAACGAATATGTTGAGGCAAATACTGAGGTTACAACTAGAATTATGACTCCAAAAGCTGCAATTGATAAAGGTGCTTTAGCATTCTTTGGGGAAAAATATGGAGAAGAAGTAAGGGTAGTTTCCATGGGTAAAGATAAAGAAACATATTTTTCAACAGAATTGTGTGGTGGAACACATGTCCAAAATACAGGAAATATTGGTAAATTTAGAACAATTAGTCAGGCCTCTATCGCTGCAGGTGTAAGAAGAGTTGAAGCATTAAGAGATAAGCAATTAGAGGATTATATTAAAAATAAAGAGAAATTATCAAATTTATCAACTCAAAAAGATGAAGAAAGTATTAAGGAATTGTCATCTCAAATAATAAAATTAGATGGAAAGCCAAAAATTGATAATAAAGATCTTAAAGATCTTATTAAAAATCTCACAAAACAACTTGAACAATTAAGTGTTAGTTCTGTGCTCCAAGATAAAACCAAAAACATTATTATTGATAAAAAAATAAATGGTGTGAAAGTTAGATTTCAAAAGGTTCAAGATTTACCACCTAAAGATTTAAGAAAATTAGTTGATAGTGGAAAAAAAGAGTTAGGAGAAGGGATTATTGTTGTTTTTGCAAGTAGTGATAACAAAGTTGGTCTTGCAGTTGGTATAACAGAAAAATTAATTAACAAATATGATGCAGTTCAATTTGCTAAATTAGGATCAGAGATAATTGGTGGAAAAGGTGGGGGTGGAAGAAAAGATTTTGCTCAAGCTGGAGGTCAAGACCAAAATAAAATCGATGAAGCTTTTGAAAAAATAAAGGCTTTAATTTAATTTCTTTTTTAAATTACTATCTATTACGTCTAAAAATTGATTAGTCGTAAGGTATTTACTAGATGGACCAACTAATATTGCTAAGTCTTTTGTCATTGATCCACTCTCAACACAGCTAATACAAACTTCCTCTATTGTTTTAGCAAATTTTATAAGTTCTTCATTTCCATCAAGCTTACCTCTATGTGCTAATCCTCTAGTCCAAGCGAAAATTGATGCTATCGGGTTAGTTGATGTCTCTTTACCTTGCTGGTGCATTCGATAGTGTCTAGTTACTGTACCATGAGCTGCTTCAGCTTCCATAATTTTTCCATCTGGAGTTAGAAGTGTACTAGTCATTAATCCTAACGATCCATATCCTTGAGCCATTGTATCTGATTGAACATCGCCATCATAATTCTTACACGCCCATATATATTTTCCACTCCACTTCATTGCACATGCTACCATGTCATCAATTAATCTATGCTCATATGTCAATTTATGTTTTTCAAAATCTTTTTTGTACTCTTTATCAAAAACTTCTTGAAATATATCTTTAAATCTTCCATCGTATTTCTTCAAAATAGTATTTTTAGTGGACATATAGACTGGCCATTTTTTTATAAGACCGTAACTAAAACAAGATCTAGCAAAATCCTCAATTGATTTGTCTAAATTGTACATTGAAAGAGCAACTCCAGGTCCAGTAAAATTAAAAACTTCATACTTGATTTCATCTTTACCATCTTCTGAAGTCCATTTAACTTCCATCTTACCTTTACCAGGAACTTTAAAGTCTGTAGCGCGGTATTGATCACCAAAAGCATGTCTTCCAATCACAACAGGATCTGTCCATGATGGAACTAATTTTGGTATATTTGAACAAATTATTGGCTCTCTAAAAACAGTACCGCCAATAATATTTCTTATCGTGCCGTTTGGAGACCTCCACATTTTTTTTAGGTCAAATTCCTGGACTCTGGCTTCATCTGGCGTAATTGTAGCGCATTTAATACCAACACCAATTTTTTTAATTGCATTAGCTGAGTCTATTGTAATTTGATCATCTGTATTATCTCTACTTTTCATACCTAAATCGTAATACTCGATACCAAGATCAATATATGGAAGAATTAATTTATTTTTAATAAATTCCCAAATTATTCGGGTCATTTCATCACCGTCTAACTCTACAATTGGGTTTTTTACTGTAATTTTGCTCACTTAAATTTTATCTTAATAATTGAATTTCGCGATTTTATATACATATTAATGTCAAATTATCAAATAGAAGAATATGTTTAGCAAGATATTTCCAAAAATTCACGCTGAAGGATACAAATTTTTAATTATAGCTGGAATAATAACAATAATATTTTATAGTTTTAGTGATTTTCTAGGTCTAGTTGGTTTAGTTTTAACTATTTGGGTTTATTATTTTTTTAGAGATCCTGACAGAGTTATAATTGAAGATGACAATTATCTTATAAGTCCTGCTGATGGCGAAATTATTAAAATTGATGAAGTAGATGGCCCAAAAGAACTTGGTTTAGAAAGTAAGAGATTTAAAAAAATAAGTATTTTTATGAATATTTTTGACTGTCATGTAAATAGAACTCCATGTAGGGGTAAGGTAGAAGAAATTTTATATAAGCCAGGTAAATTTTTTAATGCATCACTTGATAAAGCAAGTGAAGATAATGAAAGAAATTATTATAAGATTAAAGACACTCAAAATAATGATGTTATTTTAGTTCAGATTGCTGGCCTTGTTGCTCGTAGAATTGTTTGTGAGACAAATAAAGGCCAAGAGTTAAAGCAAGGTGATAGAATAGGAATTATAAGGTTTGGAAGTAGAGCAGATGTATATTATGAAAATTATGAGCCTTTAGTAAAAGTTGGCCAGAAAGCTATCTCTGGAGAAACACTTTTAGCTAAAAAATAAGATGGAACCAAAAAAAAATAACCTGAAAATAGTTGCAGATAAAAAAAGTGCTAGAATAATTTTACCTAATATGCTTACATTAATTGGGGTATGCATTGGTTTAACCTCAATACGATTTGCATTGGATGGTAGATTTGATTTTGCAATAATTGCAATAATTTTTGCAGCTTTAATAGATGGACTAGACGGAAGAATCGCAAGGTTAATAAAAGGAACATCAAAAGTTGGTAAAGAGTTAGACTCACTTACTGATATGATAAGTTTTGGAGTCGCTCCAGCTTTTATAATGTATTTTTGGAAATTAAATACTTTAGAGAGATTTGGTTGGTTGTTGTGTTTAATATATGTAATATGTGTGGCATTAAGATTGGCAAGATTTAATATTAATTCTAACCAAGAAGCATCGTGGCGAGATAATTTTTTTGAGGGCGTACCATCTCCAGCAGGAGGTATTTTAGTTTTAACTCCTTTAATTGTCAGCCTGAGCGGATTTGATTATGTACAATTAAATTATGGTATAATTGTCCCAATTTTTTTTGTGGTAACTTCATTCTTGCTTATAAGTAAATTTCCTAGTTATTCTTTTAAAAAAATTGTTATACCAAGAAAAACAACAATTTTCTTACTGTTTGGAATAATTTTATTTTTTGGACTTTTATTGATTTACACATTTAACGTTATTGCTATTAGCTCTTTAGTATATTTGCTTTTATTACCCATCAGTTTTTTTCATTTTCAAAAGATTAAAAAACGACATCAAAATGACAAAATTCAGGATGATGATGAACTTGAAGACGAACTTTGATGAAAAAAAATGCAATTGTTTCATTAGCAGATGCTAATTATTTTCCTTTACTGAATGAACTAATAGACTCAATTAAAAAATTTAAAGAGAGCGAAAATGTTGCAATCTGTATTTTGGATGCAGGATTAACAAATGATCAGAAAGATAGTTTATTGAAAAAAGTAGATGAAATTAAAAATGCAGAGTGGGATATTGAAGTTCCGAACCATAAAGTTAAAGGTAAAGAGTGGCTGAAAAGCCAGGTTTCAAGAGCATTTTTACCCAGATACTTTCCTAACTATGGAAAATATTTATGGATTGATTGTGATGCATGGGTAAATGATTGGAATTGTGTAGAGTTATATTTTAAGGCTTGTGATAATGGAAAGCTTGGAATTACTCAAACAATCGGTCCAGGATATAAAATTACTTCAAAAGTAAATTGGCTTTTTGGAAAACTGGCATTAATAAAATCTCAAAATTTTAAACATGCTATAAAATCCAAAATTAATTATTCTGATGCGAGGAAATTAGCTTTCGCACCGCATATTAATATTGGAGTTTTTTCTTTAGAAAAAGATTCTAAAGGATGGAATATTTGGCAAAATAATTTATTGAAAACTTTAAAAGCAGGTAATATTTTTGGATCTGAAGGTTTAGCTATTAACATGTCTGTTTATATTGATAATTTGGAGACAGAGTTTCTTCCCTTAAATTGTAATTGGATCACAAGTAATTTACTCCCAAAATATGATCAGAAACAAAGTACATTTGTTGAACCATACTTACCAAATTATAAAATTGGCATAATGCATCTTGCAGCAGGTATTTGGAAAGATGGTAAAGATATGCGAATAGATAAAAGTATTAAAATTGAATTAGAAACTTTAGATAAAAACAAAATACTTAAAAGTTTAAGATATAATATTTAATTGAAAAAAAATAAGATTTCAAAAAATTGGATAAACAAACAAAGACGTGATACTTATGTGCGTCAATCAAAGGTTGATGGTTATAGAGCTAGGTCGGCCTACAAACTAAAAGAGATAGATGAAAAATTTAAAATATTTAAAGGTGGGGTGTCAGTTGTAGATATTGGTGCTGCTCCTGGGAGTTGGTCACAGTATGTTGCAAAAGTAGTTAAGAGCGTAAAGATAATCTCTGTAGATTTAAAAGAAATGAAAAATATAAAAAATGCCGTGCAAATTCAGGGTGACTTTACCTCAATCGATACCCAAAACCAGATAAAAGATTATCTTAAAAAAAAACCTGATATAGTCATGTCTGATATGGCTGTAAACACAACTGGGATAAAAAATATTGACTCAATTCAAACTGGTGAGTTATGTAAAGAAGCGATGATTTTTTCAAAAGACGTGATTTCAGAAAAGGGTTTTTTTATCTCCAAAATATTTATGGGTAGTACCTTTAATGAAATTGTCGCACTGGGAAAAAAAATTTTTAAAGAAGTTAAGGTTTTTAAACCTAAATCTAGTAGAAAAGTTTCTAAAGAAAGTTTTATAATTTGTAAAAACCTTAGATAGTTTCTTTAAATTTTAAAGGAATCGTATATAAATGATTATGGTTCCTATAAAAGAAGCTCTTACCTTTGATGATGTTACACTTGTGCCCAAGTATTCTGAGATTTTACCCTCAGAAGTTGATACTAGTATTAAACTCACAAATTATTTAAAACTAAATATTCCTCTATTATCTTCTGCTATGGATACTGTTACCGAAAGTAAAATGGCTATCGCGATAGCAAGAGCAGGCGGAATTGGAATTATTCATAGAAATTTAGATATAAGAAAACAAATTCTTGAAATAAAAAAAGTAAAAAAACAAAAATATTTAGTAGGTGCAGCTGTTGGTGCAGGACCAAGTGAATTTAAAAGAGCAGAGGCAATACTTAAAGAAAAAATTGATATGATTGTTGTGGATACTGCGCATGGACATACTAAAAAAGTCTCTGAGATAATAAAGTTTATAAAAAAAACAAAAGATAAAAAAACTGCCCTTTGTGCCGGAAATATTGCTACACCTTCTGCAGCAAAATTTTTATTAAAGCTTGGTGTTGATGTCATAAAAGTTGGGATTGGACCTGGATCAATATGTACGACAAGGTTAGTTGCTGGTATTGGTGTCCCTCAACTGAGTGCAATATTAGAAGTTAGAAATGGAATAAAAAATAAAAATGTAAAAATTATTTCTGATGGTGGAATAAAGTATTCAGGTGATTTAGCAAAAGCATTCGCTGCTGGAGCAGATGCAGTCATGATCGGCTCATTATTTGCAGGTACAGATGAAGCGCCAGGAAAACTGATAAAGAGAAATGGTAAACTATTTAAAAATTTTAGAGGTATGGGCTCAGTTGGTGCTATGAATAAAGGATCTGCTGATAGATACTTTCAATCAAAACAAAAAGATATATCAAAATATGTTCCAGAAGGAGTAGAAGGATTTGCAAAATATAAAGGTAAAGTTGATAATATAATTTTTAAACTAATTGGTGGATTAAGATCATCTATGGGTTATCTAGGATCAAGACAAATTAAGTATTTAAGAGATAAACCACAGTTTGTTAAAATAACAAAAGCTGGTTTTTATGAAAGTATGGTTCATAATGTCGATATAGTTAAAAGTAATAATAAATATTAATGAAAAAAATTTTTAAAATAACAGTTTTTTTATATTTTTTAATTAACATTTTTAATTTTTCTTTAAGTAATGAAAATTTTTTTAATAAAGGATTAGAATTTTATAGTAAGGAAAAGTTTGACGATGCGAGGTTTATGTTTGAAAGGAGCATTGTTTTCAATCCAAAAGACTCTAATTCATATTTATATTTAGCAAAAATTTATAATCATGAAAAAAATCAAAGGAAAGAAGAAAAAAATTTAGAGGCTTCTTTATTAATTGAACCAAGCAATGAAGAAGCAATGTTAATGTTAATGAAAATAGCCTTAAAAAAATCAAATTATTCAAAAGTAAAGAACTTATCAGAGGACTTTGCCAAAGTTTGCAAAAACTTATGTGATGAAAACAAAAGTATTTTAGAGTCTTTAGCAAACTTAGAACCAAAAAATGAGTCTTGATAAAAATTTGAATAAAATCTTAATTGTTGATTTTGGTTCACAGTTTACGCAATTAATAGCTAGAAGAATAAGAGAATTAGGAATATTTTCAGAGATTATAAGTCATAAAAAAATAAAGAGTAAAGATATCAACATTACAGTCAAAGGTATTATATTATCTGGTGGTCCACTTAACGTATATCAAATTAATAAATATTCCTTTGATAAAAAAATAATTCAAAAAGAGGTTCCAGTTTTAGGTATTTGTTTTGGTCATCAAATAATATCAAAATTAAATGGTGGAAAAGTAAAACAGTCGAAACATAGAGAGTTTGGTTTAGCTAATATTTCAAAAAAAAATAATAGTCTTTTAATTAAAGATCTATTTACGAAAAAAAAATCAATTAAAGTTTGGATGAGTCATGCAGATCAAGTTTCAAAATTACCTAAAAATTTCAAAACAATTGCTTCAAGCCAAAATTCAAAATTTGCTATAGTTGAAAATAAACTAAAGAATTATTATGGGGTTCAATTTCATCCAGAGGTGACTCACACAGAAAACGGGAAAAAGTTAATCAGTAATTTTATTTTTTTAATATGTAAAATGAGAAAAAATTGGTCTTCCAAAGATCAAAAAATTAAATTAATTAAAGAGGTTAAAACTTTGGTGGGTAGTAACAAAGTAATATGCGCTTTATCAGGTGGTGTAGACAGTAGTGTAGTCACACAATTATTAAATAAAGCAATCGGTAAAAATTTGTACTGTATTTTTGTTAATACTGGTCTCTTAAGAAAAGACGAGGAAAAGCAAGTAGTTGAAACATTTAAAAAGAGGCTAAAGATAAATTTAATATATGTAAATGCAGGGAAGGAGTTTATCAAAAAATTGTCAAATATTTCAGATCCTGAAAAAAAAAGAAAAATTATAGGAAATTTATTTATAAGAATATTTGAACAGTATGCCAAAAAAATTAAAAACGTTAAATTTCTAGCACAAGGTACACTTTATCCTGACTTGATAGAAAGCAAATCAGTTACAGGTAGCCAAACCTCTAAAATAAAATCTCATCATAATGTTGGGGGCTTACCTAAAAAAATGAAACTTAAACTAATAGAGCCATTAAAATTTTTATTTAAGGATGAGGTAAGAAAATTGGGATTAGAACTTAATTTGAGTAAAGAAATTATTTCTCGACATCCTTTTCCTGGTCCTGGACTAGCAATAAGGATGCCCGGAATAATTACTAAAGAAAAAATAAATATTTTAAAAGAAGCCGATTACTATTTTATTCAGGCTTTAAAGAAACACAATCTATATCATAAAATCTGGCAAGCGTACGCAGCATTACTTCCAGTAAAAACAGTTGGAGTAATGGGTGATAATAGAACTTATGAATATCTGTGTTTGCTAAGAGCAATAACTTCTGAAGATGGTATGACCGCAGACTTTTATGAATTTAAAAAATCATTTATACAAGAAATTTCCAATAAAATTGTAAATAGTATTAGGGGTATTAATAGAGTAGTTTACGACGTCACTTCAAAACCACCAAGCACTATTGAGTTAGAATAACATGCAAAATATTAATTGGGAGCAATTGCTAAATTATAATTTTAGAGATATTAAGCATTCCATAAATATTACAGAGAATCAATATTCTGTGAATATCAATGGGTTCAATATTACATTTTTAAAAGATAGAAATAATTTCATTATTTCACCAGATAAATGGATTGAGGAAAAAATTAGTAATGAAAAAATTCACGAACCAAGAATGATAAATTGGTTATTTGCATTTTCAGAAGTATTTAAATCAAAAAAAATTATATTTTATGATATCGGA
>CABYCN010000008.1 GCA_902517455.1 uncultured Pelagibacteraceae bacterium
TGGTGTCCTTGACATTTATTTAAGAGACCCTTTTTTAAAATCTATTGGAGTAATGGGATGATTGAGGGAATTTTAATTGGTTTAGCTACAGCTCTTACATTTCAAAATATTTTTATGGTAATGATCGGTTGTTTTTTTGGAACAATTATTGGAATGTTGCCTGGTCTAGGACCAATGACTGCAATAGCTTTAATGATACCAATTACTTACGGATTTGATCCAGCTACAGGTTTAATACTTATGGCTGGAGTATATTATGGAGCAGTATTTGGTGGTTCGACATCTTCAATATTGTTAAATGCTCCTGGCGTTCCTGGAACTGTTGCAACTTCATTTGATGGATATCCAATGGCACAACAAGGTAAAGCTGGGAAAGCTTTAGCGATTGCAGCATGGAGTTCATTTGCTGGAGGAACACTATCTGCAATTTATCTATTATTCATGGCACCGAGCTTATCAAAAGTGAGTTTATCTTTTAGATCACCAGATTATTTTGCGTTAATGATTTTAGGATTAACAGCTATAGCTGCTTTTTCATCAAAAGGTCAATTCTTAAAAGCAATGATGATGGTAGTTTTAGGTTTAATGTTAGCTTCAGTAGGACAAGACTCTTTATCAGATATTACAAGATTTACTTTTGATAATATGAATTTAACAGACGGTATAAGTTTTGTTCTTGTGGTGATGGCAACTTTTGCAATGAGTGAAGCATTAACAATAATTTTAAAGAGAAATGATCCAACAACTGCTGCAAAACAAGTTTCACTGACCGAATTAGGTTCAATTAAAATAGATAAAGAAGAAAGAGGCAAAATGTATAAAACAATTCCAAGATCTTCTTTAATTGGATTTTTAATAGGTGTATTACCAGGTGCAGGAGCAACCATTGCTTCTTTTTTAGCTTACGGGATGGAAAGAAATTTAGTTAAAGATGATGAAAAAGAAAAATTCGGTAAAGGAAGTGTTAATGGTCTCTCAGCACCAGAGACAGCCAATAATGCAGCTTGCTCTGGTTCATTCGTTCCCATGTTAACTTTAGGTATACCTGGAAGTGGAACAACAGCAGTAATGTTAGGAGCTTTATTGGGTTTTGGTATCCAACCAGGTCCAAGACTTTACATGACTAACCCAGAAATTTTTTGGTCAGTTATAATGTCAATGTATATTGGAATGGCAGTTTTATTAATATTGAATCTACCGTTAATCCCATACATAGCTAGAATTTTAGCTGTTCCAAAAAATTATTTAATTCCTTTAATCTTATTTTTTTCAATTACAGGAATTTATGTAATGTCATTCAACAATTTTGACATTTATTTAATGATAGGAATAGCTGTTGTTGCTACTTTTTTAAGGCTCTACGATTTTCCTATGCCACCACTTATTCTAGCTTTTGTTTTAGGTGGTTTAATGGAAGAAAATTTAAGAAGATCGTTATTATTAAGTAATGGGTCATGGGAGTTTTTATGGGATAGAACTCTTACTCTTTGTATATTAACAACAACTATTTTAATTGTTGTATGGCATATTTATAAAACAGTTTTCAAAAAGAGATCTTAATTAAGAATTTTTTTGTATTCCTCTAAAATTTTATCCCATTGAAATTTTGAAACAAACTCTTTAGCATTTTTTCCAAATTCAATGTATTTTTTATTTTCAATCATTGAATTTAATGATGAATAAATGTCATCTAGATTATTCCCATCACAAATTAATCCAGTTTTATCGTGTTCAATAGCATCTGATGCGCCTCCATCTTTTCCTCCAAGTGAGGGAATTCCGTATTGGGCAGCTTCGATATAAGCTATTCCAAAACCTTCTACAGAAGTTTTATGTATTATAGATGGCATGACAAAGATATTAGATTTAGCCACTAACGCATTTTTTAAATCAGCACTTATGTCTTTAAAGAACATTACTTGTGAAGTTAAATCTAATTCTTCAACTAATTTTTTTATATTTTCCTCTTCGTCGCCATACCCAATACAAATATAAACAATATCAGGGTATAACTGTTTTAAATTTCTTAGTGCCATAATTATCTTTTCATGGTTTTTTCTTTTATCAAATCTAGAAACAGTAATTAGTCTTGGCGTTTTTACTTTTAATAAACTTTCAACTTTCTCCAGAGATTTTTTATTTAATTCTTTAACTGGATCAGATCCAGGATTTATAACTATAACTTTATCTTGTTCTACACCATTATTTATTGCTAAATTTTTTGTGTACTCAGAATTCGCTATTACTCTCTCTACATTATTAAGAACTTTTGTAACTCTTTTGTTTAATGAACTTCCTGATGGATGGTTGATTTCCTTACCATGAATTAAGCAATACTTTTTTTTTTCAGTTTTAATTAATTCTAAACTTTTCCAGTGATCAGCGATGATGCCCTCAACCTTATTTTCTTTTAAAAATGTATTTATTAATTGAGCTTTTCTTATTTTCCTTAGAAATTTTATTCCTCCAACTCTTTCAATTGAAAAACTTGCCTGTTCATCAAAATCTTTATGATTTTCATGATAATCTGCAAAAACTTTAATCATGAAATTTTTTGACATTTCACCGGATAAACCCCACATCAAACTTTGCATACCACCTAATTCAGGAGGGAATGCCCTTGTTACAATAAGATACATTAATTAGTTTTCCACTTAATACCACATCCTGCACTAGGAATTTGATTTTCTGGCCCTTTGTTAGTTTCAGCTATTTGTTTCATAGCTTTCAAAAGATCACTATCTCCATCTCTCACTGGAATTAATTTTTTTAATTCTCTTACTCTTCCTCTATATTGAAGCTCTAAATCTCTGTTATATCCAAAAAAATCTGGAGTGCATACCGCATCATAAGTTTTCGCGATTTCTTGAGTTTCATCAACTAAATAGTGGAAACCAAATTGATTTTTTTTTGAAAACTCAATCATATTTTCAAATGAATCTTCAGGATAATTTTCCGCATCATTAGCGCAAATAGCTACTGAATTGATACCAATATCTTTTAATTTCTTACAATCTTCAACTATATCTTTGGTTATCGCTTTGACATATGGACAGTGATTACAGATAAACATAATTAATGTACCTTTTTCACCTTTTACATCTGCTAACGAAATAATTTTACCCTCTGTTGATTTAAGCTTAAAGTCATGAGCTTTTTGACCAAAATCACATATTGGAGTTTGTATGGGCATAATGTAATAATATATAAATTATGTTTTACGATTTAAAAGATAAAAAACCAAAAAACTCTGGCGAAAATTGGGTAGCACCTAATGCAACTATAATAGGTGACGTTACGTTAGAAAAAAATTCTAGTATCTGGTTTAATGCAACTTTAAGAGGTGATGTAGAAAATATTCATATAGGCGAAGGCTCTAATGTTCAAGATGGATGTGTTCTACACACAGACCCTGGATACCCGTTAAAGGTCGGAAAAAATGTTACGATAGGCCACATGGTTATGCTTCATGGTTGTACAATCGGAGAAAACACCTTGATAGGAATTGGTGCAGTTATACTTAACAACGCAAAGATTGGAAAAAATTGTATTATTGGCGCTAAAGCTTTAATTACGGAAAATAAAGAAATACCTGATAACTCATTAGTAATTGGTTCTCCTGGAAAAGTTGTGAGAGAGCTCACTGAAGATGAGAAAAAAGCAATAATTGAAAACACAAAACACTATCAAGATAATTGGAAAAAATATTCTAAATCTATATTTTAAGTAAATGCCAACTTACACAGTAACAAATTCAAACTTTAATATTTCTTCTAAACAACAAAAAAAATTAGCCAAAGGAATTACTAAAGTTCATAATGTAGTAACTGGTGCGAATACTTATTTTGCTCAAGTAATATTTAATAAAACAAAAAAAAATAATCATTTTATGGGTGGAAAAAAAGTTAAAGAGCCATCTTTATTTTTACTTGGTCAAATTAGAGCAGGTCGATCAAAAGAGGTCAAAGACAAATTAATTTCAGATTTAAAACATGTATTAGTAAAAAATTCCAAATTAGATGAAACCCAAGTTTGGGTTTATATTAATGATCTTCCCCCATCTCAAATGATTGAATATGGGGCTGTCTTACCAGATTCTGGCAAAGAGAAAGAGTGGTTCGCAAATTTACCAGTTAAATTAAAGAAAAAATTAGCTGCTATTGAAAAATAATTTAAGGAACTAACCAATCATTCTTGTCTGTTTCCAAATCAAACCTAGCTCTTCGATGACCTTTAGCAGCAAGATATAGCCATTCTATAGATTTTATTTTGCATTTAATTACAGTAAAATTTTTATAACCATCTTCACTTTGTTCCATTGTGTAATCAAAATCTTCCATTTTAGATATCATTCCAGAAGTTGGTTTTTTTGATGCAGTTCCTGGGGGACTATCAGTTAAATAACAACGTCTACTTATATGTTGAGTTTTTTTCCAAGATTCTTCAGTTGTAGAATTTTGATTATTAACTTCACATTCTACTTTAACTCTTAGTTGTATCTTTTCTTCTTTATCGTAGAAAACTAGAGAGGCGTTCTTATTTTTTTTTAAAATGTTCACCTTTGGAGATCTTAAATCAGTATGAAATTGTAATAAATTATTTGCTCTATCTGATTTACGCAAAACAACAATTCTACCATCGACCTCATCATGTTGAGCACATATGAAAACTGGGATTCTAAATGGTGAACCTCTGTTAGTGACAGCATCATCTAACATAGACCAATACTTATTTTGAATTTCTACAAAATCTTCATAGTATGCTGGCTGCATACTTTACTTTCTAAATCTTTTTATTAAGCTTGAAGTATCCCAACGATTACCACCCATGCCTTGTACTTCACCATAATATTTATCAACAAGTTCAGTGACAGGTAATAATGAGCCATTATTTTTAGCTTCATCCATCGCAATTTTTAAATCTTTTCTCATCCAATCCACTGCAAAACCAAAATCAAATTTGTCATCAATCATTGTTTTATATCTATTTTCCATTTGCCAAGATTGTGCAGCACCTTTTGAAATAACCTCAATTACATCTTCCATATTCAACCCAGCCTTCATTCCAAAATTAATAGCTTCAGATAAACCTTGAACTAAACCTGCAATACAAATCTGATTAACCATTTTAGCAAGCTGTCCATTTCCTGGACCACCGAGTAATTTCATTTTTTTACTATAACAATCAATTTTATCTTTTGCTTTATCAAAGTCAGATTGATCACCACCAATCATAACTGTTAATGCACCATTTTCTGCACCAGCTTGTCCTCCTGAAACTGGTGCATCTAATGCACCAAATCCATTTTTTTTTGCATAGGCATATATTTCTTTTGCAATTGTTGCAGAAGCAGTTGTGTTATCAATATAAACAGCGCCTTTTTTTATTGTTTTAAATGCACCGTTATCTCCAAAAGTTACCTCTCTTAAGTCATTGTCATTTCCAACACAGGTAAAAATATATTCAGCATCCTTTGCAGCCTCTCCAGGTGTTTCAGCCATTTTTCCCTTGTGTTCTCCAATCCATTTTTCAGCTTTTGATTTTGTTCTATTAAAAACAGTTACATTGTGGCCACCTTTTGATATATAACCAGCCATTGGGTAGCCCATAACCCCAAGACCTATGAAAGCAACATTACAAGTCATAAATTTTTTATATGTTTAAGAGTTTAAGTTTAAAAGTAATTTTATTTGGATTTATATTTACATTTTTTTCTAGTTTTGGACAGAGTTTTTTTCTTGGGCTATTTAATTCTAGCATACGTGATGCGCTTTCTATCACTCAGGGACAATTTGGATCAATTTATGCTACTGCGACGTTACTTAGTAGTTTTCTATTGATTTGGGTAGGAAAAAAAATTGATGATGTAAACATTTTTAAATTTGTTTTTTTTGTAACATTACTTCTTTCTTTTTCATGTTTTCTCTTCTCAAAGATATCATCAATTATATTTTTATTTTTTGCAATCTTTCTTATGCGATTTTC
This sequence comes from uncultured Pelagibacteraceae bacterium, assembly GCA_902517455.1. Classification (GTDB taxonomy): domain Bacteria; phylum Pseudomonadota; class Alphaproteobacteria; order Pelagibacterales; family Pelagibacteraceae; genus Pelagibacter. Next base: position 5,986 of record CABYCN010000008.1, read on the forward strand.
AGGTCAAGGAATGATGTCTCATACTGCAACGACTACTATCTCAAGATATTTTACAAAATCAAGAGGTAAAGCTTTAAGCACATGCTGGTTTGGCCTTTCAACAGCCGAATTCTTTTTACCAGTTTTAATAGTTTATTTATTGACCATTACTACTTGGCAAAACATGTGGATTTCGATTTCGTTATTAGTTTTGATATTCCTACCAATAACTTCTTTCATTTTAATCAAAAATCTAAATTTAAATTCTAGAGAGGAAATAAATAAAGATGATTTTAAAGATAGAGATATTAAACAATGGAAAAGAACTGAAGTCTTAAAAGATTATAGATTCTATATCATTTGTTTGAATATGTTAGCTATGCCTTGGATTGCTACTGGAGTGTTTGTATACCAATCATTTATTACTGAATCTAAAGATTGGGGAAATTATATTATTGCACAATCTTTCATGGTATATTCAGTCTTATCGGTAATTACTTTGTTAATTTCAGGGTTCTTAATCGATAAATTTACAAGCAGAAAATTATTAATTTTTATGAATATTCCCTTGTTATTTGCTTCTTTAGTTTTGATTTTTTTTGAAAGTGCTACAACTGGATTTGTTTTTTTAGGACTTATAGGTGTTTCTAATGGGTTTGCAAATGTATTAGGTTCATCGACTTGGGCTGAGATTTATGGAGTAAAACATATTGGATCAATTAAAGCCTTAACTACTGCATTAATGGTTTTTTCTACAGCTTTTGGTACAGCTTTATTTGGAATACTAATTGATAAAGGCTTTTCTTTAGAGCAAATAGCATTAGTATCAGTAATTTATATTTCCTTTTCTCTAATTCTATTATTTTTGATCAGAAACAAGCTGAATCCTCAATATACTTAAAAACTCCTTGATTTTTTTAAAGTCTCCTTATACATACTCCACATGGCAAGAGTAACAGTAGAAGATTGTGTAGATAAAGTAGATAGTCCTTATGAACTTGTTTTAGTAGCGAAAGAAAGAGCTACTCAACTTAACTCTGGGATTGAACCAACATTAGAGAGAGACGACGATAAACATACTGTAATAGCTTTAAGAGAAATAGCTGAAGAGAATGTTAAAGTTCCAGATTTAACTGAGAGTGCTATCTATAAATTAAGGAAACATGTCGAACAAGTTGATGATGGATCTGAAGATGATGAGGATTTAGGTGATGATTTTGAAAACTTATACAAAGGAGAGATTTCTAAAAGTGGAACACCAATTCTTCCATCCAAAAGAGCTAGAAAGGCACCTGAAAAAATTCAAGTTTCTAAAGAAGACTTAGCGGAATTATCTCAAACAGCTAATCCAGATATAGATACTTCTAAGAGCGAAGAGAGCATTGATGAAGAAGGAGATATTTCTTTAGACGAAGTTGTGGAGTCAGAAGATCAAGTAGTACAGGAAAACTCTGACGAAACAGAGCCTTCAAATTCTTAACAAAAATTTTATTTTAGTTATCTAATTGGATTATCACTAACAATAAGTTGTTCTTTAATTTTTTCTCTTAAATAAATATAAATTCCTGCACCAATAATTATTGTTGAGCCCAACAATGTTCTAATAGATGGAATATTATCAAACAATATATATCCAATTAATATTGCCCAAATTATTAAAGAATATTCAAAGAGAGATACTACTGAAGGAGAAGCTATGCTATAAGCATTTAAAATAAAATAAAATGCTAAGACACTTATCAAACCCATACTTATGATAAATGGCCAAGCATAAGAAGGGTTAGTGAACCATTCCCTAAAAATAAATTGAAAAGTAGGATTATCAAAATTATTAAATTGACCATTTCCTGTAAAAACAAAAAACAATATACTTATTATGATTGCTCCAATGTATAAGTGTAGCATTTGAGTATAAACATTATCTTTATCAGATGTTATTTTTGTAATAGTCATTGATATTGCATAACAAAGTGCACAAGCAATAGGTGCTAATTCCAAATAATTGAAATTACTAAAGTCAGGATTTAAAACAATATAAACTCCAATAAATCCTGTAATAATTGCAGACCACCTTCTAATACCAATTTTTTCTTTTAAAAAAATTATTGCAAGAATTGAAACAAAAAATGGACAACAAAAAAATAATGCATTTGCTGTTGCAAGTGTCATATATGTTAATGAAATATAAAAAAAACTAAATCCAAAAAAGAAACAGACAACTCTAATAGTTGTTAGTAAAGGGTAGTGGGTTTTAAGATCAATTTTTTTTTTTGAAAATTTAAGATAACCAACTAATAACATAATGGCTGCCAGAGTTCTTCCAAAGTAAAGTTCGTACAAGGCAGCATCATTATATATAAATTTTATTAAGGCATCTTGAATTGAAAATGTTGCCATTCCTAGTAATATAAAAATTATACCTTTGGTGTTATTCTCTGTTCTGTTCATGAGTTGAGAATAAAATCAGAAGCTCTTTCTCCAATCATCAGAGTAGGCGCATTAAGATTACCACTCGTTATCTCAGGCATTACCGACGCGTCTGCAACCCTAATATTTTCTAATCCGTAAATTTTTAATTTTTCATCAACAACTGACATATCATCTAAACCCATTTTTAAAGTACATGAGGGATGATAAGCAGTTTCAGCTTTAGATTTTATATATTCTACAATTTCATTATTACTTTTTGCATTTTCTCCAGGTCCAATTTCTATACCAGCATAAGGTTTCATCGCATTTTGACTTAATATTTTTCTCGCAACTTTTACGCATTTAACTGTTTCATATAAGTCATATTCATTTTCTAGATAATTAAATTGAATTTTAGGATAATCATACGGGTTAGAACTCTTGAGAGTTATAGTACCTCTACTTTTTGGTTGGTTTAAACTTGCATGAAGTTGATAACCGTGTCTGTCAGGATCCTCATTTCCATGATCAATTACAAAAGCAGGAAAAAAATGAAACTGTATATTAGGACGCTTCTTATCTTCCGATGATTTACAAAACCCTCCTGCTTCAAGAAAAGAAGTAGCACATGGTCCACTCTTATTTAAAAACCATTGAATACCTATTTTTAACATACTTATTTTATTAATATAAGAATATAGAGTGTCTGGTGTTTTACATTCTTGTTGTATATAAGTTTCCAAATGATCTTGAAGATTTTTACCAACTCCTTTTAAATTATGAACTACTTCAATACCTTTTTCTTTTAAATGATCAGCAGGTCCTATTCCCGAAATCATCAGTAATTGTGGGGAGTTTATTGAGCCGCCACTAAGTATGATTTCTTTATTTGCATAAATTTTTTCAACTTTATCTTTTATCTTAACCTCAATACCAATTGCTTTTTTTCCCTCAAAAATTATTTTTTCTACAAAAGAATTGGTAAAAACTTTTAAGTTACCCCTTTTTTTGGCTGGATTTAGATAATATTTTGATGCACTGGCTCTTTGTCCCTTATGAATTGTGACATCATACATACCAAATCCTTCCTGATCTTCACCATTCATATCATCATTTAGTTTATATCCAGCTTCTTTAGCGGAATTTAAAAAAGCTCTAAATAATGGATTTTTATTTTTGGATTGGTTAATTGGAAGTAGGCCATTTCCACCCCTAAATTCATTACCCCCTTCTGACCATGTCTCAATTTTCTTGAAAAAAGGTAAAACCTTTTCATAACTCCAATTTTTTAATCCAAATGATGCCCATCTTTCATAATCATTTTTATTTCCTCTAACATAAACCATTCCATTATGAGCAGAGCACCCACCCACCATTTTTCCTCTAGGACAAAATAATCTTCTGTTATTTAAGTAAGGTTCAGGCTCTGTGTAATATTTGTAATTATATTTTGGATCATGCATTGCATAAAGAATAGCTAGAGGCATGTTTACTTTCCAAATATCGCTTTCTTTACCCGCCTCAAAAATAGCTACGGTATTTTGTTTTTTTTCTGATAATCTATTTGCTAGAACACTTCCAGCTGTACCTGCTCCTATAATTAAATAATCAAATTTCAAAGTAATAATTTTATTTTGGGTGATCACCTTCTATTGCAATTCTATCCATTACTCTCTCATAACCTAAGCCTCTGCCAGGAAAAAAATCACTCAGGCCTTGATGCAGAAGAGATCTGTTATCCCAAATTGCAACAGCATTTTCAGTCCATTTTATTCTACAAGTAAAGTCCAATCTTTCTTGGTGTTTAAAGATCTTTTTAAGTGTTTCATTACTTTCCTTTTCGTCCATATCTAATATCTTTTTTGTGTACATTGAATTTACGAATAGAATTTTATTACCTGTTTCAGGATGCACTCTCACAATGGGGTGAATATTTGAATATTCTTTTAGATTTCCATTGCCCTCCATCTTTTTGTAATTTTCAGTAAATGCTGCTGCACCTAATGAACTATGTATTGCTTTTTTGTCTTTTATTTTATTTTTAATTTTATCATCTAAAGTTTCGTATGCTATTTCCATATTTGAAAACATTGTATCTCCTCCAACTGGTGGAATTTTATGTGATCTTAGTATAATTACTTTTGTAGGCTTTGGATTATAACTTACATCAGTATGCCAACCTTCACCCCATTGATGTTTCTCATCCGAGGCTTTAATTATCCTTAAAATTTCAGGATAATTTTCTCGAGCTTTAACATATATATGTTTCTCAAGAGGACCAAAATGTTTAGCTAATTCTATGTGTTCATCGGAAGTTATGTCCTGATTTCTAAAAAAAACTACTTTATGTTCTAACATCAATGAATTAATTTCTTGCCAATTTTCTTTAGATGTATTTTTAAGATTGATGCCAGTAATTTCTGCTCCTAATGCGCCTGAAAGTAAATTTATTTGCATAATAAAATGATATAATTTGGCATTTAGTTTGTCATTATGATTTTAAAGTTATTTTAATCTTTCTATTTTAAAAATACTCATTTATTAATTTTATCTGCAATTAATATTTTTCTTTGCATTTCCCTTAGCACAGGTTTTTCAATAAGTTTACCATCAATTACAACTAAACCCGTATTTGATGCATTAAATTGATCTATAATCTTTTTAGCTTTATCAATTTCATCTTTAGGAGGTGTAAAAATTTTATTTAAAATATCTATTTGTTTTGGGTGAATTGAACCTTTTCCAGTAAATCCTAAATCTCTAACAAGTTCTGCCTCTTTTATCATACCATCCATATCTTCTAAATCTAAATAGGGAACATCTATAACATCTATTCCAGCACTGGCACCCGCATGTACTAGTTTTGACCTAGCGTAGATCAAATTTTGATAGTTATTAGGAACTCTAAGTTCAGCAGCCATATCAACTCCACCAAAATATAAAGCCACTATTCTTTTACTAGAGTGAGCGATATCATAAACATTTTCAAGAGCTTCATTTGTTTCCATTATAACATGAAGATCAGTATCTAAATCACAGTCAGTTAGCAGATCATCTATAAAAGCTATCTCATCAGGAGTTTTAACCTTAGGTAACATTAAAGCTTTAATTTTTAATTTACTTGAAATAAATGCTTCTAAATCTAAAAGCCCAAATTTTGTTCTCTGACAATTTATTCTTACAACTAACTCAACGTCATTTTTAACCTCAAGTGTCTTCAAAGCATTTATTGTATTTTTTCGAGCTTGATCTTTATCTTTAATAGCTATCCCATCCTCTAACTCGATACAAACCATATCAGCACCTGATGCTAAAGCTTTTGGAAACATATCTGGTTTAAGACCTGGCGTAAATATAAAACTCCGTCTAACCTTAATTTTATCTAAATCCATTTAAATATTATATCCTATTATTTAAAATGATATGATATTATAATTTTTAAAAAAAAATGAATAATAAAGTATTTATTTCATGTGCTATTACAGGTTCAGGTGATACTGCCAGTAAACATCCTGACTTACCAAAAACCCCAGAACAAATAGCAAAAGCTTCAATTGAAGCAGCAAAAGCAGGAGCAGCGATAGCTCATATTCATGTTAGAGAAGAGGATGGTACACCTAGTAGAAGACTTGAACTTTATAAAGAGGTAGTTGATAGGGTTAGATCATCTGATACGGATGTTGTGCTAAACCTTACTACAGGCATGGGTGGTGATTTAGATATTGGTGAAAAAAATCCTCTAGAGTTTGGACCATTAACCGATATGGCCAATGTCATGGAAAGAATTTCAAACGCAGAACAGTTTCTTCCAGAAATATGTACACTTGATTGTGGAACTTTAAATTTTGGTGATGGATCTGTAATTACAGTAAATACACCTAGGGATCTTCGTAGAGCAGCAAAAAAATTAAAAGAAATAAAAGTAAAACCAGAAATTGAAGCTTTTGACCTTGGTAATATGTGGTTTGGTGCACAACTTTACAACGAAGGTTTATTAAGTGATCCCCCAATGTTTCAGATGTGTTTAGGAATTCCTTGGGGAGCACCTGCAACACCATTAGCCATGCAAGCAATGAAAGATATAATGCCTAACGAAGCTGTATGGTCTGGATTTGCAATTTCAAGAAATGAAATGCCTTATGTTGCTCAAACAGTTATTATGGGTGGTAATCCGAGAGTAGGGTTAGAAGATAATTTATATATATCAAAAGGTAAGCTTGCCACAAATCCTCAATTAGTAGAGAAAGCAAGAAGAATTGTTGAGGATTTGGGAGTATCAATAATGACACCTCAAGAAACAAGAGAGAAATTAAAACTTGTAAAACACAAGTAATGTCAAAAATTAAAGATGTTGCTGTAATAGGGACAGGAGTTATAGGGATAGGGTGGATAATCAGATGTTTAGCTCATGGAAAGAGAGTAAGGGCATATGATATAAATCCTAAAAATAAAAACGATTTAATAGAAGAGATTAAAAGAACTAGACCATTTATAAAAAAAGTTTTTTATAAAAATAAAATTAATTTAAAAAACTTGTCATTTTTTACAAAATTAGATGAAGCATTGTTAAATGCAGAGATTATTTTTGAATGTGTGCCAGAAAATTATAGTGTGAAAATTAAATTAATGAAGCAAATAGGTTTATTTTCTAAACCGTTCAGTGTCATATCCTCCAGTTCATCTGGTTTACTTCCTTCAAAAATATATTCAAAATGTAAAAATCCCCAAAGAGGCTTAATAGGTCACCCTTTTAATCCTGTTTATTTATTACCAGGTGTTGAAATAGTTCCAGGTAAAAAAACAAAAAAAGTTTACATAAATAAAGCTAGAAAATTTTATAAGTCTATCTCCATGAATCCGATTATGATCAAAAAAGAATTGCCGGGTTATTTAGCTGACAGACTTCAAGAAGCTTTATGGAGAGAGGGCCTACACATAATAAATGAAGGTCACGCAACCACAGAGGATTTAGATAGAGCTATTGAAGACGGTCCAGGTATTAGATGGTCTTTGATGGGAACATTTTTAACTTTTCATTTGGCTGGAGGTAAGGCCGGAATGAAGCATATGCTTGAACAGTTTGGACCTGCATTAAAACTTCCATGGACAAAATTGAAATCACCAACCTTAACAAAAAAACTTGTTAATCGATTGGTAACTGGAACAAAAAAACAATCTAAAGGTAAGTCAGTAGCTAGAATTTCAAATATAAGAGACGAATATTTTGTTAATTTACTTAAACTCAGAAAAAAATACGAAAATAAAATTAGAAATTAATCTAGTCTAGTTGCATTACCATCAACACCTATTACTTGACCAGATATTCTTTTAGCATCTTCTGATATTAAGAAGCTACACATGTATCCAATATCTTCCTCATAAACCCAACTATTTATTGATGACATGGATATAAATTCTTTCTCAACAGATTTTTTTGAAATTTTTAAAAATTTTGCTTTATCTCTTATTACTCTAACCATACGATTACCTTTTATTGTTCCAGGACATATAGCATTAACTCTTATTTTAAATTTTCCTAATTCCATAGCTAATGTTTTCGTTATTCCAATAACAGCCCATTTACTTGCTGCATATGGAGACCTAAGAGGAAAACCCATAATACCTGCTCCCGAAGACATGTTTATAATTGATCCTCCTTTATTTTTTTTTAACATCGGAATAGCAAGTTTAGTAAAATAAAAGTGACTAATAACATTTGTCTTTAGAGTCTTTTCCCATTGTATAGAGGATAACTTTTCAATTGTTCCCGTTGGTCCAGCAACACCGACATTATTTATTAAACAGTCTAATTTTTTTGTTTTTTTTGAGATTTTTGTAAATAATTGTATTACATCATCTTCACTAGAAGCATCGCAGTGATAAGTAAACAGTTTTTTATTAATTTGCTTGTGTTTTTTTATTTTACTTAAATATTTTTTTTGAACATCACATAAAAAAACGGTAGCACCTTTTAATAAACAAATCTTGGCAGTTGCCCAACCAATACCAGATGCTCCTGCTGAAATTAAAATTCTTTTATTTTTAAGAGTATTATTCATTGTATGATTACTTTAATATTGTATGAAGGAAAAAAACAAGAATATTATTAATAAAAATTATTGAAAAACCTTTAAAAAATATTAAGAATTTAAAAATGGTCAAAATTAGCTTAATTGAAAAAAAAGAAAATAATTTATTTGTTAAATGGAGTGATGGAGAAAAAAGTAATTTTAATTACTTATGGCTAAGAGACAATTGTCCAACCGCTCATGATAAAAATTCAAATCATAGAATGTTTAATATCCTTGAAGTTCCTTTAGATATTGAAGCTAAAAAATGTAAAATTAATGACGATGGAAAACTTGAGGTTGTTTGGAGTGCAGGCAATCATACAAGTTATTATGATCAAGAATGGCTTCGAAAAAATTGCTACACTATAAATAATAAAAAAAAGTATTTATCTCCATACCAGTTATGGAATTGCTCTTTACAAAAAAATTTAGAATCAATCAGTATTGAACATGATGAAATTATAGAGACCGAAGAGGGCCTGATTAAGTGGTTAGAACTATTACACTATAAAGGTATTGCCATAGTTAAGAATTCTCCAACCAAAGATAAATCAGCATTTAAAGTTTTAAACAGAATTAGCCATACTCGAGAAACTTTTTTTAAGACGCCTTTTGAAGTTTTAAATATTCCTAAACCTAATAATTCTGCTTACACAGCTCACGCTTTAAGAAATCATATGGATTTACCTTGGTTTGAAAATCCTCCTGGTTATCAATTTTTACACTGTCTTATCAATTCTGCAAAGGGTGGAGATTCATCTGCAGTGGATGCGTTTGCTGTTGCTAACTATTTAAAAAATAATGAAAAAGAAATTTTTGAAACATTAGTAAAAATACCACTTAAGTTTAGAGATAAAGATTATACCCAAGAGGCTCATAGAAGTTTTTATGCTCCAGCAATTTCTTTAACTAAAGATGGAGACTTTAATGACATAAGATTTAGTGTTGCAACTATGGACGCTTTAGACTGTCATCCAGATTTAATGAAAGAAGTTTATGAGGCTCACCATAGATTTGGCAATCTTTTACATGATGATAAATTTCAAATAAAATTTAGACTTGTTCCAGGTGATATTTTTTCTTTTAATAATAGAAGGATTTTACATGGTCGAACTGAATATGATCCAAATTCTGGAAGTCGACATCTCCAAGGATATTATATGGACCGTGATGAAATTATTGGGAGATTGAGTTTTCTTAAAAATCTTAATAAAAAAAAGGCCCTTTAAAAAAGGGCCTTTAGTTTTTAATATTTTAAAAGTTTTATTTTAGCCAAGGCTTCCACTTATCTGGATTGTTGTCTAACCACTCTGCAACAACTTCTTTTACAGGTCTTTTCTTAATATCAACTTCAACTAACATTTTAGCTTGGTCAATATTTTGTAATGACATGTTTTCAAAGAACTTCTTAGCTTCTGCGTTTTCAGATTTAGCAAACACAGCTGGATTACCGTAATTCATTGTGTAATCTTTAGCCCAACCAGTTCCTGGCCAACCTTTTTTTCCACAATCTTTCCAGTTACCTGCTTCCGTAAATGTATCAGGGTCACAAACTTTGTGATCTGGAAGCTGAACTCCTACCATGTCAAATTCACCAAAGAACCAGTGAGGTGACCAAAGGTATAACATAAAAGGTTCTTTCCTCATGTAAGCTGCTTTTGCTTCAGCAATAGCTGCAGCTTCAGTTCCAAGTTCATCTGCTTGAAAGTCAATTCCTAAAATATCAAGTCTTTTTTGGTCATGGCAATTCCAACCAGCTACAGGACAACCGATAAGTCTACCTCTTTTACCAGTCTCGATAGTAGCAAACTTAGCTTTATGTTTATTTAAATCTTTCCAAGTTTTGATACCAAACTCCTCTGCAGCGTACCTTGGGATCCAGTAATCAGATAATCCAATGATTCCAGATGTTCCTAAAAGATCTACGCTTCCATCTCCACTGTAAGATCCAACAACTTTACCTTCGTAAATAAGATCTTCATTTAACATTACAGAGTCTGCTTCAGCATAACTTGGCCAGCTTTCACAAGCAAAATCAATTTCTCCTGCTGCAATCGCTTCCCATAAACCAGTTCCTGATGGAAATACTGTTTGTTTAACTTTATATCCATATTCTCTTTCAAGAATAGCCACAGCAACTTCACAAGTAATTATACCACCTGTCCAGTCTGCAATAGCTGCGTGAAGTCTTTTAGCAGCATTCGCTTGCCCTAAACTTCCGATTAGTAGCACCATAGATAAAAATAGTGCTGATATTGTTTTAGTTAATTTCATTAAGTTTCCTCCCTTAAATTTAAAAACTTATTCTAGAACAAAAGCTATGTAAATGTAAACCAGGCAAAAATGGCTTAAATCTTAAATTAATGGGTTTTTTTTTAGAGACCTAGAGCATTCCTCTGTTTTTTTGTCCAAGCTAGTGTAATTCTATCAATAATTATAGCTAAAAGAACAATACCTATGCCAGCAGCAAGACCTCTCCCAGTATCTGATCTTGCAAGACCATTAAAAACTTCTAAACCCAATCCTTTACCACCTATAAGGGGTGTCACTATCTGCATTGCAAATGCCAGAATAACAGTTTGATTGAAACCAATTACTAAACTTGGGACTGCTAATGGAAATTTAACTTTATTTAACGTTTGAATTAGTGTCCCACCAAAAGATCTTGAAACTTCAGAATATGTACCCGATACTTGTGTTAAACCTAATGAAGTTAGTCTTATTATAGGTGGAATAGAATAAATAACAGTAGCTAAAACTGCAGATACAATACCACCTCCAAAAAACATTAGAACAGGAATTAAATAGCAGAAGTACGGAAGCGTTTGCATCGCATCTAAAACCACATTTTGTATATTTCTAAATCTTTCATTATATGATGCTATTATTCCAAGCGGTACTCCAATAACAAAACATAATGCAACTGAAACCAAAACAGAAGAGAGTGTTATCATTGACTGAGACCAGATTCCACATGCCCCAATAAAAAGTAATAACAGTGCAGTTATTATTGCAAATCTTATTCCAACAGTTATGTATCCTAATGCTACAAACACTGCCATAGTGTACCACCAAGGTATATGAGTAAAAAAAACATCTAACGGCCTTAATAAATTGAGATAAACAAAAGCTCTTAAACCTTTTGCAAACGAAATAAAACCAGGGTTGACCGTTAAACTTTCCACAGCATTGGTAATTGGTTGTCTAATGGACAATCTCCATTCCTCAGGAAATGAACCAATCTTTAAAAAATATGTGTCAACTAAGACTATTAAGAAAAAAACTAAAAAAGATGGAATTATGTAATATCTTTTACTTATAAATTCTCTAATATTTTCTGCTGATGTCTTGTTAAATATTGAGATTAAAGATTTAAAAAAGTAAGCAATTAAGTTTGTTATAAATAAACATATATATTTTATAATAGCATGCGTAATACTTAAGGGTTTTTCAAAAAGTCTCGCTACCTGGTATTTTGCCCAACCTTGGGGAAGTAAATAAAATTTTTGTACGTCTGATGGTAATCTTTCCTCAGTTTTACTAAAAGCCATACTAAATCTATCAAACATTATAGCCATAAATAAAATACAAAGTCCTCCTTCCATAGCCCAACCAACATCTAATCTTCTGATAGCTTGCCATACTTGACCACCAATTCCTTCAGCCCCAATAAAACATGCAAGAACAACAAGTGCGAGTGCCATCATTATAACCTGATTGATCCCCATCATTAAGCTTGGAAGGGACAATGGAATTTTTATTTTAAATAAAAGTTGTAACTTGCTCGAACCAAACGATGTTGCACTCTCTATAGTTTGATCTGGTACTTGTCTAATACCAGTATTAGTTAATCTTATAATCGGTGGCATTGCGTAAATCATCGTAGCAAGAATTGCTGGTGCACCTCCAATACCAAAAAAAAATACTGCTGGAAATAAATAGACAAAGGCAGGCATTACTTGCATTGTATCCAAAATTGGTTTCATGAAATTATCAAACCTATCGCTTTGAGAACATAAAACTCCTAAAATAAATCCAAAAAAAACACAGAGTATTACTGATAATCCCATTAACGCTACAGTTTGAAGTGAAGGCTCCCACATTCCGGTTGCACCCCAAAAGTAAATTACAAATAAAGAATAAAGTCCTAATCTTAAACCTCCTGCAATCATACACGGTAAAAAAATAATTGCTGTTATCAAAATCCAAGGAGACTCAAGTAAAAAATCTTCAACAAAGTAATAACTAGCTTTGATATAATTAGCAATTATTTTAGTTATCCATCTATAGTTTTTTTTTAAAAAATCCTCTCCTTCATTCACCCATGCAGTAAATGTAAATTGATCAGTTATCTCTTTTGGAAATTTTGAAGGCCCATCACTTTGAGAAGAAAGAAAAAGAGCTATAAAAAAAATAAGTGCAACTACAGTATATGTAATAATATTTTTAGAGTGATTAGCTTTTTTTAGGATTTCGTTACTACTAGACATATTTATGAAGTTAGAATAATTAAATTTACTTTTAAAGTAAAATATTGTGTATTTTAACAATTAATTGTAAGCTTTGAGTATGGATAAAGAGCAAAAGATTACTTGTACTAATATATGGAAGTTATTTGGCCCAGACGAGAAAAGAATAATAAAAAATTTAGATAAAAATTTATCAATTAAAGAAGTTCAAAAAAAAACTGGTCATGTAGTTGCTGTCAAAGATGTAAGTTTTTCAATTCAAAAAGGTGAAACTTTTGTTGTAATGGGATTATCTGGTAGTGGAAAATCTACTTTAGTAAGATGTATATCAAGACTTATTGAACCTACTTCGGGTACTGTTAAAATGGACGATGTTGAGGTTACTAAAATGAGTTCTAAAGACTTATTAGAACTTAGAAGAAATAAAATGAGTATGGTGTTTCAACACTTTGGACTTTTCCCTCACAGGACTGTTATTGAAAATATTGGGTATGGACTTGAAGTAAGAGGAGCAAAAAAAGATATAAGATTAGAAAAGTCTATGGAAGTTTTAAAGATGGTTGGATTAGACGGTTGGCAAAATAATTATCCAAGAGAGCTTTCTGGTGGTATGCAACAACGTGTGGGATTAGCAAGGGCACTTGCGGTAGATCCAGAAATTTTAATTTTTGATGAACCTTTTTCTGCTTTAGATCCTCTTATAAGAAGAGAGATGCAAGATGAACTTTTAAAAATTCAAGAAAAGCTTCAAAGGACTATGGTTTTTATTACTCATGATTTTTTAGAGGCAATAAAAATGGGAGATCATATAGCTATAATGAAAGATGGAGAGATTTCACAAATCGGAACTCCAGAAGAAATAGTTTCTAATCCAAAAGATCAATATGTAAAAGATTTTTGTGAGGATGTTCCTAAATATAAAGTTCTCAGCGCAGGAAAAGTTATGAGAAAAGAATGTTGTGCCGAAACAAAGAGTCAATTTGAAAAAAAAGAGAACTGTATAGAGGATAACTCAAAAATTGAGACTTTAATTGATAAATTAAGTGAGGGTGATCAAGCTTATCCGGTAGTTTGTTCTTCATCTGGTAAACTGCTTGGTGAGATTGACAGATCCATTGTCATGCAATCTATGAAATCAAAAGTTTAATAAACTTTTTTACTTACCTTAAAAGTCTTTTTATTTTTTTTATCTCTCCAGATAATAATCATCCCTGCAAAAATAATTCCAAACACTCCTGGAAAAAGTTGATCAATTGGTGTTTCATCAAAAAAAAGCCAACCAAGAAAAAAGGAGGAGGGTATTGCTAAATATTCAAATACAGCAAGTTTACTAGCTTCCATCAGTCTATAAGCATAAATAAAGAGAATTCCTGCAGATCCACCTAAAACCCCAATAGATACTAACATTAATAAATCACGATAACTTTGAATGAATTTGGTATCAAGTGTAATTGCTAGAAGTACAACAGCACCAATTATAGATGATATTAAAGAGTAAAATTGAATTTTTGCTGTTGAATTATGTTCTGGAATAAATTTGAGAATTATAATTGCGATTGAATATAATAAACCAACCATAACTGGATAAATAGAGTAATAAGAAAACACCTCACTGGTTGGTTTCATTATTAGAGTAACTCCAATAAATCCTATACATACTGCAGACCATCGATAGATACCAACCTTATCGTTTAAGAAGAGTATAGACAAAATTACAATGAAGAAAGTTGCTGAGAATGTCAATGTTGATGCAGTAGCAAAATCCATATTATTAATTGCGATAAAATAAAATACATTCATAAACAAAAAACATTGACCTCTAATGAAGCAAAGAAAAATAAATTTTTTAGTTATTTTTTTAAATATTTTTAAATTTTCGTTGGTATAAAAAATTAATAATAACAAAGGTATAATTGCAAACAAATTTCTAAATAAAACTATTTGATTAGTAGAATAAGCATCACCTAAAAATTTGATAATTATTCCATAAATATCAATAAAAAGAACCCCAAGTATCATAGCCCCAACTGAGAGATAAATAATTCTTGAACTAGATTTAATAGATAATTTCTTCATTTACTTTTTGATGTAATTAATATTATATAATTAAATTGTTTTTATAAAATGCAAAATTTTAAGCTTAACGAAATAGACATCTTATCCAAACAAGATTGGACTTTTCCAACTAACACGGCTTATGGCCCTGGTAGATTTAAGGAAATTGGTGATCATTGTGCTAAATTTGGAATTAAAAATCCTCTAATTGTAACTGATAATGGAAGCATCAAACTACCTTTTATTACAGAATTAAAAGGACTACTACTTAAAGCAAATATAAAGTCAGACCTTTTTTCTGATATATCTCCTAATCCTAGAGAGGATGAGGTATCGGTTGGCCGTAAAAAATTTAAAGATGGAAATCATGATTCAATCATTGCTATTGGCGGAGGTAGTGCAATGGATGGTGGTAAATTAATATGCCTCACAGCAAATAATGAAATACCACTCAGAGATTTTGAATTTGAGCTTACTCCTCCTAAAGTAGGTAAAGATAACCCATTTCCAAAGATAATAACTATACCTACCACAGCAGGTACTGGTGCAGAAACTGAAATTACAGCAATGGTAACCTACATAAAGGAAGGAATGAAATTTTGTATGTGGCATCCAGATGCAAGACCAGTTTTAGCTTTAGTTGATCCTGAGTTAACTTTAGGGTTACCATCATCTTTGACAGCTTGGACAGGAGTGGATGCAATGGTTCATGCAATAGAGGGTTATTGTGTGCCTGGCTTTCATCCTCTTTGTGATGGATCAGCATTAGAGAGTCTATCTTTGATTTCAAAATCTTTGTACTTAGCAGTTGAAGAACCAAAGAATATAGTTGCAAGAGGTGGAATGCATATTGGCTCTTACTTAGGAGGAATAGCTTTCTTAAAAGGATTAGGAAATGTTCATGCCATATCACACATGGTGGGAGCAGAATTTAATACGCAACATGGTTTAACAAATGCAATTATATTACCAGTTGTGCTCAAATATAATCTATCAGGTATGAATGAAAAAGTTAAGCGTATGTCAGAAGCTATGCAATTTGAAGAGCATTCAGTTGAGTCTTTTATAAGTAATATTGAAAAAATATTAGATAGACTTCAAATACCAAAAAGTTTAAGTGAAATTGGAGTTACAGAGGATTGCATAGATAGGATTGCAGAAAAAAGTATGAAAGATCAAGCATATGCAACTAATCCCAAAAAAGCTTCATACGAGGACATGAAAGAGATGGTTTCGCAAAGTATTAAAAAAGCTCGATAAGCTTTTATGTTAGAAAATCAATCAGTTTACGAAATTCAAAAAAATATTAGAAGTCGCCAAATTTCAATTAAAGAAGTTTTAGAATATTATTTAGATAAAATTGAAAAACTAAACCCTGATTTAAATGCTATTGTTCTTCAAAAAGATCGAGAATTATTAATAAAAGATGCAATTGAGAAAGATAAGAATAATGAAGTTGAGAAGCCTCTAAACGGGTTACCTATTGCAATTAAGGATCTTACCGATGTCATTGGTTTTAAAACAACTTATGGTTTTGCTGGAACAAAAAATAATCAACCCAAAAAAAATTCTTTATTCGTAAGCCGTTTAATTGATAAAGGAGCAATTGTAATAGGAAAAACAAATACTGCAGAATTAGGTGTTGGAGGACATACAATAAATAGACTTTTTGGACCGACTTCAAATGTTTATGATTTGTCAAAATCTGCAGCCGGATCAAGTGGCGGTGCAAGTTCAGCAGTTGCTGCTGGATTATTGCCATTTGCTGATGGAACCGATCAGATGGGATCATGCCGTGGGCCTGCGGCTTATGCAAACATTTATGGTTTTAGACCCACACCAGGTTTAATTTCAACAGATCGTACAGGACAAAAAAATAATTTACCAATGCTTACAACACCGGGTTGTCTCGCAAGAAATCCAGATGATATGTCTATTTTATTGGATGAGATTGTTGGGAGCGATTCATTAGATAGATTTTCATTTGATATAGAAGGATTATTTAAAAATCAAAAAATAAGTGATAAAGAATTTTCAAAATTCAGAGTTGGTTGGTTGTCAAACATGAATGGAGAGTACAACATAGAAAAAGAAATATTGGAAATTTGCGAAAACAAATTGAGGGAATTAGAAAAAATAAACATCAAAGTAGAAGAGCTTAAACCTAAAATAAATAATGAATTTTTGTGGAAAAGTTGGACAACACTAAGAGCAAAAAGCATATATGAAGACACTTTAGCAATGAATATTTCAGATATTGGTTCTATGACTTATCAAGCAATCTGGGAATACAACAAAGGTAAGGAAATAAATTCAGAAGATTTACAATTAGCAATTGAGCAAAAACAGAAATGTTTAAAAGAAATAAATTTAGTTTTTGGGAATTTCGACTTTTTAGCTTTACCATCAGCTCAAGTTTGTCCTTTTGATAAAAATTTACAGTTTCCAAAAGAAATTAATAATATTGAATTAGACACATATCATCGTTGGTTAGAAGTTTTTATTCTATCTAGTCTTTTAGATTTACCTACTGTTACTATTCCGGTTGGCTTTAATAAAAATGGTATGCCAATGGGGATGCAGATTATTGGAAGGAATAAGGATGATTTAAAGTTATTTTCTTTTGCAATTAAATATGAAGATGCTTTTAATTACAGTAAGATTAAACCTAAATTAAAATAACTGATATGAGACACCCACACCATTATAAAATTTCAATTGCTTTAGCTATATCAGCTGGAGCTTGGGGAATTTATTGGTTGCCACAAAGAATTCTCGAAGATGGTGGTCTTACCGGAGGTTGGGGCACAATATCTCAAATGATCATTGGAACTCTATTATTATTACCTATTGCAGTTTGGAGGCTAAGTAAAAGAAAAGGGACTGGGTTAGAACTGCCAGCTATGGGAATTTTAATCGGTGGAGGTTTTATATTATACGCATTAAGCTTTCTTTTAACAGATGTAGTAAGAGCATTAATAATGTTTTATATGACACCCGTTTGGACAACTATTTTTGAAATAATTTTTTTAAAGAAAAAACATGGTTGGCAACGAATTGTAAGCTTAAGTTTAGCACTTGGAGGTTTATGGGTAGTTTTTGGACAAGGTGGTAACATTCCTTTGCCAGTTAATGCAGGAGACTGGATAGCTCTTTTAGGTGGGGTTATGTTTGCTGGAGGAATGATTAGGCTTGAGGTTATTAAAACCGATGGAGTATTTCCAATCATTTTTGGTTTTTTCTTTTATGGAACATTATTTAATATTGCAGCTGGTCTTTTACTCGTAAATTATCTAGGTCCTGTTCCAACTATTGATTCTTTTGTTTCAATGACTACTTTCTTAATTCCTCTATCAATTTTTTATTTTATTCCAACTGGTATCGTAATTCTTTGGGCACCAACTCAAATAGGGGCGGGAATCTGTTCAATTCTATTTTTATCAGAAATAATAGTAGGCGCTGTAAGCTCGAGTATTTTAACAGATGAACCATTTGGCTGGCGTCAGATTGTCGGTTGTTCGTTAATAATTATAGGTGGGGTAGTGGCAGTAGTCTTATCCCCAAAAGAAGATGTTAGTAAGTAAAAAATTAAATTAATTTTTTGTTAATTTAGAAACATCTTCGAATTTATTTTTCCAAATTACAAAACTCAAAACTGGATTTTCATCTGTAGTAATTGCATGAGACTCAAAACTTTTGTGTAATCTTGTATTAGTTGATGACAATATTTCTGTATTTTGATCTTTACTTTCAAATTTTGCTTTACCAGAAACAATGAAATATAACTCCTCTGCATCATGGTTGTGCCAAGGATAATAAGCATTTTTACATAAGTAATTTACGTATAGAGCCATTTCAGAAGTTTTAAAATGCCCGGAGGGACCAATTAATTCAAAAAAACCATATTTATTTAAAAAATCTTTTCCAACTTCATTTTCTTTATATCCCTGTTCCCAATTAACATAAGGAGATAAACAACTAATAGAGTTGTGTAATTCTATTAGTTTGGTATCCAAATTTGAGTTCCAATTAAAAAGTTTATCAGTTGCTGGGATTTTGTTTTTATTTTGATTTTTAAGAAATAAATTTTTAGGAAATTTTACAAAATTGGAAAGAACACTGTTGTTATTCCATAATTTCTCAATTTCACTTTTAGCATTATTAAAAATATTCTCTGTGTTACTCATTTATAATTTGAGATTTGATAAAGATTTAATTAAATCTGGACCTATACCACAACATCCGCCAATTATTTGAGAACCACTTTCAACCCAAGATTTAGCTTGAATTAAAAAATCTTCTGGCTTCATATTATCCTCATAAATCCAGTGAGGCTTCTCATAAAAACCAACGTTGGGATATGCTCCGATAATTCCATTAAAATTTTTTTTTGCAATTTTTATAGCTTTTCCTGTCACATCAATATTTGAATGAGCTATTAGTATTGGACTTTTGTGAAGTTGACTGAATTTTTTTAAAGATTTTTCAAAATTTTCATAAACTTCAGGAGGAGTATCCATTGAGTCGTTATAACCTAACATTATCTCATTTGAATCATTATCAATCACACATGATATTGCGAGCCAAACTGGCACTTTTACTTTTATAGAACATTCTATCATTGCTTGAACAATTTCCGCTTGAGAGGACATTGCCTCTAAGATAATTAAATCTACCCCTTCACCAGTCAAAATTTTTAATTGCTCATTAAAATTTGGTATCATTGTTTTTATTCCAAGTTTATAAAAACTTCCTGAAGCTGACACGCTTCCAGCTATAGCAATATCTTTGTTCGAATTTTCAACTGCTTTTTTTGCTATTAGAACACTTTTTTTATTGTATTCTTCAATAGAGTTTTCAAACCCATAATTTTTCATAGAAATAGGAGTTGATGCATAAGTATTAGTCGTTATGACGTCTGCCCCAGCTTCAATGTAATCTTCGTGGACTTTTTTTACTATTTCTGGAAATTTAATTGAGGATGTTCCACACCATAATTTTTTATCCATTTGAGCTCCATTCTTTTCAAGCTCAGATCCCATAGCTCCATCTAAAATTACTAATTTTCCATTATCTAATTTTTCTTTAACAATATTGTATGACATTAAATTTTACTATTTGTGAATGCACAAATTTTATTTCCATCAAGATCTCTTATATAAGAATAATATACTCCAGAACCTTCTGGTCTTTCACCACCTTTCCCCTCACTTTTTCCACCAGCTTTAATTCCAACTTCATGAAATTTATCAACTACTGATCTTGAAGTTGTAATAAAAGATACTTGTGATCCATTACCTATAGTTGCTTCTTTTTTATTAACTGGCAAAGTTACATAAAATTCTATTGCGCCTGAACCTTCCTTGGATGCATATCCTGCACAAACTTCATCTTTATCTACTCTTGTTAAACCTAAAACTTCTAGTAATTCATCGTAAAATTTAATTGCATTATCAAGCTTATTAGTTCCGACCATTACATAACCAATCATAATTGAGACCTCGCTAAATTATTTCCATTCAGTAATTGTTTTGACCTCTAAATATTCATGCAAACCCCAATTACCTCCTTCACGACCATTACCTGATTGTCTGTATCCACCAAAAGGTGTTCCCGAGTCAGCTGACTTATGATTTACATAAACTATACCAGATCTTAATTTTTTTGAGACTCTCTTAGCTTTCTCGCTATCCTCAGTTTGTAGATAATTACCAAGACCATATTCTGTATCATTTGTAATTTTAATCGCCTCATCTTCATTCTCAAAAGGTATAATTGAAAGCACAGGGCCAAATATTTCTTCTTTTGCAATTCTCATTGAATTTTTAACATCAGTAAAAACTGTGGGTTTTATAAAATATCCTTTTTTAAAATTCTGAGGTTTATCAGGACCACCTGCCACTAAAGTGGCTCCCTCATCTATACCGCTTTGGATTAAACTTTGAATTTTATCAAATTGAACTTTTGAAATGACAGGGCCAATGTGATCACCAGATTTACTTGCTAAATCTACTTTTATTTTGTTTGCTTCATCTGCTGCTTCCTTAATGGCTCTATCATAAATAGACTTTTGAACTAACATTCTAGTAGGCGCATCACAAGATTGACCTGAGTTACTCATAATGTTCCTAATTCCATCTCTAACAGCATCAGGATAAGAGTCTTCAAAAACGATATTTCCTCCCTTGCCCCCAAGTTCTAAACAAACTCTCTTAATGGTATCAGCAGCATTTTTTGTAATTAGTTTTCCTGCTCTTGTTGAACCAGTGAAAGAGACCATGTCAATATCAGGATGTTTTGAAAGATCTGTTCCAACTCCCAAGCCATCTCCATTTACTAAATTGAAAACCCCTTTTGGAAAGCCAGATTCATGTATCATTTCTGCAAACAACATTCCTGAAAGCGGGGCAATTTCTGATGGTTTTAAGATCATTGTACAACCAGTAGCAAGTGCAGGTATGACCTTTAAAGCAATTTGATTAATAGGCCAATTCCAAGGCGTTATTAATCCACAAACACCTATCGGCTCATAGATTATGTGATTTACAGAATCTTTACCAAAACCAGGTTCAAAATTAAATTCTTTTAGTCTTTTTATAAAATCCTCTATATGAGATGCACCTGAGGAAGTTTGGTTTGCTGAGCACCAATCTTTCGGACAACCTAATTCGGTAGATATAGCATTTGTCATATCATCCCATCTTGAATTATAAATTTCTAATAATTTTTCTAATAATTTAATTCTTTCTTCTTTTGAAGTTTCTTTCCAAGTATCAAAAGTTTTCTTAGCATATTTTACTGCTAAATCAGTATCGGCAGAACTGCCGAGTGAAATTATTGCACATACTTCCTCAGTTGAGGGGTTTATAACTTCATAATTATTTTGATTAATTGGGTCTACCCATTCACCGTTAATATAAAATTTTTTCTTATCTAACATTTATTTTTTTATTTAAATTCCTTTAATATTTTATCCCTATGCTCATCAAGATCTGGAATATCTCCTCTAGTTTTTTCATCTTTATAAGAAGACATCTTAATTGGATTTCCAGCTAATTTAAAATCACCAATTACTTTGTGGTAAGCTTTAACAATCATATTTCTAGATTCTACCTGAGGATTCTCAACCGCTTCTTTAATATTAAATATTGGCCCACAGGGAATTTTTTCTTTTTCCATTATCTTGACCCATTCATTAGTTTCTTTAATCTTTAACTTATCCTCAAGAATCTCCTTTAGCTCGTCCATATTCTTTGCTCTAGATGAATTATCAGAAAATTTTGAGTCACTATTTATTTCTTGCATATTTAAAATATTACAAAGTTTCTCAAATAATTTATCGTTTCCTGCAGCAATTATAATATGACTATCTTTAGTTTTAAAGGCCTCGAAAGGAGCAATAGACGGGTGACGTGATCCCATAGGCTTAGGGATTTCATTTTTTGCTAAATACCGAGCGATTGCGTTTTCTAGAATTGCAATCTGACAATCAAGCATTGAAACATCAATGTACATACCTTTTCCGGTTTTTTGTCTATCATAAAGAGCTGCATTAATTCCTATAGCAGTAAATAATCCTGCAGTGATGTCCCCAATAGAAGTACCAACCCTTGTAGGTTCTGAGTTAGGTTGACCAGTAACGCTCATCAAACCACCCATACCTTGTACTACCATATCATAGGCAGGTAATTCTTTTAAAGGACCCGTTTGTCCAAATCCTGAAGCTGAAGCATAAATTAATTTAGGAAATTTTTTACTAACTTCTTTCCAACCATAGCCCCATTTTTCTAAAGTACCCGGCTTGAAATTTTCAACTAAAATATCTGCCTTGGCTAAAATTTTGTCAAAAATTTTTTTATCATCACCATCTTTTAAATTGAGGGCAATACTTTCTTTTCCTCTATTTAAAGACATGAAATATGCTGAGTAATCCTCAACAAATGGCCCAAACTTTCTGGAGTCGTCTCCAATTTCAGGAGCCTCTATTTTAATTACTCTTGCGCCTAGATCAGAAAGTATCATTGTACAATAAGGACCTACTAATACTCTAGTTAAATCAACAACTAGTAAATTTTTTAAAGGTCCATCCATATTTTACCGTTTATTTTGTGTTTTTGTCGACTTGACTCTTATTAATAAGTTCATTTTAATTGAATTAATAAAAATAACAATAGAGGGAAATAATAATGTTAAAAAAGATATCTTTATATTTAACTTCATTAGTTTTTGTATTCACTACTATTGGTTCTGCTTACGCTACAACTTTAAAAGCAAGTCACCAATGGCCAGGTACTCCAAGAGCTGATGGATCATATGACCCACGTCATGAAATGGTTCAAATCATTGCTGACGAGGTTAAAAAAGCAAACGTTGGAATAGATATAAGAATTTATCCAGCAAAATCTTTATATAAACCCAAAGAACAGTGGAAACCAATGACTACTGGTCAACTGGATATTTCTGCATTCCCATTAGCATATGCTTCTAAATTCCACCCAGAATTTGATGCAACGTTAATGCCTGGAACGGTAAAAAATCATGACCATGCATTAAGATTTAATAAAGGTCCTATGATGACTGAAATTAAAAAGATCATTAATGATGCAGGTGTTGTTGTTTTATCTGATGCTTGGTTAGGTGGTGGTTTTGCTTCAAAATCAAAATGTATCAAAAATCCTAGCGATGCAAAAGGTCAAGTTATGAGAGCTGCAGGTAAAGCATTTAACCAAATGTTAGAAGCTGCTGGCGCAGGTATACAAAGTATGCCATCATCTGAAATTTACACAGGTTTACAAACTGGTGTATTAACAGGTGCTAATACTAGTTCAGGAAGTTTTGTAAGTTACAAAATTTATGAACAAGTTTCATGTGCAACTCCTCCAGGAAAATTTGGTTTATGGTTTATGTATGAACCAATTCTGATGTCAAAAAAATCTTTTGATGCCTTAAATTCTAAGCAACAAAATGCATTAATGGCTGCTGGAAAAGTTGCAGAAAAATACATGACTGCACAAGTAGAAAACTTAGATAAAAAGTTTGAAGATGCTTATAAAGCTGCAGGTGTAAAATTAGTATATATGGATGCAAAAGACCATGCTGCATGGGTAGAGATTGCAAAAAAATCTTCTCATAAAGCATTTGCTGATAAAGTTCCAGGTGGTGATAAGCTAATGGAAATGGCTTTAGCAGTTAAATAAAATAATATATAAAGAACCCCTATTTATTCTTATTAAATAGGGGTTTTTTTATGAAAAAAAAGTATCTTCAATTTTGTGATTTGATAGCTAAAGCTTGTGGTGCTTTCGCAGTATTAGCATTACTCTTATCAATTTTAGTAATCGTTGAGCTTGTTTTTGAAAGATATTTTTTTCAAAGAGCAATCACATGGCAAACAGAACTTGTCACTATGTTGCTAGTTGCTTCAACTTTTATAGGCAGTGTATACGTTTTAAGTGAAAAAGCTCATGTAAGTATGGAGTGGATTTACGATTTTTTATCAAAAAAAAATGTAGTTAGATTAAAAATTTTTACATCTTCTATAAGTTTACTGTTTTTTTTAATTTTATTTTACTTTGGATTTATAATGGTAGAGGAAGCGTTTACTAAAAATTATTCTACAGGTACTGTATGGGATCCACCACTATGGATACCTTATTCATCAATGATGTTAGGGGCTTTATTAATGATATTTCAATATATAGCAGAAATAATAAAATTAACTGATGAAAAGGACTATAATTAAATGGATCCATTGATTATAGCTTTAATTGTAGCAGTTTTTACTTTGTTAGTTCTTTTTTCCGGAATTCCAATCGCTTTTGGTTTAAGTTTTGTTTCAATAGCCTTGTTAGTTTCATTTGAGGGTTTTCAAATGCTTGATGTTTTTGCTGAAACATTTTTTGCGGGACTAAACTCTTTTGTTTTACTTTCCATACCAATGTTTATTTTGATGGGAATGGCAGTTGCAAATTCTCCTGCAGGAAAAGATTTGTATACAGGCTTAGATAGGTGGCTTTGGAGAGTTCCTGGTGGATTGGTTATTTCCAATATTGGTGCTTGCTCTATTTTTGCAGCTTTAAGCGGATCTAGTCCTGCAACCTGTGCAGCTATTGGAACTATGGGAATACCGGAAATGAGAAAAAGAGGCTATTCTGACCAAATTGCTACCGGCACTATAGCAGCTGGAGGTACCTTAGGAGTTTTAATTCCTCCAAGTATAGTTTTAATTGTTTATGGAATAGCAACAGGTACATCAATTGGAAGATTATTTTTATGTGGACTGGTTCCAGGATTTATGTTGGCGGGTATGTTCGCATTATGGGCCCTAATACACAGTTATTTTATTGATAAAGATGCAGCAAAAGCTTTGAGAAATAGAGTGAAACCAACTTTAAAAGAAAAAATTGAAGTATTACCAAGAATTCTTCCTTTCTTGGCAATTATTGCTGGTGTTTTGTATGTTCTTTATGGAGGAGTTGCAACACCATCAGAGGCATCTGGTGTAGGAGCATTTCTAGTATTTGTATTAATAGCTGTTGTTTACAAAATTTATCAACCAAAGAAAATTTGGAATATTGTTAAAGTTTCAATGAAAGAAAGTGTAATGATAATGTTCATTATTGCTGCCTCTTATCTTTTTGCATTTACTCTTTCACAACTTTATGTAACTCAATCTCTAGCTCAAAGTATGGTCGAGCTTAGCTCTAACAAATGGGTTGTATTTATTTTAATAAATATATTTCTTTTAATTGCTGGTTTCTTTTTACCTCCTGTTGCAGTTATAGTAATGACCTCAGCTATCTTACTACCAGTGATAACAACCTTAGGATTTGATCCTTATTGGTTTGCAATTGTTTTCACAATTAATATGGAGATTGGATTAATTACACCTCCAGTTGGATTAAATCTCTATATAATAAAAGGAATTACCCCAGACGTTAGTTTGTCAGAAATCTTGAAAGGATCTATACCATTTATGATAATAATGGCTTTAGCTATTGTAATTTTATGTATTTTTCCTGAGATTGTGACATGGCTACCTGATAAAATAATGGGTAAAGACCTTGGATTCTAAAAAAAAAATAAATAGAAAAATTTCAGTTGCTCCTATGATGGACTGCACTGATAGACATGATCGTTTCTTTTTAAGACTGATGAGTAAAAATGTAATGCTTTATTCTGAGATGGTAGCTACTAAATCTGCGATCCATGGAGATAGAAAAAAAATTTTATCTTATAGTCCAGAAGAAAAACCCTTAGCTTTACAAGTAGGGGGGTCAGATAAAAACGAACTAGCAGAAGTAGCTAAAATTGCAGAGGACATTGGATATGATGAGATTAATATCAATCTAGGTTGTCCAAGTAAAAAAGTTCAAAAAAATATGTTTGGAGCATGTTTAATGAAAGAGCCAGATTTAGTAGCTGAGTGTATTAATTCAATGGTAAATGCATGCAAAATACCTGTCACAGCTAAAACTAGAATTGGTTTTGATGATACTGAAGAATTTGATTATCTAAATAATTTTATTATTAAGATGCGAGATGCCGGATCAAGAACTTTTATTTTGCACGCAAGAAAGGCTATGCTCTCTGGTTTATCTCCTAAACAAAACTTAAATATTCCTAAATTAAATTATGATATGGTTTATGATATCAAGAGAGAAAATCCAGATTTAGAAATAATTATTAATGGAGGAATAACTAAAATTGATGAAATTAACAATCATTTAAATTTTTGTGATGGGGTAATGATAGGTAGATCAATTTATCAAAATCCTTACTCCTTAGTAGAAATAGAAAAAGAAGTATTTAAAACATTAGTTAGTCCTACTAGAGAACAGGTAGTAGAACAACTTTTAGAATATCTTGATAGAGAAGTTAAATTAGGAACAAAGGTTAATCATATTATGAGGCATACAGTTGGACTTTATCACGGTCAAATCGGATCAAAAGAGTGGAAAAGATATTTGAGTGATAATATGATGGCGAGAGACTCTGATTTCCAAAAAGCAAAACATATTATGGCAATTGTTCAAAATAATGAAAAAGCCAACCAAGCTAACTCTTAATGGAAATATTAAACTCATCTGATCTAATAAACTTATTAATTGTTCTTTCATCTGCTGCGGCAGTGGCAGGTTTTATGGCAGGATTATTAGGAGTAGGAGGTGGAATTATAATGGTACCGGCTTTGTATTATGCTTTTACTGTTTTGGATTTTGATATTGTAACACGTATGCATTTATCTGTTGGAACATCTTTGGCAATTATTATTCCAACATCCATCATTTCAACTAAAACACATATGGAATATGATGCTGTTGATTTCAAAATGGTGAAATCATTTGGTATTTTTATTCTTTTAGGTGTTATAGCAGGAACTTTTTTAGCAGTGAGTTTAAAAACACCAGCTTTAGTTTTATTCTTTTCAATATTTGCGTTTGTTGTCGGATTATTTTTTATTTTTGTTAGAGAAAAACTTATGGAAAATCCGAAAAAAATATCTGATTTTGTAAAAAATATTTCTGGAATTATCATTGGATTTATTTCGATTCCTCTTGGTATTGGAGGTGGTTCTCTTATGGTACCTTTTATGAGAACTTTTGGATATGATATTAGAAAATCAATAGGAACTGCTGCAGCTGTAGGTTTTTTGATAGCATTAAGTGGAACAATCACCATGATAACTGGAGGCAAAATAATAAATAACATTAACACTCCTTTTAGTATTGGTTATATTAATTTGTTAGGTTTTATAGTATTTGTTCCTGTGACGACGATTATGGCTAGAATTGGCGCAAAAGCAGTGTATAAAATCGACAAAAAATTATTAAGTAAGATATTTGGAACTTTTTTAGTTTTAGTTTCAATTAGATCTTTTTTTGAGTATTTATCAATTAATTAATAATTATGAATTATTTTTAATTTAATTTTATGTTTAATTTAAAAGAAATTATTTCATCGATTGCTGACGTAGGTCAAAAATTATTTAAAAAAAGTGTAGTTAAAAAAAATGATTTAGACTCAATCATTTCATTATGTGATGATCTAATTTCAAATAAAGGAGCAGCATTTGGCATTACAGTTGCAAGAGATATAACTAATTTATATCAAACATTAAGCCCTGAAAAGAAACTTTTATTTTTTAAAAAAATCAATGAAAAATTTAGACCCAATCACACAAAAGTTAATGATGCTATAGAAAATTATAAAAGAGAACAAAATGATAAAAATCTTTTTAAATTGTTTGTTACGTCCGAGGGACAAAGGAGGGAATTGTTTAGAAGAATGAATATGTCACCTAATGGTATTTCAACCATTGTCTCTCTTAGAGAAGATCTTCTTAAAATTCTAAGTGAGAATAGAGAACTAAAACCATTAGATAATGATTTAAGAGAACTATTTAAATCTTGGTTTAACCCTGGCTTTCTTAAACTTGCAAAGATTACTTGGGATACTAAAGCAGCGGTTTTAGAAAAAATTATTAAATATGAAAGAGTTCATGCAATAAAAGACATGAATGAACTCAAAAGAAGACTGGGAGAAGATAGAAGATTTTTCTCTTACTTTCACCCAGCTCTTGAGGATGAACCAATAATATTTGTCCAAGTAGCTCTTACAAATGGTCTAGGAAAATCGATTCAAGAAATAATGAAACCTAGGACTGGTGGGGAAAAAAAATATGATACAGCAACTTTTTATTCTATAAGTAATTGTCAAGAGGGGCTCTCAAGAGTGACACTTGGAAATTTTTTAATTAAACGAGTTGTTTACGAAATTCAAGAAGAATTACCAAATATAAAAAATTTTGGAACTCTTTCACCAATACCTGGTTTTAGGGATTGGTTCACAACTTTAGATGAAAGTATTATTCAAAATATTTTAGGAAAAATTCCTTATAATAATATTTCTTTTTTAAAATCAGCAAGTTTAAAGGTTGGTGATGGACGGATTGCATCAAATAAAAATATAATTCTTAAATTAGTGGCTCATTACTTGATGAATGAAAAAAATAAAAAGGGTCTTCCTATTAATGATGTTTGTAGATTTCATTTAGGTAATGGAGCAATTATTGATGATATTAATATAAATGCAAATGTTTCTGATGTTGGATTTAATAGATCTTTTGGAGTGATGGTAAATTATTTGTATGAGTTAACTAATATAGAAAAAAATCATGAAGAATATATTAATAACAAAACTGTAATTATTTCGGATAAGCTTAAGAAAATTATATAGAGCTTTTAATCTGTACCCCATTTAATTTTGTTCCAAATTCTCTCGTGGAAGTAATAGAAAAAAAGTGGGATAATGGATCCTACTCCTAATATGCCTGCACCAATGAAAGTACCCGTATAAATATAGCCAAAAATTACCCAGTAAACGAATATGAAAAATCTCCATGAAAAAGTTTTAGCTACTGATCTAACTTTTTTATCTGCCATAAAAAAATGAGGCAATCTCAGTCTCCCTCAATTGCCCCATTCATAATTATTAATTGATTCTTTTAATTTTTAGGAACACTTATTGGTTGAATCTTAAAGTTATTATGATGTAATTTTTTGATCATATTCTCCAATTTTGCCAGTTTTTTGAAGCATTTCATCTATGAACTTAAAAATATTATATTTTCTTTGTTCAGAGGTTGGACTTTCAGTGACAACTACGAGGGATGGTTTATTAGAAGAAGCTCTAATTAAACCCCAAGAACCATCAACGAAAGAAAATCTTATTCCATTCACAGTCAGAATTTCATTTATTTCTTGATTATCTATCTTTATTTTTTGATCTTTAATTTCTTTGAATTTTTCAATTAGATTTTCTACAACTTTATATTTTTCCTCATCTTTGCAAAAGGGAGCCATTGTGGGAGATTGGAATGTAACTGGCAACTGACTGATTATTTCACTCATTTTTTTATTTTGTTTTTCTAATAAGTGACAAACTTGTAATGCCGAATTTATTCCGTCATCGTAACCAAAACCAATAGGATTATTGAAAAAGAAATGTCCACTTTTTTCAAATCCTGCTAAGGCTTTTTCAGCATGCACTTTCCTCTTTATGTGTGAGTGTCCAGTTTTCCAATAAAGAGTTTTACATTGATTATTTTTTAAAGTTTCATCTGTTAAAAAAAGTCCTGTTGATTTAACATCTACTATAAATTTTGAATTTTTATAGGAATTAGATAAATTTCTGGCAATTAAAAGACCGATCTTATCTGAAAAAATTTCATTTCCGTTGTTATCAATTACTCCCACTCGATCCCCATCACCATCAAAACCAAAACCTATGTCAGCATTATTTTCTTTAACTGATTTTGAAATTTCATGAAGCATTTCAAGATCTTCAGGATTGGGATTATATTTTGGAAAACTCCAATCTAAATCACAATCTAATTCAATTACTTCACATCCTATTCCCCTTAGAATATCTGGTGCAAAGATGCCTGCTGTTCCATTCCCACACGCAACTACTGCTTTAATTTTTTTTTTAATTTTGTTTTTATTTATTAAATCATTTTTATAAATTTCTTGAAATCCCTCGGTTTTTTTTTCTTTGCCATTACCAATTATGAATTTTTTATTTAAAGTAATTTCTTTTAATTCTTTCATCTCTTCAGGTGCATGAGTTAAACCTTTTTGAATACCCATTTTTACTCCGGTCCACCCATTTTCATTATGACTTGCCGTTACCATAGCAACTGCATCAGCATTTAAATTGAATTGCGCAAAATATACCATAGGTGATAATGATAATCCTATATCGTCAACAAAACACCCAGTCGAAATTAAACCCTTTTTAAGTGAAGTTTTAATTTTTTCACTATAGGATCTATAATCATGACCCACTATTACCCTTGGGTTTTGTATTTTTGTATGTTTTATTATTTGGGTTCCAAGTCCTTTGCCTAGATTAGTGATTCCTTCATCATTTATGTCTTTTTCGTACAACCATCGAGCGTCATACTCCCTAAAGCCAAAAGGATCTATTTTTAAATTTA
>CABYCN010000009.1 GCA_902517455.1 uncultured Pelagibacteraceae bacterium
ATGACAAATACCCACTTATAAAAATTAAAACCGTAATTATTGAGGACCATTCAAAAAAAGAGAATTTAGACAAAATTAAAAAATTAATACAACATCAAAATATTGAAATCATCTCTTTAAATCATGAAAAGTATAAACCACTCATTAAAGAACAACAGTCTTTAGAAACTTTCTCTAATTTAGCAAGTTTACTTCTAAGTTTTGAAGTTGGTAAAAATCAAGGTGATGACTTAATCTTTTTTGTTGAAGATGATTACATCCATTTTGAAACAATGTTAGATGAAATGATAGCCTCGTACGAAAGGATAGCTTCTCAAATTAAAAATGACATCATTATGTGTCCATCAGATTATCCTTATCTTTATATGAATAATGAAAAAACCAATATTTTAATTGGAAGTAAAAGACATTGGAGAACTATAAACAAGAGTCTCTGCACTTTTATGACTAGTAAAAATTTATTAAATAAATATTGGGATAATTTTTATAAAACATGTATTGACCGCCATGATCCTTTTGAAAAATATATTAATGAGATTTATGAAAAAGAAATCTGTATTTCACCTATTAAAAGCTTGTCTTTACATTTGGCTAATATAAATTCTAGTTATGGGCTTGCCCCTTTTATTGATTACAAAAAGATTTGGGAAGATAACAAATAAAAAAGCCCCCCTAAAAAAATAAGGGGGCTTTAAGTTAACTAACTAGAGAGTAATTTAGGGGACTCTTCGATTAGTAATCGCGGAGATACAGAGAGCGAAGAGTCCCCTTATTGTTATTTAAAACAATTAGTCACGTATAGCGTATGCAACTACGCCAGTTTCTGTAACATCTGTACCTTTAGTTTCAGCTTCTTTACTTAATCTGATACCAATTGTTGATTTCATGATTTGCCATACAATTAAAGCAACCACGAAAACAAAGATGTTAATAGAAAGAACGCCTAATAATTGAGTTCCAAATGAAGTATCTGGGTTTGTAATTGGAACAGCCAATGTACCCCAAATACCAGCAAACAAGTGAGCTGGTATAGCACCTACTACATCATCAATTTTTAATGTAAATAAAAGTTTAGTACCATATACAACAATTATACCACCAACACCACCGATTAGAATTGCAGCTAAAGGCGAAGGCATTAACGGTTCAGCTGTTATAGCGACTAGTCCACCAATACATCCATTTAACATTTGAACAACATCTGTTTTTCCAAAATTTAACCTAGTAACAGTTGCTGCAGCCATTACACCGCCAGCTCCTGCTAAGAAAGTATTTAGAAAAATTGTTGATACTGCAATCGCATCATCTGCCGTTCCGATAGCTAATTGCGATCCGCCATTGAAACCAAACCAACCTAGCCACAAAATAAATACTCCTAATGTAACTAAAGGGATTGATGATGAAGCAAAAGGCTTAAGAGGTGCTGGAGCACCTGATTTTGTAAATCTACCGATTCTTGGACCTAAAAGAAGTGCACCTGCAAGAGCTGCTGCACCACCAGTTGAGTGTACTAAAGTTGAACCAGCAAAATCTGAAAATCCAGCGGCAGCTAACCAGCCACCACCCCACTGCCAACCCATTACGATTGGATATATGATTCCTGATAAAATTGCTGCAAATAGAAAGAATGGCCATAATTTAATTCTTTCAGCTAAAGTTCCAGAAACAATTGAAACTGTTGTTGCGCAGAATACCATTTGAAAATACCAATCCGAACCATCTGCATAACCAGTATCAACTGCGCTAGAGTCCGACCATGGAATAAAACTTCCGATATATCCGCCCTCTGGTATTCCGTAAGCAAGATTATATCCGAACATCCAGAACATAATTCCAGCAATCGATATTAAACCTATATTTTTTGCACAAATAACGGATACACTTTTAGATGTAACCATTCCTGACTCTAACATTGCAAATCCACAAGCCATAAAAAAGACTAAAAATCCACAAATTAGAAATAGCAAGGTATTAAATATAAAACCTATCTCAGCAGAAACTGTTGTCTCCGCCATTGATGTGCTACTCATGCTCAATAGAAACATCAAACTTGTAAGTGGCACACTTATTATTTTTATTAATTTAGTCATAAAGACCTCCCTGTTAAATAATAGGTATATTTTTTTATTATTTTAAAAACTAACGCTGATTAAGAAAACTGGCTATGCAGTATTTGCATATAGTAACAGCCTTAATGAATTTTAACATTAAGGCTGTTGATAAAATACTATCTATTGAAGACTTCTTTTAGTGCTTTCGCTGGTAAGAATTTAACTTTTTGTGAAGCAGCAATTTGTATCTGTTCACCTGTTCTAGGGTTTCTTCCAACTCTGGCTTTTCGTTTAGCAACCTTGTAAGTGCCAAATCCAGCGATTTTCACTGAATCGTCACCTTTTAAAGCGTCTAAAATAGTGTTGGTTATTGTGTCAAAAGTTCTTTCTGCATCTGCTTTACTTAAATTTAAAGCCCCTGAAAGCTTGACTATTAGTTGTTTTTTATTCATTTTAGCTCCGGTTATTAGATTGAAGTCATTTTTATCAAAAGTGCGGATAAATCAAGAATTTTTTTAGTATATGATTAAAAGTTATACACAATATATAGTAAAAACTCTAAAAAGTGTTGATTTTATTGAACTTTTTTAATTTTTGAAAATTCAATTTAATTAAATAGTCCAAGGTCTTTTAGGTCATTAAAGGTTGTGAAAAACATTAATAATAACAGTATAAACAAACCGATTCGAAAAAAACCTTCCTGCGTTTTTTGTGATAAAGGTCGACCTAAAACTTTTTCGAAAGCATAAAACATTAAATGACCACCATCTAACATGGGGATAGGAAATAGATTTACTAATCCTAAGCTGATTGAAATGTAGGCCATCATACTTATAAAGGCTAATAAGCCAAACTCTGCAACTTGTCCTGATATTTTTGCTATTCTTATCGGGCCTCCTAATTGAGATGTATCAGCTTTTCCGAATATCATTGCTCCAATGTATTTTAATGAAGAAATGCTTACGTAGTATACCTCATGAGTTGCATGGTAAATTGATTGTGCTGGTCCTAATTTGACATGATTAATCTTATTATTATATGCACCTAATTTAATACCAATAATACGTTTATTGATTTTATTACCTAAATTATCTTCACTTGGAATTGTAACTGGTTTAATTTTTAGAGTTAACTCATCGTATGATCGTTTTACCTTAAAATCAATAATGTCATCTGTTGACATTGTAATATATTTTGAAACGTCTAATATGCTTTTAACTTTATTTCCATCAATTTCTAAGATGACATCACTCTGTTTAATTCCACCAATCATTGCGGGACTATCTTTTTGTACTTCATTAATTACTGCAGGAGTTAAATCTTTTCCTACAAAGGTATAAATTGAAAAAAATATAACTAAGGCTAATAAAAAATTAGCTAATGGACCCCCAAAAACAATCAGAACTCTTTGATATAGAGGTTTTAAAACAAATAATTTCTGACGTTCTTGTTCATTATATTTTGAAACAATCTTTTCTTGATCTGCTTGAGAAAATACATTTCTGTCACCAAAAAACTTGACATATCCTCCAAGAGGTATCCAGCAAATTTTCCATCTAGTTCCTGCTTTGTCATTCCATCCAAATATTTCTTTACCAAATCCAATTGAAAAATCTGTTACTCCTACACCGTATTTTTTTGCAAAATAGTAGTGACCGTATTCATGAATAAATACAACTACTAAGATCAATACGATAAATGGTAAAATATAACTAAACATAATATTTAATCTTAATCAGATATAAACTCATACGCAATAGTACATTTTGATCAAAAAAATCCAAAATATGAATACTACTAAATTAAGTCGGATTAATAAATTCAAGCCAATTTTCCAGTTCTCTCATTCTAGCATCTTTATTTGAAATTTTATCTTCCTCTTCAATAATTTCGACATGATTGTCTATTTCCGATTGATCAACAAACGCTTTTTTTTCAAGGAGTCTGTCTCTTCTAAAATGTATCAAACTTATCATTTTTTGATAAGTTATTTCCGGATGATATTGAATGCCCCAAATGTTGCTTATACCAGCATTAAAATGCACACCCATTACTTTATTAATTGGATTTGAAGATAATAAAGTTGCGCCTTTAGGTAATGTCACAACCTCATCGAAGTTAAATGCTGGAGTATTAAATCTTTTATCTTTTTTTTTATATAAAGGATGTTTAGATCCATTTTTATTAATCTTAATATCG
This sequence comes from uncultured Pelagibacteraceae bacterium, assembly GCA_902517455.1. GTDB lineage: Bacteria > Pseudomonadota > Alphaproteobacteria > Pelagibacterales > Pelagibacteraceae > Pelagibacter. Next base: position 4,251 of record CABYCN010000009.1, read on the forward strand.
TGAGCTATACCTCGATGAGGTCCATTTAAACTTTTTTTTACTTCTCCACCTGCTACCGTTACTGCAACCTGCATACCCCAACAAATAGCCAGTATGTTTTTAATGTTTTTTTGGCACTCTTTCATGAAATCTAATTGTTTTCTTATCTCTGGAGTATCATTATAAATGTTTAAACTACTGCCACCCCAAATTAAGCCATCGTATTTTTTTAAATTACTTACAACATTTGATACATTTTCATCTGAAGATGGGTTAACAACGTCTAATTTCAAACTATTTGTGAAATAACTAATACTATCCTTTAAACTTTCAGTATGAGTTTTGATCCCTCCATCAGTAAAACTCTGATTTTCCTCACGTAAATTTCCCTCAACAATTAATATATTTAAATTATCCATAATTGAATCAGTTCTTAATTATATTCAAAGTCTCCATAAAAATCAGAAATACAACAGAATAAAAATAATCCCTAAGAAAATTAAACAAACAAATATAATTATATGATTAATCTTAATTTTGAACTTATTGTAAATATATTTATTTATTTTTTCCCAAAATAACACTATCAAAAAAAAAATAATTGCTGGTAAGATAAATTTAATCATAGTAAAAAACTTCTAACTTTTATCACCAACATAGACTGAAACTCCCCTTGAATTGATATCAACATCAAATTTTTTATGTAGAGGAGGAAAAGCTCTTTGTGAACAGTCTAATCTATCACAAGTTCTACATGATACACCGATTGGTATTTCTGATGATTTATCATTTATATTTATATTTTCTGTATATACAAAATCTTTTGCATATTTCGCTTCACAGCCAAGTCCAATAGATAGAATACTTTTTGATTGACCAAATCTTCCAATTCCTTTTTCTACTGTCCGCGCAATACATACATATTTTTCACCGTTAGTCATCTTACTTACAGCAGCCTGAATAACTCCTGGTCTTGTTAATGCTGAGTAAACATTCCATCTTGGGCAAGCACCCCCATATCTTGGTATCTCTATTCCAGAAAGTGAGAATCTCTTTGATATATTCCCTGCCATATCTACTCTTAAAAAATGGAATGGAATACCCGGTAATTTTGGATCTTGTAGACATGTAACTCTGTGAGTAACTTGTTCAAATGATGTTGCAAAAGTATTTTGTAATAACTCTAGGTCATATTTAAGTTTTTTACACTCAGAGTGAAAAGGTTTATAAGGCATTAAGATAGCGGCACCACAATAATTTAATAAAGCAACTTTCGTCAATTTTTTTGACTCTTCTGATGGGAAAGTAAATTTAGATAAATATTCCTCAATTTCTTTATTTGCACCCTCTTGTGCTATTTGAGCAGCTGCATGAAGTTTTTTTGTTTCTAAAGAACTGTAATCACTTAATAGAAGTTCTTTTTTATTTTTGTTAAAGATTTTAGAGAAGGGTTTGTCTTCTTCTGGAATGACATCTTTAACAGTTATACTGTATTCTGATTTCAAATACTCACAAAGAGCTATATATCTTGTCCTATTATTTTTTTGAACTTTTTCAAAAACTTTATTTGCAAACTCCTCAAGTTTAGGAAAATAATTTTTATTTTCTTGTAAAAAATCTGATATTACCTCACCTGGAAAAGAATTTTTTCTATTATCAACAATTTTTCCCGACATTTTTTCGATTTTATTTATAAGTTCGTGATCTTTCTTTTTTAATATGTCACCCAATCTGACGATTGCTTTTCCAATTTTTGGATTTGTTCCTACAAGGTCTTTTACTTCTGGGCCCAATATGTCTAAATCCTCAAATAGTTCGTCATCTAAAATTTCCGACAATGTGTTCTCTAAATTTAAGTCAGTTTTTGAGGTAAGTTGTGAAAGCTCAATGTTCAATTTTTCACAAATTTTAAGTAACAGATCTCCATCTAACTTTCTTTTTCCGCCTTCAATTAAGTTTAAATAACTGGCAGAAATATTTAATTCCTCAGCAAGTTTATTAGCTTGTAGACCTAATTGTCTCCTAAAAGCCTTTATTTTTGGACCAATTTTTAAATCAATTTGACTCATATTTACTAATAGTAAATTTTGTAAATCTAAATTTACAATTTTTTTCTTTGATTTACAAGCCTTTTAAACTTTTTTGTAGATTTTGTAAATCCTGTAAATTATAAGTTTTACATGGACGAAAAAATTAAAAACAGTGAAAATGAGGCTCAAATCATAAGACATGAGGATCTTGCTAGACACAATAGCAGAGGGATCTACATGAGAGATGATCATTGTGATTGGGGTTCAAGTGGAATGCAAGATCTAGTTGAGACCCTAAACGACTCAAATTAATCTTAATTCTTTCTACTTAAAATTCATTTCTTACTAATAGTGTTTTAACGGCATAGGATCATTTATATGAGCGCAGAAAATATCTCATACGATTTAAAAAGATTTGCAGGAATTAAGAGGGACTACTCTCCAGAAGAAGTAAAAAGGCTTAGAGGTTCAATCAAAATAGAATACTCAATATGCAAACAACAATCCATAAAGTTGTGGAAACTTTTAAATACAGAAAATTATGTTAACACTTTAGGATCATTATCAGGCAATCATGCAGTTCAACACGCTAAAGCTGGTTTAAAAGCGATTTATCTAAGTGGATGGCAAGTTGCTGCTGATGCAAACAGTGCTGGAGAAATGTATCCAGATCAATCATTATATCCATATGATAGTGCGCCCAAATTAGTTGAGTCAATGAATAATGCTCTGATAAGAGCAGATCAAATTCAACATATGGAGTTAACAGACGGAGATATGAGCAAAGAAAAAAGGGTTGATTACATGCTTCCAATTATAGCAGATGGTGAAGCAGGTTTTGGTGGTCCATTAAACGTATTTGAGCTAGCAAAAAAATTTATTAAAGCTGGTGCAGCAGGAGTTCATTTTGAGGATCAATTAGCTAGCGAAAAGAAATGTGGTCACATGGGGGGTAAGGTTCTTGTTCCAACAAGCACAATGATTAAAAATTTAAAAGCAGCTAGGCTTGCAGCTGATATTGCTGATGTGCCATTAATAATATTAGCAAGAACTGATGCTAATGCAGCAAAATTAATTACTAATGATCACGATGATAATGACAAACCTTTCATGACTGGTGAAAGATCACCTGAGGGATTTTATTATGTGAAAGCGGGAATTGAACAAGCAATTTCCAGAGGTCTAGCATATGCGCCATATTCTGACTTAATCTGGTGCGAAACTGCAACGCCAAATTTAGCAGAGGCTAAAAAGTTTGCAGACGCCATACATGAAAAATTTCCAGGTAAACTTTTAGCTTACAATTGTTCACCTTCTTTTAATTGGAAAAAACATTTATCTGATACAGAAATAGCCTCTTTTCAAAAAGAAATTAGTTCAATGGGTTATAAATTTCAATTTATTACTCTGGCTGGTTTTCATACTCAAAATATTGCAATTTTTGAACTTGCAGAAAAATATAAAAAAGAGGGAATGTCTGCTTATTCAAAAATTCAAGAACAAGAATTTGCTCGTGAAAAAGATGGTTATACGAGCGTTAAACATCAAAGAGAAGTCGGTACATCTTATTTTGATGCTGTCTCTAACACTATCAGTAGTGGTAAAAGCTCAACGACTGCCATGGATGGCTCAACAGAGTCAGAGCAATTCTAACTAAAATACAATTTCTCTTACACACTAATAAATAAACAATTTAAATCTGAAATAAGTATTTATTAGTTTCCAATTTTGCTAATTATTTTTAAAAAAATATGTTAGATAACAAAATGCACAATATTGCTTTAAATAAAATTCATCAATTTAATAAATATTTCTTAATATATTTGGTCTTTTTAGGATTTTGTGGAATTATATTTCTATATTCTAAATACGACGTCTCTAACGACTCGACTATATCAGAATGGTTAATTAATTACCAAGGTGGCTTTACTAGAAGGGGTTTAATTGGAGAAATTTGTTTCAATATAGCTAAGTTTTTTAAAAGTGACTTAAGATTTGTTATTCTATTATTTCAGGTTTTCACTTATTTAACTTTCCTTTTTTTAACATACAAATTTTTTAAAAATATAATAATAAATTATCTTTTTTTATTTGTTATTTTTACACCCATTTTTTTACTTTACCCTATAGCTGAAATTGAAGTTTTAGCAAGAAAGGAAGTTTTTCTTTATATATACTTTTTATGTTTTTTATTTTTATCTAACCCAAATTCACATTATCACAAATATATAAATCTATATATTGTTATAATCACACCAATTGTTTGTCTGATATATGAAGAAATAATATTATTTTTTCCATTTATAGTAGCCTGCTTAATAATACAGAGACAAGTTAAAAAATTTAGTACATTTTTTAAAATATGTTTTTTATTTGTGCCATCTGTATTAATTGTAATTTTTTTCTTCTTATTCCCACTTTCTGTTGAAAATCACGAGGTAATGAAAGAAAGTCTTTTAACTAATTTTAACGAAAGATGTTACATGTCTTGTAGGCTTTTAACGGTTAACGACATCAATCAATTTGGAGTAATAATTGACTTTATGTATGGTAGTAATTCAATTCAAGATATTTTTAAATTTGCTATAAGATATTTTTTGATTATTTTAATTGGTTTTTTTCCCTTATTTTTTATCGCTTATCATTCTAAATTTAAAAAAGAAAATATTTTTTCTCAGTTCAAATTAAATAATATTTTATTTTTACTTTTATTTTTATTTATACCTCTGTTGCCACTTTTCATTTTTGGTTACGATTGGGGTAGATGGGTCGGCATGATGATTTCCTTCTCGATTTTCTTTTATTTTTTTTTATATAAATGTCAATATATCAACGTGGATTTCGAGACAATGTCTAATAAATTATTTTTTTTAATGAATAAAAAAAAACTAGTAGTCTTTATTTTTATAATTTTTGCTTTTGGATGGAATCAAAAAACTGTTATGAGTGGTGATGTTGCAACTAATCCATTATGGAAAGTTCCTTATAATACTAGTAAGTTGATTTTTGGAGTGAAAAGTTTTAGAATTTTTCAAGACTCACCTTTAATTTTGTGGCATAAAAAATATATCGAGTAATTTTTGATTATTTTAATTTATATATATCAACTTAAATATGTTTAATTTCAATGAGTAATAAAAATTTTGGTTTTGGAACACAGATAAGAAAATCCCCATATTTTGATTCTACAGTCAAATGGGGTGCTACTGGTTTTTCAGTTTATAATCACATGTATATTCCAAGAGATTTTGGAAACCCTGAGCAAAACTTCTGGAATTTAATACAAAAATCTATTTTATGCGATGTGGCAGTTGAGAGACAGGTAGAAATAAAAGGTCCTGATGCATATAAATTTATACAATTAATCACCCCTAGAGATTTATCTAAGTTGAACATTGGTCAATGCAAATATGTTCTAATTGTAAATAATGAAGGTGGGATAATTAATGATCCAGTTCTTTTAAGATTAGCAGAAAATCATTTTTGGTTATCACTTGCTGACAGCGATGTTTTGCTGTGGGCGCAAGGAGTTGCTATAAATTCAGATCTTAATGTCAGTATAAGTGAACCAGATGTTTCTCCTCTACAATTACAAGGACCAACATCAAAAGAAATAATGGTAAAATTATTTGGGGAAAATATTAAAAATCTTAAGTATTATTGGTTCAGAGAATTAGAATTAGATGATATCCCATTGATAGTTTCGAGAACCGGTTGGTCAAGTGAATTTGGATATGAGATTTTCTTAAGAGATGGTTCTAAAGGAAATCAACTTTATGAAAAAATTATGCAAGCTGGAAAAGACTATGGTCTCAAACCAGGTCATACCTCTACAATAAGAAGGATCGAAGGGGGAATGCTTTCTTACCATGCAGATGCTGACATCAACACAAATCCATTTGAACTTGGATTAGATCGATTAGTAAGTTTAGATGGAAATATCAATTTTATTGGAAAAAATTCCTTAAAAAAAATTAAAAAGGATGGAATTAAAAGAAAACAAGTTGGACTTGAACTATACTGTAAGCCGTTAAAAGGACCTAACACTAAATTTTGGCCAATTACTAGTGATGAAAAAAAAATAGGTAAAGTCACATCCGCAGTATATTCTCCGAGATTAAAAAAAAATATTGCTCTTGCTATGGTTCAAGTGGATCAATCTGAAATTGGTAATAACTTAATTGTTAATATCGACGATACAAAAGTTCAATCTAAAATAATTGAGAAGCCCTTTTATGATCCTAAGAAAAAAATTACCAAAGCTTAGGATTTTATATTATATCCTTTTTTCAAAAGCATACTAACAATAATAATACAAAAAACTAAAAATAAAATCATTGAGGAAATACTTATCCAAATATTAAAATCAGATACCCCATAAAATGAATATCTTAAACCATTAATTAGATAAACTACTGGATTAAAATAAGTCACTGTTTGCCAAAATGGTGGCAACATATCTAAAGAATATAAACTTCCACCTAAAAAAACCATAGGCGTAATAATTAAAGTAGGGACAACTGACATTTGTTCAAAGTTGGATCTCATTAAACCTATTAGAAATCCAAATAAAGCAAATGTAAAAGCTACCAAAACAAGTATCACGATCATCAAAAATGGTTTTTGAACATAAACATCAACAAAAAAAGTTGATGTTATAAATATTATAACGCCAACAATTAAAGTTTTTGTTGCTCCTGCCCCTACAAAAGCAAGCACTATTTCAAATGTAGATATTGGCGCAGCTAAAATTTCGTAAATTGTGCCATTAAATTTTGGAAAAAATATACCAAATGAAGTGTTACTTATGGATTGAGTTAATAAAGTTAGCATCAGCAAGCCCGGAACAATATATGATCCATAACTTATTCCATCAATGTTTTGAACGTATCCACCAATAACTGAACCAAATACAATAAAATAAAGAGAAGTTGATAAAACAGGTGAAACCAATGATTGACCGAGGGTCCTTTTAAACCTATCCATTTCATGTAAATATATTGACTTAAAAGCGATATAATTAAATTGCATTGTCCTCCCTAACTAAACTAACAAATACTTTCTCTAGAGAATTTTGCTCTGTTTTTAAATCTGCAAGTCTTAAACCAGCATCTTTTAAATCTTGCAATAAGTTTGTTATACCTGTTCGCTTTGCATCAACGTTATAGATATAATCTAATGACATATTGTTATTTCCTATAGTCAAATTGTATTTCTCAAGTTGACTGGGAATTTGTGATATTTTTTCTTGGAGCTCTATTGTTAATTTTTTTGTCCCCATTTTTTTTAAAAGCTCTTTAGTTTTATCTACTACTATTATCTCACCCTGATTTATTACTCCAACTCGATCGGCTATTACTTCTGCTTCTTCTATATAATGAGTAGTCAAAATTATTGTAACACCGATTTTTCTTAAAGATTTTACAATTTTCCACATATCTTGTCTTAATTCAACATCAACTCCAGCTGTTGGTTCATCCAAGAATAATATACTTGGTTCATGAGACAAGGCTTTTGCTATTAAAACTCTTCTTTTCATACCGCCAGACAACTGACGAAGTCTGAGATCTTTTTTATCCCATAAACTTAATTGTTTCAAAATTTTTTCAATGTGTTGCGGATTTGGTTTTTTTCCGTAAAGACCTCTTGAATATGAAACATTGTTAAAGACTGTTTCGAATTGTTCCAAAGTTAACTCTTGAGGCACTATTCCTATTCTCGATCTTGTTTCTCTAAAATCTTTGATGATATCATAATTTTCTACTAAAACTTTTCCTGATGATGGAATTACGACACCACAAATAATACTTATCAAAGTAGTTTTGCCTGCACCATTAGGTCCTAGCATTGCAAAGATTTCACCTTTTTTTATATTTAGATTAATGTTTTTTAAAGCTGTAAATCCATTATCATAAACTTTTGATAGATCACTTATTACTATTTGATTGTCTGACATTTCATCAGATATATAGCAACTAATTACCTTAATACAATCTACTATTATATTTAGCGTTTAACTTTAAGAACTATCAAGGGTAGAAAAGTTGCTATTGCAAAAGATAAAAATAATAATGATTGTGAGACAAAAGGTGCAAATATTTCTTTAGGTAATAAAATGCCTACTAATAAACTTTTAGAGAAATCAGGTGTGGGGAACATCAAAAATCCACCAATTAGTCCAATTATAATCGATACGTAAGCAGTTTTTTCATTAATTTTTTTATTGTAGAAACTATAAAAAACAGTGAGCACAAAAGCACAACAGAATAAATCAGCTAATAAAAATAAATACAAAATGTCAAACCCTTTTGATGCAACAATAAATGAGATTAATGATAAAAACAAAATCATATATTTAGAAACTTTTAAGTAATTTGTTTTTTTGTCTAGATTAAATGTTGCTTTTCCATCTACAACGATCAAGCTTGATATTGCATTTACCAAAGTATCTACAGTAGAAATAGTCAATGCCAAACCTAGTATAATTACTACAACAGAAAGTAGTTCTGTTTGATCTTTAAGTAATAATATAAAAAAACCAAGATCAGGCCTTGTGGTAGGGTCTATAGAAAAGGCAATCATTCCTGTAAAACCCATATAAAAAACGACAGGTATTATTAAAAAAAAAGATATAATTAAGCTTTTCTTGAGAGTTTCAAAGTTTTTAGCAGCATACACTCTTTGCCAATTACCCTGATGAAATAAATTAGTTGCAGCTACTGCAATAAAAAAGGTTAAACCAGCTGTATAATTAGGTACGTAAGATGAGCTCAATAGTTGAGGATTTTTTTCTTTTATAAAATTAAAAGAAAATTCGGATCCTGTAAAAGAGGTTATGTAAATTAAAGAAATTAACAAAAGAACTCCTATAACGATCATTTGAATGTTATCAGTGAATATAGAAGCCCTTAAGCCTCCATACAAAGTATAAGCGAGAGTAGATAATAAAACAATTAAAGCAGTTATCCAAAGCTTTGTGCCTGAAATATAGTTAATTAGAACAGCTACTGCAGTAACTTCAGCACATAAAAAAATAAACATATAAAAGATTGTCATTAATAGAATTAGTTTAAATAAACTTTTTCCAAACTTTTTACGCATAAACTCAACTAAAGAGGATCCTTTAGGAAATTCTTTTCTAATTTTTTTTCCAAGATATATTAAAAAAAACATTGGAAAGGCTGTGCCTAGCGAATATCCTATAATAGCCCCTATTCCTCCCCATGTTGCCGCTGAAGCTGGACCAAATAAAATCCATGCTCCCAAAGCTGAAGCAGTTAAACTTGTTGTTAATGAAAATAATCCAATATTTCTATTGGCAGTTAGATAGTTATTTAGACCTTGATATTTTTTTGAATTATATATGCCTAAAAAAACAAATATTAAACTAATGAAAATAACTAATGTTAACGACGTATATTGACTTAAAAAATATGTTTTATCCATAATTTCCCTTTCTGAATTACCGGACAGGTTCTTAGGGTTTAATCTCAGTCTGTAAAGACACCCCTTAAATGGTGGATTACACTTTATTATCCATAATTTCAACCATACATTTCGTTGCGTATTCTCTCCACTCAGCCGAACTTTTACCTTTGAGACTATCTAAATGATTGCGATTATTTTGAATATCCTCTTTATGTTTAATTTTATCTTTTTCATCTAAGTTTTCTTCCATATTCGTTAAATTGGTCTCCATAGCTTTAATCCAATTATTTCCTAACTCAACACACTTTTGATCATCTTTTTCATCACAAATTTGTTTAAAAAAATTAAAGATAACGTCATCAGTTTTTACTGAGCTACTCATTGAAAAAAATATTATCTTTTAAAGCAGTTGTTGACTAAGATTGCCATTAAAATCCAAATGACAAACACCTCACCGTTTGTAAAAGAATAATCAGCGCCTGCAAAACCCGCCACAATGTTTATGGCATAAATGATAACTGTTGATGCTACCAAACTTACTAACAAATTTATTAAACCATTTATATATTTCATTAGTTAAGATTATATATATTTATTTTCAAAGCAATTTAAAATTTCTATTAATAGGTGAATTTTTTTAATGCGCGAATATCATAAAAACACAAGGTTGTATTCAATTAATTTATTTTAATTTATGCTAAATATATATCTTGAATACAACCTGCTAAAAATTTAACTTTTTATTAAGGAGGTTATTCACATGAATCAAAAGCCACCTGATACTTAGCTGGCTAATTGCATAATCAATACAAATATAAAAAATAAAATCCGTTTGGATTTAAAAGCCAAAAAAGCAATATAGAGGAGCTCTTTTGGAAAAAAAACTAAAAGAGCTAACCTCTTTTTTACAAATTAATGTGAAGCTCTAAATTTACTGTGGCAAGCTTTGCAATTAGACCACATAAATTTACCAAGGGTGCCTTTTATATCATCTGAAGTTTCAATTATTTTGGTCAGTTTAATCATATCATTTGATGATTTAGTCATTAAATCGTTAAATTCATTTTTATTTTCCCAAATAATTGCTAATGCTTCTGTCTTAAATCCTTCTTTGGAATTATCAGGAAAATATTCAATTAATGTTTTATAATTTTCACTCATTTCTATCATCAAAGTTTTCGCTTTTTCAAATTCACCTTTACTAGCTAAAGCTTGAACCCTTTTTGCTGTGCTATAATTCTTACTGAATAATGCTTTTCTTCCTTTGATTATCTCTTCAACTGAAAGTTCAGAGTTTGCAGGAAGCGACAAAAATACAAAAATTGAAATAAAGAAAATATACTTTAGCCCTATAATATTATATTTTATTAACATATGAGAATTACCAATAGCTTAACAGAATATGGAACTATTTCCAAAATATTTCACTGGTTAAGTGCCGCAGTTTTGATCATTCAAATTCCTTTGGGCTTCTATTTAGTTGATATGGATTTTAGCGAAAGAAGGTTAACTATTGAAAGTATTCACGTAACTTTAGGTCTGAGCATCTTTTATTTAACTTTATTGAGACTTATATATAAAACTTTAAATCCAACTCCGCGCTTATCACATAGTCTTTTTCCTGGTCAAAAAATTATTGCAAAACTGAATCATATTTTTTTATACATTGCAATCTTAACAATAACTATCTCTGGTGCTTTAAAAAAGTTATATAATGGTGAAGAACTTGACATGTTCTTTTTTAATCTTGAAATTAAGGATAATTTTGAATTAGCAGAAACGTTCTATGAAATTCATATTGTTGGAAATTACACATTAATAACACTGATATCATTACATATTTTTGCTGTAATAGTTCATAAACTTTTATTTAAGGAAAATTTACTTAAAAGAATACTATAGAATAATACAAATTAATTTATCCTTAAATCTTAAAATATCTTTAAATTTTAATTCGATTTCTTCTGTTCCCTGAGCAAGTTGCTTTTTAGAAAAGGCTAATAATGTAGATATATATCTATTTTTTATCATTGTTATATATTTTTTTTTATTAATTCTTACATTAAAGAAAAATTTTTTTTTAATACTCTGAGGATATAATTTTTTAATAATTTTAATTATTTTTTTGTCCCTAAAAAGAGATTGATTAAGTTTAACTTTCATAACTTTAAAAGTTGGAATTTCATTTTTATCTGGGTCTAAAGTAAAAATTAGAATTTTACCCATTGGGTTTAATTTTTTTTTTAATAATCGTAATAATCTTTTGATCTCATTGAATTTCATTAGATGTATAGTTTGTTTAATTAAGATTAAATCAAACTTTTGATTGTCAACTAATGAAAAGTTTAAAGCATTAATTCTTTTAAAATTTATTCTTTTATCCAGGTCTCTATGTTTGATAATATCTATTCCTAGTGGCTTGATCTTAAACTTAAACTTAGAGTTTAAAGCACCTAAAATTTTCCCACGACCACATCCAATATCCAGAACTTTAAAACTTCTGTCCAGATTAATATTTTCAATCAAAAATTTGTTAAATTCACTTATATATTCTTGTGAAGATAGCCAGGTTTTATTATCCCAATTTTTAATGGCAGTTGATGCCATACTTTTTTAATCTCCAATAATTATATGGCCAAGGTGTCAGAAACCCAACAATTAGCATTAAAGGGATTACCCACCATGTTAATATTGCTCCACCAGTTAATAAATAATCTGTTAAATTCATCGCAATTTCCATACTTACCATTGATATAAAGCTCATACCCATTGCTGTTTTAATTGCATTATTAAAACTAAAATTTTGTTTAATTAAAATAATTGTTTCAAGAAGTATGCTAGTAATTAAACCATTAATAATTGCCAAAATCATTACACCTAATACTGGGAAGGGTATTTCTGTTAATTGAAAATATAAAATTGTTCCAAAATCTCCTATAGCACAACCTAATAAACACCAGGTAGTATTTTTGGCACTTTGTTTCCAAGTATTTATACAAAACCAGTCTAAGGTAGAAGATTCCATGTTTATGTGATAATAATATTTTATGATTTTTAAACAAGTTTTTGATCAAAAATCTAGTACTTACACTTACATTATTGCCTCATCGGAAGGAAGAGAGGCATTAATCATAGATCCGGTTTTAGATAACGTAGAGGACTACATAAAAATACTTAATCAATTAAATTTAAGATTAGTTAAGGTAATAGACACTCACATCCATGCTGATCATGTTACGGGTGCAGGTAAATTAAGAGATAAAACAAAATGTGCAACAATTATGGGTGAACACACTCCTGCAGATGCTGTAGATATTAAAGTTAAAGATGAAGAAATAATTAAACTTGATCATATAAAGATTAAGGCTATTCATACCCCAGGACATACATCTGATAGTTTTAGTTTCTTAATGGATAATAGTTTATTCTCTGGAGACACCTTGCTGATAAATGGTACTGGAAGAACAGATTTTCAAAATGGCAGTTCTGCTGATGCATATAATTCGATATTTAATAAGCTTCTCAAACTTCCTGATGAGACCCTTTTATATCCTGCTCATGATTACAAAGGTGAGAAAGTGAGCACAATTGGAAAAGAAAAAAAATCAAATCCTAGATTACAAGTCAGTAATGTAAATGAGTATATAGATATAATGAATAACCTTAATCTAAAAAAACCCTCAGCAATAGATTATAACGTAGCAAGTAATTTAAAATTAGGCTGTTAGAATTATATTGAAGATTTTATAGCTTCATAAATTAAATCTTCAGTTGTTTCCCCAACGCTTCTGTATATCTCTTTATTATCTCTAAAAATTAAAAGTGTTGTTTGATACTGCACATTAAGTAGGTTGGCAATATCTTTGTTTGTAACATCAAATGAAAAATATTCAATGTTATCAAATTTGATATCTGATAACTCACCCTCATTTTTTGCTTTATTTAAAATTTTCATTTGGCCAGCGCAAGATGAGCAATATTTAATCCAAGAACTTACTACAACTAGTTTACCCTCTAATTGAGCTTTATCAAACAACTCTTTATCAAAATTTGTTTTTTTCTCCAAAGCATTTACGCTAAAAGCTAAAATACAAAAAAATAATACATAAATTTTTTTCATATGTATTTATACAACAAAAATTAAGAACCAGTAAGTTGCTAATCCTGAAAATATTGTCGCAATAATATTCCTTGTAAATATTCCAATAATCATAGCAATAATTGCAGCCAAAATTTTTGGATTATTTTCTATTTCTAATGATCCAGTATTATCTAAAAAAAGCGCAGGGAATATAATTGCTGGAAAAATTGCGGAAGGCACATATGATAAAACTTCTCTTATCTTGTCGTTGAACATCTCTTTTTTTAGAATTGCAATCATTGAAAATCTAGTAAGAAAAGTAATCAATCCACAATAAATTATTAAAGCCCAATCGCTCATTTTTTTTTAAACTTAATTAAAATTCCCGCCACAAATAGTCCTATTATAGCAGCTACTATTACATAGGCTTTGTAGGGTATATAATTATATCCTAAGGTCGCAACTAGACCTGAAGTTATAATGACAATCACATTTATTAACTTTCTAAAATCATTAACCAATAATGCTAAAAAGGTTAATGGAACCGCAAAACTTAGTCCTAGTTTTTCAGGGATTGCAGCCCCTAAAATAATTCCTAAAAATGTTGTAGATTGCCAAATAACCCAACAAGTAAAACCTCCACCAATTAAATGAAAATATTTATTTTGATCGTTATTTTTTTTAAAATATTCATTTGATCGAGCAAAGGCCTGATCAATTAGAAAATATGAAATCATAATTTTCCAAATTAATTTTAAATCAGATAAGTGTTCTGAGACAACCGCGCCATATAGTAGATGTCTTGAATTAACTGCACCAACTGAACTAATTATAACCAATGAAGATGCTCCACCAGAAAATAATTGTAAAAGTACTATTTGTGATGCCCCACCAAAAATGATTAATGACATTCCCATTGTGGCTAAAGGAGTAAAGCCGACATCTATTGCTAAAATTCCAAATATTAATCCAAAAGGAATTACAGGGATCATTAAAGGGCTTACATCAATAATTCCTTCTAAAAAGATTTTAAACTTACTATTCATTTTAATTAAAACGCTTTTATTAGAAGCAAACAATATGATCAATATGAATCGGTCTTCTAATACCAAATTTTTCATCTACTTCATGTTGATGAATATGATGTGAATGAACAAAAACTGGGATTAACATATTACTAGGTGTTCTTAGGGTATAAATAAAATTTGTACCTCTAAATTTTCTATCGACTACTTCGAGTTTTAAATTACTTTTATCGTCATGTTCTAAGTCTTCAGGCTGAATTAGTAGTTTTACATTTGATCCTTTTGGATAATGCTTTATAAAATTTCCTTCTATCGTGCCCAAATCACTATTTTCTAGAGAATTTTCACCAGTAACCTCTGCTGGAATAAGAATTCCTCTATTTAAAAAATTTACTACCTCAATCGAGTTTGGTAAATGATAAACATTATAAGGGTCATCAAATTGTTTAAGTTCTTGGTTTATAATTATTCCACATTTTGATCCTAAATAAAAAGCTTCATATGAGTCGTGTGTGACAATTATCGTTGTAATTTTTAATCTTTTTAATATTTTTTTTAAGTTTACTTGTATTTCTTCTTTAAAACTTTGATCGACATTTGATAAGGGTTCATCTAATAATAATAAATCGGGTAAGGTAATTAAAGACCTTGCTAGTGATGCTCTTTGAGCCTCCCCAGCACTAATTTGATGAGGATATTTATTAAGAATTTGGGAAATATTTAATAAATCTACTAATTCCTCAAATCCAATACTTTGTTTTTTTTTTTCTTTATTTCTTTCAGCACCTAATAAAATATTTTTTTTTATGGAATAATGAGGAAAAAGGCTGTTTTCTTGAAAAGCTAAGGATATATTTCTATCCTCTGGTTCAATATTTATTTTTTTTGAAGATAATATTTTATTATTTAACTCTATTGAACCGTTTTTTATTTTTTCTAATCCTGCAATTGTTCTTAATATAGTAGTTTTTCCGACCCCAGAAGGTCCTAGAAGACAAATAATATCTCCCTCATTTTTTATAGAAAATGAGACATTCTTAACTTTTATTTTACCTCCAGCATTAAAATCTACATTTTTGACCTCTAAAAAATTTTTATTCATGAGTTTCTCTTAAAACATATTTTGATGTAATCATAATAAAAAAACTTGCAATTAAAATCAAAAATAAAGATGGCACTGCTGCTGCCTCTAGTAAATCTTCTGATGCAGAAATGTAAGCTGTAGTAGCAAAAGTCTCAAAATTAAAAGGTCTCAAAATTAATGTAATTGGTAATTCTCTTATTATTTCCAAAGAAATCAGAATTATAATGAATAAAAGAGAATTTCTAAGAAAAGGTATATGAATGTTCATAAAAGTTTTCTTCTTGGAATAACCTAATAAATAAGCGCTCTCATCAACCGAAATATTTATCTTTTCATAGCCAGATTTTATTCCATTAAAAGCCAAGGAATAAAATCTTACAAAATAAACTAAAACCAATCCAAGAACTGAACCTATAAATATTTTTTTAATTGAATCAAAACCTAATGTTTTAATAATATTGTTGTCAAACCATGCTATAAAAGTAATAAAAGCAATAGCTAGGATCACTCCTGGTATTGCATAACCTGAAATTGATAAAGTAGATAAAATATTCAAAGATCTATTACTTGAGACTCTATTGCCATAATTAGATATTAAAGAAAATATTATTAACACTAAACTAGATAATGCAACTAAATAAAGGGTATTTAAAAATAAGGTTATTACATCTAAATCGAATAAATTTTCAGGAAACTTTATTGTCCAATAAAACATTTGACTTAGAGGAAATAAAAAACTTATAAAAAGTAAAAAGGAACAAAATATAAAAGCTAAAAAAGAATTACCACCAAAAAGTTTAATTTTCTCTTTTTGTTTAAAACCTTCTCTAGTATTAAAATGATATTTAGCTTTTCTTCTAGATAAATTTTCTAAAATAAACATTGAAAATATAAATAATAACAAAAAAAAAGATATTCTGTTTGCAAAAGCTAAATCATCAAAGTATATCCAGGAATTATAAATACCTGTAGTCAAAGTATTAATTGAAAAAAAATCAACTGCACCGAACTCTGCCAGAGTTTCCATTGCTACTAGTGATAAACCTGCAACAATTGCCGGTCTAGCTGCTGGTAATATAATCTTATATAAAGATCTAAACTTAGAAAAACCTAGATTTTTACCTAAGTCTATTAAATTTTGTGGCTGGTATAAAAATGATGCTCTAGCAAGAATATATACATATGCATAAAGAGAAAAAGAAATAGATAATATTGCACCAAACATCCCATCAAATTTTGGAATACTTTTATTATAATTTGCATCACCAAATAATGTTTTTAAAATGGTAAATGCAGTTCCATAATTTTCAAAAAAAGCTGTTAAAGAGTATGCATAAATATAAGGTGGGACCGCAAAAGATAGAATTAATGCCCATTTAAAAAAATTACTTCCAGGAAATTCGTAAAAGGAAACTAAATACGCTGCTCCTGTGCCTAATATAAATGTGATAAATAATACTGATACTAATAAAATTGATGAATTAAAAATATACTCAATTAAAAATGTATTTTTTAAAATTTCATAGTAATTTGAGGTGCTTTCAAAAAAACTAAAAAATACAGTTATTATTGGAATTAATACTATAAATGAAATTAAAAAAGAAGAAATATACCAGCTATTAAATTTCATTTTATAATCCGCCTTATAAACATGAAAAAAGTAAAGTGTCCACAATTAGTTTAATTAACTGTGGACACTATTTAAGAAAATCAAAAATTAAATACTTTTAGGATATGCGGAACCTCCTTAGCTTCAATTTCTGACATTTTTCTTTTATTTATTCTTTCATCAATTTTTTTACACTCCTGTTGACATGGGGAACATGCACTGGAAGATTTATTTAAATCAATATCAGAAATAAATTTTTTTTGTTTTTTCACTTATTTCCATCCTGCGGCTGTCATTGTTTCTAATGCAGCGGCTTGGTTTTTTCCATAAGAGGCTAACTTAGTTTTCATATCTTGTTTGAAATCTAATCCTAAGTTATTCACGACTAATGGACTTGGTGAAACACCATCAATCATTGGAAACTCAAAAGTATTGTTTGTAAAATGCTCTTGAGATTGTGGAGTTAATAAAAACTCTACAAGTTTAACGGCATTAGCTTTATTAGGCGCTCCTTTAACTAAAGCTGCACAGCTAACATTCATGTGCGTTCCTCTGTCATTCTGATTAGGAAAGAAAGCTTTAACTTTTTTAGCAGCTTCTTGTTGCTCTGCACCTTTTTTACCTGATAACATTAAAGCTAAATAATAAGTGTTAGCCACAGCAATATCTGCCTCTCCAGCAGCTACAGCCATAATTTGAGCTCTATCATTACCCTTAGAATCTCTAGCCATATTTGCAACAACTCCTTTTGCCCATTCCGCTGTAGCTTTTTTTCCATTATTTTCAATTAATGAAGCTACAAGGGATTTATTATATATATTGCTAGATTTTCTTATTACTAATCTGCCTTTCCATTTAGGATCAGCTAGACCTTCGTAAGTCATTCCAGATAATTCGGCACCTGTAACTCTTTCAGGTGAATAATAAATTATTCTAGCTCTTTTCGCTATTCCAACCCATTTACTTGTTCTGAAGCTTTTTGGAACAGCAGCTTTGATAGCATCAGATGTTAAACCACCTTGAAGATGACCTTTTGCATCCATAGCACCACATCTCCCCGCATCAGCAGTGATATAAAGATCTGCAGAAGCATCAGCTCCCTCTTCAATTATTCTTTTTTCTAAAGCACCTGATTTTCCATTTATCAAATTGACTTTAATTCCTGTCATATTTGTGAACTTTGAATAAAGTTCTCCGTCCGCTTTATAGTGTCTAGCATTAAAAACGTTAACCTCATTTGCAACTGCTAAAGTTGATAAAAATAAGGACGCTATTAATGTTAAAATTGATATTTTTTTCATTTATCTCCGATCATGTTATTATTATTTGAGAATGGTAATTATTCGCAATGAGAATGATTATCAATCGCAGTATTGTCGCACCTAAACCTTAGGTTGATAAGGATTAATTAAGCTTTCCAGTCGCCTATTTTACTAAAAAGGAAATTTCTAAATGCTTGGACTCTTGCGGTGTTTTTAAGCGATTGTGGATAAACAAAATGGGCCTCAGTTATTGGACCCTCTAATTTAGGTAGTACTTTTATAACGTTATTAGAGCCAATAACTAAGTATTCTGGCAGTGCGGCAAGACCAACTCCTGACTCTACTGCTAAAAGTAATCCCATTACACTATTTACTTTCATTATAGTTTTCCTTTTTTTTCCATCATGCACACCAAGTTTTAGAGCCCAATCAGGGTTATAGACCGGAGAAGGAGCACCTTTACCAAAAGAAATAAATTTATGTTTGTTTAAATCACTAATAGTTTTTGGCATTCCATAATTTTCCAAATATTTGTTTGAGCCATATATATAGTATTTAATATCGACAAGTTTTTTTTGAATATAATTAAGCTGCTTAGGTCTCCTCATAAAAATACCAATATCCGCTTGTCTGGTACTTAAATCTAATTCTTTATCATCGAAAACAAGCTCAATCTCAATTTCTGGATTAAGACGCATAAATTCCTGTATTCTAGGGGTTAACCAGTGAGTTCCAAAACTTCTAACAGTTGTAATAGTTAATTTTCCTGTTGGCTTGTTTTTTTGATCCCCTAATGAATTTTCCACATCTTTTAATTTACTGATTACTTCATGTGCTGTTTTGAATACATATTCTCCGTTTTCAGTAAGTGTCAATCCTCTTGCATGTCTCTCAAATAATTGAACTTTTAAATCTTGTTCAAGTGATTGAATCTGTCTACTAATTGCCGATTGGCTTAAATTTAGATTTACCGTAGCATTAGTAAAACTTCCCGCCTCTGCTACTGCATGAAAGATTTTTAATTTATCCCAGTTCATTATTTATTTAGATCAACTAAAACTCTACCTGAAATTTCACCTTTTAAAATTTTAGGGTAGATCTCGATTAGTTCCTCTAAGCTTGCTATTTGAATAGATTTTTCTAATAAGTCGAAATCAATTAAATTTGCTGCTTCGCCCCAAATAAATTCTCTTCTTTTAATACTACAGTTAGCAGAGTCCATTCCCCAAAGTTTAATTCCTCTAAGCATGAAAGGAATTACACTTGTATTTAATTCATTTGTATTTGCATTTCCACAAACAGCTATAATTCCATTTGAATTAGTTTGAACTATAGCATTTGCTAATATTTTTCCCCCTACAGTATCAACAACTCCATCCCACAATCCTTTATCTATAAGTTTTGGATCCTTATCAAATTCCGCTCTATTTATAACAGTTTTAGCTCCTAATGATTTTAAATAATCTGATTTGGAGTCTTTACCGGTTACAGCAGTCACGTTATAACCCATCTTATTCAAAGCGATTACTGCAATGCTCCCTACTCCTCCTGTTGATCCTGTTACTAAAACATTATTTACTTTTTCACCTAATAAAATTTCCTCTCTCGCTTTAATCGCAAAAGCACTCATCAAAGAGGTAAATCCTGCAGTACCAAGGATCATTGCTTGCTTACTAGTTATATTTTTTGGCTTATGAACTAAAAAATCTCCACTGACTTTCGCAATTTGAGAGTAGCCACCATAAAAAATTTCACCTACTCGAAAACCTGTTAAAATTACCTTATCATCTCTTTTAAATTTTGAATTCTCACTTTCAATAACTGTACCTGAAAAGTCTATACCTGGAATATGAGGGAATTCTTTGACTAATCTTCCTCCATTTTTCAAAATCATTCCATCTTTAAAATTTAAATCCGAATAATCTATTTTGATAGTTACATCTCCATGTTTTAAAAAACTTTTATCTATAAGTTTAACTTCTCTGGTAAATTCTTCCCCTTTTTGATCTAGAATTAGGGCTTTAAAATGATCTGACACTTTAATCTTTAGCTATGCTGATGAATCTTAAATACCTGTTTTGATAACTAAGATCATCTTTAAATTGACCTAAATAATAATTAGTAACCGTTGTAGCTTGTTCTTTTTTAATTCCTCTCATAGTCATGCATTGATGAGTTGAGTCTATTGTTACAGCCACTCCTTTAGCGTCTAATGACTCCATTAGGGTATTCGCAATTTGCATAGTAAGTCTTTCTTGTGTTTGTAATCTTTTAGAAAATACCTCAACCACTCTAGCTAATTTACTTAAACCAACAACTCTGTCTTTTGGAATATATGCAACATGAGCTTTTCCAATGATAGGAGCCATATGATGCTCGCAGTGACTTTGAACAGAAATATTCTTTTGAACAACCATGTCGTCATAGCCATCAACATCTCCAAATGTCTTATCTAAAATTTGATGAGGATCTTCTTTATATCCTTTAAAATATTCTTTGAAAGCTTTCACCACTCTTTTTGGAGTTTCTAATAATCCTTCTCTATTAGGATCCTCCCCCATCCAAGCTAAAATAGTTTTAAAAGCATCCTCAGCTTCTTTGTCTGTTATTTTTTTAATTTGATTATCACTATTTGTATCTTTAACAAGTTTCATGGATGGTTTTATACCTATATTTTGATAATTTTAAAATATTTAAAATATAGCCATATGTGCTACATAATAACTTAGTATGTTCAAAAAAAGAGAAAATGTAGTTGAAATTGAAGAAGGTAATCTTTTATCTCCGAAATTCGATAATGACGGACTAATACCCGTGATCACAATGTGCTCAAAAACTAAAGAAATTTTAATGCATGGCTATATGAATATTGAAGCGCTTAAAAAAACTATAGAGACAAAAGAAGCTCATTATTTTAGTCGATCAAGAAAATCTATTTGGCACAAAGGTAAAACTAGTGGATTTATACAAAAAGTTACAGAAATTAGAATTGATGATGATCAAGACTCTATCTGGTTAACAGTTGATATTGGAAATGGTGCGAGCTGCCATGTAGGTTATAGATCATGCTTTTATAGATCAATTCCTTTAGGGCCTATTGATAATGGTAGAAAAGTTAAGATGAAATTTTTAGAAAAAGAAAAAAAATTTGATCCTGAAAAAATTTACAAGGGTCAGCCAAACCCTACAAAAATATAATTACTATGAATGACAAGTTAGATAGTAGAGTTATCAAAAATTTTGGACCATCTGTCCTAAAAGTAAAAATTCCTAAAAAAATAATTGAAACGATAAATGATTATATTGATCAAATTATATTAGATAAAAAAAAAGCAGAAAGTTTAAATGCTGGAAATAATTTAGTTGGAGATGTAACGCACGAATTTAATCTTGAACAAAAGTTTATGAAAGCTTCGGGTTGGGATGTTTTTTTAGCTTCCTGTGTAAATAAATGGATTGAATTCGAGACAAAAAAAAAAGTTAAAAAATTAACAATTTTAAATTCTTGGGTTGTAAGACAATTTGCAAACGAATACAATCCAACTCATTGGCACAGTGGACATATATCTGGAGCAGGATTTTTAAAGGTTCCATCTACTTTTGGAAAACATACTCAAAAAAAAAAAGAGATAGATTATAAAGGAGGTAATCTACAACTAATTCATGGGTCTCAAATGTTTTTATGTAGATCAACTTTAAATATAAGACCTGAAGTTGGAGACTTTTATTTTTTTCCACACTATTTAATGCACACGGTATTCCCTTTTAAAGGTACTGATGAGGAAAGAAGATCAATTTCATTTAATGCTAATATTGATGAAGATATTTACAATGTCTACAAATAATGAAGATCCAAAAAATGTCTTAGGTGAGCATTTAGAAAGCTGCTCGAAAGATCCATTAACGGGTTGGTATAGAGATGGCTGTTGTAACACTGATGAAAATGATCATGGATTGCACACAGTTTGTGCAAAAGTTACAACTGAATTTTTACAATGGTGCAAAGATGCTGGTAATGACTTGATAACTCCTCACCCTGAGTTTGGTTTTCCAGGTTTAAAAGACGGGGATGGATGGTGTGTTTGTGCCACTTGGTACGCAAAAGCAGTACATGCGGGGAAAGGTTGTCCAATATATTTAAAAAGCACTCATGAGAATACACTAAAAATATTGCCTATCGAAACATTAAAAAAATTCGCGATAGATATATCTTAAATTACATATTTCCATACTTAGGCCCCCCACCACCTTCAGGAGTGACCCATGTAATATTTTGAGATGGTTCTTTAATATCACAAGTTTTACAATGAATACAATTTTGAGAATTTATCACAAACTTATTGATATCATTCTCTTTTTGAACTTCATAAACACCCGCAGGACAATATCTTTGAGCGGGCTCGTCGTATTCTTCTAAAGTATAATTAATTGGTAAATTTGGATCATTGAGTTTTAAGTGAACTGGCTGATTATCTGTATGATTTGTGCCAGTTAAATAAACAGAGCTAGTTTTATCAAAAGTTATGATATTATCAGGTTTTGGATACTCAATCTTTGGCATTTCTTTAGCTGGTTTTAGTGTCTCATAATCTGCATGTTTGTGTTTTAAAGTGAACGGGATCTTACCTCTAAATAGAATTTGATCAATTCCTGTAAAAATAATACCTAATATTAAACCCCAACTAAAACTTGGTTTTACATTCCTAGCTTTATAGAGTTCCTCAAATAACCAGCTTTTTTTAAATTTATCTTCAAAGATTGATAAATTTTTATTGTTTTTAATGTGATCGTTGATAGCCTCTGCAGCTATCAATCCACTTTTCATTGCTGTGTGAGAGCCTTTTATCTTTGGCATATTTAATGTCCCAGCATCACAGCCTATCAGTAATGCACCAGGCATAAACATTTTTGGTAAACTTTGAAATCCACCTTCAATTAAGGCTCTTGCTCCATATGAAATTCTTTTTCCTCCTTCTATAATTTTTTTTATTGCAGGATGAGTTTTAAATCTTTGAAACTCATCATAAGGCGATAGATGAGGATTCTTATAATCTAGTCCAATTACATAACCTAAAAAAATTTGTTTATTTTCTGCATGATAGATAAAACTTCCTCCATAAGTATTATTATCTAATGGCCAACCAGCAGTATGCATCACTAAGCCTTCCTCATGATTTTTGTCTTCCACTTCCCAAATCTCTTTAAAGCCGATACCATATTGTTGAGGATCTTTTCCCTTATCAAGTTCAAACTTTTTAATTAGTTGTTTTCCTAAGTGTCCTCTGCATCCTTCAGCAAATACAGTTACCTTTCCCAATAATTCTATCCCAGGTTCAAAACTGTCTTTTTTATTTCCCTCTTTATCTATACCCATATCCTGTGTTGCAACACCTTTAACTGAACCATCTTCATTATATAAAATTTCACTAGCTGGAAAGCCTGGAAAAATTTCAACACCTAAGCTCTCCGCTTGCTCTGCTAACCATCTACACAAATTTGCAAGACTGATGATATAATTTTTATGATTTTGCTGAACAGAAGGAAGTAACCAAGTTGGCCAACTTAATGATTTTACTTTACCTAAAAATAAAAATTTTTCTTTTGTAACTTTAGTTTTAATCGGAGCATTTAATTCTCTCCAGTTAGGAAATAATTCATTTAAAGCTCTTGCTTCAAAAACATTTCCACTTAATATATGAGCACCAATTTCTGATGCTTTTTCTAAAACACAAATATTTAAATCAGAGTTTAATTGTTTTAATTTAATAGCTGTAGTTAAGCCTGATGGACCACCACCAACTATAACAACATCATATTCCATTGACTCTCTGGACATAATTTAATTTTTTACAGATTATATTATTTTTGTATAGTGTTTAATTTGTTCAATTCTTCTAGGAACTTTGGAAGTGCTTCAAAAAGATCTGCTTCTAGTCCATAATCTGCGACACTAAAAATTGGAGCTTCTCCATCTTTATTTATTGCTACTATTACTTTACTTTCTTTCATCCCAGCTAAGTGTTGAATTGCTCCAGAAATACCCACAGCTATATACAAATCTGGAACTACTACTTTGCCTGTTTGTCCTACTTGATGATCGTTAGTAATATATCCTGCATCTACAGCTGCTCTAGAGGCCCCA
The DNA here is from genome assembly GCA_902517455.1 of uncultured Pelagibacteraceae bacterium. Taxonomy (GTDB): domain Bacteria; phylum Pseudomonadota; class Alphaproteobacteria; order Pelagibacterales; family Pelagibacteraceae; genus Pelagibacter. Next base: position 28,891 of record CABYCN010000009.1, read on the forward strand.
ATCGCAGCATTAAGTTTATCTGCAACTGCAGTAATTAATTTGAAATTTTCACCACTTTGCATTCCTCTGCCACCAGAAACAACTACTCTTGCTGTACCTAATTCTGGTCTATCCGATTTTATTTCCTCTTTTTTAACGAATTTTGATATTTCAGAAGCCTCTCCAGCATCGCTATTTTGTATTTTGGCAGAACCTCCTGAGGTTGGTGCTGGATCAAATGAAGTAGGTCTGATTGTTACACATTTTATTTTATCTTTACTTTTTACCGTTGCAAATGCATTACCAGCATAAATTGGTCTTTGAAATGTATCTTCAGATATAACTTTAGTAATATCACTAACTTGAGAAACATCTAATAACGCAGCTACTCTTGGCATTAGATTTTTTCCAAATGTGTTTGCCGAACATACAATATGTGAATAGCTCTCTGAAAGTTTAAGAATAACTGACGTGTAATTTTCTGCTAAATAATTTTCATAAATTGAATTATTAACATGTATTATTTTTTTAACATTTGGCACTAGTGATATTGACTTGGCAACAGCTTCAGAATTAGATCCAATTACTAAAACATGAACATCCTCATTAATTTGAGAAGCTGCTGAAATTGCATTTAAAGTAAAAGGTTTAACTTCTTTATTATTATGTTCTGCAATTAATAAAACTGACATTATATTACTTTAGCCTCATTTTTCAATTTTTGAACCAATTCTTCTACACTTGCGACTTTTATCCCAGCTTTTCTTTTTGGTGGTTCTTCAACTTTTATTTGTTCAATTCTTGGTTTTGTATCAACACCTAAATCAGAAGCATTTATTTGCTCTATTGGTTTTTTTTTAGCCTTCATTATATTTGGTAAAGATGCATACCTTGGCTCGTTTAATCTTAAGTCACAAGTTACAATAGCTGGTACATTAACTTCTATAGTTTCAAGTCCTTCATCAACCTCTCTGGTTACCTCTAAAGATTTTTCTTTAATTTGAATCTTTGATGCAAAAGTTGCTTGAGGCCAATTAAGTAGGGCTGCCAACATCTGACCAGTTTGATTACAATCATCATCAATAGCTTGTTTACCCATAAATACTAAATCAGGTTTTTCTTTCTCAACAATTTTCTGTAAGATTTTAGACACTGCTAGAGGTTCAATGGCACCATCAACTTTTACTAAGATACCACGATCTGCACCAACAGCTAGCGCCTTTCTTACAGTTTCTTGCGCTTTCTCTTCTCCAACTGATACTGCGATAACTTCTGAGGCCTTGCCTGCCTCTTTAATTTTTACTGCCTCTTCAATTGCATTGTCGTCTGGAGGATTGGTAGACATCTTCACATTATCAGTTACTATACCTGAGTTGTCTTCTTTAACTCTTATTTGAACATTATAATCAATAACTCTTTTAACTGCGACTAAGATTTTCATTAAGCTCTCAATAATTTGTTTTCAACATCATAGGGGCTCTCTTCTAAAATTGTAGCATCATACATCGTCCCTAGTATATCAACTTTAAGTTTTTCCCCAACATTCGCTAAATTGGGTTTAACCATTGCTAGTGCTATTGATTTATCTAACCTAAATCCGTATTCTCCCCCAGTAGCTCTTCCTACAACTTTATCATCTTTATATATAGGATTATTACCCAATACATCTGAGTCAGTTGTATCATGAACTTCAAGAGTTACTAATTTATTTTCAAAACCTTTTTCTCTCCATTTATTGAGGGCCTCTAAACCAATAAATTCACCTTTGTTTGGATGAATAAATCTATCTAAACCTGACTCATAGGGTGAATATTCTATAGACAATTCAGTACCTACAAGTTTGTAAGACTTTTCAACTCTTAAACTATTCATTGCCCTTATTCCGAAAGGTTTAATTCCTAAGTCTTTACCAGCATCCATTAACTTATCAAATATGTGATTTTGATACTCAATTGGATGATGTAATTCCCAACCGAGCTCTCCTACAAAATTCACTCTCATTGCGTTTACTGGAGCATATCCAACATTGACATTTTTTGCAGTTAACCATTTAAAATTTTCATTAGAAAAATCATCAGTTGAAACTTTATGCATTAATTCTCTTGATTTTGGACCAGCGACAACAAGTACACCAGTGCTGTTTGAAAGATCCTCAAATACAACGGAACCATCATTAGGCATCCATTTTTGTATCCAGTCATGATCTAATCTTAGATTTGCTCCAGCTGATACTAAGTAGTAACAATTTTCAGACTCTTTCATTATAGTAAATTCTGAATGAACACCGCCTTTAGTATTAAGTGCATGACACAAACCAATTCTTCCAATTTTTTTTGGCAATTTATTAGCCACCAAATAATCTAAAAATTCTTCAGCTTTAGGTCCTTTTATTCTACATTTTGCAAAAGCTGTCATATCTAAAAGACCAACATTTTCTTTTACATTTTTGCATTCCTTTTTAATTGCATCAAACCACTTAGATCTTCTAAATGACCAGTCATCTTTTTGTTCCATGCCATCTGTTGCAAAAAAGTTTGGTCTTTCCCACCCGAATTTTTGTCCAAATACTGCTCCTAAATTTTTCATTCTTTCATAACATGGTGAAGTTCTTAGTGGTCTTGCTGCAGGTCTCTCTTCATCCGGATAATGAGTTATAAAAACGTGGCTATAAGCCTCTTCGTTCTTAGCTTTTAAATAAGATTTGGTTGCATAATTTCCATAACGTCTCGGTTCAACACCGAGCATATCTATTGTTGGTTCTCCATCTACAATCCATTCTGCTAATTGCCAACCTGCTCCCCCTGCTGCAGTAATACCAAAGCTGTGACCTTCATTAATCCAAAAATTTTTTAATCCCCATGCTGGTCCAACAATAGGGTTTCCATCTGGAGTATAACAAATTGCTCCATTGTAAACTTTTTTGACACCTACTTCACCAAAAGCAGGTACTCTGTGTATTGCACCTTCAATATGTGGTGCAAGTCTATCTAAATCTTCTTGGAATAACTCATATTCAGAATTTTTTGACGGTCCCTCTACATAACAAGCTGGTGCACCATCTTCATAAGGACCCAAAATTAAACCTCCTGCTTCTTCTCTCATATACCATCTGCTATCACTATCTCTTAATACTCCCATTTCTGGAAGACCATTTTTTTTTCTTTTTTGAATTTCTGGATGTGGTTCAGTAACAATGTATTGATGCTCAACTGGTAATACTGGAATGTCTAATCCAACCATTTCTCCTGTTTGTCTAGCAAAGTTTCCTGAGCAAGAAATTATATGTTCGCATTCTATTGTGCCTTTGTCTGTTTCTACAATCCAACCATCTTTAGTTTGTCTCATTGCTATCACTGAAGTATTTCTATAAATCTCTGCTCCCTTATTTCTTGCGCCTGTAGCAAGAGATTGTGTTAAATCTGCTGGTTGAATATAGCCATCCTCTGGATGTTGAATAGCTCCAACTAAATCATCTGTATGACATAAAGGCCAAATTTCTTTTACTTCTTGAGGTGTTAAAAATTTTACATCGACTCCTATAGTTTTAGCTACACCAGCATACTGATGATATTCGTCCATTCGATCTTTGTTACTAGCTAGTCGAATATTAGAAACAACACTAAATCCTACATTTTTTCCTGTTTCTTCCTCTAATTTTTTATAAAGATTGACAGCATATTTGTGAAGTTGTCCCACTGAATAACTCATATTAAAAAGTGGAAGCAAACCAGCTGCATGCCAAGTCGAACCTGAAGTTAATTCTTTTCTTTCAACAAGGACAACATCTGACCAACCTTTTTTTGCTAGATGATAAAGTGCGCTTACTCCTACAACTCCTCCACCAACAACTACTACTTTTGCTTTAGACTTCATTAAGCGATTCCTACTAAATTTTCATTGATTTCGAAACAAAATTGTATCGAATATTTCAAATTGAACTTCCTAAAGGAATAGGGCTTGATACCATTGTAGTCAACCAACAGTCCTTTAAAGGTCCATCCTCAGTATATTTTTCGACCTGCCAACTGAATTTATGATAAATTTTTTCTTTATCTAATATTATTACTTCAAATTGCACCCAACTATCTCCACCCGTCACTTGTGTAATAGTGTGACTTAGATGATTTATCATCATTTGATAATTATTCCCTTTTATCATGCTTTTAAACCTTTCTAAAGGTCCAGTGGCTTTTTTATTATTTGGATGAGCAAAGTTCCAGGTTTGTTCAATTCCACTGTCTATAAATCCATCGTCATTTTTTTGTAAACCTAACAATTGTATTTTAACAACTTCTGAAGGATTGATTTTACTATTTGGCTCAAGCAATTCTGCTTTTGAAATTGAAACTGAAATCAAAAAAATTATGAAAAAATTAAATACTATTTGCAGTTTTTTGAACATCTTCTAAGAATTTTTTTCTTTTTTTATCTCCAACAAATGGTACAGCAAAGTATCTTCTATATATAACATCCGTTATGCCGCATATGTTAAACACACCTCTTCTTAATCTTTTTGTGGGCATATTTAAAAAGAATGTTCTAACTGCAAATTGGGGGGAGCCGTAAGTACAAAAAACAACTGCTTTTTTTCCTGTCAAATTACCTAAAGGGTATCCATAATTTCCAAACAATCTTTTAAATCTAAAAGCCCAAGGTGGTGCAAGAACCTTATCTATCCATCCTTCAACTATTGCTGGCATCCTAAAGTTCCATATTGGCGCAATTAAAACTATAACATCAGATTTTTCTATTCTTT
>CABYCN010000010.1 GCA_902517455.1 uncultured Pelagibacteraceae bacterium
TCAATTTTGTGTTGACAGACATAAACATCATTTTCTTGAACTTGTAAAAACCAAACTAGATATAACCTTTGCCAATGAAAATGAAATTATGTCTTTAATAGAAGCAAAAAATTTCAATGAAGTCCTATCTTTTGCAAAAGAAATAGGAAAAAGACTTGTAATTACAAGAGGTGAAAAAGGAGCAATTTCTATAATAGATGATAAAGTAACAGAGGTAGAAAGTAAAAAGAATCTCAAAATACTGGATTTAACAGGGGCTGGTGATTTATTTGCTGCGGGTTATCTTCATGGACACATTCACAGTTTGTCTGAGAAAGAATGTTTAGAAAAAGGGACGGAAATGTCCTCAAAAATAATACAAAAAATTGGAGCCAGACTGAATTAATTATTATCCTGTTGACATAGAACACTTATGGTAAAATTATAATTATTAAAGTTATTAAATGGATATAAGTAAAGAAATTCAACTAGGTATTGAAGCCATCAAAGAAAAAAAATTAGAAAACGCAAAACAAATTTTTAAAAAATTATCTGAGGTTCAACCTCTAAACTATGAAATAAATCATTTTTTAGGTATCTCTTATCAATTACTAAACAATATAGATGAAGCAATTTTAAGTTATAAAAAAACGATTGAGATTAATCCTAACTTTGCAGAAGCTCATAAAAACTTAGGAAACATGTTCTATAGACTAGGTAAAATTACTGACGCTGAACCTTGTTACAAAAAAGCACTAGAGATTGACCCACAAGTATCTGAAGCTAGCACTGTTTTGAATGTAATATATGAACAAAAAAAAAATTTATCCATAATAAAAGGTTCAAAAACCTCAAAAGATCACACAGAAATAAAAAGAAACTTTTTTACTGACCCATATACTGTTATAAGACCTGTTGAATCAAATCTTATCGAAAGTTTATATAAGATGGATCTTGTTGAACTAAATAAAACCAAAGATATAAGATATGGAAATGGTAAGTGTTCCACAGATTTAAAATTATTAGAAAAAGATTCAAAGATTTTACAAAATTTAAAGATAGACTTGTTAAAAATAATGGAAAAATCAGTTAAAGCAAAAATACATATAGTTGAATCTTTTTTTAATATTTTAAATTCTGGAAGTGGAACATCTCCTCATAGACATATCGATCCTTTTGATAAATATTATAAAACAATAGATCAAAAATATAGTCTGGTTTATTATATCTCTATTGGGGATCAAACCGGAACAGAGCCTGGAATTTTGAAACTTTATGCTCCTGAAAAAAATATATTACCTTCAAAAGGACTTATCGCAATTTTTCCAGCTGATAGAGAACATTCGTCTACTTATAATGGAAAGGAGGATAGAGTGATGATTGGTGTAAATTTTTATAGACTTTGACTAAAAAAAATAATTCTTAAATTTATTTTTTTTTTCTTTTAAAACTTCCTTTTCCTTTCTTTGGTCTTATCACCTGTGGTCTAAATCTTTTTGTAAAAAGCTTTTTTGCAATTTGATTTTTTTTTTTCAATTTAAAAAATAACCTTTTTTTGAACTAATAATAAAATTTTCATCATTAAACTTTTCTTTTATCTTTTTTCTGAGGCGGTAGATATGTGTTTCAACGGTATGGGTGTCTAATTCAGCTCCATATTCCCAAACTTTTTTTTGAAGCTCACCTATTTTTACTGCTGATTGCATTTTTTTCAAAAAAAGTATTAAATTTATCTCTCTTTCCGTGAGATTTAGAGTTTTAGAATCTTTACTAATTTGTCTGGAGTTAATATTTAACTTGTACATGCCTATTGAAATATCAGATTGAAAGTTGAATTTTTCTTTTAAGAATTTAAGGTTTATTTGTTCTAGTAATCTTTCTATTTTCAAAGGAGTTTTGTCTATAACTAATTGACTCTTTAATTTATTTATTTGTGAATTTGAAATTATTAGAAAATCTGTTTGAAATTTTTTTTCAAAATTTTCATAATCTATTTGGTTTAATTTAATTACATCAAAATGAAAAATATCTTTTATTTCATTTAAAATTTGGAATAAAACATCATTCTTATAAACAATTATTTTTTTTAAATTCATGTATAATAAAAATATGTCAATATTGGTTAAAAATAAAGTAACTCTTATTTTTGATGAATTTAAGTTTAGATGTTCTATAGGAAAAGGGGGTATTACAAAGAATAAACTTGAAGGAGATAAGAAAACCCCTAAGGGAACTTATGATCTTGGTAATCTCTACTTTCGAAACGATAAGCATCACAAACCGGAAACAAAAATAAAGTGTATACCGATAAGTAAAAAAATGGGTTGGTGTGACGATGTTTATAATAAAAAAAATTACAATAAACTAGTTCAAATTAATGAAAATATTAAATGTGAAAAACTTTATAGAACCGACAATAAATATGATTTTTTAATTCCAATTCAATATAATTCAAAAAAGATAATTCCTGGTAAAGGAAGTGCAATTTTTATTCACCTAACAAATAATTATGAATATACTGATGGGTGTATTGCTCTAAAAAAAAATGATTTTTTAACTTTAATTAAATTAATTAATAAAAAAACGAAAATAAAAATTGTTTAATTACGTTCTCCAAAAATTTTGGTTCCCACTCTTATATAGCTAGAATTATATTTTACCGCTGTTAAATAATCAGACGACATACCCATGCTCAATTCTTTTAAAGATAAAAAATTGGCAGTCTCCATCATTTTTTTAAAATAAACTGATGGATCAGTGTCGTTTGGTGGTAAACACATTAAGCCAATTATTTTAAGATTAAATTGATCAATACATGATCTGTAAAAATTTGGTAAATCCTCAAAACTAATACCACTTTTTTGGTTCTCATTTCCTACATTAATTTGAATAAAAATTTTTATATTTTTATTAATTTTATTTTGTTCTCTAGAAATTTTACTAGCTAATTTTAATGAATCTAATGAGTGGATATAATCAAATATCTGAACTGCTTGTTTAACCTTATTTGTTTGGAGTTTTCCTACCATGTGTAAATTTATGTTATTTTTTATAGTTTTAATCTCAGTCCACTTCTCTATTGCTTCTTGTACTTTATTTTCCCCAAAATCGGTGTGTCCAAAATTTATTAAAGGAGAAATATTTTTCATAGGGAATGTTTTGCTCACAGCAATAACTTTTACTTTAGAGTCTTTATCTGAATTATTTAAATTTATTTCTCTTTTTATATCGATTAAATTACTTATACTTTTATGCATAAAAAAATTCCTAATATATTTACTTTTATTTCAGACTTTAAAAAAGAAGAAATTTTAAAATTTAACAAAAATATAGGAATTATTTTTAGAAATTATGAAAAGAAATACAATAAAGATGTTATTCTTAAAATTAAAGAATTATGTAAAAAAAAAAATCAGAAACTATATTTAGCAAATAATGTAAAATTAGCCATTAATCTTGATTTGGATGGAGTTTATATACCGGCTTTTAATAAAAATTTTCAGTCAAACAAATATAAATTTAAAAAAAAATTTTTAATATTAGGATCTGCACACAATATTTCTGAAATAAAAAAAAAAGAAATGCAAGGTACTGAGGTTATTTTTATATCACCTTTATTTAAAACAAAAAATTATAAAAAATGTCTAGAAATAGTAAAGTTTAATTCATTATCAATTTTAACTGATAAGAAAACAGTAGCTTTGGGAGGAATAAATAAACAAAATTTAAAAAGATTAAAAATGACTAACACATATGGTTTTTCTGGGATATCTTATTTTAAAAAATAGTTAAAAAATGAAATCAAAAGATATATCAACACAGATACAGATTTTATTAAATCATTTTAATGCGAAAAATTTTGTTGAAGTTATTAACAAAGGAAAAATTTTACTTAAAAAAAATCCTGAATATGTAATTTTGTATAATTTAGTTGGATCAGCTTATCAAAATTCTAGAGCACACTCTGAAGCACGGAGTTTTTTTGAAAAAGGTTTAAAACTAGACCATAACAACCTACCTATAATGAATAATTTAGCAATGACTTACAAGAATCTTTTACAATTTGAATTAGCAGAAAATCTATATTTAAAGATTATTAATATTAATAAAAAATATTTAAATGCTTTTATCAATCTTGGAAATTTAAAAAGAGATGTAAATCAATTTGAAGAAGCAATCAAACTTTATGAAAAAGCACTAATGATTAATAATAATAATCCAATTGTATATTATTCACTAGCTTTAGCACATCAAGGAATTGGAAATTTTGAAAAAGCTATCAATTACTCTTCAAAAACTCTTGAAATCAATCCTAATTTTACACGTGCTGATCATTTAATAAGTCAATCAAAGAAATATCACAAAAATGACTCTCACTATATAAGCTTAAAAAAAAAAATTAATGAAATAAATCCGGGATCACTTGAGATGGTTGACATATATTTTTCTTTATCAAAAGCAGAGGAAGATCTTAAAAATATAAAGGCAGCTGCCGAATATATGATGTTAGGTAATAAGTTAAAAAAAGGTCTTAGTAAATACAATGTTACAAATGATATTAATTTAATTAAAAATATAAAAAAACAATTTGACAATTTTGATACAAATATCAACTCTTCAAACACAGAAGATAAAATAATTTTTATATTAGGAATGCCAAGATCTGGAACTTCTCTAGTAGAACAGATAATATCTTCTCATAGTAATGTTTTTGGATGCGGAGAATTGCCTATACTTTCAAAAATTATTAAGGATAATTTTATTAGTGAAGAAAAAGAAATCATCAATTTATTAGAAAAAATAAACAATAATCCTTTATTGTTAGATAAATTAAAAAAAGAATATTTAAGTTTTATTAAAAATTTTAGAGTTCAAGACCAATATATAACGGATAAGGCGCCCCTTAATTTTAGGTGGATAGGTTTTATCAAATTAATATTTCCAAAAGCTAAGATAATTCATTGTTATAGAGATCCAAAAAATAATTGTCTGTCAATTTTTAAAAATTTATTTGAGGGTGGGCTTTACTTTTCATATGATCAAGATGACTTAGTTCGATATTATAATCAATACTCTGATTTGATGAATTTTTGGAAATCAAAGTATAAAAATTCAATATTGGACATAAAATACGAGAATTTAGTATCTGACAATATCAATGAGGTTAGAAAAATTTTAGAATTTTGTGATTTAAATTTTGACCAAAAATGCTTATCATTTTACCAAAACAAAACTCCTATAAAAACAATGAGTACAGCACAAGCAAGACAGCCAATTTATAAAACTTCGATTAATTCTTTTGAAAAATACAGTAAGTATTTAAAAACTCTAGATAAATTAAGGTAAAAAAAAAGCCCCAACAAAGTTGGGGCTTTTTTAAATATTTAAAGTGTTCTAATGATTAAAATGCAAATGAAAGGGCGATTTCAGTCATTGAATCGTCACTTCCAGTTGTTCCACCATTGTTAGCAACTTCGTTTCTGTTACCAGCAATTTTCATTGAACCCATAGTGTATGCTACAGCAATACCTTCACCATCTTCAGTTACGTTAGTAGCACTTGCTTTTTCGAACTCAACTTCTCTTTCACCATAAGACACTGAAAGACTGTCGTTTACGTTAAATGCAATACCCCACTGATCAACATTCTCATCAGTAGCACCGTTACCGTTATTAGCGATTCTTGAGATTTGGTAACCAACAGTTACAGGACCAGCAGAGTAGTTAGCAAACACTGTTGAGTGTTCGTTATTACTACCTGTTTTTCCAGCTGCAGTAGCTTGCTCACCTAATTCAGCTTCACCATAACCAACTCCCCATGCTAGGCCATCTACGCCCATCAAGTCACCAGAACCAGTTATTGCTACATCAGCTGCGCTTTGACCTGTACCAGAAGAAGATCCGTCAGAGTTTGCTGTACCTGAACCTCTTCTAGCAGCAGCATTTACAGTAATGCCACTAAATGTGTTAACATAGTTAAATACACCTGTACTACCAGCTGCACCAACTAAACCACCCACTGTAAGACCATCTAGACCATCCCAGATTTCTTCAGCAGCTGTCGGTGTTTTATCATCAATTGTTTTAAGACCTGAGCCTGAACCTTGGTCAAATGCAATTGTACCCATATCTCCCATATCAACTGACAATCTAGCTGATGACATACCAGCAAATTGGTCAACTGAAGCTTGTAAGTAAGATACAGTGTAGCCGTTCACATCGCCTGAGGCTGTGAATGCTAAGTTTGTTTTCATACCAAATGGGTTACCTGTTGTCTCAGTTTCATCCTCAGATGTATAAGTCAACAAAGTAGCACCACTAACAGACATTTCAGCTGCATTAGCTGAAACTGCTGCAAGAGATCCAGCCAAGGCTGTAAGACCTACTTTTTTAAGTTTATCCATAATTTTCTCCTTAAGTTATTTTTCATATATGAATAAGCGTAAATTATTACTAAAAACCTATTTTTAAACAAATAATAAACAAAATGCCTAAATTCTTAATTAGTGTTGCTATTATATCACACAAAGAAATACCTCTTTAAATTACCTAATTTAGCCATTATTACAATAAAACCATATAGATTTATGAAAAAGCTATTGATCTTAATAAGTATGTTGATTTTTACAAGTTCATGCGGAATTTATGAATATTCTGATGCAAGGAAGAATCCCGTTAATGCAAATGAAAGAGTTAAGAAAAACATGGAAGAAGGGAGAGGTTTTAGACTTGGATCTTTAAATAAAAAAGGGGGTGATTTTTTATTTTCGTCTGCCAATCCTATGTGGAGAGCCGCTATGGAAAAATTAAGTTTTGCCCCATTGGGTGTAGTGGATTATGGTGGGGGAATAATTGTTACCGATTGGTTTAGCGAAGAGGGAGCTAACGAAGAAATCAAAATAGCAGTTAGATTCTTAACTAACGAAATAAGATCTGACGCACTTAAAATAATAATTCATAAAAAAAAATGTTTATCTTATGATAACTGTAAAATAACTAGTATTGAAAATTCAACTAACAACGAAATAAAATTTGCAATTTTAAAAAAAGCAGCTGAATTAGAAAAAATAGATTTAGCTAAAACAAAAGAAAAAAACTCTGACGTAAAATTACCTAAAAACTTCTAATATATTTAACACTAAAATTTTAATGTCAAATTCAACAAGATATAACTTTAAGCAAATAGAAAAAAAATGGCAAGAATATTGGAAAGATAATAATTCTTTTAAGGCAAAATTAGATGAAAAAAAACAAAAATTTTATTGCCTCGAAATGTTTCCTTACCCTTCTGGAAAAATTCATATGGGCCATGTAAGGAATTATACTATTGGTGATGTTTTGGCTCGCTATAAACACGCAAAAAATTTTAACGTTTTGCATCCTATGGGTTGGGACTCATTTGGTATGCCTGCAGAAAATGCAGCAAGAGAAAATAATTTAGATCCTAAAGATTGGACTGAAAAAAATATTAAAACAATGAAAAACCAACTGAGAAAATTGGGTCTTTCAATTGATTGGGATAGGGAAATTTCTACTTGTTCTCCAGAATATTATAAACATCAACAAAAGATTTTTTTAGAATTATACGATAAAGGTCTAGTTTACCGAAAAGAAAGTTATGTTAATTGGGATCCTATCGATAGAACTGTATTAGCAAATGAGCAAGTGATTGATGGTAAGGGTTGGAGATCTGGAGCAATAGTACAGAGAAAAAAATTAAACCAATGGTTTTTTAAAATATCAAAATTTTCAGAACAACTTCTAGATGACTTAAACAAATTAGATGAATGGCCAACAAAAGTTAAAACAATGCAAAAAAATTGGATCGGGAAATCATTTGGTTGCGAAATAGACTTTAAAATAGAAGGCTCAAATGAAATTCATTTGATTAAATGCTTTACAACCCGACCAGATACTTTATTTGGATTTTCTTTCCTGGCTGTCTCAGTAGACCATCCTATAGCAAAACTTTACTCACAAAATAAAGAATTTTTAAAATTTAAAGAAGAGTGCTCAAAAACAGGAACTACTGAAGAATCTATTGCTCAAGCTGATAAAATTGGATTTAAAACAAATTTATCAGCAATTAATCCTTTAAACTCAAGTAGCAAAGTCCCAGTTTATTTTGCCAATTTCGTTTTAATGGATTATGGTTTTGGTGCAGTATTCGGTTGTCCAGCTCATGACCAAAGAGATTTTGATTTTGCAAAAAAATATAATTTAGAAATCAAAACAGTTGTAAAGCCCCATGACAAAGACGACAACTTTAAAGTCTTGAATGAAGCTTATTCTGGGCCCGGTATAATTATTAATTCAGACTTTTTAAATGGTCTAAAGGTTCCAAATGAGTCTATTTCATCAACTATTAAATTTTTAGAGGAAAAAAAAATTGGCAATAAAAAAATAAATTATAGACTTAAAGATTGGGGGATATCCAGACAAAGATATTGGGGTTGTCCTATACCTATTGCTTACGATGAAAATAATAATATTATTAAAATACCTAAAGAAGATTTACCTGTGAAACTTCCTGAAAATATTGACTTAAACACTAAGGGTAATCCTTTAAATTTTGATGACAATTGGAAAAACCTAACAATTAACGGGAAAAAATGTGTAAGAGAAACTGATACATTAGATACGTTTGTCGACTCTTCTTGGTATTTTCTTCGTTTCTGCTCTGCAAATAGTAAGAATAAAGAATTTGAGGAGGATGATTTAAATTATTGGATGCCTGTTGATCAATACATTGGTGGTGTAGAACACGCAATATTACATCTTTTGTACTCAAGATTTTTTACAAGAGCAATAAATTTAGATAATCCAAAATTTGAAATTTCTGAACCATTCAAAGGATTATTTACTCAAGGTATGGTTTGCCATGAAACTTATAAAGATAATCATGGTAATTGGGTGAATCCAAGTGAAGTTGAAACTGAGGATGGAAAAGAATTTTATATTAAAAATCACCCTGATAAAATAGTTACAGTTGGTTCATCTGAATCTATGTCAAAATCAAAAAAAAATACCATAGACCCTGAACAAATGATTGAGTTGTATGGAGCTGACGCTGTACGGTTATTTATTTTATCAGATAGTCCCCCTGAAAAGGATATTCAATGGTCGGATAGTGGTATGTCATCTTCATATAAATTTATTCAAAAATTTTGGACGATGAATCAAGAAATTCATGATCTTGTTAAGGAAAAAAAAACACATTCAAACCACGAATTAGAAATTTTCACCAACCAAACAATTGAAAAAATAAACAATTCTCTAGAGAAGTTTAGATATAATGTTATTATTGCAATATTTCACGAAATTTATTCATTTTACAAAAAAATGTTGGAAAAAAAACTTAATTACGAAAATTTAAAAATTAACTTTAAAAAAATTTTAATATTAATGACACCTGTTTTACCTCATTTAACTAGTGAGAGCCTACAAATACTTGGAGAAAATAATGATACCGAGTGGCCATCCCCTAAACAAGAATTACTTGAAAAAAACGTTAAAGAAATTGTAATTCAAATTAATGGAAAAAAAAGAAACATTATTTCACTAAAAAAGGGTGTAGAAGAAAAAGAAGTGCTTGAATATATCAAAAAATTAAAATTAGTTGATAAATATATTAAAGGTAAAGAAGTGTTTAAAGTAATATTCGTTAAAGACAAAATAATAAACCTTCTAGTAAAATGATTAAGAAAAAAATAATAATTTTTTTATTTCTATTATCCAGTTGTGGATACCAGCCGATATTTGTTGATAGCAATTCAAATAAACTAATTTTTAAAGAAATTGAATTAACTGGTGAAAAAAACATTAATAGAAAAATTATTTCAATTTCGGGATTAGAAGAAAATAATCAGAATTTTACATATTCTAAACTAAAGATTAATAGTAAAAAGAGTATCATAGAAACTTCAAAAAATGCTAAAGGACAAGCCAGTTCATTTAGAACTACTGTTGAAATAAATCTAACTATAGAAGATAAAAACAATAAAATTACTTCCAAATCTTTTAATGAGAGTTTTTCTTATAATAATATCGAAAATAAATTTGAACTTTCAGAGTACCAAAATGAGGTTGAGACTATTTTAGTAAATAAAATTTTTGAAAAACTAATAATATATTTTAACCTTTGAAATGATAATTAAGTCCTATGAAATAAACAAAAAAGATATCAAAAATAATAAATTCTTTTTACTTTACGGAAAAAATCAAGGATTAATTGACGAAACCATAAATTTAAATTTAAAGCCAAAACTCTCAAAAAATATTTACTTTTATGAAGAAATTGAGATACTAAAGGATAAAGGATCATTTAAAGAAAAAATATCAAATCAATCTTTTTTTGAAGATGATAAATTAATTATAATTTCTAGGGTTACAGATAAGATTTATGATGTTATAGAGGAAGTGGTTAATCTAAATACAAGTAAAATCTATATAATTTTAATTTCAAACATATTAGAAAAAAAATCTAAATTAAGAAATTTTTTTGAAAAAAATGAAAATACAATTTGTATAGCTTTTTATGAAGATAATAATTTAACACTTGCTAGAATTGCCTTAGATTTTTTCAAAAAAGAAAATATTAATATTTCGCAACAAAACATTAATTTAATAGTAGATCGATGCAGTGGAGATAGAGTAAATCTTTTAAATGAACTCCAAAAAATAGAAAGTTTTTGTTTAAAAAATAAAAGAATTTCAACTGAGGATTTAATGAAAATTACCAATTTAGCTGAAAATTACGATCTTTCTTATTTAGTAAATAATTCACTAGCGAAAAATAAAAAAAAAACCTTAAATATTTTAAATGAAAATAATTTTTCACCTGATGATTGCATTGTAATTGTGAGAATTTTTTTAAGTAAACTAAAAAGATTATTAAAATTAACATCAGAGGTTCCGCAAAATGAGAATATAGATACTTTGATATCAAAGTTTAAGCCACCAATTTTTTGGAAAGAAAAAGAAATTGTCAAATTGCAAATTAAAGCCTTAAACAGAACTAGAATACAAAATTTATTACTTCGAACCAACAAGCTTGAATTATTAATAAAAAAAAATCCGACAATTTCAATAAATTTAGTGACAAATTTTATTTTAGAACAATGTTGTGAGAATTAATAATTAGATTTGATTATATCTATAATTTTATTTAGTTGTTCGTTATCATGGAAAGCAAAGGTAATTGTTCCTTTATTTTTTTTATTATTTTTTATAACAACATTTAATCCGATTTTTTCAGATAAATTTTTTTCAAGACTCCTTAAATTTGGATCTTTTGTAGATTTTTTTATAGATGGATTTTTCTTAAAAATTTTTACAAAATTCTCCGCTTGTCTTACTGATAACTTTTTTTCAATAATTTTATTTGCTATAAATAAGGCATTATTTAAACCCACTAAAATTTTTGCATGACCTACTGTTATTTTTTTTTCATCTATAAATTTTAAAATTTCTTGAGGCAAACTTAAAAGCCTTAATGAGTTGGTAATATAGCTTCTACTTTTACCAATAAATTTAGACACTTTTTCCTGATCATAAGAAAATTCATCTATTAATCTTTTATATCCTTGAGCTTCCTCTAATGGGTTTAAATCATTTCGTTGAACATTTTCAACAATCGCGAACTCTAATGATTTAAGATCATCAGCTTCTGTGACTACAGCAGGAATATCATGTAGACCCGCTTTTCTTGCCGCTAACCACCTTCTCTCACCAGCTATAATTTCAAACTTTGAATTATTGTTCAATGAATTTCTTACGATAATCGGTTGAATTACTCCTCGTTCCTTTATTGAATTTGTTAAATCATCTAGGTTATCTTCATCAAAAATTTTTCGAGGTTGAAATTTATTTGGAATAATGTCACTTAACAATAATTTATTAGTTTTAGGTTCAAACTTACTTTCACCAATCAAGGATGACAAACCTCTTCCTAAACCTTTTTTTATCTTGTTCATTATGCAGCACTTCCTAAATTGTTTTCTTGATTTATGAATTCATCTGTAAAACTATAATACGACTTACTCCCCGGGCAACTTTTATCATACATTAAGACTGGTATCCCATGTGATGGTGCTTCGGATAGTCTTACGTTACGTGGAATAACTGTTTGGTAAACTTTATCCTTAAAATAATCTCTTGCTTCTTGTTCTACTTGCGATGAAAGTTTATTTCTTCTGTCATACATTGTTAAAAGTATTCCTTGTATAGTCAAACTAGGATTTAGATTAATTTTTATTCTTTCGATGGTCTTCATAAGCTGTGTTAAGCCCTCTAAAGCAAAAAATTCTGTCTGAAGGGGCACTAAAAGTGAATTTGAAGATACCAAGGCCATTACAGTTAACAAACTCAAAGATGGTGGGCAGTCTATTAGAACATAATCATATAAAGCTCTAGAATCATTTAAATACGCGGTCAATTTGCCCTTCAAAATAAAAGCTCTGTCGCTATCTCCTGCCGTTTCTACCTCTAATCCTGACAAATCAACGTTGGAAGAGATTAAATCTAAGTTTTCAAATTTTGTTTTCTTGATTACGTCAGAAATTGCTACCGTGCCATTCAAAATTCCATATATTGTTTGATCTGATTGCTCAGTATTAGATAATCCCAACCCTGTAGTAGCATTTCCTTGTGGATCTAGATCTATTACTAAAATTTTTTTTTCTAGTTGAGATAATGCAGAAGCAAGATTTATGACAGTTGTTGTTTTTCCAACCCCACCCTTTTGATTTATAATTGAAATTATTTTCATAAAATTTTTTTTTTAATTTTCTTTATATTTAATATAAATGAGTCGTTGCTTGTTAAACTTTTTTTCTCTTCGAAATCTAAATCCCACTCTTGAAGTGTTTCATTGAGAATTTTTCTACCTGTATTACCCATAAAAAAAATAATATTTTTATATTCTTTAAAATTTTCATTAACTAAATTTAAAATGACTGGCATTGGTTTAAAAGCCCTGGACATTATTGTTCCTGTTTCAATATTTTTAAGTGAAAAAATATCCTTCTGAATTATTTTTGTATTTAAATTTAATTTTTTTGAGACTTCTCTTAGAAAAACGCATTTGTGATGGCTTTTTTCATAAAGGTTTATTTTCATGTTTATATTTATCTTTTTCATCACTATAGCTACTATTAACCCAGGCATACCTCCTCCTGAACCTAAATCAGAGGTTGTATTACAATTTAAATCAACAAAATCAATTATTTGCGCTGAATCTATTATATGTCTCTCTCTAATAGCCCCTTTTTCATCGGTTTTTTTACTTATAATGTTAATTTTCTGATTCTTTTCCTGTATCATCGAAATCAAGCTCTCCAACTCATTACAGGTTTCACGTGAAACATTTAAATTAGAAATTTTAGAGTAAGAATTTAAAATTATGTTATCCATCAAGCTATATGCTTAATAGACTTTCTTTTGACGTGTGACAACAAAATATATACAGCTGCAGGAGTTATTCCGTCAATTCTTAAGGCCTGGCCCATAGTTTTAGGTTTTATTTGCTTAAATTTGACTTTAACTTCATTAGAAAGACCTGAAAACTGGTCGTAATCGATATTATCCGGTATTGTTAAATTCTCATCCCTTTTAAAAGCTAAAATGTCAGCTTTTTGTTTTTTTAAATATCCTCTGTAATGAGAGTTAATCTCAATTTGCTCGTCGATTTCATTCCCATAATTAGCGATTTCAGGCCAAATCAGTCTAATTTTAGTCATATCAACACCTTTTTGGGTTAAAATTTCCTCAGCAGATCTTATGACGCCATCTTTAGCAATTTTAATTGCAAAATTATTTGCTTTGGAGGGGGATATTCTTAAATTAGACATTTGAAGGGATATTTTGCTTAGTTTCTTAAACTTATCCTCAAATATATTTCTTCTTTTATTAGTTATCAGGCTGATATTAATACCTTTATGAGTTAGTCTAAGATCAGCATTATCTGACCTCAAACTTAGTCTATATTCTGCACGAGATGTAAACATTCTATAAGGCTCAGCAACACCTTTGGTAACTAAATCATCGATCATCACTCCAATGTAGGCATCTGATCTATCTAAAATAAAAGGTTCCATATTTTTGATAGCTAGAGCGGAATTAATCCCTGCAATAAGGCCTTGAGCTGCAGCTTCCTCATAACCTGTAGTTCCATTAATTTGACCAGCAAGATAAAGATTTTTTATTTTTTTTGTCTCTAACGTTAAAAAAAGCTCTCGGGGGTCAATAAAATCGTATTCTATAGCATATCCCGGTCTGATTATTTTAACATTTTCTAAACCACTGATATTATTGAGAATTTCACACTGTACAATCTCAGGTAGAGAGGTTGATATTCCGTTGGGGTAAATTGTATGATCATTAAGACCCTCAGGCTCTAAAAAAATTTGATGTCTGCTCTTATCAGCAAATTTTATTATCTTATCCTCAATAGAGGGACAATATCTTGGACCTACACCTTGAATATTTCCGGAGTACATAGCGCTCTTAGATAAATTACTTTGAATTATTTTGTGAACCTTTTCGTTAGTATAAGTCACTGAACAAGAAACTTGTTTGTTCAAGTTTTTTTCAGTTAGAAAAGAAAAAAAGTATGGATCTTCATCAGCAGACTGTTTTTCTAAATTATCAAAATTAATTGTTCTAGAGTCTAATCTAGGGGGTGTCCCTGTTTTTAGTCTTCCAATTTTAAAATTATACTTTTTTAACTGCTCACTTAAGCCTGTACTCGGTTGTTCATTGAATCTACCTGCAGGAGTTCTTTCATCTCCTATATGTATCAAACCATTCAAAAAAGTGCCTGTTGTTAGGATTAACTTGCTACAACTAACCTTGTTACCTTTTAATGTTATAAATCCATTTATTACATTATTTTTAAAAATAAACTTTATTACAGAGTCAGAAAAAATGCTTAAATTACAGTAGTTTGCAAGTTTTTCTTGCATATATTTTCGATACAATGACCTATCAGATTGAGTTCGTGGTCCTCTCACTGCAGGGCCTCTGCTTCTATTTAATAATCTAAATTGTATTCCAGACTTATCAGCAACCTCTCCCATGAGACCATCCAAAGCATCAATTTCTCTGACTAAATGACCTTTGCCTAAGCCACCGATGGCTGGATTGCACGACATTTCTCCAATTGTATTTTTGTTGTGTGTAAAAAGGGCGGTATCCACACCAAGTCTTGCTGAAGCCGCTGCAGCTTCACATCCTGCATGACCACCACCGATAACAACTACGTCAAACTTTAAATCTTTTTTCATAAACTAAATTTATATTCGATTGAGATATTTACAAGATTTCTGTTTTTTAAAAAAAAAGTGTTGAATATCAATAAAAATTGACCAAAAAGCACAAAAAAACCCCGTAAAACGCTAATTACTTACCAATGCAAAAATCGTTGAAAATACTACCTAATATCTCCTCTACATCGACTTTTCCAACAATCATACCTAATTGTCTTGTGGCTAACCTTAGATCCTCGGCTCCTTTGTCAAAATCTTTTTTATCATTTTTATCTGAAAAATTAACCAAATGTTCAACACACTGTAGCAAATGTTGTCTGTGCCTTTCTCTTGTAATTAAAATATCTTCCTCAGATATAAATTTATTTTTTAAATTGCTTTTAATTTTAGAGATTAATTTATCTATATTTAGATTGTCTTTGAGTGAAATTAAAACATGATTAAATTTAGAAACCTCAGTGTCTAATTTTTCTTTTAATAGATCTGATTTGTTAATAACTAAAATTGCATCCTTTTTTAATAAATCATTCAAAAATCCTCTAAAATCAATGTTTTTAGCATCAACTACTACTAGTTTTAAATCAGCATTTTCAGCTTTTTTAAGTGATAATTTAATTCCCTTTTTTTCGATTTCATCTCTAGAGTCTCTTATACCTGCTGTATCTGAGATTATAACTGGGTAACCATCTATATTTAAATGAGTTTCAACAACGTCTCTTGTGGTACCAGCAATTTCGGAAACTATTGCGACCTCTCTATTTGATAAATTATTTAGTAAGCTTGATTTTCCTGCATTGGTTGGTCCTACAATTGCAATTTTAAAACCTTCCCTAATTATTTCTCCCACTTTTTGATCATCTAAAATTTTTTTTATTTGTTCCATTACGTCTGTAGAATCTTTTTTTATTTGTTTAATATTTTCATCTGGCAAATCCTCTTCAGGAAAATCTATTTTGGCCTCAACAAAGGACAAAATTTTTAATAATTTTTCTCTCAATTCATTAAATTTCTTTGAAGATTTTCCTTTCATCATTTTTACAGCTTGAAGCCTCTGAATTTCAGTCTCTGCTGAAATTAAATCAGCTATGCTTTCTGCTTTTAATAAATTTATCTTTCCATTTTGAAACGCGAGCTTTGTGAACTCACCTGGTTCAGCTAATCTACAATTTTCAACTTTTGAAATTTCGTTTTGTACAGCCAAAACTACCGCCTTACCTCCATGTACATGAATTTCAGCCATATCCTCTCCTGTGTAGCTCTCAGGGCCTGGAAACCAGATGATTATACCTTCATCAATAAGCTCAGAAGTGTTGATATTGTTTATTTTTTGAAGAGTTGCAATTCTTGGCTTTGAAATTTCTTTGTTTGTAAGTTTTTTGAGTACCGTCGCAGTCCCTGGGCCCGAAATTCTTATAACAGCCACACCAGACATGCCTGGACCAGATGAAAGAGCATAAATAGTCATAAAATATTATAACTTTTATTCTGCAATATTGGAAAACTTAATTAAGCTGGTTTATTCATTGAATTAAAGAACTCAGCATTATTTTTCGTATCCTTTAATTTTGAATTAATGAATTCAATTGCGTCCATAGTCCCCATTGGGGCTATAATTCTTCTTAGCACATTCATTTTTTGAAGATCATTTTTATCAAACAACAATTCCTCTCTTCTAGTTCCTGATTTGGTTATATCTATTGCGGGATAAATTCTTTTGTCAGCGATTTTTCTATCTAGTACAGTCTCGCTATTTCCAGTTCCCTTAAACTCTTCAAAAATAACTTCATCCATTCTACTACCTGTATCTATAAGCGCTGTTGATATAATAGTTAATGATCCTCCTTCTTCTATATTTCTTGCTGCTCCAAAAAATCTTTTTGGCCTTTGAAGAGCGTTAGCATCAACACCTCCTGTTAAAACTTTACCAGAACTTGGGATTACAGCATTATATGCTCTTCCTAATCTAGTGATTGAATCAAGCAATATGACCACATCTTTTTTATGCTCTGTTAATCTTTTTGCTTTTTCTATAACCATCTCTGCAACAGCTACGTGACGTTGGGCAGGCTCATCAAATGTAGAGCTTATAACTTCGCCTTTCACAGTTCTTTGCATATCTGTTACTTCTTCTGGTCTCTCATCAATAAGCAACACAATTAGATAACATTCAGGATAATTTTTGGCGATAGAGTTTGCAATACTTTGCAAAATCATTGTTTTCCCTGCTTTTGGTGGTGATATAATAATTGATCTTTGTCCTTTTCCGATTGGACTCACTAAGTCTATTAATCTTGGTGTTAAGTCTGGCTTTTTCTCAGTTTTTATCATTTCCACTTCCATGACCAGCTGCTTATCCGGATAAAGTGGTGTTAGGTTATCAAAAGCAATTTTATGCCTAGATTTATCTGGCTCTTCAAAATTTATTTTACTAACTTGCAATAAAGCAAAGTACCTTTCGCCTTCTTTTGGTGCTCTTACAGGGCCCTCAACAGTATCTCCTGTTCTTAAACCAAATTTTCTTATTTGACTTGGACTAACATAAATATCATCTGGGCCAGGGAGGTAATTTGACTCCATCGCCCTTAAAAAACCAAATCCATCTTGTAGTAACTGTAAAACACCAGCGCCTGTTATTTCCTCTTTTTCAGCAACTTTTTTGAGAATAGCAAAAAGAATTTCTTGTTTTCTTAGCGTGCTCGCGTTCTCAATACCCAACTCTTCTGCTTGAGTAATAAGTTGTTCTGATGATTTAAGTTTTAATTCTTGTATGTTCATGATTAGAAATTATTAAGGACTTAATAATAGATATAATATATATGTAATTTAAAATTATTCAACCCTAGATAGGCTTAAATATTACAACAAATATGATCAAAATTAGCAATAATGTGGGTATTTCATTAATTAGTCTATAAAATTTATGTGAATGTCTATTTGAATCTATTCTAAATTGACCTAAAATTCTACCAAGATAGAGATGATAAAAAGTAAGTAAGGTTACAAAAACTAATTTTAAAATCATCCATGTTTGTCCTAATTTATCAAATCCTATCTCATGAATTAATATTAAACCAAACACCCAAGATAAAATCATTGCTGGTGTCATAATGTAAAAGAAAAGTTTTTTTTCCATTACTTTAAATACTTCAGAAATAATTTGTTGGGTATTATTTTGTGAATGATAAACAAAAATTCTTGGAAGGTATAACAGCCCCGCCATCCATGAAATTACCGATATCAGATGTAATGATTTAAAAAGCAAATAAGAATTCATCAATCAAATGCTTTTTTCAATTAAAGATTTCAATAATTTGATATGATCGTCGCTATCATTTAAGCAAGGAACCATGTCAAAGTTTTCTCCCCCGGAGTCTAAAAAGCTTTCTTTGCCTTGAATAAGTATTTCCTCTAAAGTTTCGACACAATCTGACGAAAAACCTGGACAAATAGCTAAAATGTTCTTTTTTCCTTCAGATGGAAGGCTTTCTAAAGTCTTGTCTGTATAAGGCTGAAGCCATTTTTGAGGCCCAAATCTAGACTGGAATGTTGTTTTGATTTCGATTGAATTAAACTTCTCTGATATAAGCCTTGTGGTTTTATGACAATAACAATGATAAGGATCACCTTTATCGAAATACTTTTGGGGAATACCATGATATGATGCTAATATCAGATCTGGTTTCCAACTAATTTCTTTCATCTTTTTATTTAAAGAACTCACCAGAGCATTTATGTACAACGAGTTAGACTCATAATGCGGAATTATTTTTAAAGATGGCTGCCACCGCATTTTCATAAGAGTTCTGTATACTTCATCACAAACAGTTGCGGTAGTTGCAGCAGCATATTGTGGGTACATTGGAAGTATAACTAAATTTTCGCAACCCATATCATGAAGAGTCTTGATTTTACTTTTTATGTTAGGATTTCCGTATCTCATAGCATAATCTACTATTAAGTTTTCGTTAGATATAAGGCTTGATAGTTTATGAGCTTGTCTTCGAGTATAATATAAAAGTGGAGAAATGTTCTCTTCTTTCATCCATATTTCTTTGTATGCCTTTGCGGTTTTAGAGGGTCTTAAATTTAATATAATAACATTTAATATAATTTGCCAAATTATAGGATTAACTTCAATTACTCTTCTATCAGATAAAAATTCTTTTAGATATCTTCTAATATCAAACCAATTTGTTGAGTCTGGCGTTCCTAGGTTAATTATTAAAACTCCAGTTTTTCCAAAATTTACAGGAGGGTGTTCAAAGTTTTTATCCATTAATAATCTTTTACCATCTTTACAAGATAATCCATCATGTTCGGGTCTGTTTGAGGTAAAACACCATGTCCTAAATTAAAGATATATGGATGGTCTTTAAATATGTCTAGATATTTTTTTACCTCTTTTTTTAGGTTTTCTTTATCAGACAATAACACTTTCGGATCCACGCCGCCTTGTACAGGTATCTTAATATCTTTTCTAATTTGAATAGGGTCAACTTCATAATCAATACAGATAACATCAGGTTTTATATTATCACAATAAATTTTATAATCTTTGATCCCTCGTGGAAAACATATAACTGGAACATTTAGAGACTTAACATACTCTACTAGTGACAAAGTTGGTGAATAAACATAACTCGGTAGATCTTTTTTCTCTAATAAACCAGCCCAACTATCAAATATTTGTATTATCTCAGCACCATTGTCTATTTGATTTTTAATGTGAATTTTAAGAAATTTATCTAAAACTAGTAAAATTTTCTTTATTGAATGTAAGTCTTCAAAAAAATCAGTAATTAATTTTTGTTTTGGTGATTTTCTGTTTATTAAATAAACCAACAAGGTCCAGGGTGCGCCCACAAAACCTATTGTGCTTTTATTTAATGTTAAATCATTTTTTCTAACTAGGTTTATGGCCGTGTATACTGGTTTGAGTTTTTTAGTAAAATCTTTTTCATTAAAATTTGATATTTCTTGTAAATTCAACTTTCCAAGAATTGGACCAAAATTTTTTTTAAATTCAACTTTTTGATTTAAACCATATGGTAACATTAGAATATCTGAAAAAATAATAGCCGCATCTAATTCAAATCTTTTTAAAGGTTGCAAAGTTATTTCTGTTGCTAAATTATAATTTAAGCAAAGTTTAATAAAATCTGTATTTTTTTTCCTAATTTCTCTAAACTCAGGAAGATATCTTCCAGCTTGTCTCATAATCCATATGGGGTTTAAATCTGTTTTTTTACTTTTTATAACTTGATTAATTAGTGACATATTAATAGTTAAATATAATTATTAGTATTTGTAATATAACTTGTGAATAACGGTAATTAATTTTTTTCAACATTTTATAAACTTTTTATTAACATTTAGAGCCTTAAATTTACAAAATATATAAGTAATATTGTAGCCTATTAACAATTTAACTAAAAACAGTTAAATTATTATACATAGATTCAATAATGTTGATAAAAATAGAGTTTTACAATGCTAATTATTAAATATTAAAAATATCCAATATGATTTAAATAAAACATACATATCAACAATTTATACATGAACAATACATATCAAATTTATTTAGTTTCAGATTCTACTGGTGAAACGTTGGACAGAATTTTTACTGCAATTAAAGCTCAATTTAAAAATATTGAATACAAAATCTACACCTTCTCATTTACAAGAACAGAAAATCAAATTGCTAAAATTTTATCTAATGCAAAAAAACAACCTAATTCTGTAATTCTCTATTCTATTGTGGATAGCCATCTTGCTAAATATCTAGCAAAATCAAGTAATAAAAAAAATATTCCATGTTTTGGTGTACTTGGTGATTTAATACTTAGTTTCTCTAAACTACTAAATCAAAAAGCATCTCATGAACCAAGCGGACAATATTCTTTGAATGACGAGTATTATAAAAGAATTGAAGCCATTCAGTTTACAATGAACCATGATGACGGACATTTAGTAAAAGAAATAAAAAAATCTGATATAATTTTACTAGGAGTTAGTAGAACAAGCAAAACACCAACAGCAATTTATTTAGCCAACAAAGGTTTTAAAACCTCAAATATTCCATTAATAAACGAAAATTCATTACCACAAGTCTTGAAAGATAGCCCAAAAATTTCTTGCATAATTGGTTTGAGTACAGAACCAGAAAGATTGGTTGATATAAGAAAAAACAGAATGAATTCACTTAAAGAAACTGAAAATAAATCTTATACAGATTTAGAAAAAATTAAAAAAGAAGTGGATAATGCAAAGATAACCTTCCGTAAATATGGATGGCCCACAATAGATGTAACTAGAAAATCTGTTGAAGAAACTGCAGCTTCAGTAATAAAGATTTACGAAATTTATAAACAAAATGTTTAAATTGATACTTGCGTCAAGAAGCAAAGTTAGGAAAGATATATTAGATAGAAACAATATTCTTGTGCAGGTTCAACCTTCCAATGTCGATGAAGATCCTATCAAACAAAGCTTGCTTGGTGAAAATGCATCCCCAGAAATTATTTCTAAAAATTTAGCAGAACTTAAAGCCTGTAAAGTTAGTCAAAATAATTTAGATGTATTGGTTTTAGGAGCTGATAGTGTTATAGATTTAGAAGGAGAGCTTATTTCTAAGCCTCGGAATAGAGAAGAGGCCTTAAGTATTTTGAAAAAACTAAATGGAAAGAAACATAATTTAGTGAGTTCAGTATGCATCTCAAAAAATGGGTCTATGATTTGGAATCATACTGATAAAGCTAGCCTAACAATGAAAAAATTAAGTGACGAGGAACTCAAAGAATATTTATCAAAAATACCAGATGAGTCTTTATATGCTTATAATGTTTATCAAATTGAAGGAGAAGGAAAAAAATTGTTCTTAAAAATTGATGGGGATAAAGATACTGTCATGGGATTACCTATAAAAAAAATTCAAGAATATTTAGATCATCACACATGAAAAAATATTTAGTAATTGGAAATCCGATAAAACATTCACTATCACCTGAACTACATAATTACTGGATAAGAAAAAATGATATAAAGGGGCTTTATAATAGAGAAGAGCTAGATGAGAAAGATTTAAAAAAATTCTTTTTAAAAATTAAAAAAAAAGAAATTGATGGAGTAAATATAACAGTTCCTTTTAAAAAAGCTGCTATTCCTTATTTAGACAAACTTAGTTTTGAAGCAGAAAAAACTCAATCTGTTAACACCGTTTATTTGAAAAATGATAAAATCATAGGGCACAACACTGATATTGATGGATTTGAACTTGCTATTAAAGAAACAAATTATGACGTTAGAGGAAAAAAAGTTTTAATTCTTGGGGCAGGAGGTGTTGTACCATCAATTATCTTTGCTCTTCATAAAATGAAGGTTTCTAATATTACTTTAAGCAACAGAACAAAAGCTAAAGCTGAAAATTTAAAAAGTTTATCTAATGATTTAGAGATAGTTGATTGGGGTAAAGTATCAAATTTTGATATGATTATTAATGCTACAAGTATTGGTTTAAAAAAAGAAGACAAATTAAATTTAGATCTTTCAAAATTCTCAAATAGTGAATTTTTTTATGACGTAATTTACAACCCAAAAGAAACTAATTTTCTCAAAGATGGTAAAATGTTAGGAAAAAAAACTGAGAATGGAAAAAAAATGTTTATTTATCAAGCAGCACAATCTTTCAAAATTTGGCATGGTATAGAACCATTAATTAATAATGAGGTAATAAAACTTTTGGAAGTATGATTAGAATCGGAATTTTGGGGGATATCGGATCCGGAAAAACTTACGTAGCTTATAATTTTGGTTATCCTGTTTTTAGTGCAGACAAGGTAGTTGCAAAATTATATAAAAAAAATAAAAAAATATTTAAAAAATTTAAAAAAATCTTTCCTAAACATATCCACTCTTTTCCAATAAGGAAACAGAAGATAACAGAAATAATATTTACTAAAAAAAACAATTTAAAAAAAATAGTTCAAATTGTTCATCCCGAAGTTAGAAGAGAAATGGATAATTTTATTATAAGAAATAAAAAAAAAAAATTTATAATTATGGATATTCCTCTTTTATTAGAAAATAAAATTAATAAAAAAAAAGATATTTTGGTTTTTATTAACTCAAAAAAAAAAAATATTCTAAAAAGATTAAAAGGAAGAACAAATTTTAATAAAAAATTATTAATTAAATTTAGAGGTTTACAACTTCCACTTGATTACAAAAAAAAGAAATCCGATTTTATCATTAATAACAATTTTACAAAAAAATCAGTTAAAGCTAGTATAAAAAAAATATTAAATGAGCTTGAATAAATGAAAGAGATAGTTTTAGATACTGAAACAACTGGTTTGTCAGTTGAAGATGGTCATAGGATTGTAGAGATAGGTTGTATAGAGTTAGATGATCTTATTCCAACTCAAAATACATTTCATTATTATTTAAATCCAGAAAGAAAAGTTTCTGACAAGGCGCTTGAGGTTCATGGTTATTCAGACGAATTTTTGTCCGATAAAAGTAAATTTAGAGATGTTGTAGACGAGTTTTTACATTTTATTGAAAATAAAAAATTGATAATTCACAATGCAAGTTTTGATCTTTCCCACCTAAATAACGAATTAAAAATTTTAAAAAAAGGATCAATACAAAACGAAATTATAGATACTTTAGCTTTAGCTAGAGATAAATTTCCAGGTTCACCAATTAGTCTGGATGCTCTTTGTAAAAGGTATAGAATAGATAATACCAAAAGAGTAAAACACACAGCTCTTATAGATTGCGATTTATTATCTAAAGTATATATAAATTTAATAGATCAAAAAGAACCAACTTTAAATTTTCAAAGTCTTGACCAAGAAAAAATGAATAATGAAAATGTCAATAGCACTTATTATAAAAAAGTTGTTAATCCTTCAAATGAGGAAAAAATAAATCATTCTAAATATTTAAAGGGTTATTTAAAAAAAAATTTTTTTTAATTAAATCTTTGATTGTAGAGTTTTTCAAAATCAATCTTTTTTTCAAATTTAATTTCTGGATAACCTGAATTATGTAGTAAGTTTAAAAAAGAGGTTTCTAAATTTGGATAAATTTCTTTTTGAACATCACAAAGTATAATTTTTTCTAAATCTTTTTTTTCTTTTATACTTTCATCAACTTTTATTATAGTTGCAAAAATTATTTCAAAATAGGATTTTTTACTATTTTCATTTTTATCCTCGAATTTAAGTGTAGTATTTATCTCAATGAGTTTATTTTTAAGTGCTTTAGATGAAATATCTATATTGAGTTGATAATTTGATATATATCCTTTGACAAAAAGAAAAGTTTCAATATCTGGTGTCTCACTGGACATGTCTTTAATATACTTACCTAATATTTTATAATTTTTTGTCATCATCAGTGTCTATATCTTCAAATTCCCCATCTATGTAAGGTTTTGTAGTATTTGTCCTATCTTTAATTTTTACTGAAAATTTTCCTAAAATTAACTTTCTGGTTACTGGAAAGATTAATAAAAATCCAACTATATCAGTTGCGAAGCCTGGTATTATTAATAGGATGGATGCAAACGCTATTGCTGCCCCTGAAATGATTTCATAAGCTGGTGATTTATTTTTAAGTAGTTGAGAAAAACCAGATCTTAAAGTGTTTAAACCCTCATATCTTGCGTATACAACCCCAATTATAGCAGTAGTTAAAATTAAAAAAATTGTAGTAAAAGCACCTATTTGCGAGCCTATTTTAATAAAAAGATATATTTCTAAAATTGGTATTAAAATAATAGCTATTAAAACTGAGTTCATTTGTCTTTAATGTAATTGCTAGTTGAAATTAATCAACATAGTAATTAAATTATAATTTATGAATTATAGCTTTGAATATATCGACATTATTCTTCTTGCAATGATAGCTGGTTTTATCTTCTTAAGATTAAGAGGAATTTTAGGTAAAAGAACTGGCTTTGATGGAAAAACGTCACCACAATTTGAGGAAATTTTAAAAAATATCAATCCAGACATAAAAGTCAAAAATGCTGATAATTTTGATGAGTTAGCAAAAAAAGAATTTTTGAATGGCGCTAAAATTGCTTATGAAACTATTATTACCGATTTTAGTGATGATGATAACAAACTGATAAAAAGTAAACCTCTATTGAGTAAAAAAATTCATGATCAATTTAACCAAGCTCTTAAAGAAAGAAGTGAGAGAGGACATTACGCAGAAATAACGTTCATTGGTATCAATTCAGCAAATATTAAAGAACATAAAAATATTAACCAAATCTTGAAGGTGACTGTGGACTTTGTTGCTGAAGTAATAACTTGTATTAAAGACAGAGATAAAAAAATTATTTCTGGTAATCCTGACAAAATTAAAAAAATATATGATACATGGGTTTTTTCCAGAGACACAAGATCTAATAATCCAAATTGGCATCTAATAGACATTTTAACTTAATTGAATAGTAAAATTTCAGATAAAGATAAAAAAGATTGGGATAACTTTATAACAACAAACGAAAATTTACCTGATAAAGATAATAATTTTATAAGTAAGAAAATCGACAAAATCACTACATTTGATTTACATGGTTATTCTTTAGATCAAGCAAATGAAAAAGTGAAAAACTTAATTTTTTCGGCCTACGATAAAGGATTTTACAAGATAGTAATTGTAACTGGAAAAGGAATTCATTCTAAAAATAAAAAAGATCCCTACATATCAGAGGAATTTGGTATTCTGAAACATTCTGTACCTCAATATATAAAAAATAATGAAGAATTAATGAGTATGATTAATGAAATTAAAGAGGCTACAATTGAAGATGGGGGCAGCGGTGCTTTTTATATATATATTAAAAAAAAGGTTACAAAATAAATTTTGATAAATCGGTATCTTTAATTAAATTATCTAAATTTTTATTAATATATTCTTTGTTTATTATAATTTTTTCACCAGATCTATCTGTGGCAGTAAAGCTTATCTCGTCTAATATTTTTTCTATAATTGTGTGAAGTCTTCTCGCTCCGATATTTTCAACTGTTGTATTAACTTCTGACGCTATATTTGCGATAGCATCTATTCCATCATCAGAGAATTCAAGATCAACGTTTTCAGTTTTTAATAAAGCAACATATTGTTTAATCAAACTAAAATCAGGTTCCTTTAAAATTCTTTTAAAATCTTTACTTGTTAAAGCTTCAAGCTCAACTCTTATAGGCAGTCTTCCTTGAAGTTCTGGCAATAGATCTGAGGGTTTAGCTAGTTGGAAAGCTCCTGAGGCGATAAATAAAATATGATCTGTTTTTATAGGACCGTATTTGGTATTTACAGTGGTACCCTCGATTAGTGGCAATAGGTCTCTTTGTACACCCTCTCTAGAGACATCGCCTCCTGTTCTATCAGTTCGCCCAGATATTTTATCTATCTCATCTAAAAAGACTATACCATTATTTTCTGTTGAAATTTTTGCGGCTTTAACAATTTTATCTTGTTCGATCAATTTATCAGACTCATCATTGATTAAAATTTCATGTGATTCCTTAACAGTCATCTTTTTCTTTCTCTCTTTAGACCCCATTGATTTACCTAGCATTTCACCAATATTTATCATTCCAATATTTGCACCTGGCATCCCTGGAATTTCAAAAGATGTATTACTTCCACCGGTATCGCTAACAGCTATTTCAATTTCATTGTCATCTAAATCACCACTTCTTAATCTTTTTCTAAAACTCTCTCTAGTAGCCAAACTTGCTTTTTTACCTACTAATGCATCTAATACCTTTTCTTCTGCTAATTTTTGTGCTTGAGCACTTACTTCTTTCCTTTTTTTTATTTTTTCCATTGAGATAGCAATTTCGACTAGGTCTCTCACTATTTGCTCTACGTCTCTTCCTACATAACCAACTTCTGTAAACCTTGTAGCCTCTACTTTTACAAAGGGCGCTTCAGCAAGTTTTGATAATCTTCTTGAAATCTCTGTTTTTCCTACTCCTGTTGGTCCAATCATAAGAATATTTTTGGGCAAAACTTCATTTTTCATTTCACCTTTTAATGCTTGTCTTCTCCATCTATTTCTAAGGGCAACGGCAACAGCTTTTTTAGCTTTATTTTGTCCAACAACAAAACGATCTAATTCAGAAACAATCTCTCTTGGAGACAAAGAACTTACTAAAAAGTCATTTTCATTTATCTTTTTATCTTTAGGCACCAGAGGAGTAACGTTTGTTTTTTCCATTATATTTTTTCAATTTTAATATTATTGTTTGTGAAAACACAAATTTCAGATGCTACCCCAATAGCTTTCCTAGCAACCTCTTCTGCATTCATTTTTGTTCCAATTAAAACTTTTCCTGCTGCCAATGCATAATTTCCACCTGAACCTATCCCAATAACGTCTCCTTCTGGTTCTAA
>CABYCN010000011.1 GCA_902517455.1 uncultured Pelagibacteraceae bacterium
TAAGCATATCAAGATCATCAAAAAATATTTCTGCACAAATTATTGATGATAATAAAAGAATTACATTAATTTCTGCCTCATCAGTTGAGAAAGATATTAAACCTTCATCTAAAATTAATAAAACAGAACTTTCAAAAGTTGTTGCAGAAAAATTAGCAAAAAAGGCTCAAGAAAAAAAAATAACAAAAATTTATTTTGACAGAGGTTTGTATAAATACCACGGGAGAGTAAAAATATTTGCTGAAACACTTAGAAAAAACGGAATGGAATTTTAAAATGGAAAATATTAAAGAAAAAAAAACTGATGATATCTTAGAAAAATTAGTTCACATAAACAGAATTACCAAAGTTGTAAAGGGTGGTAGAAGGTTTGGATTTTCTGCTTTAGTAGTTGTGGGAAATCAAGCTGGTAAAATTGGAATAGCTCATGCTAAAGCGAAACAAGTTCCAGATGCTATTAAAAAAGCTAATGAGATGGCTAGGAGAAAACTAGTGCACATACCTTTGAGAGAGGGTAGGACTATACACCATGATGTTAAAGCAAAAGATGGTTCTGGTAAAATAGTATTAAGATCAGCCTCTAAAGGTACAGGAATAATTGCTGGTGGACCTGTGAGAGCAGTTTGTGAGGTTTTAGGTGTTAAAGATATTGTTGCAAAATCAATGGGAACATCTAATGCTCATAATGTTATTAGAGCAACCATAAAAGCTTTGCTGAAACAAACCTCTCCAAAACAAATTTCCAGTATAAGAAATAAAAAAATTTCAGAAATAATTGAAAAAAGAGGATAATGATTCAATTAAATAACAGAACTAAGATTAAAAAAAAGAAGATAAGAGTTGGGAGAGGGATCGGCTCAGGTAAAGGAAAAACATCTGGCAGAGGTGTTAAAGGACAAAAATCAAGATCAGGTGTTGCAATTAAAAGTTTTGAGGGTGGACAAATGCCTTTATACAGAAGACTGCCTAAAAGGGGTTTTAACCCAATTAATAAAAAATATATTGCAGTATTAAATCTTGATAAAATACAATCGTATATTGATAATCAAAAATTAAAAACTAGTGATACTTTAAATTCTAGTTTATTGAAAAAACTGCAATTAATAAATAAAAATTCAATTAAGCTAAAGATTCTAGGTTCAGGTGAAATTAAAAGCAAAATTAATATAGAAGCTGATCTAGCATCAAAATCTGCTGTTTTAAAATTAGAAAAAATAGGCGGATCTATACAACTAAAAAAATAGATTAATATAATGAGCGCTTCATCTTCAAGCACTGATTTAAGAAATAGAATTATATTTACTATTGCAATTTTAGCAGTTTATAGGTTTGGAACTTTTGTACCTCTACCCGGAATTGATCCAGAACAATTAAAAATAATGATGGAAGGTAATCAAAAAGGATTACTAGGAATGTTTAATGTTTTTGCAGGTGGTGCGGTTAGCAGAATGGCAATTTTTGCTTTAGGAATAATGCCTTATATTTCTTCATCTATTATTGTTCAACTTTTAACAGGTGTATCTGATTATTTTAAGAATCTTAAATCGCAAGGAGAAACTGGAAGAGCTAAAATTACTCAGATTACGCGTTATGGTACCGTTTTATTAGCGACTGTTCAGGGGTATGGCTTATCTGTAGGATTAGAGTCCTCTGCAAATTTGGTAATTAATCCTGGTATGTTTTTTAAAATATCAACTGTAACAACAATAGTTGCTGGCACAATCTTTCTAATGTGGTTAGGTGAGCAAATTACCCAAAGAGGAATAGGAAACGGAATATCTTTAATTATTTTTGCTGGTATCGTTGCAGAAATACCTCGAGCACTAGTGACTACTTTTGAACTTGGTAGAACTGGAGCTATTTCTACTATAATGATTTTAGCAATATTTATTTTATTAATTTTAACTATCTTGTTTATTGTTTTCATGGAACGGGCATTAAGAAAAATATTAATTAATTACCCCAAAAGACAGATGGGAAATAAAATGTATGGTGGTGAGTCATCTCATTTACCATTAAAAATAAATCAAGCTGGGGTAATACCAGCAATATTTGCATCTGCTTTATTATTACTCCCTGTAACATTTTCAAATTTTAATTTTTCTGATAATGAAACTTTTTTAAATATAAGTTCTTACTTTACTCAAGGACAGCCACTCTATATGTTATTATATGCTTCTGGAATAATTTTTTTTACTTTTTTTTATACATCGATAACTTTTAATCCTAACGAAACTGCTGATAATTTAAGGAAATATGGTGGATTTATACCTGGAATAAGACCAGGTGAAAGCACAGCTTTATATATTGAAAATATTTTAACAAAATTAACAACTATTGGAGCAACATATTTGACACTTGTTTGTTTAATGCCAGAATTTTTAATCGCTAACTATCCAATTCCATTTTATCTAGGAGGAACCTCAATATTGATTGTGGTTGTTGTTGCAATTGATACTGTTACTCAAATACAAACAAGACTTATGAGTTCTCAGTACGAGCAACTTATCAAAAAAACTAAATTTGGTAGATAAAACTGTGAATCTAATTTTATTTGGACCCCCGGGTGCTGGAAAAGGTACTCAAGCTAAATATTTAGTTAACAAATTAAATGGTTTTCAGGTATCTACTGGTGACATGTTAAGAGACGAAATTCAAAAAGATACTGAAATTGGTAAAAAAATTATAAGTGACATGAATGATGGAAAGTTTGTTGATGATGAGATAGTTAACCAACTTATAAAAAAAATTATAGCTGATCCAATAAAAACAAATAGATTAATATTTGATGGATATCCAAGATCATTAAATCAAGCTAAAAATTTAGATATATTATTAAGTAATTCAAACCAAAAAATTGATTTTGTTTTTTTTCTAAATGTAAATAAAGAAACTATTATTAAAAGAATTGAGAAAAGAAAAATTTTAGAAAAAAGATCTGACGATGATTTAAAAATTATACTAAGGAGATATGAAACTTACATGCAAACTACAAAACCAGTTTTAGATTTTTATTCAAAAAATCCAAATTTTTATGAAATAGACGGAGCATTAGAAATTGATGAAATAACTCAAAAAATAGCGGCTTTTCTGAATGTTTAAGGCGTTGACTTTAAAAGATCTTCTTATATAAAAGGCTAAAATTATCACATAAATTTATGGCGCGTATTGCAGGTATTAATATTCCACAAAATAAATTGGTTCATATAGGTCTTACTTATATTTATGGAATAGGGGATAAATTCTCTAAACAAATTTGTTCATCTTTAGCTATACCTAAGGAAAAAAGAGTTAACCAATTAACTGACGATGAAATTTTAAAAATTAGAGAATATATCGATCAAAATTTTAAAGTAGAGGGTGATCTAAGAAGAGATTATTCATTAAGTATAAAAAGGTTGATTGATTTAGCTAGCTATAGAGGATCTAGGCATAAAAAAAAATTGCCAGTAAGGGGTCAAAGAACAAGATGTAATGCTAGAACAAGAAAAGGTAAAGCAATTGCAATCGCTGGAAAAAAATTAACTCCACTTAAAAAATAAATATGTCTAAGGTAGAAAAAACAGATAATAAAGACCTAAAATCAGAAAAAACTTCGAAAAAAACAAACAAAAGTACTTATTCAAAAAAGAAGAAAGTTAAGAAAAATATTCTAAACGGAATTGCATATGTACAATCAACATTTAATAATACTATAATTTCAATTGCAGATACAAACGGAAATGTAATTTCTTGGGCTTCTGCTGGCCAGAAAGGATTTAAAGGATCTAGAAAATCAACACCATATGCCGCACAAATCGCAGCAGACTCCGCTGCTTCAAAAGCTTTAGAATATGGAATGAAAACTTTATCTGTAGAAGTAAAGGGTCCAGGTTCAGGAAGGGAAACAGCTCTAAGAGCTTTGCAGGCAAGAGGTTTTAAAATTTTATCAATTAAAGATACAACGCCAATGCCTCATAATGGAACTAGGCCACCAAAAAAAAGGAGAGTTTAATGGAAACAGAAAATGTAAATTTAAAAAATTGGAAATCACTAATAAAAC
This sequence comes from uncultured Pelagibacteraceae bacterium, assembly GCA_902517455.1. Classification (GTDB taxonomy): domain Bacteria; phylum Pseudomonadota; class Alphaproteobacteria; order Pelagibacterales; family Pelagibacteraceae; genus Pelagibacter. Next base: position 4,043 of record CABYCN010000011.1, read on the forward strand.
CTTCAAAACTTGACGTGAAGATTAGTGAAGATTTAACTAAAGCAACAATAATTGCTGAACCTTTAGAAAAAGGTTATGGTCTTACATTGGGAAACTCTTTAAGAAGAATTTTATTATCATCTATAAGAGGTTCTGCGGTAACATCAATACAAATTGATGGTGTTTTACATGAATTTACCTCCATAAAGGGAGTAAGAGAAGATGTGACGGATATTGTGTTAAATGTCAAATCTTTAGCTTTAAAATGTTCTTCTGAGGGTACAAAGAAACTAATTTTAGATGCTAAAGGCCCTGGTGAAATTAAGGCTTCAGATATTTCAGATGTTGCTGATGTTGAAATTTTGAATCCAGATCTAGTTATTTGTAATTTAGATGAAAATACTAATTTTCATATGGAAATGAATGTCAATTCAGGAAAAGGTTATGTGCCTGCTGAGTTAAACAAACCAGAGGAACCACCTATTGGTTTAATTGCTATAGACTCATTATACAGTCCAGTCAAAAAAGTTTCATATTCAGTTAGCACTGCTAGAGAAGGTAAAGCCTTAGATTACGATAAACTTACAATGGATGTTGAGACAAATGGGTCCATATCAGCAGAAGATGCTGTAGCTTATTCAGCGAGAATTTTCCAAGACCAATTAAAAATGTTTATTAATTTTGATGAACCTGTAGAGGCACCAATTCAAGAGGTTTCAACAGAGCCTGAGTTTAACAAAAACTTATTGAGAAAAGTTGATGAACTAGAGCTATCTGTTAGATCAATGAACTGCCTTAAAAATGATAATATAATTTATATCGGTGATTTAGTTCAAAAGTCTGAAGGTGAAATGCTAAGAACACCAAATTTTGGCAGAAAGTCACTAAATGAAATTAAAGAAGTGCTGACTGGAATGTCTCTTTATCTTGGTATGGAGATACCTAATTGGCCTCCAGATAATATAGCAGAAATGTCTAAGAAATTAGAGGAAGCAATCTAATGAGACACGGAATGGCTAACAAGAAGTTAAATAGAACTTCTGAACATAGAAAGGCACTTCTGAAGAATATGCTTAATTCTCTAATTAAGTATGAACAAATTAAAACAACTTTGCCTAAAGCAAAATTTTTAAAACCACAAGCAGATAAGATAATTACATTAGGAAAAAAAGATACCTTACAAACAACTAGACAGTTAATCACTCAATTACAGGACACTAAATCTGCAAATAAAGTAAAAAAGACTTTATCGAAAAGATTCGAAAAAAGAAATGGTGGGTATACAAGAATAATTAAAGCAGGGTTTAGATACGGTGATAACGCACCAATGGCCATTATCGAGTTTATAGACAGAGATGTTGAAGCAAAAAAAATTGATAAAAAGAAAAAAGATCAAAATAAAGATGTTACTAAAAAAGAGGAACAAAAAGTAGCCTCAGCTTAATAAAATTTCAGTTAAAAATAATATAAAATGATCAAGAGTTTTATCGTAGATATAACTTGTAAGAATATGCGTATTGATCGTTTATTAAGAAATAAATTGGGGGAAGTACCTCAGAGTTTGATTGAGAGAAGTTTAAGGCTGGGAAAAATCAAACTAAACAAAAAAAAAGTTAAAAGTTCATTTAAAGTAAGTGTAAATGATAAGATTGAACTTTTTAATTTCAATTTTAAAGAAACTATAAAACAAAAAAAAATAAAGTTTAACCCATCTGAAGAAATTGTTAAAGCGAATGAAAATCTAATTATTGATAATAATGATGATTTTATAGTTCTTAATAAAAGTTCAGGTATTTCAGTTCAGGGTGGAACAAAGTCTAAAAAAAATTTAGTTGATATTTTTGCAAAAAGTAAAATCTTTAAAGGATCAAAACCTTATTCAGTTCATAGACTAGATAAAGATACTTCAGGTGTATTTGTTTTGGCTAAAAATAGAGAAACTGCTCAACTATTAACATCTCTGTTTAGATTAAGAAAAGTCCATAAAACTTATTTAGCTATATGTCATGGCGAACTAGAAAAAAATACAGGTGAATGGAATGATGATCTAGTCAAATTTGATAATAATAAAAAGTTTATTGAAAAAGCTAAAACTATATATAAAGTTTTAGATAAAAACTCCAACTCAAGTTTAATTGAGATGAAACCAATAACAGGGAGAAAACATCAGCTTAGAAAACAACTCTTTAAGATAGGCCACTCTATATATGGTGATGAAAAATATAGGTCATCAATTTCAACTAAAGGAATAAATAAAAACTTAATGCTTCACTCGTACCAAATTAAATTTATGATAAAAAATAGAAAATATACTTATAGAGCTTTACTACCTGATTATTTCAAAAAATTATTAAAAAGCAAAAGACTTAATTTTTTAAATTTGAAATAAAATTTTTAATTAAAAAATTATCTAACTTACTATAATCCTGATCGTTTATTTTTTTCAAAGTAATCACTCCTTTTTCTCTAATACCACATGGTATTATAGAATTATATTTATCAAGCTTATTATTTATATTTATTGAAAAACCATGATATGCTATCCATTTACTTATCCTTATACCAATTGCAGCAACTTTTTTAATGCTAGATTTGTCATTATACCAAATGCCAATATTTTTTTTATCTGCGAATGTTTCGATTTTATAAATCTTTAAAGTTTCTATTATGGTTTTTTCAATGATAGTAATAAATTTTCTTATATCCTTTCTCCTTTTTTTTAAATCAATAACAAAATAAAAAATTAATTGTCCTGGCCCATGATATGTAATTTTACCACCCCTATTAGTTTTAAATATCCTAATTGATTTATCTAAAACCTCATCATCAGAATAGCTAGTTCCACCTGTGTAAATTTCCTCATGTTCTAGAGTCCATATTAACTCTTTTGTATTACTCTTATTTACTTCTATTAGCCTTTTTTCCATTAATTTTAAGGCATCTCTGTATTTTATTGGTTTTTTTGACTTTTTAATCTCAATATTCATTTAAAAATTGTAATCTTTTTATTATGTATTAAAAGTTCCGACATAATAATAGGTAAATTTATGACTTTAATTAAAAAAATTAAAGATAAAAAAGTCAATTTTGAATTCAATAAAGAATATATCAAAGTTCTTAATGATAAAATTGGCGCTAATGATGCATTATTTATTACTAATTCCTTTAAAGAGATGCACCCAGCTGATGCTGCCGATATAATAGAACACTTAACTCAAAATGATAGAGAAAAACTAATCAAATTAAATAATTTTAAAATTGATCCAGAGGTATTTGTCGAATTAAATGAATCCATACAATCAGAAATTATTAAATTTCTTTCATCTGAAGCAATAGTAAATATTCTTAAAAACTTAGAGTCAGACGATGCAATTGCCATATTAGAAAATGTAGAAGAAAAGTATAAAAATTCGATTTTAAGTGCTTTACCACCTAAAGATAGATTCGCACTGCTAGAAGGTCTTAGTTATCCAGAAGATAGCGCGGCCCGAATTATGCAGAGGGAATTTACGGCAATTCCAAGTAATTGGTCTGTCGGACAAACAATAGATTATTTGCGAGAAAACAAAGATTTACCAGAAGAATTTTTAGAAATTTTTATTGTAGATGAAAATTTTAAACCAGTTGGAACAGTACCATCCTCAAAAGTTTTAAGAACACCTCGAGAATCGAAAATGTCATCGATTATGGAAGATTCAAATATTTTAGTCCCTGTTGATATGGATAGAGAGGAGGTTGGAAATTTATTTGAAAATTATGGGCTTAATTCAGCTTGTGTTATTGATAAAAATAATAAACTTGTTGGAATGATAACTTCAGATGATGTCCTTACTGTTTTAAAAGAAGAAGCTGAAGAAGATGCATTAAGATTAGCAGGAGTAGGAGATGAAGAAATTACAGATGGTGTAATAACTAAAACAAAAAGAAGATTTAATTGGCTATTATTAAATCTTTTCACAGCATTTTTAGCAACATATTGTATTAGTTTATTTGGTGCAACAATTGAACAAATGGTAGTTTTAGCTTTTTTAATGCCGATAGTTGCTTCAATGGGTGGAAATGCTGGAATGCAAACTTTAGCAGTGACAGTTAGAACTTTAGCAACAAATGATCTTACAAGAAATAACTTTAATCAAAATATTTTAAAAGAATTCAATATTGGTATTTTAAATGGAATTATTTTTGCATTAATCAGCTCGTTAATTGTTCAATTGTGGTTTCAAGATATACAACTTTCATTTATAATTTCAATATCAATGGTTTTGACTATGGTAGTTGCTGGGCTGTTCGGAATTTTAGTACCTGTTACCTTAAAAAAAATGAACATTGATCCTGCTATAGCATCAAGTGTTTTTGTTACAACAATTACTGATGTAATAGGTTTTGTCTCATTCTTAGGAGTAGGCGCTTATTTTTTATAAAAATTAAAAATTATCAATTAGTCTTACTTTATTTATATAATAAGCAATTAATAATTTAGCATTCTTAACTTTAATTGTTTTTTTTAAGCTAAAACTATTTCTGAGCTCTAAATACTCTATATTGATATTAAACATATTATTTAATTCCTTTTTTTTATTTTCTAGAAATTTATCTATATTTTTTACATTTTTTAATTTTTTTTTTAAAAGAATAACTTTTTTAGCTATTTTACCAGCAATAATTAATTCTGTTCTTTTTAAGAGTAAATTTCTAGAGGACAATGCAAGTTTATTTTTATCTCGGATTGTTTTACACTCAATGACTTTAGAACTATATTTATTTTGAATAAATTTTTTTACTAGGTATAGTTGTTGAAAATCTTTAAGGCCCATAAATATTTTCTTAGGCTTAATAGCGCTTACTAAACGATCCATTATATCTATCACACCCTCAAAATGACCCTTTCTGTACTTTGCACATAAGATTTTATCAGTTTTATTTAATTTAATTTTAGGTTTTCTTTTTGAAGAATAAATATCGTTTTTTTTAGGTAAATATAAAAAATCTGTATTCATCTTATTCAAGATTGATATATCTCTTTTAAGGTTTCTTGGATAATTTTTATAATCTTTTGGATTATTAAATTGAGTAGGATTTATAAATATACTCACAATGGTTTTGTTAGACTCTTTCAAAGACTTATTAATCAAAGATATGTGTCCTTTGTGTAGACTACCCATTGTAGGAACAAATCCTATATTTGATATTTTATTTAAGGCCTTATTTAAATCATCATTATTTAATAAAATTTTCATTTGTATAAAATATTTAAATAAGTAAAACATTTAAATGATTAAACAAGCAATAATTCCATTAGCAGGTTTAGGTACAAGATTATTACCTTTAACAAGTGTATTTGCTAAAGAACTTTTACCAATTAATGGTAAGCCTGGAATAGAGTATATTTTAGATGAGTGTATTGAAGCAGGTGTTAAAGAAATTATTTTTATTATTTCAAAAAAAAAAAAAATGATTAAAAAATATTTCTATAATGATAAATTTTATAAACGTATAATCAAACAAAAAAAAGATCCAAGAATTATTAAAGAATATCGAAAATTATTGAAATATAAAAAGATGATAAAATTTGTTTATCAAAATAAACCATTAGGTACAGGTGATGCAGTTTTAAAAACAAAAAAATATATCAAAGATAAATTTTTTCTAATGTTATTACCAGATGATTTAATTGTTAAAAAAAATTGCACAAAGTCAATGATAAAAATCCATAAACGCTATAGTTCCTCAGTAATGGCAAGTATGAATGTTGATAAAAAAACTGTATCAAGATGGGGTATTTATAAGATAAATAAAATAATAAATAAAAATAACTTTTTAATCAAAGATGTAATAGAAAAACCTTCTGTAAAAAATGCACCATCAAATAAAGCTGTAATTGGAAGGTATATTTTACCACAAAGTATTTTTTCAAAGTTAAAAAAACAAAAAGCAGGAAAGGGTGGAGAAATTCATATTACAGATGCAATTCAATCGCTAATTAAAGAAAATAATAAATTTATTGCTCATAATTTTCCAGGAAAATATTTAGATTGTGGGAGCATGAATGGATATATAAAGTCTACAATCGAGATTTCCAAACTATGAAATTATGCATGATAGGTACTGGTTATGTCGGCCTCGTTAGTGGTGTATGTTTTTCTGATTTAGGCAATGATGTAGTTTGTGTCGATAAAGATACTAAGAAAATTGAATTACTTAAAAAAGGAAACATACCTATTTATGAACCTGGCTTAACTGAATTGGTAACAAAAAATTATAAAAATGGAAGATTAAAATTCTCAAATGATCTTAAAAAATCTGTAAGGGACTCAGATATTATTTTTATTTGTGTTGGAACACCAACAAAAAAAAATGGAAGCTCGGCTGACTTAAGTCAAGTTTATAACGTTATCAAAGAAATTACTACTTCAATTAATAAATACAAAATAATTATTACTAAATCAACTGTCCCTGTAACAACAGGTGATGTAATAGAAAAATTATTATTTAAAAAAAATAAAAAAAAAACTTTTTCGGTAGTATCAAATCCTGAATTTTTAAGAGAAGGTGAGGCAATTAGAGATTTTTCATATCCTGACAGAATAGTAATTGGTTCTAATGATAAAAAATCAAATCGAATATTAAGGAGTCTTTATGCGCCCTTACTTTCTAAAGGTGCTCAATATCTTAATACTTCAAGACGAGCTGCAGAATTAATTAAATATGCTTCTAACGCCTTCCTAGCAACAAAAATTACCTTCATAAATGAGCTTGCAAATTTGTGTGAAAAACTAAATATAAATGTTGAAGATATTTCGATAGGTATGGGTTTAGATAAAAGAATAGGGGGCCGTTTTCTTAGAGCAGGTCCAGCTTATGGAGGCTCGTGTTTCCCAAAAGATACGAAAGCTATAACTTCAACTGCTAAAAAACATAAAATAAATTTATCTGTAATAAAAACTGTAATTAAATCAAATAAACATAGGTCAAATATTTTATTAGACCGTGTTTATGAAATTTTAGGAAAAAAAATTAAAGGCAAGAAGATATCATTTCTAGGAGTTACATTTAAAGCCAATACCGACGACATGAGAGATTCTTCAAGTTTAAAAATGATACCAATATTATCAAAAAAAGGAGCAATAGTAAATTATTTTGATCCCACAGGTTTTAAAACTGAACTTTCAAAAATAAAAAATGTTAGATATTTAGATAGTATTAAAAAAACGGTAGAAGGCTCTGATCTTGTCATAATTCACACTGAATGGAACGATTTTAAGTCTATAAATTTTAAAAATTTGGTAAAAAGAAAGAAATTTTCTATTTTTGATATGAGAAATATTTGTTCCCCAATTAAAATTAGAGCACAAGGTTTTAAATATTACAGTATTGGTAGATAAAAATTAATTTAACTCAAAAATAGCATCAACTTCTACAGCAACTCCAAGTGGCAAACTGTTAGTACTTACAGCAGCCCTAGTATGCACACCAACCTTCCCAAAAATTTCTACCATTAAATCCGAAGCACCATTGATTACTTTAGGTTGATCGGTGAAACTATCTTTTGAATTTACATAACCAGTAAGTTTTACACAAGATTTAATTTTTGATAAATCATTATCACATGCAGAATTAGCTTGTGCTATAATACTTAATCCACATCTTTTAGCAGCAAAGTAGGCTTCCTCTGTATTTAAATCTATCCCAACCTTACCTTTTATTAATTCACCATTTTCATTAATTGAAATTTGACCTGATATATAAAGTAGTTTGCCCACTTTTTTAGTAGCAACATAATTGCCGACTGGTGCTTTTGCAGGTGGCAGGTTAATACCCAAGTCAGAAATTCTTTTATTAAAATTCATCTTAGAATATTTATTTTTTACAAATTAAATCTGCAAGAGTATTGTTTTCACCAGTGCAAGCTTTTCTTTTTGGCATATTATCTTTTATGGAGGCACAGCTAGTAAGCATTACAATCATTAAGATAGATGAAATTTTTTTTATCATTTTTTCCTTTTTTTTTTATTTTTATCGTATTCTCTTCTTTTCTCAATCAAAATTAATGCTTCCTCCAAAGTAATTTCGCTCGGATCTTTCTCTTCTGGTATTGTAGCATTTAAAGATTTATACTTTATATATGGTCCATATTGACCTTTCATAATTCTTACTGGTTTTTTGTCTTCGGGATGTTCTCCCAAATCTTTAATCATTGATGAAGATATTCTTCCTGGTTTAGCATCAGCTATAAGAGTTATTGCTCTATTTAATCCTAAAGAAAAAATTTCTTCAATATTTTCTACTCGTGCTGATTTATTTTCACATTTTAAGTAGGGACCAAATCTTCCAGTATTCAATGTAATTTCTTTTTGATTTTCAGGATTTATTCCTAAAGATTTTGGAAGAGAACATAAAAATTTAGCTCTTTCTAAATTAATACTATCTAATTCTAGACCTTTAGGTATAGAAACATTTTTTAAAAGTTCATTAATTTTTTCTTTAAGTTTTTTAGTCTTCTTTTTTTTCTTTGTTGGTTCTTCAACTATTATATCATCTTGTATTTTTTCATATTGAAGATAGGGACCAAATCTTCCATTTTTTAAATAAATATCATTTCCATTTTCATGTTTCCCAATAAATTTGGGCTCAGCTAATTGAGATTGTGCGGCAGCTTTAGCTTTTGATAAAGGTCTAGTAAATTTACACGCTGGGTAATTTGAACAACCAATAAATGCACCACCTCTAAAACTATTTTTTAAACTTAGGGTTCCAGAACTACATAATTGGCATTTTCTAATTATATTTCCACCATCATCCTTATCAAAAACTAAATCTCCCAAGCTATCGTTAAGAAGGTCCAAAACTTCTCTAGTTCTTATCTCTTTAACTTCATTAACATTATTATAAAAATCTTTCCAAAATAGTCTTAAAACTTTAATCCAACTCTCTTTTCCAGTGGTAATTTCGTCTAGTTGATCTTCCAAGCCTGCAGTAAAATTATAATCAACATATTTTGAAAATAATTTTTCCAAAAAAGCTGATATTAATTTACCCCTATCAGTTGGAAAAAATCTTTTATTCAAAATTTCTGCATAACCCCTGTTAGCAATTGTAGATATGATGCTAGCATAAGTAGATGGTCTACCAATACCTAATTCCTCTAATTTTTTTACTAAGCTTGCCTCTGAAAATCTTGGTGGAGGTTGCGTAAAATGTTGTTCTTCTATTAAATCTTCGATATTAACCGGCCCTTTAGTCATGGATGGAAGAATATTTTCTTCATCATCTTTGCTAGTATTTTTATAGATTTTTAAAAAACCATCAAATTTGAGAACCGAACCACTGGCTTTACAAATAGTATCATTATTATCCGATACGATAGTAATTGTATTTCTATCAAACTTAGCAGACTCCATTTGAGAAGATAAAGATCTACTCCAAATTAGATCATAAAGTTTGTTTTGATCTGAGCTTAAATATTTTTTAACTTTTTGAGGAGTTCTAGTAATATCAGTCGGCCTTATAGCCTCGTGTGCTTCTTGTGCATTTTTTGCTTTTTTTCCAGAATAATTAAGAACAGTTTCGGGTAAATATTCATTACCAAACTCTTCATTAATATAAGCTCTAAAAGTTGAAATAGCATCTTTAGAAAGATTGGTTCCGTCAGTTCTCATGTAAGTAATCAAACCTATCGTGTCTCCCTCAATTTCTATACCTTGATAAAGTTTTTGTGCAATTTGCATTGTTCTTGATGCACCAAATCCTAATCTACTCGAAGCCGTTTGTTGAAGTGTGGATGTCGTAAATGGTCCAGAGGGATTACGATTTACGATTTTACTTGAAATATCAGTAATTTTAAATTTTTTTTTTATTAATTTTCAATATAGCTTCATTAATTTCATCTTTGTTTTTAAAAGAAAACTTTTCTATCTTATTACTATCTAGCTGGCTGATACTAGCTGTAATATTTTGATTTTTTTCATTTCTAAACTTAAGGCTGAGAGTCCAAAATTCCTTAGGATTAAATGATTCAATCTCATGTTCTCTTTCTGTTATTAATCTTAATGCTACTGACTGAACCCTTCCAGCAGATTTAGAACCTGGTAATTTTGTCCAAAGTATAGGCGAGATATTAAAGCCTACTAAGTAGTCTAAAGCTCTTCTGGCCATATAGGCATCAACTAATAAGGGTTCTATTTGTCTTGGATTTTCAATACCATGTATTACAGCTTTCTTAGTTATTTCATTAAAAACTACACGCTCTATTTCTTTATCTTTTAAAAGTTTTTTTTCTTCTAAATATTCTTTCACATGCCAAGCAATAGCCTCACCTTCACGATCTGGGTCGGTAGCTAATATAATTTTTGATGAATCTTTTGCTGCATCAGTAATTTGTTTAAGATATTTTTTAGAAAAATTATCAACTTCCCATTCCATTTTAAAATCTTGATCTGGGTCAACAGAACCATTTTTTGATGGAAGATCTCTTATATGTCCATAACTTGCTAATACTATATATTTGTCACCTAAATATTTATTTATAGTTTTGGCTTTCGCAGGACTTTCAACAATGACTAAATTCATAAATATCAAACTACCGAAAAGTGTTTGATAGTCAAATTAATAAATTTTTGTCTTGGTTTCTACTTTATTTTTCAATCTTTTAATATTCTCCCTATGAGTAAAAAAAATTAAAATAAACATAATTGTGAAAAATATTATTTGGTCAAATTGAGTTAAAATTAGCAAATAAATAGGAATTGAGATAGATGCAACTAATGATGATAAAGATGAAAATCTAGAGAATATAAATGTTATTAACCAAGAAATTACAAACACTAATCCAAAATATATATTTAAAGAAAATAAAATACCAAGATAAGTTGCTACACCTTTACCACCTTTAAATTTTAGCCAAATAGGGAAAACATGTCCCAGAAATACGCAAAGAGAAGCAATATAAAGTAACTCTGGTAAATTAAATTTGATATAGATGACTGTAATAACAGCTTTTATAATATCAAGAAATAAAGTCGTGTAACCAATAGTTTTACTTCCTGTTCTAAGAGCATTTGTTGCTCCAATATTGCCTGAGCCAATATCTCTTATATCTTTTTTTAAAAAAATTTTAGTTAAAATATAACCAAATGGTATTGAACCCATTAGGTAACAAATTATACCTACAATTAAAATATCCATATTATAGCTTAAATAATTCTACACCTTTTACAAATGTATTTAAAACTTTTCCCTGAAGTTTTTTATCCTCAATAGAAGTATTTTTTGATTTAGAAATTAATTTTTCTTTTTTTACAATCCATGGTTTATCTATATCAACTACACATAAGTCTGCATCATTTCCAAGTGAAAGGTTACCTTTGTTAATTTTGAGTATTTTTGCTGGATTTGATGTAAGTGCTTTAATTATTGTTTCTAATTTGAGAGAATTGTTATGGTATAACTCTAAACTTAAAGATAGAAGAGTTTCTATGCCAGATGCTCCAGTTGCAGCCTGTGAAAAAGTAAGTCTTTTAGACTCCTCATCTTCAGGCTTGTGATCTGACACAATAACATCTATTAACTCATCCTTAATACCTTGAACTAATGCTTCTCTATCTTCTTCTCTTCTGAGGGGTGGTGATAGTTTTAAAAAAGTTCTGAAGTCTCCAATATCATTTTCATTTAAAGACAGATTATTGATTGAAACGCCAGAAGTAAATTTTACAATTTCTTTTCTTTGTTTAATTACTTCAATTGATTTTTGTGAGGACAACTGAGAAATATGATATCTACACTTTACTTTTTCTAACAAAGTTAAATCTCTTTCGATTAAAATTCTTTCTGCTATCTCTGGTATTCCAGGCAAGCCAAGTTTTGAAGCAATAATTCCTGAATTAATCATTCCATTTTTTGCAAGTTCAAAATCTTCAGCATGCTGCATTATTAAACAACCAAGATCTTTTGCTGAATTCATTATTCTTGACATTAATCTAGGATTTTGAATTGTTTTAATTCCATCTGTAAAAGCAATAATTCCTTTATTTTGCAACAAACCAAATTCCGTCATGTTAGTTCCCTCAATATTCTTTGTAAGAGAGGCACAAGGAAATATATTTATTTTAGATTTATCTCTTCCTCTTCTCTTCAAAAAATCTACAATAGATACATTGTCTATTACTGGATCTGTATTTGGCATCGTAACAACTGAAGTAACTCCACCCGATAATGCTGCGTTGCTTAATGTTCTGAAATTTTCTTTATATTCATATCCTGGTTCACCAACAAAAACCCTCATATCAACAAGACCAGGGAATATATATCTACCTTTTAAATCAATAAGTTTTTCTCTTGAAGGAAGATTATTCGTATTAACTTTTTTTCCAATAGCGCCAATTTTACCTTCCTCATCAATAATTAAACCACCAATCTCGTTTAAAGAATTATGGGGATCTACAATATTAGCGTTTATAAAGTATTTTTTTTTCATTTATATACAAAAAATTTTTAAGCACGCCATACGAACTGCTACTCCAAGCTCAACCTGTTCTTTAATCACACTTTTATTAATATCATCAGCTAACATTGTATCTATTTCAATTCCTCTATTCATAGGTCCAGGATGCATGATCAAAGCATCTGATTTAGCGTATTCTAACTTATCTGGGGTTAATCCATAATATTCATAATATTCTCTATTTGATGAAAGATAAGAACTAGTCATCCTCTCACTTTGTAGTCTTAACATCATAACAATATCACAATCTTTCAAACCTTTTTTCATATCAGTAAACTTATATACTCCAAATTTTTCTATCTCTTTTGGCATTAAGTTTGTTGGAGCTATTATATTTACTTCAGCTCCTAACATATTGAGAAGATATATATTAGATCTTGCAACTCTTGAATGAAGAATATCTCCACAAATTGCAATTTTCAAACCCTCAATTTTTTTTTTCCGATTTAAAATAGTTAAAGCATCCAACAATGCTTGAGTAGGATGCTCTCTTCTTCCGTCACCAGCATTTAAAACTGCACAATTTACTTTTTGTGAAAGTAAATTACAAGCACCTGAGTCTTGGTGCCTTATTACTATGATATCAGGATGCATTGCATTTAAAGTCATCGCAGTATCAATTAAGGTTTCACCTTTTTTAATTGCTGAGTTACTTATATTCATCGACATAACGTCAGCCCCAAGTCTTTTCCCAGCCAACTCAAACGAACTTTGAGTCCTAGTTGATGGTTCAAAAAATAAATTAATTTGAGTTTTTCCTCGCAAAGTATCTATTTTTTTATTTTTGCTTTGGTTTACTTTTATAAATGCATGGGCCTCATCGAGTATTAAATTAACATCATTAATCGATAAATCTTGGATACCTAACAAATGTTTTTGGGAAATTTTAATAGCTTGATTTGTTTTAAATGCCATTAAAGCCAACTCTATAACTATAAACCTCTATAATAGCAAGTATTAATTATTCAGAAAATCTAAAGCTCCTTGTAAAATAAAAGTAGCAGCATTTTCATCTATTTTTTTTTCTCTTTTACTTACATTAATATCTAATTGGCTAGATAGGTTAAAGGCACCAACTGTTGAGAGTCTCTCATCCCAAAGGCATATTGGAATATTTAAGTTTTTTTTAATATTTTCTGTTATATCTTTTACTGATTGAGCTGACCTACCTGAGGATCCATCCATATTTAAAGGATTTCCAACAATGATTCCTTTTATATCATTTTCTTCAATAATTAATCTAAGCTCATCAATAAGATCTTTAAGCGAATTTCTATTTATTGTTTTTAATGGGGTTGCTATTAATTGTTTTTCATCACAGATTGACACACCAATTCTTTTAGAGCCTAGGTCTAAACCTATCAATCTACACTTATCTGAGTGGTTTTTTTTAAATTTCTGTAAAGTGATCATATTGTATATTTTAAACTTAAGTGATACTTTGCCTCATATTTAAATAGCATATGAGTATAGATCTTAAAACAATAAAACATATATCTAAATTAGCAAGAATTTCAGTTGACGAGAAAAGTGCTGAAAAATTAGCTGGTGATTTAAATTCTATTTTTGATTTTATTGAAAAACTTAATGAATTAAAAACTGACAATGTAGAACCATTAACCTCTATTGCAGAAACAACCTTAAAATTAAGATCCGATGAAGTGAAAAGTAAAAATATCAGAGAACAAATTATTAAAAATTCTCCACAGGATAACGAGGATTATTTTGTAGTACCTAAAGTGATTGAATAATGTCAGATATTACGAAACAATCCTTAACAAAGCTAGTTGAAAATATTAGAAATAAAAAACTTTCCTCAACAGATGTGACTAAAGCATTTATTGATAGATCTAAAAAATCTGAGAATTTGAATGCTTATATTACAAATGATTTTACATCAGCTTTAGATAAAGCAAAAAAATTTGATCAAAAACCTAATTTAGATTTAAAATTACCTGGTATTCCAATCGCAGTTAAGGATTTATTTTGTACAAAAGATATTAAAACAACTGCTGGTAGTAAAATTTTAAATAATTTTATTCCAACTTACGAGTCAACTGTAACTGAAAATATTTGGAATGAAGGTGCAATACTTTTAGGTAAGTTAAACTGTGATGAGTTTGCAATGGGTTCATCAAATGAAACAAGTTTTTTTGGTAATGTGCAAAACCCTATTGATAGGAATTTAGTTCCAGGTGGATCATCTGGTGGTTCAGCTTCAGCTGTAGCTGGACAATTGACTCCTGTTACAATTGGCACTGATACTGGTGGATCAATTAGACAACCAGCCTCTTTCACTGGGATTGTAGGATTGAAACCAACATACGGAAGTTGCTCAAGATATGGAATAGTTGCTTTTGCATCATCATTGGATCAAGCTGGACCAATGGCACAAAATGTAAAAGATTGTGCTTTACTACATGAAGTTATTAGTTCCTATGATCCTAAAGACTCTACATCAATAGACTTTAAAAGAAATCATTACAGTAAAGAACTTACAAATAACATAAAAGGAAAAAAAATTGGAATACCAAAAGAATATAGAGTCGATGGTATGCCAAAAGAAATTGAAGATCTTTGGCAAAAAGGTATTCAATATATTAAAGATTGTGGCGCTGAAACCATTGATATTTCTCTGCCTAATACAAGTTATGCCTTACCAACATATTATATAGTTGCTCCAGCAGAGGCATCATCAAATTTAGCAAGATATGATGGTGTTAAGTATGGATTTAGAGCCAAAGGAGAAAATTTAATTGATATGTATGAAAAAACTAGATCAGAAGGTTTTGGAGCTGAAGTTCAAAGAAGAATTATGATTGGAACTTATGTTTTATCTTCTGGGTATTACGATGCATATTATCTTAAAGCTCAAAAAGTTAGGAAACTCATTAAAAATGATTTTGATGAGGCTTATAAAAAAGTTGATGCAATTTTAACTCCATCAACACCTAGTTCGGCATTCAAAATAGGTGAAAAAACAAATGATCCAGTTTCAATGTATCTTAATGACATATTTACAGTACCTGCTAACTTAGCAGGACTTCCTGGAATCTCAATACCTGCAGGACATGACTCAAAAGGTTATCCTTTAGGTTTACAAATTATTGGTAAAGCTTTTGATGAACAAAATATATTGAATATAGCTTATGCTATGGAGGAAAAGATCAATTTTAAAAATAAAATTACTGATTGGTGGATAAAATGAGTAAAAAAGACTCTGAATATTTGATTAATCGAAAAGACAACCAGTATGAGGTTGTAATTGGTTTAGAGGTTCATGCTCAAGTATTATCTGCGTCAAAACTATTTTCTACGTCTGCAACCAAATTTGGAGCAGAGCCTAATACACAAGTTAGTTTAGTTGATGCTGCATTTCCAGGAATGTTGCCAGTAATAAATGAATTTTGTGTCAAACAAGCAATTAAAACTGGTATTGGCCTTAACGCAAAAATTAATAAACGTTCAGTGTTTGATAGAAAAAATTATTTTTATGCTGATTTACCTCAAGGATACCAAATATCA
The DNA here is from genome assembly GCA_902517455.1 of uncultured Pelagibacteraceae bacterium. GTDB lineage: Bacteria > Pseudomonadota > Alphaproteobacteria > Pelagibacterales > Pelagibacteraceae > Pelagibacter. The sequence continues at coordinate 20,043 of CABYCN010000011.1, forward strand.
CAATTTAAAGATCCAATAGTAGGTGAGGGCAAGGTTATTTTAGATATGCCTAATGGCCAAAAAGAGGTTGGTATAGAAAGATTGCATTTAGAACAAGACGCTGGAAAAAGTATTCATGATCTTGACCCTCAAAATACCTTTGTAGATTTAAACAGATCAGGAGTAGCTTTAATGGAAATAGTGAGCAAGCCTGATCTAAGATCACCGGATGAAGTTAATGCTTATATCAAAAAATTACGATCTATAATGAGATATCTAGGAACTTGTGACGGAAATATGCAAGAGGGCTCTTTAAGAGCTGATGTGAATGTTTCTGTAAGACCAAAAGGCTCAAAAGAATTTGGTACCCGATGTGAAATTAAAAATGTTAATTCAATTAAGTTTATGCAAATGGCAATAGAATATGAGGCTAATAGGCAAGTTGATTTAATAGAAGAGGGCAAAACTATTAATCAAGAAACAAGACTCTTTGATACGAAGAAAAATGAGACAAGATCAATGAGATCAAAAGAAGATGCTCATGATTACAGGTATTTTCCTGACCCAGATTTATTACCTTTGGAGGTTTCGGAAAAATTTATTGAAGAACTTAAAAATGATATTCCAGAGCTCCCAGATGATAAAAAGAAAAGATTTATTAAAGAGTTTAAATTGTCTCCTTATGAAGCCAATATTTTAGTGTCTGATATCGATACTGCGAAATACTTTGAAGCGGTTGTAGCTAAAATGGGCAAAAATAAAGATATTAGGTTAGCAGTCAATTGGATTACAGGAGAACTATTTGCTGTATTAAATAGCAAAGGTTTAGAAATTTCTCAAAGTCCGGTGAGTGCAAAGAATTTAGCCATATTGATAAATCTAATTAAGAATGGAACCATTTCAGGAAAAATAGCAAAAACAGTTTTTGAATTAATAATTGATGGAGATAAAGATCCACAAAAAATTGTTGAGGAAAAAGGATTAAAGCAACAAAGTGATCCAAAGACTTTAGAGGCTTTAATTGATAAAATAATTAATGATAACAGAGAAAAAGCTATTGAATATAAACAAGGTAAAGAAAAATTATTTGGTTTTTTTGTTGGTCAAGCAATGAAAGCATCAGGTGGAAAAGCTAACCCTCAATTAATCAATGAGATCCTAAAGAAAAAATTATAAGGTTATGGGTTCAGACCTTAATATAACAAAACATTTACAAGATTATATTCTAAAGAATGGTTTGAAATTACACCCAATTCAAAAAGAAATAATAGATTATAATTTGTCACTTGGTGATACAAAAAGAATGCAAATATCTATTTCTCAATGTCAATTTTTACATTTAATCATTAAAATTTCCAAAATTAAAAAAGTCCTAGAGATAGGAACTTTTACAGGTTTAAGTACATTGTCTATGGCCTTAGCTTTACCAGATGAAGGTAGCATAATTGCGTTAGATAAAAATGAGGAAACAAACAAAATTGCACAAAATTTTTTTAAAAAAGCTAATCAAGATCATAAGATTAAAACAATAATTAAACCAGCATTGGAAACCTTGATGAGTATTAGAGATGAAAAATTTGATTTAGTTTTTATTGATGCAGATAAAATGAATTACCAAAAATACTATGAGATTTCGTTAGATCTACTAAATAAGGAAGGTTTAGTGATACTTGATAATGTATTAT
>CABYCN010000012.1 GCA_902517455.1 uncultured Pelagibacteraceae bacterium
GTATGAAACAAAGCCCAAATTTTGATGAAACAATGAAAGTTGCTGAAATGTCAAACTGTCCGGTCATTATATCTGGTGGAGTTTCATCAATAGATGACATTAAAAAAACAAAAAATTTAAAAAATATTGAAGGTATAATAGTTGGTAAGGCTATTTATGATGGCGATATTCAATTAGAGGAATTGGTAAAAGAAGATGCTTAAAAATAGAATAATTCCTTGCTTAGACGTTAAGAATGGTCGAGTTGTTAAGGGAATTAACTTTGTTGATCTAAAAGATGCAGGTGATCCTGTAGAACAAGCTAAAATATATAGCGATGGTGGAGCAGATGAAATATGTTTTTTAGATATTACAGCTTCAAACGAAAATAGAAACACTATTTTCGATGTAGTAGAAAAAACATCAAAAAAATGTTTTGTTCCATTGACTGTTGGGGGTGGTGTAAGAAGTGTTGATGATATTAATAAATTACTTAATTGTGGGGCTGATAAAGTCTCAATAAATACTGCTGCAGTTGAAAATTCAGGAGTTGTTATCGATAGTTCAAAAAAATTTGGATCTCAATGTATTGTAGTAGCTATCGATGCAAAAAAAAATGGACATAAGTGGGAAGTATTTACTCACGGAGGAAGAAAAAATAGTGGAATTGATGCGCTCGAATATGCAAAACAAATGGAAGAGAATGGTGCAGGAGAATTATTAGTAACCTCCATGGATAGAGATGGAACACAAGTTGGTTATGATATTGATTTAATGTCGAAAATTTCATCTAAAGTAAATATTCCAGTTATTGCATCAGGTGGTGTGGGTAATTTGGATCACCTTGTGGATGGAATTAAGTTAGGAAAGGCTAGTGCAGTTTTGGCAGCTTCTATATTTCACTATGGAAAACACTCTGTAAAAGAGGCTAAGGATTATTTGGACTCAAAAGGAATACCTGTTAGAATTTGATATGCTTAATACTTTAGAAAGAATATTTAATCTTGCAAGAGAACGAAAAAAATCACCAGTAGATGGTTCTTATACAAATAAATTACTTAGTGATAGATCTTTGAGCAAAGAAAAAGTCATAGAAGAAATTAATGAACTTATCGAGGCAGTAGACAATAACTCTAACAAAATTCATGAAGCTGCAGACGTTTTTTATCACTTAGTAATGTATTTAGAGGCAAATGCCATAAATATAGAAGACGTTATGGCAGAATTAGAAAAACGTAAGAAATAACTTCATTAATTTAATAATATTTGTTACAAATCTGTAAAGATTAGGTTTTTTGCGGATTGCCTGATTATAATAAATCTAAAAATTTAAACTATGAGCCATAAATATTATAAACCCGCAAAATCAAGATTGCAAAGAAGCGAACTAGCAGTTCCAGGTTCTTCTCCAAAAATGTTTGAGAAGGCACTTAATTCAGATGCTGACTATATCTTTTTAGATTTAGAAGATGCTGTCTCTCCAAATGATAAAGTTTCAGCTAGAGCAAATGTAATAAAAGCTTTAAATGAAATGAATTGGAGAGAAAAAGGCAAAACAATTTCAGTAAGAATAAATAGTTTGGACACTCATTATATGTATAGTGATTTAGTAGAAATAATAGAACAAGCTGGCAAAAATGTTGATACAATTCTTGTACCTAAAGCCGGAACAGATAGTGATGTTTATATGGTTGATTGCTTGTTAACTCAGATAGAAACACATAAAAAAATTAAAAATAAAATTGGAATCGAATGCTTAATTGAAACAGCTTTAGGGATGTCTAATATTAATGAAATAGCAAAATCTAGTGAGAGACTTGAAGCTTTACACTTTGGTGTAGCGGATTACGCAGCAAGCTTGAGAGCAAGAACTGTTGTGATAGGAGGATTAAATCCAGATTATCCTGGAGATCAATGGCATCACGGATTATCTGAATTAGTTATGACTTGTAGAGCACATGGTTTAAGAGCAATTGATGGACCATTTGGAGATTTTAATGATCCTCATGCATATGTTGCAGCTGCAAAAAGAGGCGCCGCTATCGGAATAGAGGGAAAATGGGCAATTCATCCTTCACAAATTGAATTAGCAAATAAAGTATTTTCTCCACCAGACTCAGAAGTAAGTAAAGCAAAAAAAATTTTACTAGAACTTGAAAAGGCTGCTAAAGAAGGGAAAGGAGCAGCTCAACTTGATGGAAGGATGATTGATGCAGCATCAGCTAGAATGGCAGAAAATATTGTAAGCATAGATAAACTGATAAACAATAAATAAATATGGATATTCACGAATACCAAGCAAAAAAAATACTTTCTGATTTTGGAGTTACAATCCCAAGAGGTGGAATTGTATATAGCCCTGAAAATGCTGAAAACAAAGCAAGAGAAATTGGTGGATCTAAATGGGTTGTCAAAGCTCAAATTCATTCAGGTGCTAGAGGAAAAGCTGGGGGGATAATCATTTGTAATACTCCTTTAGAAGTTGCTCAAGCAACAGATAAATTGTTAGGAAAAAAACTAGTTACTAATCAGACAGGACCAGAAGGTAAAATAGTTAATAGAATTTATATAGAAGAGGCAACAGACATTGAAAAGGAATTATATTTAGGGCTAGTATTTGATAGAAGCTCAGAAAGTATTATGGTTGTTGCATCAACAGAAGGGGGAATGAGTGTAGAGGAAATTTCAAAAGAAAAACCAGAAACAATAATCAGATCAAAAATTGAAGTAGCTGTTGGAATGCAAAATTTTCAAGCTAGAGAATTAGCATTTGGTTTAGGAATTGAGTCGGATTTAATAAGAAGAGCATCAGATACAATTATCGGATGTTATAAAGCTTTTAGCGAATTAGACGCTACTATGGTTGAAGTAAATCCTCTAGTAATCTCAAAGCAAAAACAAATATTAGCTTTAGATTGTAAAATGAGCTTTGATAACAACGCAATGTTTAGGAGAAGTCAAGTTTCAGAACTTAGAGACAAGACTCAGGAAGACTCAAAAGAAATTTTTGCTTCAGACAGAGGTCTTAATTACGTTAGCTTAGATGGAAATATAGGCAATATAATTAATGGTGCTGGTCTTGCAATGGCTTCAATGGATATGATTCAATTAGCTGGTGGAAGCCCAGCAAATTTTTTAGATGTCGGAGGTGGAGCTACTCCAGAAAAAATAGTTAAAGCATTCAAATTAATTACGATGGATGAAAAAGTTAAAGTAATTCTGGTGAATATATTCGCTGGTATCAATAGATGTGATTGGGTTGCTGAGGGAATTGTTGAGGCTTTAAAAAAAATTGAAATTAAAGTACCACTAGTCATTCGTTTAGCTGGCACGAATGTTGAAAAAGGAAATAAAATTCTTAAAGAAAGTAAAATAAATTATATTGAAGCAAACACTTTAGAGGATGCAGCTAATAAAGCAGTTGCAGTATTAAATAAATAAACCATGACTGTACTTATAGATAAAAATACCAAGATAATTATTCAGGGTTTCACAGGTAAAATGGGCTCTTTTCATGCAGACGAGATGATAAAATATGGATCAAACGTAGTTGGAGGAGTTACACCTGGAAAAGGTGGAACAAAACATCTTAACCTGCCTGTCTTTAACACTGTCAAGGAGGCGGTTAACAAGACAGGAGCAGATGCTTCAATTTTGTTTGTGCCCCCAGCTTTTGCAGCAGACTCAGCAATGGAAGCTGCTGATGCTGGAATCAAAAATTGTGTAGCAATCGTCGATGGAATACCCTCTCATGATATGATTAGAATAAAAAGGTATATGCGAAGATATACCAAAAGTTCTAAAATGACTTTAGTTGGACCTAATTGTGCTGGGATTATAAGCCCAGGAAAAGCAATGCTAGGAATAATGCCTGGTCATATTTACCAAGAGGGAAGAGTAGGAATTATCAGCAGATCTGGGACTTTAGGATATGAAGCCGCTCAACAACTTAAAAATTTAAATATTGGAGTTTCAACAAGTGTAGGTATTGGAGGAGACCCTATAAATGGAAGTTCCTTCAGAGACATTATAGAAAAATTTGAAAAAGATGACGGAACAGATGTAGTATTAATGATTGGGGAAATTGGTGGACCACAAGAAGTAGCTGCAGGAGAATTTGCAAAAGAAAATATGAAAAAACCGGTAATAGCATATATTGCAGGTTTAACAGCACCAAAAGGTAGAGTAATGGGCCATGCGGGTGCAATTGTTTCAGCATATGGGGAAAGTGCTATAGAAAAAGTAGAAATCCTAAAAGAATGTGGAATTACTATTTCTAAAAATCCATCGGTAATGGGAGATACAGTAAAATCAGTTTTAGAAAAAATGTAATTATGAGTTATGATGAAAATAGTTTTAGAATTTATAACTTATTAATTTATGAATTTAAAAGATTTTCTCTTTTCTTACATTGAGTCATTTAAAATAGATTTAGATAAAAAAAAATATTTCAAAGCTTTTAGAAAATTATTTAATTATCCCTATAAATTTTTTTTAGATAAATTTCGACAACTTTTCTCATTAAAAAAAAAAAATCTTGATAAAATTAATAAAAATTTTGAAAATAAGAGCCTAAATGATTTATTTATAGAGTTTAATTCTGATAAAGCTTCAAAATTTTTAATTAATAACAAAAAAATTGATGGGCACAATTATTCCCCTATATACGAAAAATATTTTCAAAAATATAAGAATATAAAAAATTTAAATATTTTAGAAATAGGGAGTCTCCGGGGCTCTGGAACTGCAAGTTTTTATTATTATTTTGATAAACCTAAAATTTTTTGTGTTGATATAAATCCATTTCAAATTCAGATATATTCAAAAAATATTCGAGTTTTGTACAGTGATACTAAATCCAAAAAGACTTTAATTAATTTAAGATCTTACTTAAACAAAAATTTTGATATTATAATTGATGATGGTAGTCACAACATAAGAGATCAAATAATAACGATGAATATTTTTTTTGAAAAATTAAAAACAGGGGGGTTATATGTAATTGAGGATAGTTCTCAATATTTATCTGCTAACAGTTTAAATCCTGATAAACTTAATTATGGCTCAAAAGATATATTATTGTCTGTTCAAAATAAAGATATGAAAAAGGTTAAATATCTATCTATTGATGAAATTAATCAATTAAAATTAAGTATGGGTAATATTTTTTCAGAAAAAGGAAATTATATCGAAAATGGAATTAATATTTCAGAGATAATTTTTATTGAGAAAAACTGAATATTAATTGTATAATATATTTATGAGTTATGATGATAATAACATTTTTGCAAAAATTTTAAGTGGTCAAATCCCTTGTAAAAAAATTTACGAAGATGACTTTGTTTTATCTTTTTATGATATTAACCCTCAAAAAAAAATTCATGCTTTGGTAATCCCTAAAGGAAGGTACAGTAATTTAGATGACTTTAGCATAAATGCTTCCTCGGGTGAAATTGTTGGGTTATTAAAAGGTTTAAATATAGTTGCAAAAAAATTAGGAATTTCTATTGATACTGGGAAAGGATATAGGGCTTTAGTAAATATTGGTGAACATGGAGGTCAAGAAGTACCTCATTTACATTTTCATTTATTTGGAGGTGAAAGTGCTGGAAGAATGATCGAGTGAACAAAAAAGTTGAACGAAACTATTTAGAGATTAATTCATTAAAAGATCTTAAAGAGCCTAATCTCTATCCAAATGGGTATTTTGTTGAATTAATCAAACCACCAGATTTTCAATTAAATAAATTCTTTTATAAAAATGTGGGAAAAGAACATTGTTGGGTAGATCGACTAATATGGGATGATAAACAATGGCAAAACTATGCTTTTCAAAAAGAGGTAAAAACATATATACTAAAGCATCAAGCTGGTTTAGCTGGGTATTTCGAGCTTATTTTTCATGAAAATAACAAAGAAGTAGAAATAGCCTATTTAGGTTTATTAAAAGAATATCAAAATAAGAAATTGGGATCTTATCTTTTGTCATCAGCTATCAAAAACTCTTTTTTAGAAAAAACACAGAGAGTATGGGTTCATACCTGTTCATTAGATCATAAAAATGCTTTAAATAATTATATTTCTAGAGGTATGAAAATTTTTAAAAAAGAATTTATTTCAATATGAATTAATTTCTTGCAGGTAGTTTAAACAAGTCTTTCTTTAATTTCTTATTTTTTATGATTGAGTTTATATATGTGATACTTAAATTCTGATAGATATCTTGTACTTGCCAACCAATTAAGTTAAATGTTTTTATATCAAAAAAGAGATTAATATGATTCTCATTTTCAGAAAAATTATAATTAACTAATTTTCCATCAATTATTCTCTCGTTTAAATTTTTAATTTTATTTAATAAAAATTCCTTATTCAAAATTAAATTAAGTGGAGTATCTTTTATAGAATAAATATAATAGCTATTTTGAGTTTTAATTACTAATGACCGTCCATTGGATACTAAAACTTTATTATTTTTTGAATCATATGTACATAAAATTTTTTTTGGATATTTGATTATACAATTGCCGTTCTCTACTTTTCCATTGATATTTTGTTCAAATTTAAAAGATATGTTATTTATGCTCGATAAATTTTCGATAATATCGTTCTTAATTGTGGCGAATGCATTCGATATATTAGAAATAAAAAAAAAAATAAAAAAAATTTTTTTCATTACAGAACATCACGTTTTCCTACATGATTTGCTTTAGTAACTATACCGTCAGCTTCCATCATGTCTATTATTCTTGCAGCTCTATTATAACCAATTTGAAGCTTTCTTTGCAAAAATGATGTTGAGGCTTTACCTTCAGACTTAATAATCTCAATTGCTGTTTGATAAAGTTCATCTTTATCATTTTGATTTCTAGGACTTTCATTTATTTCCTTTTCGTCAACAAAGTTTAGTATTTCATCAACATAATCCGGTTCTGCTTGAGATCTTAAAAAATTATTTATTCTTTCAATTTCGTTATCTGAAACAAAAGGAGCGTGGATCCTTATGATTCTATTTGCAGAAGTCATATACAACATATCTCCCTTACCTAGAAGCTGTTCAGCGCCTTGTTCTCCCAATATTGTTCTACTATCAATTTTGGATGTGACTTGAAAAGAAATACGAGTAGGAAAATTAGCCTTAATTGTTCCGGTAATTACGTCAACACTAGGCCTTTGAGTAGCCATTATGATATGAATACCAGCAGCTCTAGCCATTTGGGATAACTTTTGTATGTAATTTTCGATTTCTTTACCTGCAACCAACATTAAATCTGACATTTCATCTACCACCACAACAATATAAGGCATTGGAAGTTTGTGTTTATTATTGTACCCATCAATATTTCTAACACCCTCTTTAGTCATTAATTTATATCTATTCTCCATTTCTTTGACCACCCAACCTAAGACGGACGCAGCTTTTTTTGCCTCTGTAATTACTGGACAAAGTAAATGTGGTATTCCTTCATATGTAGAGAGTTCAAGCATTTTTGGATCAATTAATATAAGTTTACATTTCGTTGGAGGATGTCTGTAAAGTAGTGAAAGTATAATTGTATTAATACAAACTGATTTACCAGATCCAGTTGTACCAGCTATAAGTAAATGTGGCATTGATGCTAAATCTGCAATAATAGGAACTCCAGAAATATTTTTTCCTAAAGCAATAGGCAATTTTATATCTTTCACATTAAAATTTTTATTTTTTAAAATTTCACTAAGATAAACATTTTCTCTAGAAGAATTTGGTAATTCTATTCCAATTGTATTGCTCCCAGGAATAATTGCTATTCTTGCAGACTCAGAGCTTGTATTTCTAGCTATATCATCAGAAAGATTAATTATTTTTGAAACCTTAATTCCAGCCGCTGGTTCAAATTCGTTAAGAGTTACAACGGGCCCATGACTAACTTTTTTGATACTTCCATTTACTCCAAAATCTAAAAGAATTTTCTCTAAAAATGATGGATCGTTATTTTCATTTTTTATTATATCTTTTCTCTCATCTTTTAAAGGTTTTTTTAAAAGATCAATTGGGGGTAAATTAAATTTTCCCTTAAGATTTTTAAGTTGTTCCTCTGCTTTAATGAAGGGTAAATCTTCTTGGATAAGGTTTTTGATTTCTTCTTGAGGGATATATTCGTTAATTATTTCATTTTTATTAGTATAATTTCTCTCTTTTTTTTTAAAAATAAATAAAACTAATTTTTTTACAGTTAAAAAAAAGTTTTTAGGATTAAAATTAATGCTAAGTAAAAAAAAAGCTAACATTAGGATAATTAATAAATAAAAAATAATATTTTCGTAGGGTATTGTTGAATTGTTGAAGATTAATTTATTTAAGTAGTTACCAATAAAACCACCATTTCCATTAATATATAATGTAAATGTATCTTTATAAAAATAGCTAAAAAATAAAGCTCCCGTCAAACCATAGGGTATTATATAAAAAATATTTTCAATTATTATTACAAGTTGTTTATTTCTAAATATAGACAGACCAGTAGTAATTAGAGTTATAGGGATTAAATAGGAAATTAAACCTAGAGATTGAAAAAAAAGATCAGATAAATAACTTCCCCGGAAGCCAATTAAATTTTTAATTTTAGTGTTATCTGGAAAAATAAAATTAGGATCATCTGGCGAATATGAAATTAAAGCAATTAATAGTAAAATTCCCAAAAATAATAAAATAATGCCTATAAATTCTATCAATCTTTTAATAACAAAAGTTAATAAGAAATTGTTAAGTTTTTTTATATCCATATATGATGAATCAAATTTAACACTTTGTATCATCTAATTTTTATTGTTAAAATTAAAAATATTATGAATGTAGCAATTATTGGAAATGGATTAGTAAGCTTAACATTGGCTAAAGTTCTAGTTACCCAAGGGATATATGTAGATTTTTTTTCAGACTTTAAGAAAAAAGAAATTAATAAGTCTAGAACAATAGGAATTTCAAAACAAAATATTGATTTTTTAAATGCTAATGGTCTTAACCTAAAAAAATTATTGTGGAAGATTGATAAAATAGAAATATATAGTGATAATCTCCAAAATGAAAAAATTTTAAAATTTCACAATCATGGTAATGAACTTTTTTCGATTGTCAAAAATTTTGAATTATTTAATCATCTTACTTTATCACTTAGAAAAAACTTTTTTTTCAACAAAAAAAATAAAAATGTTAAGATCAATCATAAAGATTATGGATTAATTATAAATTGCGATTCAAATAGCTTTTTCACAAAAAAATATTTTTTTAAAAAGTTTAATAAAGAGTATAACAGTCATGCTTATACTACTGTGATTGATCACAAAACATTATCAAGAAATAATACTGCTATTCAAATATTTACTAAAAAAGGTCCTTTGGCTTTTCTACCCATTTCTAATAAAAAAACTTCTGTGGTTTATTCTGTTAGAAATTCTGAAAAAATTGATTTAAAAAAATCCATAGAAAAGTATAACTCAAAATATTCAATTACTAAAATAAATCAAATATTTAATTTTAAGCTAAACTCATCAAACCTTAGGAACTACCATTATAAAAATATTTTAGCTTTTGGAGAACTATTACATAAACTTCACCCATTAGCAGGTCAGGGATTTAACATGTCAATAAGAGATATTAAACTTTTATTAGAATTGATAAAGTTTAAACACGACCATGGTTTGGAATTAGACAATTCAATTTGTAAAAATTTCGAGAATAAAATAAAATATAAAAATTATCTTTTTTCAACTGGGGTAGATTTTATTTATGAATTTTTCCATTTAGAGAGTAAAATTGATAATTCAATTATATCTAATTCAATTAAATTTTTAGGAAAAAATAAATATGCAAATAAAATATTTACAAGTTTAGCAGATTAAAATTTTAAATTAGAATTATTGTAAAGTTGTATTATTATATTGATCAAATGTATAAGTAGTCAAAATTTCAGAAATTTTTGTTTTTCTCATTTTTAGATCTTTTGCTTCAAGTAATACCTGTTTTTCCTCAAGTGTAAAAGGAGAAGCCATTGCAAGAGCATTTATTGTTTCATCTAAACTTTGTTTTTCTAACTCCTTCCAATTTATTACAAATCCCCTTCTGCTAAATAAATTTTTTAAATCTTTAAAAATTAATTTTAAATCAGAAAATTTTAAGTTTTCATTTTTTTCATTTAAATCATCTAAATAATTTTTATAAGAAATTTCGCAAGTGCGATATTTTTTTTCTGATTCAATTTCTTTAACAATTTCGAATCTAATTGCCCCTCTCAACTCTATTAAGAATCTACCATCTTCAGCTTTAGTGAAATTGGTTATTTTTCCAAGGCACCCAACATTGTATAGCTCAATTAGATTGCTATTCAGGCTTTTTTGTTCACGCGGCTGGACCATACCTATAAACTTATCAGACTTCATACTATCATTAACCATTTCTATGTATCTTGGCTCAAATATATTCAGAGGAACAGATGTTTTAGGAAAAATGATAAAATTACTTAAAGGAAAAATAGGAATTTTTTTTGGTAGGTTGTTCATGTTTTATCTTATATTTTAAAATATTATAACACTAAATGACTTACAAAAAACACTTAATATTAAAAGCAAAAAAGTTTTATGAAAACAAAAACTTTTATGAGGCAAAGATTAGTTTATTGGGGGTTCTTGAAGACTCGCAACTAGATAGAATTCTTAAATTAAATTTATATATTCTGTTATCTGATATATGTTTCAAAATAAATGAATTTGAAGATGCTGAAAAGTTTTTGTTGAAGTGTATCGAACAGGGTAAAACAAATCCCGAAATATTTAATTCTCTTGGCAATATATATCTTAAAAAAAGGGATTATAAAAATTCTGAAAAATTTTACAAAAAATCGATGGACTTTGGCTCAAATAATGACATTGCTTCAATCAACTTAGCTATTTTGTATCATAATTTAGGACAAAATAATAAAGCAATAAAATTTTACAAAAATATTTTAAAAAAGGATCCAAAAAATATTGGAATACTTTATAATTTATCAAGATTAGATAAAAAGATTATAGATGAAAAAAAAATTAGTTTTTTAAAAAATTTAATTAGTCAAGATAATTTAGATAGTTTTGATATTGCTTCCAGTTACTTTTTGCTTGCAGAATATGAAAATAGAAAAAAAAATTTTAAAGATGAAATAAACTTAATAAAAAAAGCAAATGATTATTCATTTAAAAAAAATGAACATAAGAATATTCAGCTTAATGAATATTGGCTTAAAAATATTTCAGAAAAATACAATAAAATTGATTATTTAAAAAAGAGTGAAAATTTAGATTGCACTAATAATTTTTATCCAATATTTATAATAGGATTACCTAGGTGTGGCTCAACATTAATTGAATCTATTATTTCTTCAGGAAAAAATGAAATAGTTAACATGGGAGAAACAAATTTAGTTAATTGGGCTCTTTTAAATACAAATAGAGATTTTCAAAGATCATCAAGCAAAACAAAAATTAATTTGAATAGCACTTCGAAAAAATTAAAAAATGTAATTAAAAATTTAAGTTTAAAAAAAAGTAAAAATAAAATAATTTTTTCAGAAAAATCTCTAGAAAATTTTTACTATATAGAATTAATTTTGAATATTTACCCAAATGCAAAATTCATTCACTCATATCGTAACCTTGTTGACAATACATTTGCAATTTATAAGCAATTTTTACCAAACATTTCTTGGTCACATAAAATTGAAGATATATTGTTGTACATAGACAATTATTTAAAAGTAATTAACTTTTTTCAAAAAAAATATGCAAATAAAATTCTCCCTGTTTCTCTAGAAAATTTTTCTGAAAATCCTAAAAAAATATCCAAACAAATTTATAAATTTTGTGATTTAAGATGGAGCGAAGATTGCTTGAATTTTTATAAAAGACAAGATCTATTTATAAATACAGCAAGTAACAATCAAATGAGAAATAAAATTGAAAAATATAATCATAATAAGTATGAGCCCTATCGAGAAATACTCAAAATATATAAAAAAACATATAGCTGGTTGAAATTCTAAATTTAAATTCTAAATAGGAATTTTATTAATTTGATGATTTTGTCTATTGCTTAATTTTTAAAAAACTATTATTTTTATTTTTAATAAATATGCGGGTATAGCTCAGTGGTAGAGCGTCTCGTTGCCAACGAGAAGGTCGAGGGTTCGACCCCCTTTGCCCGCTCCAAATATTTTATGAGTGATTTATTAAACAAAAAGTGTGTTCCATGTGAAGGAGGTGTAGTGCCTTTTGATATATCCGAAATACACAAATACCAAAAAAAAGTAGATGGCTGGGATGTTATTAAAGGAGATAAAAATATTTTTTTTTTAGAAAAAAAATTCACTTTTAAAAATTTTTTAGAGAGTCAAAAATTTGTTAATGATGTAGGTAAAATATCCGAAAACGAAGGACATCATCCAGAAATTTTATTTGGATGGGGATATGCAAAAATTAGTATTACAACCCATGCTATTGAAGGGCTGTCAGAAAATGATTTTATACTAGCAGCTAAAATTGATAAAGAGACTAGTGTCTAAAATGCCTAGTTTTAGAGAAAACCAATATAGTTTCAGTCGAATTTGCAAATTTAATAATCTCTTTATCCTTGATTGAACCGGCGGGCTGTATCACAGCTGAAACACCTGACTGCACGAGTGTCTCAATACCATCCACAAATGGGAAAAAAGCGTCAGAAGCTGCCACAATATCATTTTTTGGATTAATAAATTTATTCATTTTATTTATCGCTATTTGAGAACTATCAAGTCTACTCGGTTGTCCAGATCCAATACCAACAGTAGATTTATTACTTACGAGTACTATTGCATTCGATTTTACGAAGCGACAAACATTAAATGCAAATATTAAATTTTCAAATTGTGATCTATTTGGTTTTTTTTTAGAAACTAATCGAAAATCTTTTTTTGAAAAAACTTGATTATCTTCAGATTGTATAAGGATAGAATTATTAATCGAATTAAATTTATTCGATTTGTCTATCAAAAAATTTGAGGAGTCGACTAATCTTAAATTTTTTTTTGTTTTTAGGATTTTAAGTGCGTTTTTATCAAAACCATTTGCTATTATTACCTCAAAAAAAATTTTATTTAATTCTTGCGCTAAGGATTTAGAGATTCTAAAATTACAGGCTACTATACCACCAAAGGCACTTACAGGATCACAAGCTAGAGCTGATTTATAACTATTTATATTTTTATTTAGAATCGATACACCACATGGATTTGCATGTTTAATTATCACAGTCCCTTTATTTTTAGGAAATGATTTAGTAATGTTAAGAGCGGAAAAAATATCATTATAATTATTGTAACTTAACGACTTGCCATGAATTTTTTTGATATTTAAATTATCATTCTGAGAATACAAGGCGCTTTCTTGATGAGGATTTTCACCATAACGTAACCTTTCAACTAAGTTTGCGTGAATAATTTTTTTTTCTGGGAATTGTTTATTAGAAGTTATATTAAAATAGTTTGATATAACTGAGTCATAAAAAGCTGTTTCTGCAAAAGCTATTCTAGACATTTTTTTTCTAAATTTTGATGAAGTACAGCCTTTGTTGACTTTAAGTTCATTAATCAATTCTGAGTATTGATTAATATCAGTAATGACCGTAACGTCGTTAAAATTTTTTGCTGCAGCACGAACCATTGCTGGACCGCCAATATCGATTTTTTCAATTATTTTATTTTGATCCTTTGTTTTTTTTAAAGTTTTTTCAAATGGGTAAAAATTAATAATAACTAGATCGATGTTTTCAAATTTTTCTAATTTCATTTCTTTTAGATGCTTTCTATTTTTTCTTTTATTTAAAATTCCAGCATATATTTTTGGATGTAAGGTTTTCACTCTTCCGTTTAGAATTTCATTAGAACCTGTAAAATTAGAAACTTCCAAACATTCAAATTTGAGTCTTTTAATCGTCTTAAAAGTACCACCAGAACTAATTAATTTAATGTTATTCTTTTTTAGAGTATTTAAAAGAGGTTTTAAATTTGATTTATCTGATACAGATATTAAAGCAGATTTTATTTTTTTCATTTTATATTTTTTTTATTTCCCATTTAATACTCTCTATCTGATTATTAGAAATACCAGAGATAAAAATATTTTGATTTTCAGTATACGAATTTTTATGACCGAAATATAAACCATTATCAATATTTATGTCATAATTTTCACAAGTAAATTTCCATCCTTCATTGTCTAACTCTATTAGAATTGTTTTATTATCTTGAGTTTTCATCAATTTCACATTTGGCTCCACATGAAATCTAATATCAAATTTATAATTATGATTTATTTTTTTTTTTATTATTGTATCGTTTCCAAGAAAAATACTTTTCCCTGGATAAAACTCAATTTTTCTCTCATGAATTGAATTATATTTTTTTAGATAACCATCATGAGAAACATTTATTTTCCAATAATCTTTTTCAAAAATAATATCTTTTTTTATAATCTTTATACTTTTCTTTAATACCAAACATTTATTAACTTGAGTAAATTTACAAGAAGAATTATCGTCAATAATTAAGGTGCTTTGAGCAGCAGAAGATTTTGACAATTGATTTAGTTTAATATTTTTTTTATTATATCCACAATTACTAATTAATTTTTTCCCATTAGAGATAATTTCGAATGACAAAGCTCCTGACTGATAGTCTTTAGTAAACTTAAAATCAGGTGAGGGGCCTGTATCGATAGATAAACAAATTTTTTTATTTTTTAATATTGTATATCCACCAAATTCTCGATCATCATTTTTAAATATATATCCTAATTGTTTTAAATAATTATCGAAATCATTATTATTTGAGAGATTATTGCCGTTGAATAAAAAATCCGAACCAGTATTTTGCCAAATAAAAGCATACCCTTGACCTAAGAGATAAATTGTTTCATCTATGTGATCTGGCACACTATTTTGTGACTCTTTGAGCCATTCTCTTATTAAAATAAAATATTTTAGATAAAAGACTAATTGCTTAATACTTCTAGATTTAGGAAATCCAGAATTATCTAAAGATAATTTTGCTAATTTTTTTAAAAGAGATATTCCAAATGAAAGATATTTTTTTTCTTCTTGATAACAAAGGCCAACTAATATTATTGAGGCACAACCAATTAATTTATCATCTATCATTTCTGATTTATTGATTTCATTAATTAGGTGATTAGTTTGTTTTTGGATCATCTTGTTAAAATTATTTTTAAAATTTTGATCACTATCGTCATATGTAAGATTATGGTTAGAGAGCCAAGAAATAATTCTTTTTGCCGTTAAATCAAAATTCCAAGTTTTATCATTATACTTTTCATGCTCCTTAATCCAATTTGAGATAATTGATTGTACAACTTGTTTTGAAGACTTTAAATCTAAGCTAAAAAACCAATAAAAACTGTTCAGGTTTTTATGTTCTTTAAGACTTAAATTTTTTTTCTGCCACATTCCATTTAAATAGAAATCTTCAATCCTAATTTTTTTTTTTTGATACTTGATTAATGATGAAAGTAAATGTGGACTAGGTTTATAAAATAGTTCATTGGAATTTACTTTAGAGATTTTTTTATCATAAATTTTCGAATTGAGATAAAATTTTCTTATCTGATTATAAAAACCTAAAGAAAATCGATTTACAAAAACCATGAAATTACTTCGATTTTAATAATTCAATATTTTTTTTAATATCCCCATTATTACTTTTAAAAATTGTAGTGCCTGAGACAAGTATATTAGCTCCGGCCTCAATTGCTTTCTTCGAATTTTCAAAATTTATTCCTCCGTCAATTTCAATATCAAAGTCTAAATTTTTATCATTTTGTAATTTTTTTAACTCCTTAATTTTTGTCAAAACCTCCGGCATAAATTTTTGACCACCAAATCCAGGGTTTACACTCATTATTAAAACTAAATCAATTTTATTTAAATAATCAATGATAACATCAACCTTTGTTTGTGGATTTAAGGATACACCAACTTTTTTATTCAATTCTTTTATCTTTGATATAGATAAATCCATATTATCTGTTGCCTCAGGATGAATTGTAATTATATCTGCCCCTGCATTAGCATATGCTTCTATATATTTATGGACGGGTGAAATCATTAAATGCACATCAAATAAAATTGAAGAATATTTTTTTAAAGATTTAATAACAGGAGGGCCTATAGTTAAATTTGGAACAAAATGACCATCCATAACATCAACATGTATCATGTCTGCACCACCTTTTTCTAATCGTTTAATCTCATTACCTAGTTGGCTAAAATCAGCTGATAGAATTGAAGGTGATATTTGTATTTTTTTCATTTAATACTTAAATTTACTTGTATCAATTTTTAAAATTTAATTTAATTAAAAAATTGATAAATTTGTCTTGAAATTTCACTTTCAAGAGGAAATGATAACATCCCCATCACTGAATAGCCTAAAATCCATGGCATTAAGTAAAATCTTATCATAAAAAAAAACCAAGCCACATATAACGGAACTAAAGGTTGGATTATGAATGATGGAGTAACGATTTTAAACAATTTAATGAGAGGATTTGTGAATTTGACAAATACCCTCATAAAAAAAAATTGTGAGTCCTCTTTTTGAAATATATTCATTGCAACTCTTCCAATTAAAGTCCACATTATTACACCAAGAATATAGTCAATTATATAGATTAAAGGATGAAAATTGGCTGACATTCTATTTTTATATTAGACTAGTAAGGAAATTAAAAGGGGCGAAATTAATCGCCCCTTTAAAAGATTATTTAGTGTTGTTTGCCAAGGATCGATTTACCTGATGGTACACGAACCTCATCAACCATTCTTTGTGTAGCAGCACTTGGCTCAGAAGTTATTAAACTTACAACTACCATTGCTACTAAACTTACTGCAGAACCAAAGATACCAAATGTTAACTGTGTAATACCTAAAAATCCACTTCCGCCATTTCTTACCCATATTAGGTAACCTAGTCCTGAAAGTAATCCTAAAGCCATACCAGCACACGCACCTTCTTTGTTAGCTCTCTTCCACCAGACACCAAGTACAAGTGGGAAGAATAATCCTGACATCGCAAAGTCAAAAGCCCAGATTACTGAACCTAAAATACCTTGTATCTCAAGAGCAGCGATTGTTGCACCAGCAAAACCAATTACTACAAGTAATACCCTTGCAACAACTAGTCGTTTTGCAGTCTCAGCTTTTGGATCGATGATTTTGTAGTAAACATCGTGTGAGATTGCATTCGCAATTGCTAGAATCAAACCATCAGCCGTTGACATGGCAGCAGCCATACCTCCAGCAGCAACTAGACCTGAGATTACATATGGTAATCCAGCAATTTCTGGAGTTGCTAACACAACGGCTTTACCACCCATGAAAAACTCGTTTAACTCAAGAGTTCCATTTCCGTTAAAGTCGCTTACAAACATTAAGTTTGCTTGGTTCCAGTTCTGATACCAATCGATCGCTTGAACTTCTGCAATTGATTTACCGATAATACCAGTAGATAATGTCGGGTCAATCAATGACAATTTAGATAGCGTCGCTAACATTGGAGCAGAAGAGTAAAGTAGGAAAATAAAGAATAAAGACCAACCTACTGATTTTCTAGCTGCTTTTACACTTGGAGTAGTGAAATATCTCATCATCACGTGAGGCAATGAAGCTGTTCCCATCATCATTGCTAGTGCTAATGAAATAAATGCCCAAGGCGTAGCATTAACTGCTGAGTGAGCCTTAGTTATTCCAGCTAACCCTTTAGGCACTGTTTTTAGATCAGCAGCAGCGTTTTTAACAAAACCAAACTGTTGTTCTAATTCACCAATTCTAGCTACTTCATCAGCTAACATAAAGTGAGGAAAGAATCCCGCACCCATTTTGTTACTGATCCAAAATACTGGAAGCAAGTAAGCTATGATTAGTACGATGTATTGTGCAACTTGTGTCCAAGTTACTCCTCTCATACCACCTAACATTGAACATAGTAAGATACTTACTAATCCAACATAAACTGCGTATTGAAATGGAATATCAAGTGCAACAGATGCAATTGTACCTGTAGCGTTAATTTGTGCAGTCACATAAGTAAAAGATGCAACAGTTAAGACTACTACTGCAAGAAATCTACTTAAATTACCACCATATCTTGTACCAATGAAATCTGGAACTGTGTAACAGCCAAACTTTCTTAAGTATGGTGCTAATAAAGACGCGACTAATACATATCCACCAGTCCAACCTACAAGTAGAGCCATATATCCATAACCTTTGAAGTAAATACCTCCTGCCATTGCAACGAATGATGCACCAGACATCCAGTCTGCTGCAGTTGCCATTCCGTTGAATACCGTTGGCACTTGTCTTCCAGCTACGTAATAAGCATCAGCTTGTGCTGTACGTGATAGATAACCAATTATTGCGTAGATAGCTACTGTGAAAGCAACAAAACAAATACCTATTGTTTTTGCTGTCATCCCCATCTGTTCGCAAATGCTCATAATGATTATGAAACCTAAAAAACCACCTGTGTAGATTCCATAAACCTTAGGCAAATTATCTATAAAATTACCTTTCATTAGTCGTCCTCTCTTTCTGAAAAGCCGAATTCTTCATCGATTTTTTCCTGTCTATTCGCAAACCAGAAAATTAGGATTACGAAAATTCCAAGAGATCCCTGACATGTAAACCAATATGTCCATGGGTAACCGAAAGGTCCAGTGACCTCATTCATTTCAGCTCCGAATAAGAAGATGCCAATTGAGAAAACAAACCAAATTGCTAAAGTAATCATTAGCAAACCCCTGGTTTTTTCCCAGTGTTGTTCTTGTTTTGACATTTATACCTCTCTCTTTTTAGTTATAACTGGCCAAAACCATAACCATTATGAAAGAGATTTAAAGTGTTAAAATTGTTCATAATAGGTGGTTTTTTCTGGTATAAGTTGAAAATATACTGGTTTTTATGGCAAAATATAAACTTACTTGGAAAGATCTATCTTGGAATGACTTTAAGGTTTATCTATTTGCTCTTTTTAAAGCATTTATACCAAAGAAAAAAATAAGTGATTTAGATGAGTTAGAAGATTTTATACAGACCAAATCAGCTTGGGTTACTCAGGTCGCCCTTTATGGTTACTTAAAAACTAGAATGGGAACAAGATATGTTCTTCATTTTGAAAATGATGAGTTTATGGGATCAGTAAATCTTGCCAAATGGAACATTTATGCTGTTGCTCTTCAAGATCTAACTTTTTTCACATTTTCATTTTTA
>CABYCN010000013.1 GCA_902517455.1 uncultured Pelagibacteraceae bacterium
CATATTTTATCTCTATTATAACTTTATCAGAGGGTTTAATTCCATTTTCTATTTCTCTTACACTTATTAATTCTGATCCAGTAAGATTGAGGTTAGTTCTGTTAATCGAGTTTATAAACTGCAAAGGTAAAATTCCCATACCAATTAAATTCGATCTATGAATTCTTTCAAAGCTTTCAGCAATTACTACTTTCACCCCTAATAATTTTGTTCCTTTTGCAGCCCAGTCTCGTGAAGACCCTGTGCCATAATCTTTTCCACCAATTACTACTAAGTCTGTACCTCTTTTTTTATACTCAACCACCGCATCATATATTGGCATAATTTTTTCTTCAGGATACAGTTTGGTAAAACCACCTTCTGTTCCAGGTGCCATTTCATTTCTAATTCTTATATTGGCAAAGGTTCCTCTCATCATGACTTCATGGTTTCCTCTTCGTGAGCCGTATGAATTATAATCTTTTGGTAAAATCTGGTGTTTCATGAAGTATTCTCCAGTTGGGCTATCTTTTTGGATATTACCAGCTGGTGAAATATGATCAGTTGTTACCATGTCTCCTAAAATCAATAATGGTCTCGCATCTTTTATTTCTTTAAAACCCTCGGGTTCATCCGAGAGATTGTTGAAGAAAGGTGGTTTTTTTACATAGGTTGAATTTTCTTCCCAATTATAAATACTACTTTTCTCTGTTTTAATTTGTTGCCATTGTTTTGGGCCATCAGAAACATTAGAATATCTTTTAATAAACATTTCAGCACTTAAAGATGATTTTAAAGTGTCTTCAATTTCTTTATTTGATGGCCAGATATCTTTCATAAAAATTTCTTTGCCGTTTTTATCTCTGCCAAATGAATCTTGATATAAATCAAAACTCATATGACCAGCCAAAGCATAAGCTACAACAAGTGGTGGAGACGCCAGATAATTTGCCTTAATGTGAGGTGAGATTCTACCTTCAAAGTTTCTATTTCCTGATAAAACTGAAACAGCATAAATGTTCTCTTTTTGAATTGCTTCTACAATATTATCAGCTAAAGGTCCGGAATTTCCAATACAAGTTGTGCAGCCATAACCCACAAGATTAAATCCAAGTTTATCCAAATAAATATTCAATCCTGCCTTCTCTAGGTAATCTGTAACTACTTGAGATCCTGGTGCTAGAGAAGTCTTAACCCATGGTTTCACTTCAATACCAAATTCTACAGCTTTTTTAGCAAGTAAACCAGCTCCGATAAGAACATTTGGATTTGACGTATTAGTACATGAAGTAATCGCAGCAATCAAAATAGAACCATCTTTTATCTCAAATTCTGAATTAGTTACTTTAGAAATGGAGAAATCTTTTTTTTTAGTAATTTCCCTAAAACTTTTATTAAAACTCTTTGATGCATTTGTTAATAAAACTTTATCTTGAGGTCTTTTAGGGCCTGATATTGTCGGCACAAGCGTCGACATATCTAGACTTAAAGTGTCTGTAAAGGTAATATCATTACTAGCCCACAATCCCTGTGTTTTAGCGTACTCTTCAACTATTTTAACAGTTTCATTATCTCTTCCCGAAAATTTAAGATATTTTAATGTTTCATCATCTATTGGAAAAAAACCACAAGTTGCACCATACTCTGGGGCCATATTTGCAATTGTAGCTCGATCCGCTAATGTTAAATTTTTTAATCCATCTCCATAGAATTCTACAAATTTACCAACTACACCTTTGTCTCTCAACATCTTAACCACTGTTAAAACTAAGTCTGTAGCAGTTGTGCCTTCGGGCATTTTATTTTTTACTTCAAAACCTATAACTTCTGGAATTAACATTGATATTGGTTGACCTAACATACCTGCCTCTGCTTCAATACCTCCAACTCCCCAACCTAAAACTGAAAGTCCATTCACCATGGTGGTGTGACTATCTGTGCCAACAAGCGTATCAGGAAATAAATAATTATCATCTTTGTATCTTTCCGACCAAACTACTTTAGAAAGATATTCTAAATTAACCTGATGGCATATTCCAGTACCAGGAGGAACAATTCTAAAATTATTAAATGCTTGTTGTCCCCATTTTAAAAAAGAATATCTTTCACCATTTCGATTAAATTCAATCTCTACATTTTTTTCGAAAGAGTCCGATTTTGCTGATTGATCTACTTGAACTGAGTGATCAATCACCAAATCAACTGCTGAGAGTGGATTGATAGTATTAGGATCTTTATTTTTTTCTTTAACAGCCTCACGCATTGCAGCTAAATCAGCTACTGCAGGTATTCCAGTATAATCCTGAAGTAAAACTCTAGCTGGCCTATAAGCAATTTCTGTTTTTGATTTTTTATCTTTCAGCCAATTTTTTATCGACTCTATTTGTTCTTTATTTACAGATAAGTTGTCTTCAAATCTCAAAAGATTTTCAAGTAGTACTTTTATCGATTTAGGTAGTTTTGAGATTCCCTCTAAACCGTTTAATTCAGCTTCAGGTAGGGAATAAATTTTAAAATTTTTTCCATTGATCTTTAAATCAGTAAAAGATTTATATGAATTTTTTGTTCCTGGTTTCATAGTTTATATATAAAATGTAATTATGCTCAAAAGAAGAAGAGTTGACATAGCATAATTAAAAAATTTAATAAATTTCTCATTTGTCGCAAATTTTCTAAGATATTTACCTACAAATGTCCAAAAGGTGATGCTCGATAATGATACAATAAAGGCAAATAAAATAACTTGAGTCGCATAATTAAGGTAATTTTCACCGTATTCAACATAAGTTGAAACTATAATAATTCCGATTAAAACACCTTTTGGATTTAGAAATTGAAAAATAAAAGTATCTAAAAAGTATATAGGATTTTCATTTTTTTTCTCATTAGATGGTTTAGAAAAACTAATTTTATAAGCAAGATAAATTAAAAATAAACTTCCCAAATATTTCAAAATAATCTGTATAACTGGGAATAGTTTAAAGACATTAACTAAACCGATTGTTAGAGCAAATACTACTGAAGTAAATCCTAAAGAAACTCCAAGAATGTGTGGAATTGTTTTTTTTATACCAAAATTAAAACCCGAATAAGAAGCAACAACATTATTTGGTCCAGGTGTATAAGCAGCCACAATCCAAAAAAGTGCCATTGATAAAAATTCTGGATGCATACTTAAGCTATAGGTAAACCATTTTCAGCTTTTTGTGATGGATGCACTAACGTAACTTTTCCTTGAGAATCTATGGAGCCTAAAAGTAAAAATTGAGATTTTATACCTGCAATATTTTTTTCTGGAAAGTTACAAATACCAATGACCTGTTTGCCTACTAAATTTTCTTCATTGTAAAAATGTGTTATCTGAGCTGATGAAGTTTTAACACCAATATCTTTTCCAAAGTCAACTTCAACAACTAATGAAGGCTTTCTAGCTTTTTCATTTTTTTTGACAGAAATTACTGTACCAAGTCTAATATCTATTTTCTCAAATATATCGTAAGTTATTTGTTCTTTCATAATAATAATATATAATTAATTTGTGGCTGGAATAGATAACATATTATTTGAAAAATCAATAAAGATTCTTAAGGATCTTATATCCTTTAAAACAATTTCAGGAAAAAATAATTCATCTTTAATTAATTATTGTGAGGATATTCTTACAAAATGTGGTGCATCCTCTTTTAAAGTTTTTGACGAGGATAAGAAAAGAGTAAATCTTTTTGCAACACTAAAAGCAAAAAAGTCTAATGGTAAAGAACCAATTATTTTATCAGGTCACACAGACGTTGTTCCTGTTTCCAAAGGTTGGTCCACCGACCCATTTGTTGCAGAAATAAAAAATGATAAATTATATGGTAGAGGATCTTGTGACATGAAAGGATTTTTAGCATGTTCATTAGCTTTCGCTGATATTTTTTCAAAGTCAAATCTTTCTCGTGACATACATTTTTCTTTAACATTTGATGAAGAAACTGCTTGTGTTGGAGCTCCCTTGTTAATTAAAGAACTAAAGAAAAGAAAAATTACAAACGGCATATGTATTGTAGGAGAACCTACGAAGATGAAAATTATAGACTCTCATAAAGCTTGTTACGAATACACAACTTTTTTTGAGGGTCTTGCAGGACATAGCTCTAAACCAGATGAAGGAGTGAATGCAGCAGAATACGCTTCAAGATATGTAAATAAACTTATGTCTTTAAGAAATGATCTGATAAATAGAAAACCTGAGAACTCAATATTTACACCACCATACTCAACATTATCTATTGGCGGGATTTTTGGAGGAATAGCTCATAACGTCATAGCGGATAAATGTCATGTCAATTGGGAGACTAGACCAGTTAACAAAGCAGATGGAATTTTCCTAAATAATCAAATCGATAATTTTGCAAATAAATTACTAGCCGAAATGAAAAAAAAATATCCGAATGCATCAATTAAAAAAGAAATAATTGGTGAAATAATTGGTTTTGATAGAATTCAAGACTCAAAAGCTTGTGAATTTGTCTCTAGTATTACCGGTGATAATAAGAGAGAAGTTGTTTCTTTTGGAACTGAGGCAGGACTATTTCAAGAAATTGGTATAAGTACAGTTGTTTGTGGACCTGGCTCAATTGAACAAGCACATACTATTGATGAGTTTATTGAATTAAATGAAATTAAAAAATGTTTATTTTTTTTAGATGGAGTTAAAGAAAGATCTGTAATTAATTAATAATTATTTCCAACCACCTATTGATTTTACTTCTAAAAATTCCTGCAGGCCATGTTCACCTCCTTCTCTTCCAATTCCAGAATGTTTAAAACCTCCAAATGGAGTATCAATTGTAATTCCTGCACCATTAACGTCCACCATTCCAGATCTTAATTTTTTAGCAACTCTTCTAGCTCTTTCATGGTCCTTAGTTTGAATATAATTTGTTAGGCCATACGGAGTGTCATTAGCTATTTTTATAGCTTCGTCTTCGGTCTCAAACGGGATCACAGATAAAACTGGTCCAAAAATTTCAGTCCTAGCAATTTCCATTTTGTTATTTACATCAACAAAAACTGTTGGTTTTACAAAATATCCTTTTTCATGACCACTAGGTTTTCCAAGTCCTCCTGCTATTAATTTAGCACCTTCATCAATCCCCTTTTGAATTAATGACTGTATTTTATTAAATTGAATTTCTGAAACTACTGGTCCAATATGTTCTCCTTCTTTGTTAGGATCTCCTACCTGAATTTCTTCTGTAAATTTTTTTAATTTTTCAACTGCTTGATTGTAATTAGATTTTTCGATCAGCATTCTTGTTGGAGCATTACAAGATTGACCAGAATTTTTGAAACATCTCAAAGCACCCCATTCAATAGCATTTGGATCAGCATCCTCAAAAATAATATTTGCTCCTTTACCACCAAGTTCTAAACTAACTCTTTTAAAATCTCTTGCGGCATTTTGTGAAATCAATGCGCCGGCCCTTGTAGATCCTGTAAAAGAAATCATATTAATATCAGGATGCCTTGTTAATGCTTCTCCTGTTATTAAACCATCACCATTAATCAAATTAAAAACTCCTGGTGGGAATTTTGTTTCATCAATTAATTCTGCTAAAATCATTGATGATAATGGCGCAAGTTCTGATGGTTTCAAAACCATTGTGCATCCAGATGCTAAGGCAGGCATTACTTTCAAACAAACCTGATTCATTGGCCAATTCCATGGTGTAATTAATGCACAAACTCCCTTGGGTTCGTAAATAAGTCTTTGATTTGGAGCATGATTGCCTAGAGGTTTTTCGAATTCAAAACTTTTTAAATGTCTAATAAAAGATTTAATATGAGCTGCTCCTGTGCCTGCCTGTAGTTTTGTAGCAAAATCCTTGGGAGCACCCATCTCTAAAGTGATAGCTTTAGAAATATCAGCCCATCTTTTTTTATAATTTTCATAAAGTTTTTCTAATAATTTTATTCGTTCCTCTTTCAAAGAAGTGGCCCAAATCTCATAAGCTCTTTTAGCTGAACTTACAGCATGATCCACATCATCTTTGTTGCCTAGCGTAATAACAGCACTATTTTCCTCGGTCGCAGGATTAATAACTTTAATTTCTTTTTTACTTTGAGGTTCTTGCCATTTACCATCAATATAAAATTTTTTTTTATTTTCCATAAAAATTTAATAAACCTTGTTTATTTTTTTGCAAATAAATTTGTTAATTCATACACTATAGTTGCTGCAGCAAGAGAAGTAACTTCCGCATGATCATACGCTGGAGAAACTTCCACGACGTCTGCAGATATTAGGTTTAAACCTGATAAACCTCTTAGAACATTAACCATCTCTCTTGAGGACATCCCGGCAATTTCTGGAGTGCCTGTGCCAGGTGCGAAAGCAGGATCTAATACATCAATATCTATTGACAAGTATAAAGGATTATTTCCTACCCTTGTTTTAATTCTTTCAGCTATTTTGTCTGTCCCTTGTTTTTGGAATTCATCACAATGAATTATTTTAAATCCAAAACTTTCATCATTTTTTAGATCCTCTCTACTATATAATGGACCTCTAATGCCTACATGCATTGAGGCATCATCTAAAAATAAATTTTCTTCTCTTGCCCTTCTAAAGGGTGTGCCATGGGTATAAGGTGCGCCGAAATAAGTATCCCAAGTATCTAGATGAGCATCAAAATGAACTAAGGCTACAGGCCCATTGTTAATTTTGTTAATTGCTTTTAATAATGGAAACGCAATTGTATGGTCGCCCCCTAAACTTATAATTCCTCCAACTTTATTTAATAATTCCTCAGCTCCTATTTCTATTTGTTTTATTGCTTCGTCTATATTAAAAGGGTTGCAAGTAATATCTCCTGCATCAGCAACTTGTTGGATTTTAAATGGCTCTACATCATAATTTGGATGATAATTTGTTCTTAAATGTCTAGATGCTTGCCTAATACTTTGAGGTCCAAATCTTGCTCCTGGTCTATAACTCGTACCTGCATCAAATGGTATACCAACAATTGCTACATCACAACTTTCAACATCTCTTAACTCTGGTATTCTTGCAAATGTGGAGGGACCAGCAAACCGGGGTACTTGAGTTCCACTTACTGGTTGGATTGGATCTTTATTTCTTTTTTTTTTCACAGTAAAATTGTATCACATTCAATTAAATTGGAATATCTTCTATGTCTATATATATGAGCCTTATTAGATTAATTATACTATCTTTGTTTATTTTTACTCAAACTCAAGCAGATACAATTTACAATCTAATAAAAATCCCAAATTTAGAAATTTATGATATCAAAACTGCAAATAAACTTAGATACTTATATGCAAAAAAACCATTCACTCTCGGAACTGAAAAAAATATAAAATGTTATAATTCTAAAAAAGATATTTTAGATGAAAAATATAAAATAATTAAAGAAACTCTAAACAGATACGATCAAGAATTTCTTAAAAAAATTAACTTAAAATATATTGTTATGTGCGAAGACTTGTCTATCTCGAATATCAATACTGCTGGAATTCCAGATAATATAATGAAAACATTAATACTAGATGTAAAATTTAATGAAAATTATTTTGAACGTGTAATTCACCACGAGGTTTTTCATATTATAAATGATTCTTTTAAAGATGTATTTAATGAAAAAGTTTGGTCAAATTTTAATATCAAAGAATTCGAATATGCAGAGTGCTCAACTTGTACTGATAAATTAGGGTTAGATACTTATTCGAATACTAAAGGATTTTTTACAGAATATTCACAATCCACAGCATCCGAGGATATGGCTGAAGTTTTTTCTCATTTAATGATTGGAGTAAACTTAAGTAATCCTGATCCAATCTTAAAAAAAAAGATTCAATTTATTAAAAGGAATCTTTTAAAAATTGATCAAAATTTTATCTTATGATAAAAAAGATTAAAGCATCAACATCTGAAAAAATAATTTTTGCATTTATAATTATATTAGCAATTTTTTCTTTTGGTTCCTTTTTTTCTATAAAAAACAAATGTTTATTCGTAAAAAATTTTGACCCTCAAAAAATTACTTTTAAAGACCCTGGTAATATTGCAGTATTGAACGTGGAATGTGGAAATGTGATAATGGAACTTTATCCTGATATTTCACCAAATGCTGTAAAGAGATTTAAAAAATTAATTAATTCTAAGGCATATGACGATATTGCATTTCATAGAGTTGTTAAGGACACCCTTGTTCAAGCAGGAGATTTAGAATTTGGAAAAAAAGGAAGTTTAGATTATGGAAAAATTGGCACTGGAAAATCTGGATTAGGTACTATTAATTCAGAGATAAATGCTCCTTTTAATTTTGATAGAGGGAGTGTTGGTTTGGTTAGGACCAATAAATATAATACTGAGGATAGTCAGTTCTTCATAATTCTCAAAGATGAGCCATTATATGAAACCGAGTACACACCTATTGGAAAAGTAGTTTATGGATTAGAAGCTTTAGAAAAGATAAAATATCTGGACAAATCTGAATATGTATTAAGACCAGATTTTATTAACTCTTTAAGAATGTTAATTAACTAAGGGTTTTCCAGTTGCGAGAGTATGCTTAATTCTATCTTGAGTTTTTTGTGTCTCAATTAATCTCATGAAGGCATCTAATTCTAATTTAAACAATTCATCTTCAGATAATGTTTTATTGATAGTCGTATCACCACCACTTAATACATGTGCTAACTCTTTTGCAACTTCAACTCCATGTTCTAGTATTACTTTATCATTATAAAGTTTTTCTAAAATTTTATCCATTTCTTCCCTTACTGCTCTTCCAGGAAGTTTAAACTCTAACTCATTTGGAGCTTCAAAATCTTTATTATCTAAAAGAATTTTTTTTGAAACTTCTAATAAGCTATTTCTGTTCATTATCTTTTTATCGCTTGGTCTCAAATACTTCATGGGCTCTGCCTCAATTGGAGAAGTAGCAGTTTTGCCATATCCGATTATATCAAAAACTTTAAGAGGAGCAAAATTAGGATCTATTTTAGCTTCATCTGTGTCTTGCCATCTAGCTAACATTTCTTTACATCCTCCACCTGCAGGAATTAAACCAACAATAGTCTCAACTAATCCAACTACAATATTAGTGTGTGCAGCAACAAAATTGCTTTGAACCATTACTTCAAACCCCCCTCCTAATGTTAATCCAGAAGGGGCTGAGATCACAGGATATTTTGAATATTTTAAATGCTTACATGTTTCTTGGAAATACTTTATAAATTTTTCTATAGATTTAAAATCTTTCTTATCAGCAAATTGCATTGTATAAGTTAAGTTAACACCAGCAGAAAATTGCATACTTTCATTAATTATTATCAGGGGTTTATCGGTTGCTTTTTTTAGAGCATCCATAGAGTCATAATCTAACGCATTAGCTTTTGTGGTAAACTCAACAATATTATAATCACTAAACCTATATATTTTTGCAGAATCATTTCCATCCAAACTTGAGGCTGTTTTTTTAACTTTTCCTAAAGTCTCAATATTTGTATATTTTTGTCTTTCACCATAAAAACTCTGGTTTTTAGTTTTGTATAAATTTTCTAAAAAATTGTTCCCACTAAAATCATCTACTTTGTCAAAAAACTTTTTAATTCCTATTTCCTCTAACATTTCAAAAGGACCTTTGGCCCAATTGAAACCAAGTCTCATTGCTTCATCAATATCATTAAATTCTTTTGTAATACCCGGCACTAAAGAAGATGCATATTTTATTATTTTAGATATTACAGACCAAGCATAATCACCATATTTATCTTTTCTATCAATTAACCCATTTAAATCTACTTTATCAGATTTTATATCGATCTTTTTACTAGGTGAGTAACTTCCAGTTTCCAGATTAATGGCTTCCATTACTTTAGTAGCTCCAGATTTATTCATTCTGTAAAAACCACCTTTGCCTTTTCTTCCAGTGTATCCTGTTTCAATTAATTTTTTTACCAATGGAATTTCTTTCGCAACGAAATGGAATTCGTCAGTCTCTGGTAACTCTTTAATGAAACTTTTAAGCACATCAGCCATCAAATCAATACCTATTAAGTCGTACAGCCCAAAAACTCCCGTTTTAGGAATTCCCATCGGTCTTCCAAAAATTGCATCTGCTTCTTCTACAGAAAGTTTCATCTTGAAAGCCTCTGTCATTGCTATTTGCATTGCATAAACACCAATTCTGTTACCTAAAAATCCTGGAGTATCATTACAAATAATTGCTCCTTTGCCTAATTCTATTTCACAAAATTCTTTTAATTTATTTATTTTATTAAGATCATTATTTTCATTTTTTACGATTTCTAATAAACCCATATATCTAACTGGGTTAAAAAAGTGAGTGATACAAAAATCTTTTTTTTCGGAGTCCGTTAAATTTTCTGATAACACTTTAATAGGTATTGATGAAGTATTTGATGAAACAATAGCTCCTTCTTTTCTTTCCTTGAATATTTTTTTGTATATTTGGTGTTTAATATCTATTCTTTCAACAACTGCCTCGACCACCCAATCGGCATTTCTAACTACGTCAAAATTATCATCTATATTACCAACTTTTATATTATCAATTCTAGTTTTATCAATCAGTAGAGGTGGTCTTGATTTATAAATTCTATCTCTAGCTTTTTCACTTATTTCAGTTGTTAAATCAAGTAAAGTAACAGGTACATTAGCGTTACATAAGTGAGCAGCTATACCACTTCCCATTGTTCCTGAGCCAATCACCACTACATTTTTA
This sequence comes from uncultured Pelagibacteraceae bacterium, assembly GCA_902517455.1. Classification (GTDB taxonomy): domain Bacteria; phylum Pseudomonadota; class Alphaproteobacteria; order Pelagibacterales; family Pelagibacteraceae; genus Pelagibacter. Next base: position 10,740 of record CABYCN010000013.1, read on the forward strand.
ATATTCATAAAATTATTTACTATCGATTTATTCCTCTGAGCCTCTCTGATCTTCTTCTTAAGAGTTCAGCGGTAACTAATATTAACGTTGATAAAATAATTAGACAAGTTGCAACAGCAAGAATAGTTGGGCTTAACTGTTCTCTTAAACCTGTCCACATTTGAACAGGAATAGTAGTATTTTCAAGTCCAGCTAAAAAAAGAACTACTACCACTTCATCAAAGGAAGTTACAAATGCAAACAATCCTCCTGATATAACTCCAGGCAAAATTAGAGGTAAAGTTATTTTCATAAATGTATTAACAGGGTTGCTTCCTAAACTGGCAGCAGCTCTAGTTACACTATGATCAAATCCTGAAAGAGTAGCAGTCACAGTTATTACTACAAATGGTGTTCCTAAAATAATATGTGCAAGAACTATACCAGTATGAGTTGCTGCTAAGCCAACTTTTGCCATAAAGAAAAATATTGCTACACCAGAAATGATTAGAGGAACTATCATAGGAGATATAAGAACTGCCATGACCAAACCTTTGTAAGGCATATGTCTACTACTCAAGCCTAAAGCTGCTACTGTTCCAAGTAACACTGAACCAATCGTCGCGAAAATTGCAATGATAAAACTATTTTTCGCTGCTAAGCCCCAAGGGTTCTTTGTTCCATAAATCATATCTTGATACCATCTTAAAGAGAAAGCATCAGGATCTAAACGTTTCATTCCATCAGAAAAAACTAAAAACTCCTCTGCATTAAAGGATAATGGAAAAATTACAAACAATGGAGCAATAAGAAAAAAGAAAACTGCTGCACAAATTGTTAGGTAAATATAATGCCAAATTCTATAGTGTGGTTCAGTATATTTAGGTAAAGCCATTTTTTATCCGAGTTTTATATTATCTATTCCAACTAATTTATTATAGAGCCAGTAAATAACTAATACTCCACTTAATAACATAAGTCCCATCGCAGATGCAAAACTCCAATCAAGTGTACTCTTCATATGAAATGCTATCTGATTACTTATCAAGGTTCCTGAGGCTCCTCCAACTAATGCGGGAGTGATATAATAACCAATAGCTAAAATAAAAACCAACAAACACCCTGCTCCAATACCTGGTATAGTTAGTGGGAAATAGACTTTCCAAAAAGCCACAAAAGGTGTTCCGCCTAGAGACTTTCCAGCTCTCATTAGGCTCGGAGAGATTGTTTTCATGACACTGTAGAGCGGCAAAACCATAAAGGGCAATAAAATTTGTGTCATGGCTACATAACTTCCAGTTTTATTATACATCATCTCAACTCTATTATCGTCTGTTACTAATCCAATCGTAACAAAAAAGTCGTTAACTATTCCTTGTTGCTGTAACAAAATCATCCAACTTGCAGTCCTAACAAGGAGTGAGGTCCAAAAAGGAAGTAAAACACAGATCATCAATAAATTACTATACTTCATAGGCAAGGTGGCTAGTAAATGAGCGATTGGATATGCCATTAAAAAACAGAATACAGTAACGAAAAATGCAATCTCTAAAGTTCTCAGCCACAAAATTCTGTGAACTCTTCTATCCTCGGAAACATTTACAATTTCTCCTTTTTCATTTTCATACATATCCATACCTTTTAAATATTTTTGATATGTATAAGCAGGAGCCCTTCGCTTTATTGCCCTCCAATATTCAACATCTGCCCATCTTCTATGAACAGCCATAATCTGTTCTTTATAATTTCCTTCCTCAAAGGATTTAGATTTCCTTCTAAGTTTTTTGATAATACTTTTAAAACCATTTTTTGTATAATTAAGTTGTGTTGATAATTTTCCTTCTCTTTCTTCCTCAATTAGTTTTTGAAAATCAATATAAAAAGCTTCGAACACTTCTTCTGGAGGTAATTCTTTTCCATCCCATTTTTCCATCGATTTATAAGTTTTAGGAAGCATTTCAGTAACCATTTTGTCATCAACGCTTCTCATAAGCATTTCACCAATTGGAAATACATAAGTAATAATGATAAATAGTAATAAAGGAGCGACAAGTAAGAAAGCTTTGATTTTATTTTTTTTCTCAGCTTTCTTTAAGCTAACCTCTAAAGGTGTTCCATCTGTTGTTAAAATTTGTTTATTTTCAGAGCTCATAAATAAAAAGGGCGGTTAATCATAACCGCCCTCTAATATAATATAAAATTTTAATCTTTAAAACTTTAAATTAAAATCCTGCTTTCATTGCTTCCCATTTTTCACCAAGTTCTGTACCGTTATCAGCCCAGTAAAGAGGATCTACTAAGAAGTAATTTTTAGTATTTGCCGGTGCAGTTGGCATATTTGGTACCATGTTAGTTTTACCATCTTTATACCATGGCTCACCTTTTTCCATTACTGCAATAGATGATTTTCTCCAAGGAGCATATGCAATGTATTTTGCACTTCCAGCTAAACCTTCTGTACTTGTCATCTCAGCTAAAGCTTTTTTAGCATCAGCTTCATTTGGCGAACCTTTAACTAATACAAAGTATTCATAGTCAAGACCTTGTGCGTCCCAAACTTGAACGATTGGAGCACCTTCTCCAACTGCTGCGTTAAAGAATCTACCATTCCAGCCAGTTGCCATAACAACTTCACCACTCATTAACAATTCTGGTGGTTGAGCACCTGCAGACCAAAATACACATCCACCTTTAGGGTCTGTACAAAGTTCTTTGATCTTATCCATAGCTCTTTGAACACCTTTTTCAGTATTTAAAGCTTTATAGATTTTTGCTCCACCTTTTCCTGGTTTTACACCATCTGCAGCTAAAGCAATCTCTAAATTAGTTAGAGCGCCAGTGTAGATAGCTCTTTTTCCTGGAAATTTTTTAGTATTAAAGAAATCTTTGATAGTCTTTGGAGTGCCTTTAACATTATCTGAGTTGTAAGCATAGTTCCAAGAATATAAAATATTTCCTACAGCACATTCACTTGGCATTGAAGTAAAGAAATCTTTACTTGCTGGAGTTCCATCTGGTGCAGCTGGAAAATCTTTGTCAAAATCAAATTTAACAAATAATCCTTCATCACAACCATTAATAGTATCCATAGCAAATACGTCGATTATATCCCACGTAATTGCACCAGCTTCTTTCTGTGCTTTAATTTCTGATAATCCACCAGAGTAATCAACCCAGTTAATATCGATACCAAGTTTTTTAGCAGTAGGATCACCATAACCTAATTTTTGACTTTCAGTATAAGCTCCACCCCACGACGCCACAGTAACTGCGAACGCTGATGTAGTTACAGAAAATGCAAGAGATAGGGCTAGTAATAATTTACTAATCTTATTCATTTTTCCTCCGTTTAAACGTTTTTTTATAAAAATATATTACAACAAGATCGATAAAGAGAGTCAACAGGCCATTTGTGGGATATTATAGTTTAAAGATGTCTATTTTGGGTCTAGGGCTCTAGCATCATCACTATTCCAGCCGATTTTAATTTCATTTCCTAATTTAATATCCAAATTAGATGAACTATTAGGAACTTTTAAAATAAATTCTGAATTACCTAAAAGATTTATTCTTACTCTTGTGTGATCTCCATGATAAATAACCTCTTCTATCTTTCCATTATGCATATTATCCATTTTATCAGTAGGATTAATTAATGCTCTCTCGGGTCTGATAGATACTGTTGTTCTCTCTCCCTTTTCTTTAACTGATATTGGATTTGCTAATATTTCTGCACTTGAAAGTTTAATTTTACATTTTTCTCCAGAAATTTCTAAAACTTCACCCTCAAAAGTGTTGTTCTCTCCAATAAATTCAGCAACAAACGAGTTAACTGGCTTTTCGTAGAGTTCATCTGGGCTTGAAAGCTGTTGAACTTTACCATCATTAAAAACTGCAATTCGATTTGACATTGTTAAAGCCTCACTTTGATCATGAGTAACGTAAACAACCGTAACTCCAATGCTTTCATGAATATGTTTGATTTCATATTGCATACTTTCCCTTAAGTTTTTATCTAAAGCTCCAAGAGGTTCATCCATTAAAACAAGTTGAGGATCAAAAACTAATGACCTCGCAACTGCTACTCTTTGTTGTTGACCACCAGATAATTGGCCTGGCATTCTTTGAGCAAAGCCTTGTAATGATACCATGGATAAAGCTTTATCAATTTTTTTATCTGCTTCATTTTTTGGAATTTTTCTAACTCTTAATGGAAATGCTAAATTTTCGTATACCGTCATATGAGGAAACAAGGCATAATTTTGAAAAACCATACCAATACCCCTTTTATGTGGGGGAATACTTGAGATTGCATTTCCGTCTAGATATATTTCTCCATTAGTAGGAGTTTCAAAACCAGCTAACATCATTAAACATGTTGTTTTGCCTGAACCTGAGGGGCCTAACATTGTCACAAATTCACCCTCAGCAATATCTAATTGAAGATCCTTTACAACTAAGATCTTTCCATCATAGCTTTTATCTACTTTATCAAATTTAACGAAATCATTTTTAACGGACATAATTAAGATATCTTTAAAACATTTGTAAGAATAAATTTCAACCCTTAATAACTAGCTTTTAATGTGAAGTTCTTTAGATAAATTACAAAAAAGTTCACATCCTTTTTCTGTGACTCTAATCGCCTCAGAAGCTTCTACTCCCCAATTATCAAATTGCATAACTGCAATCATATGAAAAGTAACATTGGGTTGTAATATTGTCATATCACCTTTTGATATGTTTAATGTGTGTTCACCCCAATCAGGAGGATAACCTATACCTATTGAATATCCAGTTCTTGAAGTTTTCTCTATTTTATATTTATCTAATATTTTCCAAAAAGCTTGCGCAACATCATCAGCAGTATTTCCCGCTTTAACTTTATCAATACCCGCTTGAAGTGCCTCGTTAGTTTTTTTCATAGTATCATTTTTTTTTTGATCAGACTTTCCAAGTAAAACTGTTCTGGCCATTGGACAATGATACTTTTTATTTACACCAGATAATTCTATGATTGTGGCTTCTCCTTCAACAAACTTATCCTCAGACCAAGTTAAATGTGATGCAGAGGTCCCTTTTCCAGTTGGAAGCATTGGTACTATTGAGGCATAATCTCCACCGAATTCTGAGGTACCTCTAACTAAAGTTGACCATATTTCTGAAACAGCATCACATTGTCTTTTACCTGGATTAACAGCCTCAAATGCTTTTTTCATACCCAATTGTGTGATCTGTGCAGCTGCTTTCATATATTTTATTTCAGCATCTGACTTAATAAGTCTAACCCAATTCACTAATCGTTTGCTATCTAACAATTTTGCATTAGGTAATCCTTGTTTTATTTTTTCATAACAATAAGCGGTAAAATAATGACTATCCATTTCAACACCTATAGATAATTTATCCCATTTTTTTTCCTTAATTAAGTCTACTAAAGCATTATAAGGGTGTAGTGGCCAAGTGTGGATATATTTTTCATGATACTTAACTATATTTTCATGTTTTAAATAAGTTTTTATATAAGCGCCACCAGCATCTTGATCTCTAACGAAACAAATTGGTTCATCAGCATTCACATGAACAATCACACATTGTGCATAATAAAAAGACCATGCATCATAACCAGTAAGATAATTCATATTTGAAGGATCTTGTGAAATCAAAATTTCAATCCCTTTATCTTGCATTGATTTTTGAACTTTTTTTAATCTTGATTTGTATTCTTCAATTGTAAAATTCATTGACTAATTATTAAACAAAACCCCGTAACCATTAATCTTATTTTGATTATCAACTTGTTTTAGCGTATCCCAAATTAGAGTTTGATTACTTGATAGTATTACCTTGCCTAATCTTTTTTCTATTTCATCAATAATTGACAATACTGGTAGTGCTGTGCAAGATACGAACAGCGCATCACTATTTGACAAATCTTGTTTAACCAACACATCAAATAAATGCTGTGGGTCAACTTTACCTATATCCAAATCAGAGGCTATATCAAAATAAGATAATTCAGAAATTTCTATTTTTTCATTTTTAAAATAATTAATAACCGATTGATTTATCTCATCAGTATATGGAGTAAATATTGAAACTTTATTTATCTTAAGCGTTTTAAGAGCATTTATTGCTGAGGTAATGGGTGTTGTTACTTTTGTATTAGGTTTTGCTAAATTTATTTTTTCACAAATTGATTGGTAGCCAACAGCAATAGTTCCTGATGTGCATCCATAGGCAATACAATCTAATTTTTGGTCAGGTAGTATATTTTTAACTACAATTGGAATATCATCCGACATTTTTTTTAATGTCTCATTTGATAAGGGATTATAAGATTTGATTCTGTTACAATAAAGATCAATCTCTTTACCATGAATGATATTATTAAAATCTTTTTCAATCCTAAAATCACTAGCCAAAGTTATTAGTCCTATTCTGGGATTATGTTTTTCAATAAATTTTGGCTCTATTCTACTCAATTTCATTTAAGATCTGATTAAATATATATTAATTAAATAGTCTAGTTAATTTATCTAGTTTTAAATGAGTGTTTTGCTTTAGGAAATTGCTTTTTTAATACCTCGAACTTGTACTTTTTTACTGCAGTTTTAATTAGTTGATTTGTATTACCATACTTCTTAACAAATCTAAATTTACTTTCGCCAAGGCCAATTAAATCGTCAATTACTAACACTTGCCCGTCACAATTTACAGAAGATCCAATTCCTATTGTTGGAATTTTGAGAGTTTTAGTAATTTTTCTTGCTAAATTACTTTCGACACATTCTAGCACTACCGCAAAAATTCCTGAATCTTCCAAAAGTTTAGCATCTTTTAATATCTTATTAATTTCATGTATCTTTTTTCCTTTAAAAGTAAATTTTTTTTCAGTTTGCGGTAGAATGCCTAAATGACCCATCACAGGTATATTATTTTTAATTAAATTATTAATAATCGGAATAATTTTTTTTCCACCTTCTAATTTAATAGCATCACATTTAGTTTTTTTCATAATCATCTTTGCATTTTTTAAAGCAAGGTTAGGATTACGATATGTATTATATGGCATATCAACTACCATTAAAGATTTCTTCACACCATATCTCACACTTTTCGAGTGATTAATCATTGTTTCTAATGTCACTTCTTTTGTAGACTTATAGTTATAAAGAACTGAGCCAAGTGAGTCACCAACTAAAATAAGATCACAATATTTATCTAAGATTAAAGCAATATTTTTGGAATAAGCAGTTAAACAAATAATCTTAGATTTGTTTTTTTTATTCACAATTTTTTTTATTTTTTTATTCATTAATAATAATTTATATAAATTTTTGCGGAATTAAAGTAACCAGAGAATTACAATCAAATTTACCCTCTAATTTTGAAATTTTCTGAACTTCAGAGGCTTCATCTCTATGCTGTGTCCAAAATGCACTGTAATCATTTTTTAAAAAAGGCTCTATTAATTCTGCGTTACTTGACTTAAAAGTTTTCATTAAACTAGGGTCGTCCAATTCTAATAAAATTATTGCATTTCTTTTTATTAAATCTTTAGTAGATGATGGTAAAAAAATTGCC
>CABYCN010000014.1 GCA_902517455.1 uncultured Pelagibacteraceae bacterium
TGTAACTCTTCCTTGAGGAAAATTATAAGTCCTAATCCGTTCAGATCTGTCACCTGTTCCAATTTTACTTTTTCTTTGGAGGGATCTTTCTTGATCAATTCTAGATCTCTCTAATTCATAAAGCCGTGCTCTTAAAATTTTCATTCCTTTTGCTTTATTTTTATGTTGGGATTTTTCATCTTGTTGGGAAACTGATAATCCAGTTGGGATATGAGTAATTCTCACAGCACTATCAGTAGTGTTTACTGACTGACCACCAGGACCTCCTGCTCTAAATACATCAATACGTAAATCGGACTCACTAATCTTCAAGTCTACTTCCTCGGCCTCTGGAAGAACGGCTACGGTAGCTGCTGAGGTGTGAACCCTACCCTGAGTTTCTGTATCAGGAACCCTTTGAACTCTGTGTACCCCACTTTCGTACTTTAACGTAGAGTAAATATTTGTGCCTTTGATGATTGCTATTACCTCTTTAAGACCTCCAGCATCACTTTTAGATATAGAAATTAGCTCTAATGACCACTTTTTTCTTTGGCAAACTTTTTCATACATTTTAAAAAGATCACTTGCAAATAAACTTGCTTCTAACCCACCTGTTCCAGCTCTTATTTCAATTATAGCATTTTTTTTGTCTGCTTCATCTTTGGGAAGCAAAAATAATTTTAATTTTTTTTCATTTTTCTCATTTTGATCTTTAAGATCTTTTAATTCTATTTCTGCCATTTTCTTTAGTTCTTCATCTGCTTTATTATCTTGAAAAATCTTTTCCAGTTCTGATCTATTTTTTTCAAATGATATATAGTTTTTTGCATCTTCAATAACATCATTTAAATCAGAGTATTCTTTAGACTTCTCAGCAAATAATTTTTTATCTAGGTTTCCAGAAGACAAGTCTTTTTCTAAAACTGAATGCTTATAAATTAAATCTTCAATTGTCTTAACGGGGATCATTTTACTTTTTTTCTATTTCAGAAACTTTTTTTTGAACTTCTTCTATAACTTTATCGATGATATTATTTGTAAGTACTTTTTCGGTTTGCAATCCAGATAAATAAAGCATGTTATTTCCTTTTCCTCCTCCTGTTATTCCAATATCTGTTAAAGCAGCTTCACCTGGACCATTTACAACACAGCCAATTATAGAGAGAGTTATTGGAGTTTTTATGTGAGAAAGCTTTTCCTCAAGAATTTTCACTGTTTCTATAACTTGAAATCCTTGTCTAGCACATGATGGACAAGAAATAATTTTTACTCCTCTATGACGCAAATTTAGGGATTTTAATATCTCATTTCCAACTTTTACTTCTTCAACTGGATCATCAGATAAAGAAACTCTTATTGTGTCTCCAATTCCATCAAGTAATAGGGCTCCAAATCCTATTGATGATTTTATTGTTCCAGGTAGAAATGTCCCCGCTTCTGTAATACCTATATGAAGTGGATAATTAATATTATTAGATAACTGTCTGTACGCGGCTATAGAAAGAAATACATCAGAGGATTTAACGCTTACTTTTAAATTTAAAAAATCTTCATCCTCTAAAATTTTTATATTTCTAATTGCACTTTCAACAAGTGCTTCGGGACATGGCTCTTTAAATTTTTCTAAAATATCTTTTTCTAAAGAACCAGCATTTACGCCAACTCTCATAGAACAATTGTTATCTTTCGCAGCTCTAATTACCTCTTTGATCTTTTTTTTATCTCCAATGTTTCCAGGATTAATTCTTAAACAATCAGCGCCATTTTTAGCTGCTTCTATTGCTCTTTTATAATGAAAATGAATATCTGCCACTACAGGGATATTGACTGATTGAATTATTTTTTTTAAAGCACTGGTAGACTCCTCATCTGGGCAAGAAACTCTGACTAGATCAGCACCTGCATCCATAATTTGATTAATTTGCTTAACAGTTGACTTTACATCTTTTGTTAATGTATTGGTCATTGATTGTACTGAAATTGGATTTGTTCCTCCGATTTTTAAATTCCCAACGCTTATTATTTTAGTTTTTTTTCTTTTAATATCTCTAAAGGGTCTAATGCTCATTTTATATTAATCTAACTCAAACTCTTTATGTAATGCCATCAAAGCTTTACTGGTATCTTTTTCTTTAATTAATACAGAAATTTTTATTTCAGAAGTTGAAATTACTTGTATGTTAATTTTTTTGTTTGCCAACGTTTGAAACATTCTAAAAGTTACACCTGGTGTTGAAATCATTCCTACCCCTATTATAGAAATTTTTGATACACCTTTGTTAAATAATAGTCTCCTAAATTTGATTTGTCTATTTGATAAAAGAATTTTTTTAGTTTTGACAAGTTCTTCACTTTTGACTGTAAAAGTTAAATCTGTCTCCTTTCCATTTGCTGAAATATTCTGGACTACCATATCAACATTAATTAAATTTTTAGATAATGGTTTAAAAATAGAAGCTGCAACACCTGGCTTATCCTTAACGCCCACAAGAGTAACTTTTGAGTCGTTTTGAGTAGAGGAAATTCCAGTTATTACTTTATTTTTTTTTATATTTGATCTTTTAGTTATTAGAGTTCCAGTTTTGTTAACAAAAGAAGATTTTACTTCTATGTCAATTCTGTTAAGTCTTGCGTCTTGAATTGAAACTGGTTGCATTACCTTTGCGCCTAAAGAAGCCATTTCTAACATTTCCTCATATGAAATTACTTTTATTTTTTTTGCCTTATCAAATTTGTTTGGATCTGTTGTGTAAACCCCTTCGACATCTGTATAAATAACACATTTTTCTGCTTGAAAAAATTTTGCTAACATAATTGCACTCGCATCCGAGCCACCTCTGCCTATAGTGGTTATTCTTAAGTATTTATTTATGCCCTGAAACCCAGAAATTATTGGTATTCCACCACTCTTCAAATATTTAATAATTTTAGATCTATTAATTTTAATTATTCTTGAATTCTTATGTTTTCCATTTGTTAATATCGGTATTTGCCAAGCCATCCAAGATCTAGATTTTAAACCAAAGTGTAACAACCTTCCTGCTATTAGAGAACAAGCTGCTTGTTCTCCAGAAGAAACTAATACGTCATATTCTTCGTCAGAAAAATTTTCAGAAATTTGTTTTGATTTATTAATTAAACTATTTGTCACACCACTCATGGCTGAGGAAACAACTATCACTCGATATTTCTTTTTCTTGTAACTTCTAATTATTTTAACGACATTTTTTATTTTTTCTATTGTACCAACTGATGTTCCACCAAATTTTAATACTACGATTTTCATGATAAAAAATAATTAAATAAATTAATATATATTGATAAAATGCATGTTGAATATAAAGTTAACCTAAATATGAAAAGTAACACAATTAATAAAAAAGAAATAGAAAAATTTTCTAAAATTGCTGATGAATGGTGGGATCCAAATGGTAAATTTAAACCCCTTCATAAGTTTAATCCTATAAGGATTGCTTACATTAAAGATAATATAGTCAAAACCTTAAAACTTAAGAATAAAAACAAACCATTGAAAAATGTAAAAATTTTAGACATAGGATGTGGTGGCGGATTGCTTTGTGAGCCAATGTCTAGGTTGGGTGCAGATGTCGTAGGAATAGATGCCTCAGATAAAAACATAAAAGTTGCCAAAATTCATAGTATTAAGGATAACTTAGATATCAAATACTTTTGCGCTTCACCAGAAAATTTTAAGCCTAAAAAAAAATTTGATGTTATTTTAAATATGGAAATTGTTGAACATGTTGAAAACTTAGATTTTTTTTTAAAGTCATGTTCGAAGCTTTTAAAAACAAATGGTCTTATGTTTGTAGCAACACTCAATAAAACATTGAAATCGTATCTGTTTGCAATAATTGGAGCGGAGTATATTTTAAAATGGCTACCCATAGGAACTCATGAATGGGAAAAATTTGTTAAGCCTGATGACTTAATCAATATTCAGAAAAAATATAATTTAAAATTAGACGCTTTAGACGGTATGAAATTAAACTTAATTAGTAATGAATGGAACCTCAGTAAAGATAAGTCAGTTAATTATATAGGGAAGTTTATTAAAGGCTAATTATTTTTATCAATTAACCAAGGTATAGTTTCAGTATTTATACCCTCTTCTTTTAATTCATTAATCTCATCCTTAGAAGCAATACCATAAATACCTTTAGCTTTTTTCTTACTATGATAATGCAAAGACCGTGCTTCATAAGCAAAATTTTTTCCAACATAATCAAAATTATTTTTTATAAATTTTTGATACTCTAAAAGTTTATTATTTATTTTACTAAGTTTTGCTTCTTCTTTTTTAGTTTCATTCTTTTTATATTTATTAATAAATTGTGGTGCCATCAAAGATTTTTCAACTTTTTTTGATCCACATTTATGACAATTTAAAAAATTTCTATCTTTAAGTTTTTCATATTCAGTAGAAGAGGCAAACCAACTGTCAAATGATAGATCACACTTTTTACAAATTAACTTATATTTAATCATAAATTCTATATTTAATAGTAATTTCGAAAAATTCAATATTGGTTAGCTTCTGTAATCAGAATTAATTTCTATGTACTTTTTGGTTAAATCCATTGTGTAAACTTTGAAGTTTTTTGAACCACTAGAAACATCAATATGTATATCTATAGTATCACTCTTCATATAATTTGAAGCCTCTTCTTCATTGTAATTGTTACTCAACTTTCCATTTTGAACAATAGTTATATTTCCAAATTTAATTAATAGTTTATTGAAATTAATTTGAGAGTCTGATTTGCCTAAAGCCATAATAATTCTTCCCCAGTTAGGGTCTTCACCGGAAATAGCGGTCTTAACTAATGGAGAATTAGCGATCGAAAAAGCAATTTTTTTAGCATCATTCTCTGTTTTACAATTTTGGGCATATATTGTAATAAATTTAGTTGCTCCTTCTCCATCAGCCACAACTCTTTTTGCTAAATTCAATAAAACTTTATTTAAAGCTTGTTCAAATTCTTTGATTTTTTGATCATTAATATTATTTATTTTTGAATGTTTAATTTTTCCAGTTGAAAAAATCGAAACCATATCATTTGTACTAGTGTCCCCATCACAAGTGATTGCGTTAAATGTTGTTTGAATATTTTTTTTTAAAAGTTTTTTAAGTAATTCATTTGGAAGATTCGCGTCAGTAAATAAGTAACCTAAAGTTGTAGCCATATTTGGCTGTATCATACCTGAGCCCTTGGCAATTCCAAATATCTTAATTTCACTATTGCCAATAAAACAACTTTCCATCGCCATTTTGGGTTGAGTATCGGTTGTCATAATTCCCAACGCAGCTTTCATCCAAACATATTTATTCTGTGTATATTTAATTTTTTCTATCAAGTCAGGTATTTTTTTTTTAATTTTTTCCTCTGGAAAATCTTCTCCTATAGTGCCAGTACACCCAAAAATTATTTCTTTAGGTTTAATCTTTATTGGCTGAATATCATCATTTTTTTGTTTTGCAGAAAGTTTTTCAGAAATTAATTCAGCAATTTTTTCCAAACTTCTATATCCCCGCTTACCAGTAAAGCAGTTTGCGTTTCTTGAATTCACTAAAAGTGAAAATATTTTTTTTGATTTTTGGTTTAAATTCCACTTAATATTTTCAGATACGATTTTAGATTGAGTGTAAACAGACGCGTGATTTGCACCATCCCTAAAATAAAACATTACTAAGTCATCCCTTTGATTATTATATAAATTTGCACTTACTGAGGAAATAGATACTCCGTCAATGTGATCTAAATCTTGAAATTCCAGCATTCTCTTATTTTTCGATTTAGATGATAAAAAGTTTGTAAAATTTATACCCATAGTATTTAAAATAATTATTTAATAATTATATTAAAGGTTATAAGTAAATAATATATCAAAAACTAATGATAAATCCTTTAAGCTTTATCTCAAAATTCATTAAATCTACCAATCAAAGAGAGTTGGAGAGAATACACAAAATTGTGAAAAAAATTAACTCTTTGGAGGAAACAGTTAAGAAAATTGACAATAAGGATTTTCCAGAAAAAACTCTTGAACTAAAAAATAAAATAAAAACTGGAAAATCTTTAGATGAAATTCTTCCAGAAGCTTTTGCGTTAGTAAGAGAGGCATCAACAAGAGCCAGGGGTGAACGTCATTTTGATGTTCAATTAATAGGTGGGATTGTTTTGCACGAGGCAAAAATTGCAGAAATGAGAACTGGTGAGGGTAAAACATTAACAATAACTTTAGCTGCATATTTGAATGCTCTTCACGAAAAAGGAGTGCACATTGTTACAGTTAACGATTATTTAGCGAAAAGGGACTCTCAAGACATGGGTGTAATATATAATTTCCTAGGTCTTACCTCGGGTTTTATAAATAATAATCAAAGTGATGTTGAAAGAAAAAAAAATTATGACTGTGATATTACATATGCCACAAACAGTGAACTTGGATTTGATTATCTGAGGGATAATATGAAATACTCTAAGGAGGAAATGGTTCAGAGGGAGCATTTTTTTTCTATAGTCGATGAAATTGACTCTTGTTTGATAGATGAAGCACGTACCCCATTAGTTATTTCTGGAGCTGCGGAGGAAAAGACAAATCAATATCTTGCTATTGATAATTTAATAAAAAATTTAAAAGAAAAAGATTATGAAATAGATGAAAAAGATAAAAACGTTCTCTTAACGAATGAAGGCATAAACAACGTTGAAAGAATTTTTACAAATGCTGGTATACTTAAAAATAATAATTTTTATGACCCAGAAAACTTAAGTCTAGTTCATCATGTAAATCAAGCTCTTCGAGCTAATCATTTATTTCAAAAAGGTAGGGATTATATCATTCAAAACGATACCTTAAAAATTGTAGATGAACTTACTGGAAGAATTCTTGAAGGAAGAAGATTCGGAGATGGACTTCATCAAGCTTTGGAAGCTAAAGAAAAGGTTGAGGTACAAGTTGAAAATCAGACATTAGCGTCAATAACATATCAAAATTATTTCAAACTTTACAAAAAGATTTGTGGTTGTACTGGAACTGCTTTAACTGAGTCTGCAGAATTTTTTGAAATTTATAATTTGCCAGTAGTTGTAGTTCCTACAAATAAAAAAATGATTCGAAAGGATTTTAATGATCAAATTTTTAGAACGGAAAAAGAAAAAAACAATGCGATAATTTTCAAAATTTTAGAGCGCCATAAAATAGGTCAACCACTTTTAATTTTTACATCTAGCGTAAATAAATCTGAAATTTATTCAAATCTTTTAAAAAAACAAAATATCAAGCATTTAGTTTTGAATGCCAAAAATCATGAAAATGAAGCTGAAATTATTGCTAATGCTGGAAAAGAAAAATCTGTCATTATAACAACAAGTATATCTGGAAGAGGTGTTGATATTCAACTAGGAGGAAAAAAAGACTCCATTTCTAATGAGGAGATAATAATTAATAAAGATAAAATAAAATCTTTGGGTGGACTATTTGTTATAGGTACCGAGAGAATGGAGTCCAGAAGAGTTGACAATCAAGCAAGAGGAAGAGCTGGACGGCAAGGAGATCAAGGATGTTCAATTTTCTACGTAAGTCTTGAAGATGACTTAATGAGAATATTTGGGTCTGAGTCAATGAACAGTATTTTACAAAAGTTAGGTCTTAAAGATGGAGAGAGTATTGATCATCCGTGGATAAATAAAGCTTTAGAAAGAGCTCAACAAAAAGTTGAGGCAAGAAATTTTGATATTAGAAAAACTTTAATAAAATTTGATAATGTTTTAAATGACCAAAGACATGTAATTTTTTCGCAGAGAAAAAACGCTATGAATAATGAGGAAATATTTAAGTTTTCGGATGATTTTTTAGAGGAGATTGTTGAGGATTTAATTGAACTAAAAAATATTAAATCATCAAATCCCAAAAATAATAATTTTGACACTAAACTTAAATCTATCTTAGGAAAAAACCTTATTGATAAAGATTTTGATAATCTCGTTTCATTAGATAATAATCAATTTAAAGAAAAAATAATTGAAAAATATAATGAGTCTAGAAATGAAAGAACAAAACTATTAGGTGAAAATCAATCAAAAGAAATTGAAAAAAGAATATTTTTACAAACTATTGATATGAACTGGAAATCTCACATACAATATTTAGAACAATTAAGACAAGTAATCGGATTAAGGTCTTATGGACAAAGAGACCCATTAGTAGAATATAAAAAAGAAGCTTTTAATTTATTTGAAAACTTACTAAACAAATTAAAGTTAGACTACATAACATTATTATTGAATTTAAAAGTAGTTGAAACACCACAAGAAAAGGCAAGGGATGTTAAGCCAGTAAAAATAGACCCAAAGTATATTGGCAAAAAAATGAGTAGAAATGAACCCTGTTTTTGTGGATCTGGAAAAAAATATAAACGATGTTGTGGTGCTTTATAAAATAATTATTAATGAAATTAATATTATCAAAAACAAAATTATTAAAGCTATATATGAAGTTTTAGATTTAAAAATTTTATCTACATGATTAGTTTTTAACTCTAATGAACTTAAATCATTTAAATTATTTATAAAACCTTTATCTCTTCCAATTCTTAAAAACTTATTTTTTCTTTCATTTAAAATTTCTTGGGGACTCATTGTTTTAAAATGATTTAAATTTTTAATAATTGAATTTTTTAAATTATTCAAAACTACATTCCTATCTCTATGAGCTCCACCAATTGGCTCTTGAATTATTTCATCTATAATTTTGATGTCTAATAAATCTTTTGCAGAAAGCTTCATTGCTTTAGCAGCATCTAACATCTTTTTTGGATCTCTCCATAGAATAGTAGCACAACCTTCAGGAGATATAACTGAATAGATTGCGTTTTCGAACATTATAACCTTACTAGAAGATGCTAAAGCAATCGCTCCTCCTGATCCACCTTCTCCAATTATAACAGCTAAGGTTGGAACTTTTAATTGCATGCAACATTCAATAGACCTAGCTATTGCCTCAGCTTGACCTCTTTCCTCTGCTCCAACTCCTGGGTAAGCTCCTGGTGTATCAATAAATGAAATTATCGGAATATTAAACTTATCTGCCAGTTTCATTAGTCGAATAGTTTTCCTATATCCTTCAGGTCTCATCATTCCAAAATTTCGGTCTATTCTACTTTCTAAATCTTCACCTTTTTCTTGACCAATTACTAAAATCGATTGACTATTAAATTTAGCAAAACCCGCTATAACTGATTTATCCTCACCATAGTTTCTGTCACCTGACAATGATATGAAATCTTCAAATAATCCATCAATAAAAAATTTTGATTTAGGTCTATCTTCATGTCTTGCAACCAAGGTTATTTGCCAAGGATCTAATTTAGAATAAATTAATTTTAATTTTTCATCTAATTCATTTTGCATCATTGAAATTTTTTGGGTATCAACTTCTGCTAGTCCTTCTTGATTAAAGGGATCTTTAAGTTTATCTATTTCGTTTTCCAAATCTTTTATTTCGGACTCAAAATTTAAATAGTTTTTCATTAATAAATAATTATTACATAGTTATAAAAAATGACAATAAAATGTCATTGCTACTATTAACTATTTGACTTCAATATGCTAGGGTTTTAGAAAAAACAAATGCAAATTAAATATACAACTCTAAATAGGTTAAAAGTATCAGAAAATTTAGTATCTTTTGTAAGAGATGAATTACTAAAAGATTTAAATATTACCCCCGAAAAATTCTGGTTAGGATTTGATAGTGTAATTAATGAGTTAGCCGAAAAAAATAAAAATTTGATAAAGATAAGAGAAGATTTACAAACAAAAATTGATAATTGGCATATTGAAAATAAAGGAATAGAAATTGCAATTGAGGAATATAAAAAATTTTTAAAAGACATAAACTACTTGAGGGAAGAAGGGGAAGATTTCAAAATTGAAACTAATAATGTTGATGAAGAAATTGCCCAAATTGCAGGGCCGCAATTAGTGGTACCTATTATGAATGCAAGATACGCTCTAAATGCTGCTAATGCGAGATGGGTAAGTTTATATGATAGCTTATACGGAACCAATATAATTGAATCAGATGAAGGGGGGAGTGAAAGATATGATCCTCTTAGAGGACAAGAAGTAATTAAATATGTAAGAGAATTTTTTGATAAATATATTCCTATCGAGGGAACAAGTTGGAAAAATATCGCTGGCTTAAAAATTTCAAATAAAGACTTAATCATTTTAAAAGACGATTATGAATATAAACTTAAAGATATAAATAAATTTATAGGTTATCGTGGAAATGTAGACAAACCTAGCGCAGTGATTCTTAAAAATAATAATCTTCATTTTGAAATAATAATAAACCCAAGAGCTTTTAGTGCTGCTCACGATATAGCAGGAATAAGTGATGTGATCGCAGAGTCAGCTATATCAACAATTTGCGATAATGAGGATAGTGTGGCTGCAGTTGATGCAGAGGATAAGGTTGCATGCTACAGAAACTGGCTCGGATTAATGAAAGGTGATTTAAAAATTCAATTTGAGAAAAATGGTAAAAATTTAGAAAGAAAATTAAATCCAGATAGAAGTTACATCTCTAGAGAAGGTAAAAATTTAAAATTGCATGGTAGAAGCCTTTTGCTTATCAGAAACGTAGGCCATCTAATGACAAATCCCTCAATTATTTTAAAAGACGGGAGCGAAGTGCCCGAGGGAATTATGGATGCATTTTTCACAACTGCAGCGGCACTTCACGACTTAAAAAAAAAGAGAAATTCTAAAAAGGGATCTATCTATATTGTGAAACCCAAAATGCACGGTCCAGAAGAAACTGAGTTTACAGATTTAATTTTTTCAAAGGTTGAGGATCTGTTCGATTTAAAAAGATATACATGCAAAATTGGAATTATGGATGAAGAAAGAAGAACTTCAGCAAATTTAAAAGAATGTATAAGAACTTTAAAAAATAGAGTTTTTTTTATTAATACTGGTTTTTTAGATAGAACTGGAGATGAGATGCATACTTCAATGGAAGCTGGGCCAATGATTAAAAAAGGTGATATGAAAACATCAAAATGGATTTCAGCTTACGAAAATAATAATGTTGATATAGGTTTAAAATGTGGTTTCTCTGGAAAAGCACAAATTGGTAAAGGTATGTGGGCAATGCCAGATAAAATGAAAGAAATGTTAAACGAAAAAATTAATCATCTAAAAGCTGGTGCGAACTGCGCATGGGTACCTTCCCCTACAGCTGCCTCCTTGCACGCCCTACACTATCACCAGATAGATATTTTTAACGAGCAGAAAAAGATTTTAAATCGCGAAAAAGCTGAATTAAATGATCTTTTGACAATTCCAATAGCAGACAGAACTAATTGGTCAGTTGATGAAATTAATTCTGAAATATCAAACTCAGCTCAGACACTCTTAGGATACGTTGTAAGATGGATTGATCAAGGTGTAGGTTGTTCAAAAGTTCCAGACATAAATAATGTTGGACTCATGGAGGATCGTGCTACTTTGAGAATTTCATCCCAACATATTGCAAATTGGATTCATCATGGAGTAACAACAAAAATTCAAGTAATGGAAATAATGAGAGAAATGGCAAAAATTGTTGATAAACAAAATTCAAATGATAGAAAATATAAAAAAATGAGCGATAGTTATGAAAATTCTTTGGCTTTTCAAACTGCGTGTGATCTAATTTTTAAAGGTAAAGATCAACCATCTGGTTATACTGAACCCCTCTTGCATTTAAATAGATTAAAAAAAAAACTTAATTAGAATTAAGTTTAGATCTATTCTTAAACGCAGAAAACAAAGTACCATCATCAAGACTCTCAATTTCACCTCCGACAGGAAGACCCTGGGCTAGTTTTGTGATCTTTGTCTTCGAATTTTTAAGACTATCCTGGATATAATATGCAGTTGTTTGACCTTCAACAGTTGCACTTGTAGCTAAAATTACTTCTTCAATTTTATCTCTATTCACTCTTTCTACTAAAGAGTTAATTAATAAATCCTCTTTTCTTTGTCCTGCTGAGGATAGAGTACCACCTAAAATGTGGAAATATCCTTGAAAAATATTTGAGCTTTCTATTGACCATTGATCTGCAATATCCTCTACAACACAAATTTTATTAAATTTTCCATTTGTATGTACGCAATTCATACAACCTTCTGAATTTGATTTTAAAGACCCACACAAATTACACCTGGTAACGTTTTTATAGACTTTAGCTAATATATTGGCCATTGGCTTAACAATTTCATTTCTATTATTTATCAATTTTAAGACTATTCTTTTTGCTGATTTCGGACCTAATCCTGGAAGTTTAGAAATTAGCTTAATTAAATCCTCAATTTCATCTATCTTTTTCATTATCTAAAAGGGCCATTTAAATCCTGGAATTCCTAGACCTCCAGTTGCTTTAGTAATTTCCTCATTTGTTTTATTTTTAAGTTGAGCCTTAGCATTATTATGAGCCGCTACAATTAAATCCTCAAGAATAGTTTTGTCCTCTTTTAACATTTCATCAGAAATTTCAATTTTTTGCATTTCACCTTCTCCATCTAAAGTCACTTTTACCGAGTTGGATCCAGAAACTCCTTCCACTCTTATTTTTTTAATATTTTCTTGGCTTTGCTTCATTTTAGCCTCAAGCTCTTTTGCTTTGTCTAAAATTTTATTAAAATCAGTCAATTATTTTTCCTCATTTTTTTTTTGAATTGTCTCAATTAAATTTGCATCAGGAAATTTTTCTAAAACAGTCTTATATATTTCTGAATTTTTTGATTTTTCTAGAAGTTCATCTTTTAAATTTTGCTCTTTTTCTTTTACTGATTGTGCACCTTTGGTTTTACTAAATGTGATTATCCATCTCTGACCTGTCCACTCAAAAAGTTTTAAAGATAGATCTTTTACAAAATTTTTATCAATATTATCATTGAAAGATATCTCTACTCTATTTTTTTCAAAACTTACTAGATTTACATTTTTTTCTAACTCAAATTTAAGTTTCATTTCTTTATTATTTGTGCAAACTTCAATCAATTTTTCAAATGACTCGATTGATAGTTTTTCTTCAGCTTTAATATCTCTTTGTATCTCAGGTTTATTTTTTTTCTCTTGGGCAATATTTTTGATTTGATTAATTGGTTCTTTTTTAGAGTCTAATATAGATCCTTCTTTTTCATCTGATTTTATCGAGTCTCTTTTTATAATATTTTGATTATTAATTTTTGAAGAGCTAATATACATTAGTCTGAGTAAAAGCATTTCAATTGATAAATTTTGATTTGAGACAATATCTAATTCCCCAAGAGTTCTAATTGTAAATTGCCAAAACAATATTAATATTTCATTGTCTATATTATTAGATGTCTCTTTAATTTTTGAAAACTCTTCATCGTTTAATGAAAAATTTGTGCTCTCTGGTGTTAAAAAATTTATATTTTTAAAATAATAGATCAACTCTAAAAAATCGTTTATAAAAATTTTTGGTTCTACACCTTGGTCGTAAATTTTCCTGTAAATTTCAATAACTTTATTCTCTTCACCCTCTAAAATTAATTTAAATAAATTAATTAATTGAGATCTGTCAAAATATCCAAAGATTTTTAATGCTTTAGTCAAATTTAATTCTTCTGAATTCTCAACTGCCAACATTCCCCTGTCTAACAAAGATAACGCATCCCTGACTGAGCCCTCAGATATTTTCACAATTAATTTTAAAGCATCGTCAGTCACTTTACCATTCTCAGTATCTTTTATTTTTTTTATAAACTCAAATAATTCAGTAGATTTAATTCTTGATAAATCAAATCTTTGACACCTCGACACGACAGTGATCGGTATTTTCTTAATTTCAGTAGTCGCAAATATAAATTTTAATCCTCCTCCACTTTCGTATTGTGGTGGTTCTTCTAAAGTTTTAAGTAGTGCATTGAAAGCCTGCTTACTTAGCATATGAACTTCATCTATTATAAATATTTTATATTTAGCAGAAGTTGGTCCATACCTAGAAAATTCAATTAAATCTCTAACATCATCCACGCCTGTTTTGCTGGCAGCATCCATCTCCAAGACATCTATATGGCTAGAATTAGTTATTGCATTACAATTTTCACAAAAATTGTCCTTACATAAATTTTCTATTCCATTTGAACAGTTTAAAGATTTTGCTACTATTCTAGCAGTAGTGGTTTTGCCAACTCCTCTTATCCCAGTAAATAAATAAGCATTAGGTACTTTGTTATTTTTAATTGAATTAATAATCGTCTCAGCAACAACATTCTGACCAATTAAATCATCAAAGTTCTTTGGTCTGTATTTTAATGCTAAAACTTTAGAATTTTTGTTCATTTGTAATCCCTAGGAGACTAGAACCTGAATAACTGTCTCTACGACTGCTTCCGTTAAGATCTGGTCGGGTTCAAGCAGCACCCACCTCTAGCCTCCACAAGTATTATAACAGTAATGATTTCTAATCCACAAGAAAAGATTAAGATTTATTTTTCCCTTTGTTTGTCTGCCTCAAAAACACCCAGAACGTGAAAATCTTGGCAGTGTAATCCTAATTCTTCTAAAGATTTTTGTACCTTAAGATCCTCTATATGTCCGTCAAGGTCGCATAAAAAGAAAAAAGAGTTGAAAGTATTTTTTTCAGGATAGCTTTGCAATTTAGTGAGATTAACTCCATTAATAGCAAATCCTCCTAAAGATTGATAAAGGGCTGCGGGTTTGCTTTTAAGCTTAAATAAAAAAGAGGTAATATATTTTTTTTTGCCGAATTCGGGTTGGGAAATATTTTTTCCCATTAACAAAAATCTTGTATAGTTGCCCTTATCATTTTCTATATTTTTTTTTACAATCTCTAAATTATAAGTAGTAGCACTTAACGAGGATGCTATTGCTGCCTTTGATTTATCTTTATTGATCGAAATCATTTCAGCAGATCCAGCTGTATCTGCTCTTACTTGTTCATTGAAATTATTTGCTTTTATAAATTTAGAGCATTGAGATAAAGCCTGACCATGTGAATATACTTCTTTTATATCAGAAATTTTGGTACCAGGAACGCCTAGTAAATTATGTTCTACTTTTTGGAAATACTCGCAATAAATGTTTAACCTATATTGAAATATCAAATATTCAATACCTATATTCCCAGTAATTCTGTTTGACTCAGGAATTATAATTTTTGAGTCATGGTCTTTAGAGGCTCTTAAAAAGCACTCATCAAAAGTTTTACATGGAAGTATTTCTGCATCTTTATCAATCGATAAAGCTGCGAGATGGGAGTATGCTCCGTAGCTTCCTTGAAAATAGATTTTGTTCATCAAGACTTATATTCCATAATTTTTTTTATAGCCACTAAATCGTCCTTAGTATCAACTCCAACTGGAGATTGCTCTGCAAGCGCTACGTTTATTTTAATATTATTATCTAAAGCCCTTAATTGCTCAAGTTTATTTTGAATTTCATTCTGAGATTGATTAAAAGAAACAAATTTTTTAAGAGTTTCTAATTTATAACAATAAATACCTAAATGATGATAAGTTTTTTTATTTTCAGAAGATATTTTTCTTGAAAAATTTACAGCCTCCGGAAATTCGGCTTTATTCAGGTCTAGGTTAGTTATTACCTTTACAACGTTTTGGTCTTGGTACAAATTCTTATTCAAAATATTTGCCGCTAAAGTTCCAATTTCAGAATTTGATTTGACCATATGTTTATGAAGGTTCCTTATATCATTTATATTCATTAATGGCTCATCTCCCTGAAGATTTATTACTAAATCAACTTCTAATTTTCCCAAAATTTTTAATGCTTCAAAGATCCTATCTGTCCCACTTTTATGCATATTGCTGGTCATAACTGCTCGCCCCCCGTTTTGTTTTACATCATCAATTATTTCCTGATCTTCAGTAGCAACATAAACTTCTCCAATATTTGCCTCCTCTGCCTTTTTAAAAACATGGGAAATCATTGATAAACCATTAATTTTAATCAGCGGTTTTCCTGGCAACCTAGTTGCCGACATTCTAGAAGGAATTATAATTAATGTTTTCATTATTTTTTTAATCCTGATTACATTATAAGCAGAGGCAAAATTGTACATTAAAATGTAAGCAATTTTTAAATTATAATGTTATACGTTCAAAATAAACTTTTATAAAATGGATTCTTTTGAAATAAATAAAATAATTGCAGCTATTCTATTGGTTGTACTTTTAGTAATTGGTATTGGTAAGGTTTCAAATATAGTCTTCTATGTTGAAAAGCCAAAGACACCTGGATATAAAGTCGATGTTGAACAAATTGCTAGTAGCTCAAGTTCAGCAACTGAAGCGATAGAGGAAAAATTAGATATTGCTAAATTGATGTCTTTAGGAGATATAGCAAATGGAGAGAAAATTTTCAAAAAATGTGCCGCTTGTCATTCGATTGTTAAAGGTGGAAAAAATAATATTGGTCCTGCTTTATACAATGTGGTTGGAAGAAAAGTTGGTGTAGTTGAGGATTATAAATATTCAAAAGCATTGGCATCTTATAATAAAGAGTGGACTTTTGAGGAGCTTAACGGTTATCTAATCAAACCTGCCAAATGGATCAAAGGAACAAAGATGGCTTTCGCTGGATTAAGAAAAGAAAAAGATAGAGCTTCAGTAATTAAATATCTGAACCAAAACTCAGACAGTCCTTTACCACTACCTTAGTTTTCCGAAACAATATAACAAAATACTTTTTTGAACGTGCACTCTATTAAGAGCTTGCTGCCAAACTTTTGATTGATTGCT
>CABYCN010000015.1 GCA_902517455.1 uncultured Pelagibacteraceae bacterium
AAATGAAGGAGGATCTTACAGCTGGAAATAAACCTTATAAACTTCAACTGGTTGGTCTTGAACTAGGAGGCAAGCCAATTGACGATTATGCACCAGATTTCTGGTTAATCTCTAATGAAGATGGAGGGGATCCTGTAGGTTTTATTACTTCTCCTTGGTATCATCCAGAAAAGAAAATCAATATTGCAATGGGATATGTTCCATTTGATGGAACACTAAACGCTAACGGATTTCCAAAAGGAAAGCTTGGAACCAAATTTAAAGTTCATTTACCTGAAAAATACTCAGATAAACCAGGTATACCTGTAGATGCAGTTGTAGTTGATATTCCTTTTAAAGAGTCTTTCAATGCCAATACTAGAGAAGTTGTAAAAGGCTAGATAAGTTTTTTTTAAAAGAGTAATCCGACTCCTATATGATTTTACATGTCTAAAGTTTTCATAATAGTAATTTGCTTTATAATAGCTATTGCTTTAATATTATTTCCATTGATTGTTTCATATAAAGAACAAAAAAATAAAGAAAAATAAATGTTTGGTGAATTTCTTAATATAATTTTTAGATCTATCAAATTAGATAGATCACTTTATAGTGACAATAAAAATTTTGGTGAAGCTTCAATATATTTTGCAGGACTTATCATGATTTTAGATGGTATTGCGGGTGCTGTCGCGGCTAATACTGTTATCAAAACAGCTATAGCTTTGTCGGGTCTCACAGCTATACTTACATGGTTTGTTTGGGCAATACTCATATTTGTGATTGGTGTAAAATTATTTCCTGATAGACAAACAAAAGTTTCTTTTAAAAAGGTATTAACAGCAATTGGCTTTGCGCATGCGCCAGGTTTATTGAGATTTTTCGCAATAACTCCTGATTTAATGATTCCTATTATATTTTTAACTCAATTTTGGATTTTTGCTGCATTAATAATTTCAACAAAACATGTTTTAAACCTTAAGTCGAACTTTAAATCTTTTGGAATTGTGTTTTTATCTTTTTTAATTATAGCATTCTTATCAATTTCTTTTGTAATGAGTAGAATGAATGCTCTACCTATAAATCATATTTAAATTGGAAAAATAGTCTTTGAAACTCTGCAAGACTTACAAATTTTAAAACCAGTTAAAATAAGATTTTGCGAAACACTTTCATCCTCTTTTTGACACTCATCACATATATTATCTAAATCTTTTAAATTTTTTTCATCAATTTCTTCATTTTTAATCATTATCTATCTGACTGTTTCTACTGCACTAAGTATAAGCTATCATAAATCATATAAATATGTTTTTGAAACTATTTATTTTATTGAAATTTTTACCTAATTTTGAAATAAGGTTTTAGCAGATAAATATCATTAATATGAAAAAAAATCTTAAAGTTTCAATTGTCATGGGCAGTCAATCAGACTTTAAAACAATGAAAGTAGCCGAAAAAATTCTAAAAAAAATGGGTATAAAATATGAAACTAAAATTATATCTGCACACAGAACTCCAAAACGTATGTTTGAGTTTGCTAGTTCAGCTTTCAAAAACAATATAGGAGTTATAATAGCTGGCGCAGGAGGATCAGCACATTTGCCAGGGATGATTTCTGCTTTAACGACAGTGCCTGTTTTAGGAGTTCCAATTGAAAGTAAAAAACTCAAGGGTTTGGATAGTTTACTCTCAATAGCTCAAATGCCAAAAGGAATTCCAGTGGGAACCCTTGCAATAGGTCAGGATGGAGCAGTAAATGCTGCCTTACTTGCATGTTCGATAATTGCCAATTCTAATCCTAGTGTTAACAAAAAGTTGAATAACTGGAGGATATCTCAGACAAAGTCTATAAAAAAGAAACCTAAATAATTATACTATGTCAGTAATAAACCTTGGAATTATTGGTGGTGGACAGTTAGGCAGTATGCTTTGTGAAGCTGCAAAAAAACTCAGTATAAAAACAACTATTTATTGCGACGATGTTAATGCGCCAGCACAAAATTTTTGCGATGAATTTATTCATGGTGATTACAGTAATAAAGAAAAAATTTATAAATTTGCTGATAAAGCAGATGTTATAACTTATGAATTTGAAAATATTCCTTTTGAAACTCTCAATGAAATAAATAAGTTAAAATTAGTTTTACCTAAGCCGTCTGTAAACCGACTTATTCAACACAGATTAGCTGAAAAAGATTTTATAAATAAACTAAATATAAGAACAACACGATATGTATTAGTTGAAAAAAAACAGGATTTAGAGACTTTACAAGATTTTCTTCCAGGAATTTTAAAAACAACAACTCTTGGTTATGATGGTAAGGGTCAATTTCCAATTAAAAAAATAGAAGACATAAAAAAAATTAATATTGATTTTTCAAAAGGATATATACTTGAAAAATTAGTTAAACTAAAACAAGAAATTTCAGTAATCATAACTAGATTTGGTAACAACGATTACGAAATATATGAGCCAATAGAAAACACACATGAAGATCAAATACTTAAATTTTCAAAAATTCCAGCAGATATTAACGAAAAAATATTTAATTTATCAAAGGATTGGTCAATAAGAATTGCTGAAGAGTTAAAATATATAGGTACACTTTGTGTTGAATTTTTTATTGATAGAAATGAAAATCTATATGTCAATGAAATAGCACCTAGGGTTCATAATTCAGGTCATTTAACTATTAATGCTTATAATGTAAGTCAATTTGAAAATCATATCAGAGCAGTTTGTTCACTAAAAAAAATTCCACTAAAAAAAATTTCAAATGCAAAAATGATAAACTTAATAGGTACGCAAATAAATCAATTTAAAGGAAATAAAAAATTTGAAAATAATGAATTTTTTTATGATTATCTCAAAAAGGAAATTAAAGAAAAAAGAAAAATGGGTCATATCACAAAACTTATATAAATGATAAAATCAATTGAGGGAAATTTTGACCATTCAGAGGTTAATGATCTTTTAAAAAAACATTTCGTCGAACTTAGAGAGGCTTCTCCAAAAGGTAGTGCTCATGTTTTGGATATTCCTGGTTTAAAAGTTCCATCGATTAAATTTTGGAGTCTTTGGGAAAATGATCAGTTATTGGGGTGCGGAGCTTTAAAATTTTTAGAAAAAGGACACGGAGAATTTAAATCAATAAGAATTCATGATAATTTTAGAAATAAAGGTAATGGGGTTAGAGTCATAAATTATTTAATCGAAGAAGCCAAAAAACTTGAAATAAATAAGATTAGTATTGAGACAGGAGCTAGTAAATTTTTTATTCCGGCTAGAAAACTCTTTGAAAAATGTAATTTTAAACAATGCAAACCATTTAGTCATTATAAAGAGGATATAAATTCAATATATCTAACAAAACTAATAAACAACGATTAATTAAAAAAAAAGACATTAATCATCAATTTTGTTGACAAATCTCTCTAAATTATAAAGAAAGTCGGATTACTTAATTATAAGTAATAAATTAACATAACAAAAACTAAGAAGAAAAAATATGAGTCTACAAGGAAAAGTAAAGTGGTTCAATCCGACCAAAGGTTTTGGTTTTATTGAAAGAGAAGATAAGGAAAAAGATGTGTTTGTACATGTTTCAGCTGTAAGAGATGCTGGTATGAACGGTTTAGATGAAGGTCAATCATTGACTTTCGATGTTGAAGATGGTCCTAAAGGTCCTTCAGCAGTTAACTTAAAAACTGCATAATTTTCACAATATCATTTATTGGCTATTCAATTTATTTGTTTGATTAATAAACAAATCATTTTTTAGCCAATAAAAACTTGTTAAATTAATTTTTTTTTATAAAAAGATTTATAATGATTGGTATTCTCGGTGGTATGGGTACTCAAGCAGGATTAGATTTCTGCAACAAACTTGCGATTTTAAATAGGGGTAAAATTGATCAAGAGTATCCTTTATTTTTATTATACAATAAATCGAATATTCCTGGAAGGCCAGAATCTATTGGCGTTCATACAAGTAATTTATCAAATCAAAAAAGTAAAAAAAAATATATTTCAGTTTTTGAGAGTTTATTAAAAGGATGTAAACTTCTTCAGAAAGATAAGTGTAAGTTTATTGTAATCCCATGTAATACTGCTCACTATTGGTACAAAGATTTGAAAAGAAGAATTAAAATACCAATTATTAATATGCCTAAAGAAGTTTTCAAATATACAAAAAAAACTTGTAAAATAAAATCTAAGATTGGCCTTTTAGCAACAGAAGGAACTATAAAAACCAGAATTTATAATGAATTTTTTGACAAAGATTTTAAAATTTTGCTCACTCCAAAAAATTTACAAAAAAGTTCTGTTAATAAAGCAATTAGGTTCGTTAAAATGGGAAACGTTCGTGCAGCTGAAAAATCTATAAAACCTGCTATTAATTACTTATTAAAACAAAAGTGTAAAAAAATAATATTAGGGTGTACAGAACTTCCTATAGCAATATTTGCATTTAAATCATTTAAAAATGTTAAATCTTCAAAAATATTTCTAGATCCCAACCTTATCTTGGCCATTTCAGCAATGAATAAAGTAAAAAAAAATAATGCAATTTGAAGATAGGCCATATGTTTTGTTTGTAGCTGAAAAAATATATTTAGAAATTTCTAAAATAAAAACTGAAAATCCTAATTTTTCCACCATTGAAGCTATTAAATCTTTTATAGGTTCTAAAACCTATATAAAAATTAGTAGTGGTGATTTTCACGAGGAATGGTTTGAAAATATGAGGAAAAATAATTTTATTGATAAAAAAACTAATAAAAAAATTCCCAATGAAACTTTGAAATTACTCAAGATTCAAAAAGATATGATGATTAAACAATTAGTTGTATTTCCAGAATTATATTATACTAAAAATAAATCTCCTCTTAAAATATCACAAAGAGCGTTTGATCATTTATGGCGTATGTGTGAAAGCTATGAATTATGGTGTCTAGAAACCAATCAAAAAAATTTAATTGTTTTAAAAATTACTGATTGAATTTTTTTAAGTCTAACTTCTTGCGAGTAATCTTAATTCTTTTTTCTATTAATTTTTTTAGTTCTTTATTTAAATTATTTTGATCATTTTTTTTAATAACCTCATCTTTGACTAGTGTTAAAGAATTTTTACCAGTTGTCTGTTTAACATGTTTATCAATGATAAATTGACCACCAGCTCTAAAAATATCACCTGAAGAAAAAATAGTAACAGCAGGTCCTAGTAAAGACGTTAACTGTACAAAGCCCGTTAAAAATATAAACGAGATAGAAATTAAAAATATTCTACAAATCTTAATAATCATCTGGTAACTCTAGGTGATTTGCTCAAATATGACAAATAAGAAATAGTCTAAAATGGGTTAAAAAATTGTAAATTACTTAGAGTTTTTAGATTATAAAATAAGATGGTTAAAATTTTTCCATTTATATTTGTTATTCTTTGGTCCTCTGCTTTTATAACCACAAAGCCGTTGATTGATAACAGTGATCCTTTTGCAGCATTAGCATTTAGATTTTTTATTGTTTCATTGGGGTTTTATTTATTTTCAGTCTATTCAAAATATTCCATTATTATTCCAAAAAAAAAATTTATTGAGTCGGTTTTAACTGGAGTTCTTTTTCATGGATTATATTTGGGTGGTGTATTTTATTCTATCTCAATTGGAATGCCCACAGGGTTAGCTGCCCTAATAGTAACACTTCAGCCAATTTTGACTAATATATTAAGTGTGCCCATGCTCAATGAAAAAATAAATAAAAAACAATGGATTGGAGCTTTACTCGGGTTTATTGGTGCCACATTAGTTTTAGGTTTAGATGTTGGTTCAGATATACCTTTGTTAGGTTTAGTAGCAACAATAATTGCATTAGTTGCGATTACCGTATCAACAATTTGGCAAAAAAAACTAAGTAACAATTTACCTTTACCAGTAAATAATTTTTATCAGGCTGTAGGTGGTTGTTTTTTTCACATTTTGATAATAATTTTTATTGCTAAACCTTATATTAATTTTTCACAAACATTTATAATAGCAATGGGTCATCAGATATTTTTAGTATCATTTGGAGCTTTTACAATATTGATGTATTTAATTAAAAAAAACTCTGCAAATAAAACTGTCTCAATATTTTTTTTAATACCTGCAACTTCAGCTTTTATGGCTTGGTTTTTTTTAGATGAAAATTTAACAAATTTAGATCTTATTGGCTTTTTGATTACTAGCATAGGAGTTTATATTGCAACGCGAGATTGAAAATATTTTTTAAAAACAAAAAAATAATTCAAATGAATATTAATGTACCTATATCTCATATACGGTTTTTTAAATATTTCCAAATAGATTAAAAAGAGATACTAATCAAACAATTTTATAAATTAAATTTTCAATGACTAAAATAAAATCAGACATAGAAATCGCTCGAAAAGCTAAAATGAAACCTATAAAAAAAATTTTATCTAAAATTAATGTTCCAGACAAAAGTAGTGCGTTTAGTCCTATGGGTAGACATATTGCTAAAATAAATCTTGAATTCTTAAAAAAACTAAAAAAAAAACGTGACGGTAAACTGATTTTAGTTACAGCAATCACTCCAACTCCTGCTGGAGAAGGAAAAACAACAACCTCAGTTGGTTTAAATGATGGATTAAATAAAATTGGAAAAAAATCTATTGTTTGTCTTAGGGAACCTAGTTTGGGTCCATCATTTGGAATGAAAGGAGGTGCTGCTGGAGGGGGTTATGCACAGGTAGTTCCTATGGAACAAATAAATCTACATTTTACTGGTGATTTCCACGCAATCACATCAGCTCACAATTTATTATCTGCAATGATTGATAATCATATTTACTGGGGGAACAAACTTAATATAGATGAAAAAAAAATTGTTTGGAAACGTGTTCTAGATATGAATGACCGAGCTTTAAGATTTATTGATATAAATACTAAAGGTGTTGCAAAAGATTTCAAGAGAGTCGATGGTTTTGATATTACAGTAGCATCAGAAGTAATGGCAATATTTTGCCTTTCTAATGATTTAAAAGACTTAGAAAAAAGAATAGGTAATATCACAATAGCCTATAACAGGAATGGAGAACCCTTGTATGCAAAAGATCTAAATGCTCATGGCCCAATGACAGTTTTACTTAAGGAGGCGATAAGACCAAATATAACTCAAAGTTTGGAAAATAACCCAGCAATTATTCATGGGGGTCCGTTTGCAAATATCGCACATGGCTGTAATTCTGTTATTGCGACTAAAGCAGCATTAAAATTATCTGACTATGTGGTCACTGAGGCAGGATTTGGTGCAGATCTTGGTGCTGAAAAATTTTTAAATATTAAATGTAGAAAATCAGGATTAATTCCAAGCTGTGTTGTAATTGTAACAACTGTGAGAGCTTTAAAAATGCATGGAGATGTCGAGAAAAAAGAATTAAAAAAAGAAAATATTCATGCCGTGGAAAAGGGTTTGGTAAACTTAGAAAGGCATATCGAAAACATAAAAAAATTTGGTCTAGAGCCGATAGTTGCAATAAATCATTTTGCTCTAGATACGAAAAATGAAATAAATGCTGTTTTAAAATTTTGTAACAACCAAAAAGTTAAAGTGAGCGAATGTAAACATTGGGCCAAAGGTGGCAGTGGTATAACAGATCTTGCTAAGAAAGTTGTAAAAATTTGTAAAATGAAAGAAAATAAATTTAATTTTTTATATAAAGATGAACTAAAATTATGGGATAAAATTGAGCTGATTGCGAAGCAAATTTATAAGTCTAATAAAATTACCGGAAGTGATGATGTTAAAAAAGAACTAAAAAAATTTGAGGATAGTGGTTATGGACATTTGCCAGTTTGTATTGCAAAAACTCAGTATAGTTTTTCTACTAATCCAAAGCTTAAAGGTGCGCCATCTGATCATGAAATACCTATCAGAGAAGTAAGATTATCCTCTGGTGCAGAATTTGTGGTTGTTGTTTGTGGGTCAATAATGACGATGCCAGGGTTACCAAAAGTACCTGCGGCTAATAATATCAGAATTAATAATAAGGGTCAAACCGAGGGTTTGTTCTAAAGTTTCAATAAAATTTTCAATCTCAAGTTGATTGAAATTTATTATTATTTGCAGAAACTTATGCCATGTGATTAGATCATATCAAATAATAATGATTAACATAACGAAATAAAACAGGGAGGAAAAATGTTAGCAAATATAATTAGAAAGCTAACATCTACTTTAACAGTAGTTGTAGCTTTATTTTCAACACTTGCTTTACCTCAAACTGTATTTGGTGCTGAAACACAATATTTTCCAGTAGCAAGTAGCCGTGTTGGTCCTTACTCAGCAATGGGTACAGGTTACTACGGGGCACAGATTGATTATATGAATTATGTCAATATGACAGGTGGGGTTAATGGAGTAATGCTTACATGGCAAGAGTGTGAAACGGAATATAATGCGGTCAAAACAGTTGAGTGCTATCAAAGACTTTTAGAAAAAGATGGTCAAAGAATAGTTGTATTTGACACTTTAGGAACACCAGGTGCTTATGCAGTTATTAACCGTATGGCAAAAGATAATGTCGTGTTAGCTCAATATGGTTATGGAAGAACTGATGGAGCTGATGGACGAGTTTGGCCTTGGGTATTTAATGCTGCAAGTCATTACTGGTCACAAATAGCTGTTAAATTGAAGTTTATGGCACAGATCGAGGGTGGAATCGATAAGATGAAAGGTAAAAAAATCGTTCACTTACACATTGACTCTGCTTACGGTAGAGAGCCATTACCAGCAATGAGAAAAATTTGTAAAGACTGGGGAGTTGAGTTAATTGAAATATCAATCCCACCTCCAGGTCTGGAACAACAATCTCAGTGGCTGCAAATCAGAAAAGAAAAACCTGATTGGGTTACTTTTTGGGGAGCAGGTTCTGGAATGAATTCAACAGCAATGACTAATGCTGCTAGAATTAATTTCCCAAGAGATAGAATGATGTACGTAACATTCGGTGCTGCTGAAGAGGATATGTATCCAGCGGGTGATGCAGCTAAAGGAACTTATGCTGTTGCAAACGCTTTACCAGGAGAATATCCATTAGTTAAAGACATCAAAGATAAAGTATATGGTGCTGGAAAAGGTAACTTAGCTGATCCAAATAGGATTGGTTCAGTTTACTGGAACAGAGGACTAGGTGCTGCTGTAATGTGGATTGAGGGCTTAAGAAATGCTCAAAAAATGCACAACAAAGTTGGTAAGGCAGTTACTGGTGCTGAGTTCAGAGATGGTTACGAAGCTATCAACATGAATGAAGCAAGAATGAAAGAGTTAGGTGTTGACGGGATGTTAGCTCCATTCTCTATTTCTTGTGCCAATCATGAGGGTGCTGGTAAGTTTGCTGTAATGCAGTGGGATGGAACTAAATTCAATCAGGTAACTGGTTGGGAAGCTCCAGGCGATCCTGCATTTATTAGAGGTCTTGTAGAGGCGTCTGCAGCTAAATTTGCTAAAGAGAACAACATTACACCAAAAAAATGTGGTTAATTAATTTAGAGATAAATTAATACTAATCTAAGGGGGTGTTTAAATAATTTAATTATTTAAACTCCCCCTTTAAAAAAAATTTAATTTAATATAAAAGAAAGCCTAATGAATAACAGTTCAGCAAACATTCTAGACATAAAGAATATTGAGGTCAGATATGATGATGTTATTTTAGCTTTACACGATGTATCTTTAAAAGTTCCTAAAGGAAAAGTAGTTGCATTATTAGGAGCAAACGGAGCAGGAAAAAGTACTACATTAAAAGCAGTTTCAACTATGTTAGCTTCAGAAAGAGGCAAGGTTACAAATGGTTCAATTGAATATGATGGAAACTCAATAAATAAACAAACTCCTTCGCAAATGGTTGGGCTAGGAATGGTCCAAGTTTTAGAAGGTAGAAGATGTTTTGGTCACCTTACTGTAGAGGAAAATATAATTTCAGGAGCATACTCAAGAAAATTATCTAAAGGTGATATTAATCAAGAATTAGAGAAAATTTATACTTATTTTATAAGACTTAAAGAAAGAAGAAAAAGTCAAGCAGCATTCACTTCAGGTGGAGAGCAACAAATGATAGCAGTTGCAAGAGCCATGATGGCTAAACCAAAAATGTTATTATTGGATGAGCCAACAATGGGTCTAGCACCTCAGTTAGTTGCTGAGATTTTTAATATTGTAAAAGAATTAAACACAAAAGAGGGTGTTAGTATTTTACTTGCTGAGCAAAACACTAACGTTGCACTAAAAAATTCAGATTATGGCTATATCATTGAGACAGGTAGAGTTATGCTAGACGGAACTGCGCAAAGTTTATTAAATGACGATAAAGTGAAAGAACTATATTTAGGAATTTCAAAGAAAGGTAGAAAAAATTTTAGAGATGTTCTTAAAGAAGAAAGTTTAACAAAAAGAAGTAATT
Organism: uncultured Pelagibacteraceae bacterium; assembly: GCA_902517455.1. GTDB lineage: Bacteria > Pseudomonadota > Alphaproteobacteria > Pelagibacterales > Pelagibacteraceae > Pelagibacter. Next base: position 10,446 of record CABYCN010000015.1, read on the forward strand.
AAAGATGGAATACGAAAGAAAATTTAAGATAGGAAAACCAATATTAGAGGTGAATAATATATCTCTCTCTTTTGGTGGTGTTAAGGCAATAACTGACACTTCTTTCAATGTACTTGAGCACGAAGTAAGAGCAATAATTGGACCTAATGGAGCTGGAAAAAGCTCAATGTTAAATTGTATTAATGGAATTTATAAGCCTCAACAAGGAACTGTTTCTTTCAAAGGAAAACAAATACCTGATATTACCCCAAATATTATGGCTCAAATGGGTTTATCTAGAACTTTTCAAAACTTAGCTCTTTTTAAAAGAATGTCAGTTTTAGATAATATTTTAGTTGGAAGAAAACTTCACACAAAAACAAATTTTCTTGAGGTCGCTTTGCAACTTCCTAAAGTAAAAAAAGAAGAAAAATTAAACAGGGATAGATCAGAGGAAATAATTAGTTTTTTAGAGATTGAAGATATTAAAGACACACCAGTTGGAAAACTTCCTTATGGATTACAAAAGAAAGTTGAGTTAGGTCGAGCTCTTGCAACAGACTCTACAATAATTTTATTAGATGAGCCTATGGCTGGTATGAATGTTGAGGAAAAAAGAGACATGTGTAGATTTATTTTAAAAGTAAATGATGAACTAGGTACTACTATGGTGCTTATTGAGCACGATATGGGAGTAGTTATGGATATATCAGACAGAGTGGTTGTGCTTGATTATGGTAAAGTTATTGGTGATGGCACACCTGATGAAGTTAGATCAAATCAAAAAGTAATAGATGCTTATTTGGGAGTAGAACACTAGGATAAACATATGGTTGATGAATTATTATTTTTCATGGAAGTTGTAGTTGGCGGTTTGCTTGCTGGTACGATGTACTCTCTAGTCGCTTTAGGATTTGTTTTAATTTTTAAAGCTTCAGCAACGTTTAACTTCTCACAAGGAGCTATGGTTTTTTTCTCAGTGCTTGCCTTTTGTGGTTTCATGCAAGATTTTAATATACCTTTTGTGCTTGCATTTATTTTGGCTGCTCTTTTGATGGTAGTGGTTGGTTTATGTACTGAAAGATTAGTTTTAAGACCTCTGATGAATGCTAGCGAAGACACAGTGCTGATGGCTACAATAGGTCTAGGGTATGTTTTAGAAGGACTTGCTCAAGCAGCATGGGGAGTAGAAGTAAGAAGACTAGATTTAGGTATTGGAGACTTTCCAGTACCGTGGATCGCTGATAATTTAAAACTATTTATTAGTGCGCTTGATATTTTTGCAGGATTAGTGGCAGCTTTAATGATTATCGGTCTGTTTTTATTGTTCAAATATACAAAAATTGGATTAGGCTTGAGAGCTGTAGCAGATGATGCGGGTGCTGCTAGTTCAATAGGTATACCTTTAAAACATATTATGTTATTAGTTTGGTCAGCTGCCGGAGTTGTAGCTTTAGTTGCTGGGTGTATGTGGGGTGCAAGAGCCGGTGTTCAATTTGCTCTAGTTGATTTAGCATTAAAAGCTTTACCAGTCTTAATTATAGGTGGTTTCTCATCTATTCCAGGTGCAATTGTAGGTGGTTTAATTATTGGTGCAACAGAAAAAGTATTAGAAGTTTATATTGGACCATTTTTTGGAGGAGCAATTGAGGGATGGGCTCCTTACGTATTAGCAATATTCTTTTTATTATATAGACCAGAAGGTTTATTTGGAGAAAAAATCATTAGGAGAGTTTAATTTATGAAACCAGTTTTTATGACTTACACAAAAAAAGACCTAATTAACTTAGCTGTTTGTATGGTTCTAAGTGTACTAGTAATACCAACATTTATTACAACAGAATATTGGTACACCTCCATATTAATTCCTTGGCTTTGCTTAGCCTTAGCTACGATTGGACAACAAGTTGTTATGGGTTATACGGGACAATTAGCTTTAGGAGCAGCTGGCTTTATGGCTGCTGGTGCTTTTGCAATGTTTAACCTTATTTTGCGAGTGCCTGACCTTGGTTTCGTAGGCTCACTAATAGTGTCAGGTTTGATTGCTGCAGCTTTTGGAATTTTGTTTGGTCTACCAAGTTTAAAAGTAAGAGGAATTTATCTGATGGTGGCAACTCTAGCTTCACAGTTTTTTATCATATGGATGATAGATAAATTTGGTTGGTTTAAAAATTACGACTCATCAGGAATTATTACTGCCCAAGACATAGTTATCTTAGGAAAACCATTTACAACTCCATTAGCGATGTATTTTGTATGTTTAGCTGTTACAACAGTTTTAACTTTATTGGCTATGAACATGGCAAGAGGAAGTACAGGCAGGAATTGGATGGCAGTTAGAGATATGGATATCGCTGCAGAGTCTATGGGAGTTTCATTGTTAAAAACCAAAGTCCAGGCATTTGCTATCAGTGCGTTTTATTGTGGAGTAGCTGGTGCTCTTTTTGCATTTTGCTATCTTAAATCTCTTGAGCCAGTCGCTTTTGATATTAAATTATCTTTTAAAATATTATTTATGTGTATCTTAGGTGGACTTGGCACAATAAATGGTGCTTTTATTGGAGCAGCATTTATTTTGCTTTTTCCAGTTCTTTTAAATGCCATAGGAAACAACGTATTTCATGGAGCTATTGATGCTACAATTATTTCATCAATTGAACAGGTAATATTTGGCGGTTTAATGATTATATTTATGATTTACGAGCCTTTAGGGATGGCCAAGTTATGGGAAAATATAAAACAAAAATTGAGTTTGAAATTACAATCCTCGAATAACAAAGATTTGAAATCTTCTCTAAGTAAAAAATCTTAATTAGTGGATAAAAAAAAACTAATCATTGCACTTTTAATAGGTATTATAATTGGATTTCTAGTTGAAAATAACTTCTTAGTTTTTTAAAAAAAATTAAATTTTTTTGTTATGTATGATTGTTTTTAACAAATGATACATCAATGGAATTCTTTTTTTATCAATTTTTCTTAAGATATATGGAGCGATTTCTCTAGCCAGTTGCTCGCCTTCAACAGTATCTTTAGGCATAAACCTTTTTTTTGCTGCTGCAAATGTAAAACCTTTACCAAGAAAGTCTCCCATTTTACTGTTTCTTCCACCAATAGCACTTACGTACAAATCACCAATACCTGCAAGCCCTAATATTGTTGACACGTCTCCTTTAAAATATTTGATCAAAAATTTCATCTCATTCGCACTTTTTTGAAATAAATCTGATCTAGTGTTTAAATTTTGACCTGAACCAATGATCATTGCGTATATATTCTTAATTGCTGAACAGATTTCAATACCAATAATATCTCTTGAAAATTCAGTTAAATAATACTTGGTAGATATAAGTTTTCCAATCCATTTGGCTATTTTAATATTTTTATTAGCAACAACCACGCTTGTTTTATTTTTTTTGGCTAATTCTTTAGCTAAACATGGTCCTTTTAAGACTGACACATTGGTTACATTATAATTATTTTTTAACAAATCTGAGATTGTTAAAAGCTTCTTATTTTTTTTATCATACTTTAATCCTTTGGTAAGAACTAATAATGGAGT
>CABYCN010000016.1 GCA_902517455.1 uncultured Pelagibacteraceae bacterium
GAGTGTCTCCCCAAATCTTTTTAATGTGCGCATTGGGTAGTGGATTAGAAAAAGTTATAGATCAAAACATTGAAGCTCCAAGTTTATTTGATTTAGTCTTTTTACCTGATATTTATATTCCGCTAGTAATTTTTGTTTGTTTAGTAATTATCACAATTTTTTTAAGAAAATTGTTTTATAAAAAGTAAATTAAAAATGGTGCTCCCACCCTGTACTGACCAGGGAACTAGTCCTTACCAAGGACTTGTTATACCATTTAACTACAAGAGCAATTATTACAAATTGTATTTTATTGAGAATAAAGCATTTTTTTCAAATTATTGCCTTAATTTTTTGAAGAATATGATTTATACCTATCAAAAGGAATTTATGGGCATTCATTACGATTATAAATCTACTAAAAGCGCTAAGCTGATGGAAAAACAAGCTAAAAGAGAAAAAAAACTAGCTGAAAAAAAAGCAAAACGATTAGCTAAAGAGGGTCCTATTAAAGATGATAATAAAGAGAAAGTTTTAGACGCGTCTAAACCAATCACATTAGATTTTCTTACAAATCCTGATAAAGAATGAGTTTAAAGAGTAAAAATGAGCGTTTGAGTTTAGCGCTCCGAAAAAATTTAAAGAAAAGAAAAATTTTTCAAAAAAAAAATCGAAAGAAAAATGATACTAAACGATAAGCAAATCAAAAAATTAGCTGAAGGGCAAGAAATGATTAGTCCATTTGTTAGTGAAAGTATTTCAAAGGGTATCAGTCACGGGCTAAATTCATTTGGATATGACCTTCGTTGTGGATCTGAATTTAAAATATTTACTAACATAAAAGGAGCTACTGCTGATCCGAAAAATTTTAGTGAAGATAACTTCATTACAGTAAAAAATGAAGATTCTATACTAATTCCCCCCAATTCTTTTGCGCTAGCCTCTAGCCTTGAATATTTTAAAATGCCAAGAAATGTTACAGGTCTTGTTACAGCAAAATCAACATATGCGAGGTGTGGATTGGGTGTTCCACCAACAGTACTTGAAGGAGGTTGGAATGGTGTGTTGGTTCTCGAATTTTCTAACCATACAAGTAATTCGATAAGGTTGTATGCTAATAGTGGGGCAGCACAAATTCTTTTTTTTCAAGGAGAGCAGCCAGAGGTTTCCTATGCCGATAGAAATGGAAAATATCAAAATCAAACTGGTATTACTTTAGCAAAATCAAAATAAGTTAAATGGATAAATTTTTGATTCATGGGCCTTGTAAAATCAAGGGTAAAGTTTCAATCTCAGGTTCAAAAAATGCTTCGCTACCAATTCTTGCAGCAACTTTATTATTTGACAAACCAGTAATTATTAAAAACTTACCTAGGGTAAGAGATATAAATACTATGCTTAATTTATTGAAATCTCTTGGATCAAAAATAATTTTATCTAAAGACAGAAAAACTGCTAAAATTATTAATAGAAAAAAAATGAATACTTTTGCAAGTTATTCACTTGTGAAAACAATGAGAGGTTCAATACTAGTTTTAGGACCATTAATTTCAAAATTTTATAAAGCTAAAATATCTCTACCTGGCGGATGTCTTATAGGTGCAAGACCTGTAAATTACCATTTAGCTGCATTAAAAAAATTGGGAATGAATTATATAATCAAAGATGGATATATTTTAGCAAAATCTAATGGAAAGCTTAAGGGGGAAACAATTAAGTTCCCTAAAATTAGTGTTGGCGCAACTGAAAATTCAATAATTGCCGCATGTTTAGCTAAAGGAAAGAGTACAAAGCTTTTGAATTGTGCTTGTGAACCTGAAATTAAAGATTTAACAAAATTTTTAAATAAAGCCGGTGCAAATATTAAATGGTCAGGAAGAACTTGTACAATTGTAGGAGTAAATTCTTTAGCTCAAACTAATCACATTGTAATGGCCGATAGAATAGAAGCAGGTACTTTTTGTGTGGCAGCAACCCTTGCTAAAGGCAATCTAGAAATAAAAAATTTAGACCCCAAAATAATTAATACTGAATTAGAATTATTAAAAAAAGTTGGAGCAAAAATTAAGACAACCAATAATAAAATCTTTATAAAAGGACCAGATAAAATTAAATCTATTAAAAATATAAAAACTAAAGAGTTTCCAGGTATTCCTACAGATCTTCAAGCTCAATTAATGGTATTAATGTGTAAGAGTAATGGAAAAAGTTCTATTACTGAAAGTATTTTTGAGAATAGATTTATGCATGTTGCTGAACTACAAAGATTAGGTGCTAAAATAAATATAAAAAATAATAAGGCCTTTATTGAAGGAAATACTAAATTTATTGGGGCTGAACTAATGTCCAGTGATCTAAGAGCCAGTGTTGCTTTGGTATTAGCCGCAATGGTTGCGAATGGTAAAAGCATTGTTGGACGGGTCTATCATCTAGAAAGAGGATATGAAAATATTGAAAATAAATTACAAAAAATTGGTGTTACAATTAAAAGATTAAAATAATGAATAAATATTTAGCAAATATAATTGCAACTGACCAAGAAGGATTGCAAATGATTTCCGCTTGTAGTTCAGGTGCAAATGTCAAAGTTGAGGATATTAAATACCTTTCATCCAATAAGGTCTTTTTATTATCAATTGTTAGAACTAAAATTGAAACCAATCAAGATGGTAAGAAAATCAATAGCATTTGTCGTTTTGATTTTGTTGATAAAGTTAGATCAAAAAATATCAATCAAAATAACAAAGATTTGGTTTTAAAATTAATTGGAATCGATTATTTGAAAAATAATGATGATTATGAAATAAATCTTATCTTTGATAATAATGCTCACATAGCTTTAACAACTGAGACTATCGAAGTACGACTTGAGGATCAAAATGAAATTAAATAATTATGAAAGTATTAAATAGTAAAAGTAATAATTTCGATAAAAATTTAGATTATCTAATTTTTAAAAGAAGAAAAAATATAAAACCTGATAAAATTTCAGTGACTAAAATAATTAACGATGTGAAAAAGAATGGTGATAAAGCATTAATTAAATATGAAATAAGATTTAATCAAAATACTAAAATCATTCCTAGTCCTGCAAAAATTAACAAATTAATAAGATCCTTAAATCCTAAGGTTAAGAAAGCAATTGATACGGCCTATAATCGAATTTATAAATTTCACTCTTTGCAAAAATTTAAAAATATTTCTTACAAAGATAAATTCAAAAATAAACTTGAGTACAAATATTTACCACTAGAATCTGTAGCAATTTATGTTCCGGGTTCGCAAGTATCTTATCCATCAAGTGTGCTTATGAATGCAATACCAGCAATTGTTGCAGGAGTTCAAAGAATTGTAATGATAAACCCAGGCTATAAGGGAAATCAAAATCCTGCTGTCTTATACGCTGCACGAAAATGCAAAATTAAAGAAATTTATTCTATTGGAGGTCCATCTGCTATCGCAGCAGTTTCCTATGGAACTAAAAAAATTAAAAGAGTTGATAAAATAGTGGGACCAGGGAATTCATATGTAGCAGCTGCAAAGAAAGAGGTTTTTGGAGATGTTGGAATTGAAGGTATGACCGCAGGACCTTCTGAAATAACTATTGTCTGTGATAAATTTTCAAATCCTGAGTGGGCTGCTAGTGATTTAATTGGTCAAGCAGAACATGATCCTCAAGCGCAATGTATTTTGATTTCAAAAGATAAAAATTTAATAAATAAAATTCAAATAGAAATTTCAAAACAATTAAAGAGTATTCCTCGAGGATCTGTAGCAAGAAAAAGCTTAAAGACTAATGGAATTTTGATGTATGTAGCTACAGATAATAAAATAATTAATATTGTAAATAAAATTGCACCTGAGCATTTAGAGTTAAATGTCAAGAACTACAAATTCTTTGTACCAAGGATTAAAAATTCTGGCTCAATATGCCTAGGAAAATACGCTGTTATGGCAATGACTGATTATAATGTCGGAACAAATCATATATTACCAACTAGTGGCTCTGCAAAATATTCAAGCGGAATAAGTGTTAATGAATTTTATAAAAGAATTTCTTACATAAACTTATCAAAAAAGGGTATTGAAAGTCTCGGACCATCAGTTATAACTCTTGCAAATTACGAGGGGTTAGAGGCTCATGCTCAATCTGTAAAAAAAAGAATTAGGAGAAAATAAATTGGCAAAACAAGATTTACTTGAATTTAAAGGAAAAGTAATAGATTTACTTCCTAATGCTATGTTCAGGGTCGAATTAGAGAATGGCGCAAAAGTTACCGCGCATACTGCAGGGAAGTTAAGAAAAAATAGAATCAGAGTTTTGCAAGGTGATAATGTTACAGTTGAAATGACACCTTATGACCTTACAAAAGGCAGAATAATCTTTAGAGGATAACTTTTGCCTCGGTAGCTCAGGAGTAGAGCAGAGCCCTGAAAAGGCTTGTGTCGGAGGTGCGAATCCTTCCCGAGGCACCACCAAAACATCTTGAATTTCTGTGAAAAAAAATTAACTTTAGAAGAAAATAAACAAATAAAGGAATAATTAATAAGATGAGTACATTAAAAGGAAAGGTCAAGTGGTTCAATCCAGCCAAAGGGTTTGGTTTTATTGAAAGAGAAGACAAAGAAAAAGATGCGTTTGTACATATTTCAGCAGTAAGAGAAGCTGGAATTCAAAAGCTTTTCGAGAATGATAAATTAGAGTTTACACTTGAGGATGGCCCAAAAGGCCCTTCAGCTGTAAATTTAAAAAAATTAGATTAATTTAGAAATCAATAAAGCACCGTTTAACAAGCAAATAGTAATCGGTCCCCGTCTTTTATGACTTGAATATTTCATATTTATGTCTAAAAGACAGGAATGATTATAAATATCAAACTTAATGTAGACTTTAACAACTCTCACAGAGTGTGTTTCCATAGCCTATAGGCTATTTATTTATAATATAATTTTAATCCACACAAAAATAATATAAAAACAAGGAATGCCTGGGTGGTGTAACGGTTAGCACGAAAGTTTGTGGAACTTTAAGTTTGAGTTCGATTCTCAGCCCGGGTACCAAAAAATGGACAAAAAAAATAAATTAGTTCCTGGATTACCTCCAGGATTTGAAGATCGTTGGGGTAAAAAAGTTCTCCTTAAAAAAAAGCTTTTAAAAGCTATTGAGGATAATTTTATAAAATTTGGAGCAGAAGCTCTTGAAACTCCTTCGTTTGAAATCGCAGAAAACATTGGATCTTTTTTGGCAGAAGATGAGGGTAATCCTATGTCTGATGTATTCTCATTTGAAGATGGAGAAAAAGATATAACTCTTCGTTACGATCTTTCAAGCCCACTTGCAAGATTTTATGCTCAGAACAACCAAGAACTTCCATCAATTTTTAAGCGATACCAAATTCAAAATGTATTTAGAAATGAAAAAGCAGGAAACGGTCGATATAGAGAATTTATGCAAGCAGATTTTGATATTGTTGGAAATGTAAATCCTGCCCAAGCAAATGCAGAGCTTTGCAATTTAATATCAAGCACGTTATCAGATTGTGGATTAACCAAAGATCAATTTACCATCAATGTAAGTAATAGAAAAATAGTCCAAGGGCTTATTAATGAATTAAAGATTTCTGAAGAAAAACAAACTAAAGTTATTCGAGCTATAGATAAACTCGACAAACCTGGATTTGGCTTAAAAGGAGTTGAAGATTTACTAAAAAAAGAGAGAAAAGATAAAAGTGGAGCTATTACTAAAGGAGCTGAGTTACCAGATGATCAAGTAGCGCAAATATTAAATTTTCTTAAAATAAAAGATTTAAAAGAATTAAAAGAAACTTTAAAAAACCCTTTATCTAAAGAAGGAATAAAAGAATTAGAAGATATATTTGAGATTCTTGGATATGGATCAAATTTAAAACAAGTTAAAACAAATTTTACTATAGTGAGGGGGCTTGCTTATTATTCTGACTTTATAGTTGAAACTAACCTAAATTTCAAAGTCACTAATAATAAAGGTAAGGAAATAAATCTGGGCAGTGTTTGTTCTGGAGGTTCATACGCCAAACTTATTTCGAGATACAGAGGGGTTGACGTTCCAGGAACAGGAATTAGTTTTGGAGTTGATCGATTACTATTTGCATTAATGCAGCTGGATCAAATAAAAGTAGAGGATCAAAAACCAGTTTTAATTTGTGTAATGGATCAAAAATTTTTGAAGAATTATTATGAGATGGTCGATTTATTAAGAGAAAATAATATAAACGCTGAGATATTTTTAAGTGCTAAAAAAAATCTAGGAAAGCAGCTTGAACTAGCAAATAAACGTGAATTATCCGTTGCGGTCATTTGTGGAGAAAATGAATTTAAAGACAATACTGTAACTATTAAAAATCTTAAAGGTGTTAAGGGTGAAAATAACCAAACAACTCCAAAATCGAATTTGATAAATGAAGTCAAAAAACTTATCTGAAAAAATCTTAAAGTCTGTTAAAGGCAAAGGATTTAAGTACATTCAATTACCTTCTGTAATTGAGACAAATCATATTGTACAAAGATCAGGCGAGAACTTTAGAAAATTTATCTTTTCATTTACCGACCAAAAAGGAAATGAGCTATGTTTGCGTCCTGATTTAACAATAGTCTCATGTCTGAGATATCTAGAAAATAATTTCAAAGGAAAGGAAAAAATATTTTATAGTGGTCAAGCTTATAGGAAATCTCAAAATAAAAAAGATTCTATTATTAGAAATCAAATAGGATTTGAAATTATTGGTTCAAAAGACGAAAAAAATGATGATAAAGAAATTATAAACACTTCTTTAAACTCTCTAAAAAATTTAAAATATTCATCAGGCACTTTAACATTAGGAAATGTAGAAATTTTCAATCTTTTAATATCTAAACTAGATATACCAACTAGATGGAAATTAAGATTATCAAGACATTTTTGGAGAGAGGACTACTTTAATGATTTATTAAAAAGGTTAGAAACAAATTCTGATGTTGATCCAACAATTGTTGAAATAGACAAAAAACGTTATCTAAAAATGCTTAAAGGTGACAAGAAATCAACAGTTGCTGAAAGATCAGTTGAAGAAATTTTAAAGCGTTTTGATAAAAAGATAAAAGATCCAAGACGTCCAAGCAAAGGAAGAAATGTATCAAAAATTATTAAAGAGTTTTTAAAGATTAAATGCCCAATTAGTAAAGCTGCAGATGCATTAAACGAATTCTTCAAGAAATTTCAAATAAACCTATTGGTAGATCAAAGATATTTTCCAACTTCTGTTAACAAACATTCAAAACTTAATGTAGTTTTTTCAACGTCTTTTGGAAGACAACTTGAATATTACACAGGAATGGTTTTTAAAATCGATATAAAATTAAATAATAAAGTAAAAAATATAATTAATGGTGGAAGGTATGATCAATTAATATCTGACCTTGGATCTAAAAAACAAATATCAGCAGTAGGAGCTGCTTTAAACTTAAATTATTAAGATGAAAAATATAATCAACATAGGAATTCCAAGTAAAGGTAGACTAAGAAAAGATGTTTTAAATGTTTTTAAAAAGAAAAAACTAAAACTAATTTCTGAACGAGGTGAGAGGGACTTAATTGGTTCTATTAAAAGTAAATCAAACATTAAAATTCTTTATTTGCATGCTAGAGAAATTATTCAAAGATTAGGAGATGGTTCTTTAGATATAGGCTTTTCAGGTTTTGATTTGCTTAAAGAAGGAGAGATTAATATCCAAAAAAAGATTAACTTAGTCAAAAAGTATAAGTTTGGTAAAGCAACTTTAGTTGTTGCTATTCCAGATCCATGGATTGATGTGCAAACAGTAGCTGATTTAGAGGAAATTGCTTTTGAATTTAGGGATAAAAAAAAAAAAAAGTTAAGAGTTGCAACTAAATATCCAAACTTAACTAAAGAATTTTTATTCTCAAAGGGTGTAACACAATTTCAATTAGTTGAAAGTTTGGGTGCTACTGAAGCTTATCCTTTTACAGGGTCCGCCAACTTAATTACAGACATAAGCTCTACTGGAGAAACTATTAAAAGTAATAATTTACGTATCCTTAAGGATGGTCAAATTTTAAAATCTCAAGCATGTATTTTTACTTCGAAGAAAAATTTTAAGAAAAAAGGTTTAAAGGCTTTAATTAAATTACTTACCAAGTAATTTATCTTTAAAATGTATAAGGATTATTTTAATAATATCTAGGTTTCTGAATATCGCGTAAAGAGCTATCAAAATGGCTATTACAAATATAATTTTCAAAATAAGATATAATTCCATTAAAAACCCTTATAATACAAGTTACGAATCATGGACACAATTTTATTAATTATCTTAGTTTCTTTATTAGGTACGACATTAGCTATTTTGTATTTGAATATCACATCTAAACCCGAGTCAGATAATAAAGACTCAGAGGAAATAGCCAACTTAAAGACTGAAATAGTCACATTAAAAGATACCTTAAACAATACTATTAATACTTCACTTGGTACTATGTCCACTTCCTTCAACGCTTTATCAACTGGGGTTACAAAAGATATGACTGAAGCCTTAACAAAAGTTGATGAGAAGGTTGGTAATTTTAATCAACAGGTACAATTACTTAATCAAAGCCAGGAGGGCATTACTAAAATTTTAGCAGGTGTTAAAAAATATGGGACCTTAGCAGAATATTCTCTTGATGCTTTAATTAAAGATTTATTGCCCGCATCTCAATTCATGACAAATGTTAAAATGAAAGAAGATACAAGTGAAAATGTAGAATTTGCAATTAAACTTCAAGGAGATGTTTTAGTTCCAGTAGACTCTCATTTTCCTGTTGAAAAATTTAAAGCAATTACCGATGCACATGAAGCCGATGATAAAAGAGAAGTTGCTGATGCTAGAATAAAACTAGCAAATGCTTTTAAAGCCAAAGCTAAAAGTGTAATGGAAAAATATATAGTTCCACCTAAATCAACGGATTTTGCTATAGTGTATGCACCAACTGAAAGTCTTTATAAAGAATTGACTGAATATCAAGATCCAAGCACCAAAGAATTATTAACTCAAGAATTGATGAAAAAATATAAAATAGTCATTTGTGGCCCTAATACTCTCTCGGCTTATTTACAATCATTACATATGGGCTTTCAATCATTGAAAGTTCAAAAAGGAGCTACAGAAATATACAATCATCTTAAAACCATCACTACAAGATTCGGAAAACATTTTGATAATATAATTACGCTTAGAAAAAAATTAGAGGAAGCCATGACTGTAGTAGATAAGTTTGGTACAGATGCAAGGTCAATAAGTAGAACTTTAGAAAATATAAAAGATCCCGAGCAGGTTGAGAAAGCTGTTCTAACAGAAAATGTAGAAAAATTTGTTGAAAGAAATAAACAGCTTAAAAATTAATTTCTTTTTTCCAAAAATACCGATTATAAGAAATCACATGCAGTGGAATAATAAATTTATTTATCCTAAATCTACAAGATCAATCATACAAGGTTCAAGACATTATTCAGTTAATGAGGAAAATCTTCCATCAGTTACAACAATTTTAAAAGCAACTGAGTCTGCAGAAAAAAAAGCAAAACTAGCTGAATGGAAAAATAGAGTAGGTCACAAAGAAGCTGAAATTATTTCAAGAGAAGCAACAAGTCGTGGAAGTTCTATGCATGATTATTTAGAAAAATTTTTGCTTGGAAAATTAAACATGGATTTACTTGGAGACAACACTCGCGAAAAAATGATGGCAGATCAAATTATAGAAAATGGACTAAGAGATAAATTAAATGAAATTTGGGGATGTGAAGCAACTTTATATTATCCAGGAAAATATGCAGGCGCTGCAGATTGTATTGGCATTTATGAAAATAAAGAAACCATTATTGATTTTAAACAAAGCAATAAACCAAAAAAAGATGAGTGGATTGACGATTATTATCTACAGTGTGCAGCATATTCATTAGCCCACAATAAGGTTCATGGATCGAATATTATACAAGTAGCAATCCTTTTATGTACCAAGGATAATATTTTTCAAAGATTTATAATTGAAGGTGAAAGATTATTAGATTATCAAAACCAATTTTTAAAAAAAGTTGAACAATTTTATTCACAAAGGATGGCAAATTGAGTTATGTAGTTTGGGATATTGAAACAGATTCGGCCCAACTTGATTGGGCTACTATGATTGAAATTGGTGCAATTTTATTAGATGAAAACTTTAATGAAAAGGAAAGATTTACTGCCAGATGCAGGATGCCACAAGATAGAGTTCCATCTGCTACTGCTTTATGTATTAATAAGTCAAACGTTGATTTGATTACTAAAGGCAATTTAAGTCATTATCAAATGATTGCTCAAGTGGAAAAAAAATTTCGCGAATGGTCGCCAGCAACATTTATGGGATTTAGTTCCGTAGGGTTTGATGATGAAATTTTAAGAAGAGAATTTTTTAAATCACTAAGAAAACCTTATCTAATTAATACAGAGGGAAATGCAAGGCATGATGCTCTAAATATGATTAAAGCAGGATTTGCTATAGATGAAAATGTTCTTAAAACTGAGATCAATCTCAAAGGAAATAAATCTATGAAATTAGAGTCGCTAGCAAGGCTTAATGGCTTTGATTCCTCAGGGGCCCACGGAGCTCTTTTTGATACTGAATTAACCGTAAAGGTTCTG
>CABYCN010000017.1:0-2500 GCA_902517455.1 uncultured Pelagibacteraceae bacterium
TGAGCATACCTAGTGCAAAAATTTCGGTATTTTTTTTTATTTTCATCTTAAATTTGTTAAACATTAGATATATTTTGAATTTGCAATTAATAGTTTAGCTTTAAGCAAAAATCAAAAAAAACCCTCAAAAATGCTCTATTTTTGGTCGATTTTTTAGCGTTAAATGCTTGATTTCCAATAATTATAGCCTATAAGCATCAAACTTTCTCACGAAAACATTGTAAGTACAATTTAATAGTGAGTTTATTGTGCTTAATTGCACAATTAGCTATTTGAAAAGTAAATATTTAAGAAGAGAAGTGTGGACGGTTAAGGTTACCAAAATTTGTCGTACACACTTCAACAAATATATAAATTTTATTCTTAGAATTTATATAGAAGCTAGTGTGCGCCGTTTTTAAACTTGAGAGTTTGATCATGGCTCAGAACGTACGCTGGCGGCACGCCTAACACATGCAAGTCGAACGAAGTAGCAATACTTAGTGGCAGACGGGTGAGTAACATGTAGGTATCTGCCCTTTGGCCTGGAATAACACGAGGAAACTTGTGCTAATACCGGATAAGTCTTTACGGAGAAAGCTTTATGCACCATTGGATGAGCCTGCACTTGATTAGTTAGTTGGTAAGGTAATGGCTTACCAAGACTTTGATCAATAGCTGATTTGAGAGGATGATCAGCCACATTGGGACTGAGACACGGCCCAAACTCCTACGGGAGGCAGCAGTGGGGAATCTTGCACAATGGAGGAAACTCTGATGCAGCGATGCCGCGTGAGTGAAGAAGGCCCTTGGGTTGTAAAGCTCTTTCGTCGGGGAAGAAAATGACTGTACCCGAATAAGAAGGTCCGGCTAACTTCGTGCCAGCAGCCGCGGTAATACGAAGGGACCTAGCGTAGTTCGGAATTACTGGGCTTAAAGAGTTCGTAGGTGGTTGAAAAAGTTGGTGGTGAAATCCCAGAGCTTAACTCTGGAACTGCCATCAAAACTTTTCAGCTAGAGTTTGATAGAGGAAAGCAGAATTTCTAGTGTAGAGGTGAAATTCGTAGATATTAGAAAGAATACCAATTGCGAAGGCAGCTTTCTGGATCATTACTGACACTGAGGAACGAAAGCATGGGTAGCGAAGAGGATTAGATACCCTCGTAGTCCATGCCGTAAACGATGTGTGTTAGACGTTGGAAATTTATTTTCAGTGTCGCAGCGAAAGCGATAAACACACCGCCTGGGGAGTACGACCGCAAGGTTAAAACTCAAATGAATTGACGGGGACCCGCACAAGTAGTGGAGCATGTGGTTTAATTCGAAGATACGCGCAGAACCTTACCAACACTTGACATGTTCGTCGCGACTTTAAGAGATTAAAGTTTTCGGTTCGGCCGGACGAAACACAGGTGCTGCATGGCTGTCGTCAGCTCGTGTCGTGAGATGTTGGGTTAAGTCCCGCAACGAGCGCAACCCTCACTTTTAGTTGCCATCATTAAGTTGGGCACTCTGAAAGAACTGCCAGTGATAAGCTGGAGGAAGGTGGGGATGACGTCAAGTCCTCATGGCCCTTACGTGTTGGGCTACACACGTGCTACAATGGTATTTACAACAGGAAGCGAAACGGCGACGTTAAGCAAATCCTTAAAAAATACCTCAGTTCGGATTGCACTCTGCAACTCGAGTGCATGAAGCTGGAATTACTAGTAATCGTGGATCAGCGTGCCACGGTGAATGCGTTCCCGGGTCTTGTACACACCGCCCGTCACACCATGGGAGTTGGTTCTACCTTAAGGCAAGGTTTAAAACCCTTGACCACGGTATAGTCAGCGACTGGGGTGAAGTCGTAACAAGGTAGCCGTAGGGGAACCTGCGGCTGGATTACCTCCTTTCTAAGGATGAGTAAAAGTTAAATTTTACTCTAAATAATAAACATAGGTAATGTTGACCGTCCTCATTTCTCTTCTTATTTATAGTGTTTCTCTTGCATTGGGGCCGGTAGCTCAGTTGGTTAGAGCACACCCTTGATAAGGGTGGGGTCGAAAGTTCGAATCTTTCTCGGCCCACCACTTAAGATCTTGGGGGATTAGCTCAGCTGGGAGAGCGCCTGATTTGCATTCAGGAGGTCAGCGGTTCGATCCCGCTATCCTCCACCAGAACACTTAGTTATAAAAAATTGTAAATATAAAAATTAATATCAATATCTATATCCGAACATTAATAATTTTATTAGTTAATGTTCAAAATAAAAATTTGATTCAACACAGAATTTTTTTCTGTGCATAAATCAAGCGTTTAAGGGCGTGTGGCGGATGCCTTGGCACTGAAAGCCGAAGAAGGACGTGATATACTGCGATAAGTTTCGGGGAGCTGTATGTAAGTTTTGATCCGAAAATTTCCGAATGGGGAAACCCACCACTTTATGTGGTACTTTAAACTGAATACATAGGTTTAAAGAGACAACCTGGAGAACTGAAACATCTAAGTAACCAGAGGAAAAGAAATCAATTGAGATTCC
>CABYCN010000018.1 GCA_902517455.1 uncultured Pelagibacteraceae bacterium
AAACCAAAAGAATTTTGGAATTTTGGTGGAAAAAAAACAATTTATAATATAGATGGAGGTCAAGCATCTGTTCAAATTCCAACTGCAGCACCATTTGGTTTAAGAGTTGTAAATTATAAAGTAAAACCAGGTGATAAAACACCTAATAGAGAAGACTTAATTTCAGATCCTTATGTAGTAACAGATCTGTTTGATCCAAACTCAGAACTTTTCGATCAAAATGATGATGATGGTTTAGCCGATGATTTAAAAAAAATGCAAGATGGTACTAGAATTATTTTTGAGGCTGCAGCGGGATTAAGAACAGCTTTAGGTGTAATGGATTGGCCTAAAGAGGGAAAAGTTGTTCCAACAAAAAATGATATGATTTTTTTACATGGTCCAATGGTTAATCCTGCAGCTGGTTATGAAGTACAAGGGACCATTTCAGGTAAAAAGTATCCACCTTACAGTTTAGAAACTTATAATTTTTTACTACCCCATAGAACTAATGCCGAATTGCCTGAGCATAGAGATGAGGAACCTTTAGAAAAATATCGAAAATTTATTCCTATCTATTGTGAAATATTAAAAAAGATTAAAACATTAGATGTACCAATTTATGGCTGTGTAGAAAGACCAGGTCCTGCTCCTTTTGGTCCTTTAACAAAACAATTAATGGATAGAATGATAAATAAAAGAATTATAAAAAATACCGATGTATATAGAAATTCTAGAAAACCAAATGATCCAGATGGAATGGCTGATATATTAAGAAAGTATCAGATATCAGACTCAGCCTTTTTTGATTATATGCTGGATGTTGGTGAATATATTGATCCTCAAGAAATTAACAAACAAGAGGAAAATAAATGGCCAATAAGTCAATGGGACTATGAATATTGGGGGCTAGGAATACCAAAATCTTTTTCTACTTATCTAAAAGTTTCCGAAAATAAAAAACCTATTCGTATAGAAACAATGGATGTTAGAGAAAGTTATGATGATGATTTAAATATGGTTTTTCATTCTTCTAGGTTACTTAAAAGTTACTCTTTCCCAGTCGGATTAGATATAGTTGATAAACTAGCCAAAACACCTGACTGGATGAAAAGAAATATTAGAAAAAATGCAATAATGTTAACATTAAGAAAAGCCATGGAGTCTGGTAATAAGAGAGCAGTTGCTATTGCTAGGAAAATTGCAGTATCATCAGATAATTCTTTTTTTAATAGACCAAAAGGAAAATAAAGTATGAGTGATAAAAATACAGTTGGTGTGGTAGTAGGAAATACAAATACAGATAGTTACTCATTTATTTTAACGAGTATGGCCAGTAGTAAAGGAGATCTTGTTTATACTGAGTCCGAAATACCAGCTGCGGAGTCAAATAAATCTGCCAAAAAAGTTTTTGTTTGGGGTAGAATTCTTTCAATCAATAGAACTAACACAGCATTTCCAAGTGAAATCGCTCAAGAAATAGCTAAAGAACAAATAGAAATAAGAGAAACTTTGGCATCTACTGATAACGAATATCAAGAAGCAGAAGTTGAAATATTAGGCCAATGCGAGCAAAAAGATACTGAAGAAGAACAAATCTTTCTAAGCCCACTAAATTATCCTGTTATGCCATCAGCACAAGTTAAAATTCCAAATGAAAAATTAGTTAAAAAACTTTTATCCGGAACAACAGAAAATGAAAAATTAATTAAAATTGGTTCGTTAATTTCAAGAAAGGACATTGATATCAACGTATCAGCTTCAAAAATAGTAGCACGTCATATGGCAATTTTAGCAATGACTGGAGGTGGTAAGACTGTAGCCACAAGAAGAATTATTAAAGGCCTATCAAACTTTGGTTACCCAATGTTAATATTTGATCCACATGGTGACTATTTGGGTCTTTATTCAAATCAAGATAAATTAAAAGATGAAAATGGTGAACCAATAAATGTGAAAATATTTCAACCAGCACTAATGGCCAAAGGTCATGATGAAGTAGTTGAAATGATGATAACTTTATTTACAAAATTTGATCTTTCTTTATCGCCAGCTCAAACTGATAAATTCTATGAGTTTGTAGAGTCTAAGGAAGCTAAAGTTGCTTTTGGAGATCCGGCTGCAACTGCAGCAAAAAGACAATATGACTCTAAAGATATAAAAGAACATCTAAAGGCATTTGAGGAGATAATTAGAAAAGAATTAGAGGGTGAAGAAAATAAAACTATTAAAAGAACTATTGGTGCAGTTCTAAGAACTGTTAAGCAGCTTATAAGAGAAATAGATTTAATGCAAAAAACAAATAAGCAACTAGCTAAACGACTTAAATCAAAAGATAATTCATTTGAGTTTGAAAATATGCCTAATTTAATTACCGATCCCGAGGATGTTGTTAGATCAAATCAAATTTCAATATTTTATTTAGGTGGTTTTAGTAGATTATTGCAAAGTATGATTGTTTCAATAGTTTTAGAAACATTATTTAAAAATAGAGCATCGTTAGATGATGACAGAATTGGACCTTTTGCATCAATAATTGAAGAAGCCCATAATTTTGTGCCTGGTAGTGGAGAAGAAAAGAAAAGCACTCCATCGCTACTAACAATAAGAAAACTTTTAACAGAAGGAAGAAAGTTTGGAACTGGTGTAATTCTAATCTCTCAAAGACCTAATAGACTAGATGAAACAACTTTAGCTCAATGTAATAGCTTTTTAATACTTAAATTAGTAAATCCAAGAGATCAAGGATGGGTACAAAGAGTTATGGAACAAATGTCAGATCAAGATAGAGAGGCTTTGAAAGCGTTTGCTAATGGGCAAGCATTTATAAGTGGTCATGCTGTAAAATTTCCTCTTCAAGTTAAGGTAGATAGAGATGAAGAACTTGAAACATCAATTATGGGAGATGAAGATTTTATTAATGAAAACTCTCAACATCATCAAAAATCTGCGCCTAAAATGAAAAAGAGAGACGAAAATAGTGATCTTATAAGTTCAATCGCAAAGTCTGCAAAAAAAGCAAAAACTAAAATTTAATTAGGCAACTTTCTTTTGATATTTTTTAGATTGATTTAAATAATTCACTACATTTAAACAAACTTTTTCAACAACATTAATAGGTACTGCATTACCAGCTTGTTTGTAGGCTTGAAGATCTGAAACTTTAAACTTAAAGCTTTCTGGAAATCCTTGTAATCTAAAAACCTCTCTAGGAGTTAGTCTTCTGGGGTTTTTCCCTACTCCTCTGTACAGTAAGCATTCGCTACCATCTTTATAGTATCTTGCAGAAATTGTAACTGTAGCCTTATCAGTAGGGTAGGACAGTCTAAATCCAAAACCTTTACCGGCTATTTTATTTCTTATTCTTCTTTTTTGGTGACTATTCCATAGTAGATCAGAAATAATATATTTTCTTGGAGGGTAGAAATCTAGAAAATCTTTTATAATTGTTTTTTTGAAAGTGGGTTCTGGGAAATTGAATTTGCCATTAAAATTTAAAAATCCAACAATAAATATTCTTTTTCTACGTTGCGCTAATCCAAAATCTTGAGCATCTAAAACCTGTGGTTTTGGAACATAGTAATACTTTGATAATTTTTTAATCATCTCATCTAAAATTTTACCATTTTGATAGGTTTTTAGATTCTGAACGTTTTCTAATATAAATGCCTTAGGTTTTTTAGCTTTTAGTATATCTAAGATATTAAAGAATAAATCACCTTGGTCTTTGTCATCAAAACCATGCGATCTATTTAAATTTTTTCTCTTTGAAATACCAGCTCTTGAAAAAGGCTGGCAAGGAAATCCAGCTAATAAAATATCATGATCAGGTATTTTGTAACTAATTTCATTTTTTTTTACAGATTTTATATCTTCAATTAAAGGTGTTTGTGGAAAATTTAAATCATAGGTTTGTCTGCTATAACTATTTATTTCTGAATAAAGTTTACATTCATCTTTGAGGTGTAATCTATTTAAAACTCTTTGTAGCGATATTCTCATACCACCAACACCTGCAAACAAATCAATTGAAGTTATTTTTTTCATTAGAATCAATAACTATAATATCTTTTTTTTAACAAAATTCAGTCCTAATAAAACCAATATAATATGATTAAAAAAATTATGAAATGGATTAAATTAATTTTACTTTTACGCTTGATTCCTTTTTTTATGATATTATTGGCGCATGCCAATGCCAATGCTAATGCTAATGCTAATGCTAATGAAGAATGGAATGTTAAAAATTTACCATTTAAAAAGTCAAATTTACAATCATCCTATACCCTTGACGATGGTGACATAATTTATATCGAACAATTTGAAAGAGGAGACAGAATTTGGAAGTATGATGTAAAAAATCAAACTTTTAAAAAATTGACTTTTGTTTGGAATTTCATCACTTTAGCAAAATATTGTGAAGGTATAAGTGAAAAAGATATCTATTTTGCAGTAAACTTGGAATATCATTTAGGTGGAGGAACTAAAATTGATAATCCCCAGATAAGAATTTTTTCATTAGATGACCCAAGTCCTTGGAGAGATAGTGATTTAGGTATAGTCCCAAATATAGATTGGGCAAAACAATTTTGTGAATTTTATTAAACAATATAAAAAGAGCATAGGATTTTATAGGATATCTCGGACCATTCTCGGACATAGGGAGATAAAATAAAAAAAATTTACTTATTCATCTTGTTCAATTATAAATATTGGCATAAACACTCATGAAATTCATTAATGCCCTCGTGGTGAAATTGGTAGACACAAAGGACTTAAAATCCTTGCCGCTTGCGGAGTGCCAGTTCGAGTCTGGCCGAGGGCACCATCATGATGAATTCTAAATTTATAAACCTTTTCTTTTTGTCTTTATTGTTAGTTTTATTAAAATGGATATTTTTAGTTTATATTAATAACGATTTAAATATTATAGCGAAGGTAATTGATAATGTTGATGACTGGCAATATTTCACCTTAATTTATAATTTTTCTAATTTTAACTTTTCGCCGACTTACGATCCTCAAATAATAGATAGCAATTATTTACCTTTTCCAATTTATTCAATTTTATTTCACTCCATTTCTTTTAAATTATTGAATATATATGGATTCATATTTGTTGAATTTGTTGCGATTTTTCTTTTTTTTGTCCTATTAAATAAAATTTTTAAAAAAATTGGCTTATCAAACAATCTTTCATTACTTCTATCACTTTTCATATTTTCAGTTCCAAATTTAATTCATTTTTTAAATCTTAATCAAATTCAATATTTAAATGTTTTAAAAGAATTATATAATCTCCGAATTCCAAGGCCATTAATACCTCAACTCTATTTATTTTTTTTCTTATACTTATTAATATCAATAAAAAAGATTGAGCAATTCGATTTTAAAAGATTGTCATTAATAGGCTCACTTTTTGCTTTTATGTGGGGAAGTTTTTATATAAATTTGGCAGTATCTGGACTAATATTTCTTATATATTATTTTTTAATTTTTCCAAAAAATGAAATTAAAATAAAAAAAATTTTAAAAGATCTTGTTTTAGTAGGAACCTTTTTTTTTATATTTTCAGTGCCATTAATTTTGTTAATTTTTGTGAATGTCGAGCCTGATTACGTTAAA
>CABYCN010000019.1 GCA_902517455.1 uncultured Pelagibacteraceae bacterium
GTAAACGCAAATAGCTGGAACACCAACTTGTCTAGCTAAGAGAATATGTTCTCTTGTTTGAGGCATAGGACCATCAGCAGCATTAACAACTAGAATTGCTCCATCCATTTGAGCTGCACCAGTAATCATATTTTTTACATAGTCAGCATGACCAGGACAATCAACATGAGCATAATGTCTTTTTTCAGTTTCATATTCTACATGCGCAGTTGATATAGTAATCCCTCTCTCTTTTTCCTCAGGAGCTTTATCAATTTGATCATATGCTACAGCTTTAGCACCACCAGTTTCAGAGAGAACTTTTGTGATAGCTGCTGTTAAAGTTGTTTTACCGTGGTCGACATGGCCAATTGTACCAATGTTACAATGTGGTTTATTTCTTACAAATTTTTCTTTTGACATTACTTATATTCCTCACATTTATTTTTTAATAATTTTTTCTTTCTTGGAGCGGGTAAAGGGAATCGAACCCTTACATCCAGCTTGGAAGGCTAGCGTTCTACCATTGAACTACACCCGCACAACCCCAAGAGTGTCACTCCAGTGTAATTTAAATTTTATTGAATGGTGGAGGGGGAAAGATTCGAACTTTCGAAGACCGAAGTCAACGGGTTTACAGCCCGCCCCATTTGACCGCTCTGGAACCCCTCCTTTTGGGGAAGTGTCCCCTTGTTCAATAAAGCTTCAAACAACATGCGTTTTATATATTTTATTTATGCAAATGCAACACGTGATTTAGTGAGAAAATATCGAAAAAAACGTGTAAAACTATGGAGTTTTTATGAATAAATCGTCTTTTTTTATTGTTGGTCAACATGCTGTAATAGAGGCATTAAAAAACCCTAAACGGAAGGTATTAAGAATCTTTTTAACTGAGGAAAGTAAAAAAAATATTCATCGAAAAAGTCCAAAAAAAAATCTTTTAGAGGGAATAAAGGTTTATTTTAAGACAAAAAAAGAATTAGATAAGTACAGCACTAAAGAAAATTTACTTCATCAAGGTTATGCTGCGGAGATAGAACATTTTGAGAAACTTGTGCTTAAAGATTTTATAAAAGAAAAAAAAGATATTACTTTGGTTTGCTTGGATAGTGTTACTGACCCAAGAAATATCGGATCTTTAGTCAGGAGTGCCTCGTCTTTTAATATAGATGGCATAATCATAAAGGAGCGAAACTTTCCCCGTGAGAGCAAACTAATGTATAAAGCAGCAAGTGGAGCAATGGAATATATTAAGATATTTGAAGTTTCTAATATCAATTCAACTTTAAAAAATTTAAAAGAAAGAAATTTTTGGGTTTATGGATTTGATGGAGCCGGAAAAAAAGATTTTACAGATATCGAATGGAAGGGAAATAATATCTTGCTATTTGGATCCGAAGGATCTGGTATTCATCAACACACCTCTAAATATGCTGACTTTTTAGTTAGAATAGATATTAATAAAAAAATTGAAAGTCTAAATATATCAAATAGTGCAGCAATAGTGTTTCATCACTTAAGTTATAAAAAAAAAAAGAGTTGATTAATTTATAAATACTTAATAATTATTATGCATGCCCTTGTAGCTCAGCTGGTAGAGCAATTGATTTGTAATCAATAGGTCCGCGGTTCGAGTCCGTGCGGGGGCACCATCACTCAATAAAATCAACGTTAATTATTTTTGCAAAAATAGTTTTCAACTAAATTTAAGAATAGATTGTGCCAGGATTGGACCAGTATTGTGCCATAGTCAAGTGATCGTTAAAACTTTTGTTCTACTTTTTTAATTAGCTGAGTTTTAATGATCAACAACCTACGTAACGTGGATCTTGTTTGCACATCTGTTGGAGTTGTCGCTGCTGTTCAACTTGTCTTTTAAGTTCATCGTTTTCCCGTCTTAACGAGTCTAATTCATTTTGTTTTTGAATCTTTTTCCAATCAGATGCAGAACAACCTACGCCATAAGATTTACATAAACCACCTATTTCTTCTGAGAAGGTGTTGCTTCCTAAAAACAAACTCAGAACCACGATCATTAAAAGTTTTTTCATTTTTTTAAAACTTGCCAATTATCTTTGTATTTTTCAATCCAATTTTCTTGATAATTTTTTAAATACTCGATTTCTGTTTCATTTAGATACTTTTCATAATTTTGAATTTTATAAATATTTTTATGTGCAACTCTCTCTAATCTTCTCATATCACTGTCGTTATGTTTCTGTCCTTTTTGTCCAGGTATTTTTAACCATATTTGATGACCAAGTTTAACAAAGTTTGCAACAGTTTTAGAATCTACCACAAAAATTTCATTAAAGTTTGAATTCAAATCCATATAAACAAAACAAAATATTAAATCTTTAATTGGTGTCTCGTGTTTCTTGCTTAAAACCCATCCGCTTGTTTGACTTGTTGTTTTAACTTGTATTGGCGATGATGTAGTTCCATCTTTATTCAAAACAATTAAATCATAATCTTTAGTATTGTCTGGTGCTTTGCCAGCAATAAAATTTAATCTTAATAAGTGAGAAAGAATTAAGTGCTCACCTGATGCACCAAGTACAGAGCTTTGAATTTTATTTTCAGACATCTATTTATATTTTTTTCATTCTTTTGCTTCGGGCTAAGACAAAACTGGATAAATTATATTTATATTGTTTATATTCTTCAACATCATTTGGTAACGGATAATTTTCAAAAGACTCGAAAGGTATAAGGTATTTAATAGATGAATAATCACTAGTGACCAAATCTTGAAGTAGGAAAAAATCAACATATCCCTTAAAACTATCAAACAAATTAAAGAATTGTTTATACCTTTTAAAGGTTTCGTTTAATGGACTGACCTCTTTCTCATAATATTTTCTTATACATTCTAATGTTAAATCAAATCTATCTCTTATTTTTTTATTAACTCCTCTCGCTCCATTTATTGTCATTTGATTATTAATTCTTTCAGACGGAAAAATTATATAGCCACCTATTGTGCTACATAATGAAACGAATTTCTCCAACTCTTCTTCATCTATTTTTTTGATAATATCTGTTGTACTTTTTATATTACTATAGGTATGTGCAATTGAATCACTAGATAAAACAAATTCACCTAGTTCTGATTTATGATGAAGACGCGTTGGAATACTATCATCAAGTTTAAATAATGAACCGTTGGGAAGCTCTTTGCTCCATAAGATTTTATGATAACTCCTCAAAGTTGGGCTATGGCTGTCAGGGTCTTTGCCTTTTGGTGTGTCTGAATAAAAGTTAAAATTAATATCTATATCCACTTAAAAACTTTATCACTGTGACGCTAGTGTGACTAGATGAAAGTTATTTGATTGATTTCGTTGGAAACAAATATCTATTTGAAGTTTTATTCTTGATTTGTAATCAATAGGTCCGCGGTTCGAATCCGTGCGGGGGCACCATAATTAATTCAAAAAAAACTTATTATTCAAGAAGTTTCTCTTCTTAATTGTTCTAATTTAATTTTTTTTAGTAGACTATTGTTTTGGTCATATACAAGATTAAATTTAATCTTTTTATTAGTTTTAATTGAAATTTTTTTTGCATTTCTAACTTCTAAATTATCAGCTACAGCACTTATTGGTCTTTTAGAGGGATTTAGGTTTATTATATCTATCTTAGAATTATCACTTACTACTTTTCCTTTCCATCTCCTAGGACGGAATGGGCTTATCGGTGAAATTGACAACTTTTTTGAATTTAAATTAAGAATTGGTCCATGTACCGATAAATTATAAGCTGTACTTCCTGCTGGTGTAGAAACTAGCACTCCATCAGAAACTAATTTTTTAATAATTTTTTTTGAACCATAAAAAATTGATAAAGAAGCTGCCTGCCTACTTTGTCTTAAAATAGAAACTTCATTTATAGCAAGATATTTTTTTATTTGGTTTTTGTAATTTTTAACAGTCATTTCTAAAGGTGAAATTGATATCATTTTAGTTCTGGAAAGATTTTTAACAATTGTTTTAGGGGAAAATTTATTCATTAAAAAACCATAGTTACCTGAGTTAATTCCGTAAAAATGCATTTTAGAGTTTTTATTTTTTTTGAGGGTTTTAAGCATAAATCCATCACCACCTATGACGACAGAAAATTTTAAATTCTTAATATTTTTTTTATTAAGAGCATTTAGCAGTGATCTTTTTATTTTTTTTGATTTTAAATTATTATCTGAAATTATATGAACTTTTTTACTCATAAATATATTTGACAATACTAGATTTTGATTAGTTTCATTATATACATTGATTTAATGCTCTATTGTAAAAAATTTCATAAGTTTCATTAATTATTTTGTGACAATATAAGTTTTTATCAATTTTAACATTTTTAGAGAAAAAATCATTATTGTTAATAATGATAATCTTTGGTTTTTTTTGATTAATTTCTCTTGTAGTTAAGAATTTAGTTACTAGCCTATTGATTTCAAATTTTGGAATAATCAATTGTTGTGAGTGCAGAGGTGATGATTTTCGTATGAACATTTTTTCTTCAGTCGAAAAATCCATACTTTTTTTAAATGTAGTAAGCGTGTTGGCTTGATACTTCATATAAAAAGTATTGCCTATATTGCTATTTATGTATCTCCAACCATGTTTTTTATTTTGAATAAATTTTTTGAAGTCATCTACTTCCAGTTTTAAGAATCTAAATGACTCGATAATTTTTTTTTCTAAAATTTCATCATTAAGTGATGTATTAATTCCCAAAATCATATTCAAATTTTTATATCCTTGAAGGATAAGATTTGTCTGCACTTTTCCATCGAAAGTCAAAATAGAAAAATTTTGGTTAAAATTTTGAGTTTGGAATACTTTTATTAATTCATTCATATGAATTAATTCAATTTTGTTAACATTCTTATTAAATGTTGTAAAATTGAAAAATGCATGAAAACAAATTAAAAAAAATATAAAAGAATTTATAACAAATTTAAAAAAAATACTATTTTTCAAAAATAGATTTAAAA
>CABYCN010000020.1 GCA_902517455.1 uncultured Pelagibacteraceae bacterium
AAATTTTATTAATAGAAGCCGGGGGAAAGGATACTAATCCTTGGATACATATACCTGTTGGTTATTATAAAACAATGCACAATCCAGAAGTGGATTGGTGTTACAAAACAGAACCAGATGAAACAATGGCAAATAGATCAATCCCTTATCCAAGAGGGAAAACTTTGGGTGGAAGCTCATCAATTAATGGTCTTTTATACATTAGAGGCCAGGAACAAGATTATAACATATGGAGACAGTTAGGAAATAAAGGTTGGGGATGGAATGATGTTCTCCCATATTTTATTAAGTCTGAAAACCAAGAGCGAGGAAAAGACGAGTATCACGGTGATAGCGGACCATTATCAGTATCTGATCCAAGAATAAAATTAGATTTGCTTGAAAAATTTATGGATGCTGCAGAAGAAAAAGGAATTCCAAAAGTAAATGATTTCAATAGAGGTGACAATTTTGGATGTGGTTACTTTCAAGTAACTGAAAAAAACGGTCTTAGATGTAGTGCTTCAGTTGGATATTTAAATCCAATTAAAAAAAGGAAAAATTTGAAAATAGAAACTAATTGCCACGTTCAAAAAATTAATTTTGAAGGGACAAAAGCATCTAGTGTTTTATTCTGGAAAGACAATCAATCAATTACAATTAGAGCTAATAAAGAAATTATACTTAGTGCTGGATCTATAGGATCAACACAAATACTTCAAACTTCTGGTATAGGTAATGCAAAAAGATTATCTGACTTAGGAATTAAGATAATTAATGAATTAAAAGGTGTTGGACAAAATTTACAAGATCACTTGATGTTTCGGCCAGTATATAAAATAAAAAATATTAAATCTTTAAATAAAAAAATAAATAGTTTATTTGGTAATTTATTAATTGGATTAGAATTTATATTTAACAGATCTGGCCCAATGACAATGGGTGCAAGTCAACTTTGTTTATTTGCAAAAAGTGACTCATCTAGAGAAACTCCTAATTTACAATTTCATGTTCAACCAATAAGTACTGACAAATTAGGTGGGGCCGCTCTTCATGATTTTCATGCTTTTACTCCTACAGTTGCAAATATTAGACCATCTAGTCGAGGGGAAATAAACATTATAAGTAGTGATAGTAGGGAAAAACCAAAAATAAAAATGAACTATTTATCAACAGATGATGACCGAAAAGTTGCTGCTGATGGATTAAGGTTAGTTAGAGATATTGTATTTGAAACTAAAACGTTTAAAAAATTTGAGCCTGAGGAATTGAGGCCTGGAACTAATTTTAAATCTGATGAAGATCTTGTTCAGGAAGGAAGTAAATTTACTCAAACTATTTTTCACCCTGTTGGAACATGCAAAATGGGTACAGATGAAAATTCAGTAGTAAACGATGAATTAAAAGTTCATGGCGTACAAAATTTAAGAATCATAGATGCCTCGATAATGCCTAATATTACCTCTGGAAATACTAACGCCCCAACAATAATGATTGCAGAAAAAGGTGCGGATATGATACTAGGAAGTGATGTTGGCTGATTTATTTTCTGCAGAACAATTAACAATTTTAACCCAAATCATTTTAATTGATCTAGTTCTTGCAGGTGACAATGCAATAATTATTGGGATGGTTGCATCCAAATTTCCTTTAGAGCAAAGAAAAAAAATCATTTTTTGGGGCATTGGTGGTGCTGTAATATTAAGAATAATTTTAACCTTATTAACAGCTTATTTATTGCAGATTACCGGGTTAAGATTAATAGGAGGATTACTTTTACTTTATATAGTTTATAAACTTTACGTAGATGTAATTAAAAGTAGCTCTCACGAAGAAGATATAAAAATTGATAATTCCAGTTTTTTAAAAGCTATTTGGACCATACTATTAGCTGATTTTACGATGAGTTTAGATAATGTTCTGGGTGTTGCTGGGGCAGCTGGAGATCATTATGGATTACTAGTTTTTGGGTTAATTTTATCTATAATATTAATGGCTACAGCTGCAACTTTAATCTCAAATTGGATTAAAAAATATAAGTGGATAGCATGGGCTGGCTTGTTAGCAATTCTATTAGTTGCTATTGAGTTGATTTACACAGATATTAAAATATTATTTTTATGATGTTTTTAAAAAATTTTAATCTTAGAAACAAAACTGCAGTCGTAACTGGAGCGGGTAAAGGGCTTGGCAGAGCTTGTGCAATAGCATTAGCTGAAGCAGGAGCAAACCTAATAATAATCAGTAGAACCAAAAAAGATTTGGATGAGGTATCTAAAAAAATCAAAAAACTTAAATCAAAATGTAAATCTTATGTATGTGATATTACCAATTACGATGAAATAAAAAAAATTATTAATAAGCAATCAAAGATAGATATTCTAATAAATAACGCTGGAAATAATATTCCTGAACATTTTACAAAAGTAAAAAATAAGAATATGGAATATCTTGTAAAAATTAATACTATTGCAACTTTTAATCTTGCTCAACTTTGTGCACTTAAAATGATAAAGTTTAAAAATCGAAAAAAAATTGGGGGTGCAATCATAAATATGTCTTCTCAAATGGGTCATGTTGGTGGACCAATTAGGAGTGTTTATAATATGACTAAGTTTGGACTAGAGGGTCTTACTAAGGGTATGTCTATAGATCTTGCGAAATATAATATTAGAGTAAATACTGTATGTCCTACTTTTGTTGTGACACCTATGACAAGTAAATTCCTGAAAAGCAAAAAATTTAAAAGAGAAGTTCTAGGTAATATTCCTCTTGGAAGATTTGCAGAGTTATCAGATGTTGCAACTGCAGCTGTATTTCTTGCATCTGATGCTGCCTCAATGATCACTGGAACTTCTTTATTGGTCGATGGTGGATGGACAGCAAGATAATTAATAAATTATTTTTTTTAATAATTTTTTTTACTACAATACAAGTAAATGCTATTGAATTTAAAGGCAAATTTCTTCAAGGTCATTATATAATTGGTATCACAGATCCATCTACAAAAATTGTTATTGATAAAAAAAGTATAAAAGTTTCTAAGGACGGATACTTTGTATTTGGAATTGATAGAGATAGAAAATTCGATTTAACAATAACAAAAATTAAAGATGGAAAAAAAGAAAAAATAATTAAGAAAGTTTTAAAAAGAAAATATAATATTCAAAGAATAGATGGTTTAGAGGAAAGTAAAGTCACTCCACCAGAATCAGTTTATAAAAGAATAAAACAAGAAAATAATAAAATTGGCAAAGCTAGGGCGATAAATTCAGATTTATCTTTTTTTAAAAATCAATTCATAATGCCTGTTGATGGGATAATAAGTGGCGTTTATGGAAGTCAAAGAATTTTAAATGGTAAACCAAAATGGCCTCATTATGGAATTGATATTGCTGCAAAAAAAGGAACACTAATTCAATCTTCAGGATCTGGTATTGTCACGATGGCTGAAGACGATTTATACTATACTGGAGGGACTATTATAATGGATCACGGTCATGGGATATCAACAATATATTCTCACCTTGAAACAGTTATGGTTTCAGTTGGTGATAAAATTAATAAAGGAGATATTATAGGGACAGTAGGTTCTACTGGAAGATCGACAGGACCCCATTTAGATTTTAGAGTTAACTGGTTTCAAACTAGACTAGACCCAATGTCTATACTAAACTAGAGAAATGAAAACATTAATACTTTTATCTTTAGTAATTGTTGTGGGTTGGGTTTTATTTAGACCTTTTACAAAAAAAGAGATTGATAGGTATAACAATAAAAATAATTGGCCAAATATGGATTTATAGAACATGAATACTTCAATTGATAAAATTTCAAATAAACTAGTAAATGCATTTCTTAAAAATAAAATTATTGCACCTATCCCATCAAAATTCACTAAAAAACTTAAAGAAGCTCAAAAATTAAGAATTTTATGTGAAAGCAAAATTAAAGAACCAGTAGCAGGATTTAAAGCGGCTGGTACTGGTATTCCTTTAATAAAAAAATTTAAAGAAAAAGAACCTTTCTATGCATCGGTTTACAAGAAGAATATACTTAAAAGTGGAAAGGGAGTAAGGATAAATAAATCAACTTTAGGAATAGAACTTGAAGTTTGCTATTATATTAAAAGATCTTTTTTTAAGTCAAAAGGTTCGATTACAATAAGAAATATATCTAAGTTTATATCTCATATGGCCTCGTGCATTGAAATTGTGGGTTATAGACAAAGAAAAAAAGGAATTACTTCTTTTGGTGATTTATGTAGTGACTTCGGCGCAAATGTAAAATTCTTAATAGGTCAAAAGAAAAAATTTAAAAAAATTAATATTGGAAACCTAAAAACAAATATTGCTAACAAAAGAATAAATCAAAGCGTAAATGGTAATACTAATACTGTTTATGTTAATCCATTAAATTCATTAAGATTTGTTTTAAATAAAATCAAAAAAGATAAAATTGAATTAAATAAAGATTTTTGGGTTTTTACTGGGTCAACTGTTGGGGTTGTTCCAATTAAGAAGAAAGGT
>CABYCN010000021.1 GCA_902517455.1 uncultured Pelagibacteraceae bacterium
ATTTGCAAAGTTTATTGCTATTGATGGAGTTAAAATCTGGGCACAAAGATTATCCTACGTGGGTGAATTAGGTTTTGAGTTGTATGTAGATCTTAAAAACGCAAAAAGAATATATGAATTACTTATAGAAAAAGGTAAAAATTTTAATCTTTCAAATTGTGGTATGCATGCGATGGATATTATGCGAATGGAAAGTGGGTTTTTACACTGGGGACATGATATTTCTCCTGAAGAAAACCAATTCCAAGCAGGATTATCATTTACAATTAGTTCAAAAAAAGAAGTTGATTTTATAGGTAAACAAGCTCTTAAAAAAATTAAACAAGAACAACAAAAAAGTAAATTTTCAATGTTTACTTTGAAAGAAAGTGAACCAGGAAAACCGTTATTACTCCATGATGAACCAATTTATGACGATGAAAGAATTATAGGAAGATCTACATCAGGAAATTATTCATTTAATTTCAAAAAGAATTTAGTATTTGGATATATTAATAATGATTTTTCTAATGAGGAACTTCAAAATAAAAACTTATTTATTGAGGTAGAAAAAAAGAAATATCCTATAGAAATAATTAACAAACCTTTAAAACAAACAGATTTTAAAAATAATTAAACTTTATTTTTTAGAAGAAAAACAAATATAAAACCGGTGATGTACATAATTAAAGCATATGCCGCAGTTGGAGTTATGTAGACTATATCTGTGCCAAATATTTGTGTAGAAACAAATATCGCTAAAGTGCCATTTTGTAATCCACATTCTAAAGCAATACATTTTTGTTGTTTTTTCCCTGAAGCGAAAGTTTTACCAAGGTAATAAGCTACAATCATCATTGTTATATTTAGAATTAAAGTAATAAAACCTGCTTGTATTAGAAAATCTATAAAACTTTCTCTTTCTTCATAGAATGCAGCTATAAAAAAAAAGACAAATAATACTATATTAAGTTTTTCAAATATCTGAATTTTTGAATTTACAAAATTTTCAGCAAATTTTCTTATGATCATTCCCAAGATAACTGGAACTGTTACAACTAAAAACATTTTTAGCGATATCCCTGCCATTGAAATATTTTGAGAGATATTTGTAATTCCAAATAAATCAGCAGATGTAAAAATTATTAAAGGAACTGTAATAATAGAAATTAAACTGATTATAGCTGTTAAAGTAATAGATAAAGCGACATCTCCATTAGCAAATTTAGTTAATATATTTGATGTAACTCCGCCCGGTGCAGCAGCTATAATCATAACTCCAATTGCTATTTCTGGCTTTGTTTTTAAAATTATAATTAATAAATAAGCAACCAATGGAAGAATAATTAATTGAGAAAGAAAACCAATAAAAAAATCTTTTGGTGTCTTTAATACTCTTGTAAAATCTTCAACTTTTAAACCTAAGCCCAAACCTAGCATTATTAGTGCGAGTATAATTGGTGCAATCTTTGTTACTATTTCCATGCTTTCTAAAAAGAAATTAATAATAAATAAATATTATATCAAAAATTTTATTAAGGGGTTTTTACGATATTGTCAAAAGATTAAGAACTTTTCTAATAAATTTAGCCTTATTTTTAAAAATTAACTTTTGATAGGGTAGAACTCTTTGAACATTGAAACCTGTTAAGATATATTGTTTTTTTTCATTTAGCTTTAAGTAATCATTTTTTATCAAGAATTTACATTTCCTAATAACTGTTGCTCTAGGTATTCCGGTCATGTCAGAAACTGACATCGCACTTACGCCATTAGATACAGCTCGATTACCTTTTATTACCTCCTCATTAAATTTCGTGTAGTCACCCTTAAATAATTCTCTTTGGTATTCTATATAATTATGAACATCATTTTGACTGTTCTGTCTTTCTAAAGTTGAACTGTAATTAAAAGCTTGGTTCATACAAACTGTGCCCCAAACATGAAATGTTGTTAAGTCTTCAAACATATCGTGGTAGCCAATAATCATTGGAATTTGCATCCTGTAAAACCATCTCCAACATATAGAAAAATTTTTCTTTAAAGCATTTTCAATTATTTTTGCTTCAAGTTTTTTGGAGTAAAGTTTTTCTTTATTAAGAATTTCTGAAATTTTAACAATATAATTGGATGTATATTTCATTTGGTTTTTAGGTTTAATAAAACTAAAGGATCTACGATCAATTATAATTTGTTTTTTTTGTCTCTTAAGAACTCCCAACACCTCAAGTTCTAAAACTTTTCTTCTAATAGTTTCCTTTGGTAACTGAAGTTTTTCACATAGTTCAGAAATACTGAATTTATCAATTTGAAGAAAATTTTTGGAATAAAATTGATCATAACTTAGTTTAATATTCATTTGATCATAAAACTGTAAAGTTTTTTCAACCAATGAAATAATAATCAAATATTTATAATGATCTTTGAAGGCTCGATAAACTGCATTCATCCATCTCCATTGATGATTAATCCAATCTTTTCCTAATTGATCGTAGTTAGCCATCATATGATCATAGACTTGATCATCATTTACTACTTTTGAAAAATCTACCTGTCTAATGTTCATATTTTTAAAAGATTATTTGAAACTCAAAATGAACATGTGTCAACTATATATAGACCCATTTTGGACTTCATTATAATTGTTTATCTAAATTAAATATGTTTTAACATTTTTTTATGCTCAGCAAAGGCTTAATAGATATTAAAAATAGTATTCAGACCGCTAATAATGAGGGATTAGCCAAAAAGCCCTCTAAGGAAGTCTCTGATGGAGTCGCTAGAGTAGATATCAATGTTCTAAAGTCTAAGTTACAAAAAACTCAGAACAAAGAGTTTAAAAAAAACTTAATTTTTATTTCTCTATTAATTTTAGGGATGATTTCTTTAGCCATTTTTTTATCTTTCTAAAAAATTTGCAAAAATTGTTTTTACGTGATTAAATTAAAATATGAAAAATAACGGAATTAACATAAAAACAAAACTCATTTCAAAATATTTAAGCAAAGATCTCTCACAAAATCTTCATAGAAGTACTAATATAAATGTTCTTTTGAATAGAGTTAAAAATAATCAAAAAAATGAAAAAAGAAAAAAATTATATTTTTCTTTTTCTGTTTCTGCTGGCTTAATATTGTTTGCAATAGTAATCTTTAATTAATTTTATTGAATTTCCTATAAAAATTATTGTTAAAATGATTATTAATATTGAATCAAATTATTAAACTATTATAAATCAATTCATAATATGGCGGGGTAGCTCAGTTGGTTAGAGCGCGGGACTCATAAGCCCGAGGTCAGTGGTTCGATCCCACTTCCCGCTACCAACAAAAGCTAAAAGCAAAATAAATTTGAAACATAGAGTGAATGAAAAGTTTTATGAATAGTTTATTTATAGGTCCAATCAATTTTTTTAATTGAAGTATAGCTTCCATAAAAAAAGTACCTTTTATTATTTGTTGGTAAGATTGTATCAACACCGTGTAAAGAATTTGGCGAAGATAAAAAAGTAACTAAAAAACCTCTTTGAGGCTCAATCTTTTTAATCATCTCAACATCGTTAACTAAAGGTTGTCTAAGATACTCTTTTGGGTTTTCTTTGTATTTAAATATTTGAAAGTTTCCTCCTTTTTTACCATCAAAGTTATTAATATATAAAAGAAAATTTAAGATTCTTCCTTCTTTATCGTGATGGGGCTCCCTTTCATAACCTGTTCCTGCTACAGAAAAGTCAAAATCACAATAAATTCTACAGTCATTAATAAGATTTGATAATATTTTAGAAGACCTATTTCTTATTTTAAATGAAATATTGTTTTTTC
>CABYCN010000022.1 GCA_902517455.1 uncultured Pelagibacteraceae bacterium
CAGACTAATAAAGAAAACATTTCTTACTTAAGGGATTTTTATTTAAAAAATGACATTGAAAATAAAATTTTTAGTTTTGAAAATAACTTTGAAAATATTATTAAAGACGTGGATCTTTGTATAACAAGATCGGGCGCATCAACTTTAGCAGAGTTATCAGTAATCAATATTCCTTTTATAGCCGTCCCATTACCAACTTCAAAAGACAATCATCAACTAGAAAATGCCAATTTTTATAAAGAAAATGATTGTTGTTGGGTAATTGAACAAACTAATTTTGAGAAAAAGATTGAGTATCTTTTGAATGAGATCTTAATTGATAAAATTGAATACTTAAAAAAAAAGCAAAATTTGATGAAATTAAATTATCAAAACACTTGGATTAATGTTAATCAAAAAATATTAGAAATTATAAATGAAAATTGAAATAGCAAAAACCGAAATTATTCACTTTGTTGGCATTGGTGGAATAGGGATGAGTGGTCTTTCTTTGATTATGAAAGGCAAGGGTTTTAAAGTTCAAGGAAGTGACTTAAGTTTAAATAAAAATATTGAAAGACTTAAAAAAGAAAAAATTAAAATTTTTATAGGGCAGAAAAAACAAAATCTTAAAGATGCAACTATAGTTGTAGTATCCTCAGCTATAAAAAAAAATAATCCAGAAATTATTGAAGCAAAAAGAAAAAATTTACCAGTAATTACACGAGGAAAAATGTTAGCTCACATTGTTTCTTTAACAAAGAATATTGTAGTGGTTGGTTCACATGGTAAAACAACTACAACATCTTTAATTGCATCAATTTTTCAAAAAACAAAATTAGATCCAACAATTATTAATGGTGGAGTAATAAATTCGATTAGAAATACTGCCAAACTTGGAAAAAGTGATTGGTCAATTTTAGAGGCAGATGAATCCGACGGTAGCTTTGTGCATATTCCGCCCACTTACTCTATAATTACAAATGTAGATAGAGAACATATGGACTTTTATAAATCAATAGAGGATTTAAAAAAATATTTTATTCAATTCATTGAGAAAGTGCCATCATTTGGAAAATCTTTTATATGTTTAGATGATAAGATTAATAATGATTTAATTAAAAAATTGAAAAACCATAATTACTATACTTACGGAACAAAACCTAATGCGAATTTTTATATAAAAAATGTTAAACAAAACGTCAACTTCACTAAGTTTGATCTTATCGTAAAAGTTCCAAATAAAAAAAATTTACATATAAAAAATTTAAAAACTCCACTGATAGGTATTCACAATATTAGAAATTCTGTAGCAGCAGTTGCGGTTGCCCTTACAATAGGAATATCCATTGTAAACATTAAAAAAGGTTTATTAAATTTTAAAGGAGTTCAAAGAAGGTTTAATAAAATTTTTACTTTAAATAATATAGATTATTATGATGATTATGCCCATCACCCTACGGAAATAAAATTTGTGTTAGAAGGAGTAAATAATGTTTATAAAAATTACGACAAAGTGTGTGTGTTTCAACCTCACAGAATTTCAAGATTAAAAGACTTAAGAAGTGAATTTTCTTTTGCTTTTAAAGATGCAGATACAGTAATTTTATGCCCTATTTACAGCGCGGGAGAAAAATTAAAACTAGGATTCAATTATATGGATTTTGCAAAAGATATAATTAGAAACTCTAAAGTTAAATTATTTTTAATTAATGATAACTATCATTTAGCAAAATTCATAAAAAATAATATGTACGGAAAAAAAATTGTAATAGGAATGGGTGCAGGCTCTATTTCAAATTGGATGAGAAAAATTCCAAAATTAATCTAATGGAAAAAAAGCAAATAAAAATGTTAATGGGCGAATTCGGAAAAAATATAAAATTTAATTATGATCTTAAAAAAAAAAATTGGTTTAACATTGGTGGCAGATCTAAAATTTTCTTTAAAGCGGAAGACTTAAAAGAATTGGTAAATTTTCTTAAAAAATTAAATAATAAAGAAAAGATATTTATTTTAGGTGCAGGGTCAAATATCTTAATTTCAGACAATATATTTGACGGAGTAGTGATCAAACTAAGCAAAAATTTTAATAATATTTCTCTTTTAGGTGATGATATAATTATTGCCGGAAGTGCAGTTTTGGATAAATCTCTATCAGATTTTGCATTAAGTAATAATTTAAGTGGTTTTGAGTTTTTATCATGTATACCAGGAACTGTTGGAGGAGGAATAAGAATGAACGCTGGATGTTTTGGCAAAGAATTTAAAGATATTTTATTATCTATTCAGGCGATTGATAAAAAAGGGAATATTATAACTATTAATTCTAAAGATATTAAATTTGAATATAGAAACAACGATTTATCTGAGAATTTAATTTTTTTAAGCGCTTCTTTTAAAGGAAAAAAAAGCAATTCAATTAGTATAAAGAGCGAGATAAATAAACTCAAAAACGAAAAACAGAAAAATCAACCTACCATGGTTAAAACAAGTGGAAGCACTTTTAAAAATCCTGAATCACAAACAAAAAAAAAGGTTTGGGAGCTCATTAAAGAGTCTGTTCCTCTAGATAAAGAATTTGGAGATGCTTGTATTTCTCAGAAACACAGTAATTTTTTTGTAAATAAAGGAAATGCATCTTTTAATGATATGAAAAATTTAATTGATTTTGTTGCTGAGAAAGTTTTAAAAAAAACAGGTATTAGTTTAGAAAAAGAAATCAAAATTTTAGAATAACTTTGAAAACAAAAATATTAATTATTTCTGGTGGCATATCTAAGGAAAGACTTATCAGCCTCGACACTGGTAGACAGGTTGCTAAAGAACTTTTAAAGAACAATTATGATGTCAAAATCACAGAACCCAATTATAGCTTAATTGATGTAATTAATTCCTTTAAACCTAAAGTTATTTTTAATGCGTTACACGGAAAGTTTGGTGAGGATGGTTACATTCAAACAATTTTAGAAACAACCAAGATACCTTATACTCATTCCGGAGTAATTTCATCTTCAATTGCAATGGATAAAGTATTATCTAAAAAAATTTTTGAAGCTAATAATATTTTAACACCGAAATTTATCACATATAGTTTTAATAAATCTAAATTAAATTTAATAAAAATAATAAAAAAAAAACTTAAGTTTCCCGTGGTTTTAAAACCTATAAATGAAGGTTCAAGTGTTGATGTATTTATTTGTACAAAACTTAATATTTTTAAGCACTTAAGAAAATTAAAAAATTATAAAAAAATTATTATTGAAAAATTTATACCTGGTAGAGAAATTCAAGCAGCAATTATTGGAAATAAAAAACTCGGCGCGATAGAGCTGAAACCTAAAAGGAAATTTTATGATTATAAAGCTAAATACGATAGTAATGCAAAGACGAGACATATCATACCAGTGGATATAGAAAAAAAAAATTACAATGAATTAATGTTTTTAGCATTAAAGGCTCATAATTTAATTGGTTGTAGTGGTGTCTCAAGATCTGATTTTAAATTTTTTAAGGGAAAATTTTATCTTCTTGAAATAAATACCCAACCAGGTATGACCAATCTTTCTTTAGTCCCTGAAATCGCAGCTTATAAAGGTATTAGTTTTATTAAATTAATTAAATTGATTTTAAATGACACCTCAAATAAAAAATAAAAAAATTTTAATTTATTTTTTTTTATTTTTGATTTTTACAACTTTTAATAAT
>CABYCN010000023.1 GCA_902517455.1 uncultured Pelagibacteraceae bacterium
TCAAAATATCAAATCATACTGGATAGAAAAAAATGGTCCAAAAAGTAAAATGAAAAATCAATTTTAATATGAGCTTTATTAAAGAATTTTGGGAGTTTATAAAGATAAGAAAAAAATATTGGCTTTTGCCAATAATTATTGTTTTAGTTCTTTTTGGAGGATTAATAGTTTTAACTCAAGGTTCAGCAGTAGCTCCTTTTATTTATACAATATTCTAAAGTGACCTCGATATTAGGCATTTCTGCATTTTACCATGATAGTGCGGCTTGTCTTTTAAAAGATGGTAAAATTATTGCAGCAGCACAAGAAGAAAGATTTACAAGAAAAAAACACGACTCAAGTTATCCTCAAAATGCTATAAAGTTTGTTCTAAAATTTGCAAACTTACAATTAAGTGAGGTAGATCAAATAGTTTTTTTTGAAAAACCATTTTTAAAATTTGAGAGGTTGTTAGAAACTTATGTTGCATTTGCTCCCAGGGGCTTTATTTCTTTTTCCAAAGCTATGCCATTATGGATTAAAGAAAAACTTTTTCAAAAAAATCTTCTTTTTAATAACCTTAAAACTCATGATAAAAATTATAAATCTGATAAAAATATCTTTTTTTCAGACCACCATTTAAGTCATGCTGCAAGTGCTTTTTTCCCATCACCTTTTGAAGAAGCGGTAGTACTAACAGCTGATGGAGTGGGAGAATGGGCAACTACGACAGTGGCTGTAGGAAAAAAAAATAATTTAGAAATAAAAAAAGAAATTCACTTTCCTCATTCTCTAGGACTTCTCTATTCTGCTTTTACATATTATTTAGGATTTAAAGTCAATAGTGGAGAATATAAACTCATGGGCTTAGCTCCATACGGGAGTCCTATTTACGAAAAAAAAATCAAAAGATTAATTGATATTAAAGAAGATGGAACTTTTCGGTTGGATCAAAGATACTTTAATTATTCAATTGGACTCACTATGACAAATAATAGATTTAATAATCTATTTGGTCAAAAACCTCGTGAGCCAAAAAATGAAAAGATAAAACAATTTCACATGGATATGGCTGCTTCCATTCAAAAAGTAACCGAAGAAATAATGCTTAAATTAGCAAAAGCTATTCGAAAAGAATATAATATTAAAAATTTGTGCTTAGCAGGTGGAGTAGCATTAAATTGTGTGGCTAATGGAAAAATTTTACAAGAAAAAATTTTTGATAATATTTGGATTCAACCAGCAGCGGGAGATGCTGGAGGCTCGTTAGGAGCAGCGCTGGCACTCTGGCATGTAGAAAATGGTAACGAGAGAATAGTGAATATATATGATGATATGAATGGCTCTTATTTAGGAAATGAATTTAATCAAGTAGAAATTGAAACAGAATTAAGATCATTAGGAGCTAATTTTAAAACCTTAGATTACCAAGATTTAATCAATCAAACATCAGAATTTTTATTGAATCAAAAGGCAGTAGGTTGGTTCCAAGGAAGAATGGAGTTCGGTCCAAGAGCATTAGGTGGTAGATCTATCTTAGGCGATCCAAGATCCGATAAAATGCAAAAAAATCTTAACTTAAAAGTTAAGTATAGAGAAAGTTTCAGACCTTTTGCTCCCTCAATTTTAAAGGAAGATTTATCAGAATGGTTTAATTTAAACACCGATAGCCCTTATATGTTGATAGTTGCTAATATTAGTGCAGAAAAAAAATTTAAAATGACAGAAGAACAAAATAAACTTTTTGGAATAGATAAGTTGAATATCAAAAGATCAGAAATTCCAGCAGTAACACATGTTGATTACTCGGCACGTATCCAAACTGTAACAAAAAATTATAATAAACGTTTTTATGATCTATTATCAAAATTTAAAGAAAAAACAGGCTGCCCTATATTGGTTAACACTTCATTCAATGTTAGAGGTGAACCAATTGTTAATACACCAACCGATGCTTTTAACTGTTTCATGGGAACTGATCTAGACTATCTTATAATTGGAGATTGCATTTTAAATAAAAAAGAACAAAATATGGATTTAAAAAAAGATTATATTAAAAAGTTTGAATTAGATTAATTTAATGAAAAATTTAAGTATAATATTTGTAATTACTATTTTACTATTTTTTTTCATTAATTTAGCTATTAGTTTAACTTGGTCAATTTATTCAAAGTATAAGACAAAGACCCATGAATATATTTCTGAACAAATTAATGAATTAGATTTATCTGAGGAGGATTTAATAGTCTTATATGATGAGACATGGAGAAATTATGATAAGTTTACTTATGTTCCCTTTCTAGGTCATTCTGAAACAAAAAGGGTTGGAAAGTTTGTAAATTTTGATCAAAAAAATGGTAGAAAAGTTCAAAGACCAATAAATTGCAATTATAATGTTTATCTATACGGTGGAAGTACAATGTTTGGCTATAACGTTATAGATTCAGAAACAATTGCACAACATCTTCAAGATTTATTAGAAGATGATTATTGTATATTTAATCAGGGAAGAGCATATTTTTATTCTAAACAGGAAAATAATTTGTTTTCACAACAAATTGAAAATAATCACAAAATTGATTTTGCAATTTTTCTAGATGGCATTAACGAAAGATGTGGAGGTTATGAATATGACAAACATATCAACAGAAGTTTTTCTATATTAGTTGAAAGACCCCATCAAATGTGGAAAAAAACTTTATTAAATTTTGTTTATACCTTACCAATAATTCAATTTACAAACTCTGTATTTGGTAAAAGTAGATGGATAGTAGATGAAGATAATAATATTCTTGAAATTGAGTCTTGTAAAAATAAAGTACCACTTGATGTTTTATTTCAGAAAAGAATTAATCTCAGACACGCATTGTGTAATGAAGAAAAAATTACCTGTTTTTCTTTTCTTCAGCCATTCGCAGGAGTTCACGGAACTCAAATTGAAAAACTATTAAAAAAGGGGGATGAAATTGGACTTGTCAAGAAATACGATGTATTAAAAAATGCCAAAAAATACATAATAGATATTGGTGATGTTTTTTCAAATGATAAGTCATTGTCATATATAGATGGGGTGCATTATACACCTAAATCAAATAAGAAAATCGCAAGAAGAATTTCTACTTATCTTGTTAACTAATTAAGATAAATTAAAAAAATTTTACTTATTCCCCTTGTTCAATTATAAATATCAGCATAAATACTCATGAAATTCATTTATGCCCTCGTGGTGAAATTGGTAGACACAAAGGACTTAAAATAGTTTGAGTTGAGTAATTTCTGAGTCTCTAATTGTCTCTAATGGTCTTAATCTCT
Organism: uncultured Pelagibacteraceae bacterium; assembly: GCA_902517455.1. Lineage (GTDB taxonomy): Bacteria > Pseudomonadota > Alphaproteobacteria > Pelagibacterales > Pelagibacteraceae > Pelagibacter. The sequence goes on from CABYCN010000023.1 coordinate 3,292, forward strand.
TACAATCTCATAACTTTTAAAAT
>CABYCN010000024.1 GCA_902517455.1 uncultured Pelagibacteraceae bacterium
GGCGTGCTAGAGGACGTAAGTCATTAACTGTTTCTGTTTAAGTATTATTTAAATGAGAAGCAAAATACTTGCTCTTTCCAAAAAAGAAGATTTTAAAAATCTGCTTAAAAAAAAGAGATTATCAAATAAATATGTCACTATCTTTTTTGGAGTTTTAGATAACAAAAATAGTAAAAAATTAAATATAAGTTTTGTTGCTAAGAAGAAAATTGGTAATGCGGTCAAAAGAAACAAAATTAAGAGACGACTAAGAAATATTATTGATGATGTAGTAAAGAAAATCTCAATAAAATTAAACTATTCATATCTTGTTATTGCTAAGCCAACTATGCTAAATAATGAATATACAAATATAAAAGAAACCCTATTTCAAAGTTTTAAAAAAATTAGATAATGAAAATTTTTACTTATATTTTAATCAAACTGATTGAAGCTTATAAATTTTTAATAAGCCCAATACTAGGAAATTCTTGTAGGTACTTACCTACCTGCTCAGATTATAGTATTGAGTCATTAAAGACTTTTGGTTTTTTAAAAGGTTCTTATTTGAGTTTCAAAAGAATTTTTTCTTGTCATCCAATAAAATTTTTAGGAGGTGGAGAAGGTTTTGACCCAGTTAATAAAGATAGAAAAGTTAAGAAATAATGGACTCTAAAAATGTAATAGCAGCGATTGCTTTATCCTCTGCTGTAATAGTTTTGTATTCTCTATTTTTTATTCCAGAAAAAACAACAACAAATAAAAATATAGTTGAGAAAGATAAAATAGAACAAAATACTGACACACCTACTTTAGATCAAAAAGAAACGATTATAAAAATCTCGAGAGAGGATGCTTTGAAACAAACGGAAAGAATTCAATTTGAAAATCAAAGTATCATTGGATCAATATCTTTAAAAGGTGCAGTGATAGATGATTTAACTTTTAAAGATTACAATACTTCTTTACAAAATAATGAAAAAGTTACTCTTTTAGGGCCAAGAAATATTGAAAATGGATATTTAATTGAGAGTGGTTTCGTAACATCTGATAAAAATTTAAATATTCCTAATTCAGATACCGTGTGGTCAGTAGTTGGTAACAATAATTTAACGGATAAATCTCCAATAAGATTATCATGGACCAACAAACAGGGAATTGTATTTGAAAAAGAAATTTCTCTGGATAACAAATACTTATTTACTATTAAACAGAGTGTAATTAATTCTACAGGTAATCAGTATGATTTTTATTCATATGGTCAAATTATAAGAAATAAAATTCCTGAAATATCAAATTTTTACATTTTACATGAGGGTTTGATAGCAAATTTAGATGATGAATTAATTGAGGAAGATTATGACGATATTCAAGAAAAAAAGTTTTCAAGAATTGCACAAAAAGGGTGGTTAGGAATTGGGGATAAATATTGGATAACTTCACTTATACCACCAAAAGAAAAGGAATTTAAAACAACATTCGATTACAAAAAAAAATTTAGAGCAAATTTTATAGCTACCGAGCCTTTAGAATTAAAAGGTAAAAGTAGAATCGACGAAGAATTACAAATTATAGTCGCAGCAAAAAGAGTAGATATTATTGACGGTTATTCAAAATCATTAAAAATAGATAAATTTGATTTAGTAATTGATTGGGGATTTTTATACTTTATTACAAAACCTCTTTTCTTTGGGATTGATTATTTTTTTAAATTACTTGGAAATTATGGTTTGGCAATTATAGCAATCACAATTTGTATTAGATTAGCTTTTTTTCCACTTGCCAATTTTTCATTCAGAAGTATGGCAAAAATGAAAGCACTCCAACCTGAAATGGTTAGACTTAAAGAGCTTCACAAAGATGATAAAATGAAATTACAACAAGCAATGATGGCACTTTACAAAAAAGAAAAAGTTAACCCTATGTCTGGATGTTTTCCAATACTAGTTCAAATTCCAGTTTTCTTCGCATTATATAAAGTTTTATTTGTAACTATTGAGATGAGACAAATGCCATTTTATGGGTGGATACAGGATCTAAGTGAACGTGACCCTACAAGTCTTTTTAATTTATTCGGACTATTACCTTATGATGTCCCATCTTTTTTAGTCATCGGCGCTTGGCCGGTAGCGATGGGAGTTTCTATGTGGATTCAGCAAAAACTGAATCCAGCACCTACAGATGCTATGCAAGCAAAAATATTCATGTTCTTTCCTCTTTTTTTAACAATAATACTCGCGCCTTTTCCAAGTGGACTAGTAATTTATTGGACAGTAAATAATATTTTAACTATGGCGCAGCAAGTTTTCATCATGAAAAGAACTACTGTTAAAACTGTAACATAGAAATATTAACTTCAAAAAAAAATTAATGGATTTAAAAAAAATATTACCTGAAAATGGCCCTCCGCTAGAAGAAGTATCAAAATATATTGAAAAATATAAAAATGATTTAATTGTAATAAAATACGGAGGTAATGTTTTTATAGATAGAGATATATTTAATAACTTTATATCAGATATCAGTGTTTTAAATAAATTAGGAATTTCTATTGTGGTTGTTCATGGCGGGGGGCCAAGAATTAAAAGAGAGTTAGATAAATCTAATATTCAATCAAAATTTATACGAGGATTAAGAGTTACTGATGAAAAAATTATTAATATAGTTGAGAAAGTTTTAATAGAATTTAATGAAGATATTGTCTTTTCTTTGAAAAAAATTGGTTCCCAGGCTATCTCAATAAATACTAAAAAAAACAATGTAATTGAAGTAATTCCAGAGGAAATCGAGCTTGGTTTTGTTGGAATACCAAATAAAGTCAATATTGATATTTTAAATGATATAGTTAAAAAAAATATTATTCCAATTATATCTCCACTAGGTTTAGATAATAATAAACAAACCTACAATATAAATGGAGATACTGCAGCAGGGTCAATTGCTAAATCCCTAAAATCTAGAAGGTTACTTTTAATGACAAATGTCAAAGGAGTTTTGGATAAAGAAAAAAAACTTATAGAGGAAATATCTGCTTCGGAAGTTTTGGAAATGATCAAAAATGAAATTATTACTGAGGGAATGATACCAAAAATAAATACTTGCTTAGATGCAGTGAATAATGGAGTTGCTGCAGTCGGAATTATAGATGGTAGAGAAAAACACTCATTATTGTTTGAAATATTTTCTGATAAAGGTTCTGGAACATTGATAAGAAAATGA
>CABYCN010000025.1 GCA_902517455.1 uncultured Pelagibacteraceae bacterium
TTTTTTCAATCCCATGTTCTTTAATCTCATTTTTATGAATACCATTAGAAATAATTAAAGAGTCAAAATTTAAAAGGTTGGCTCCTTTTATATCTGTGTTTAAATTGTCCCCAATGGATAAAATTTTTTTATTCTTATTATCAATAGATTGATTATAAACTTCTGGATAGGGTTTTCCAAAATAAATGACCTCACCTCCCATTTTTTCAAAAACCATTGCTACTGAACCGGCACACAATTCTCTTATATCTCCTCTATCAACAATTAAATCGGGATTAGTACAAATCATCTTTTTTTTTAAATTTTTTTCTAATAAATTTTTATAGTAGTTTAAATCTTTATTGTGTTCATCAAATAATCCTGTGCATAATATATATTCGCTTTCACCAAAATTATCTGTTTTTAGATATTTAAAATCATTAAATAGATCAATATCTCTCGGAGGACCAACATGAAAAAAGCTTTTATTTATCAGATTTTTTTTTATATAATTAAGAGCCGCATCACCAGAGGTAAAAACGTGATCTCTTATTTCTTTTTCTAAACCCATTTTTTCTAAAAAAGATTTAACTGTGCTATTAGGCCTTGGCGCATTTGTTAGAAGAACATAGTCTTTATTTTTTTTTGTTATCTCTTTGATAGTGTTTATGGCCTCGTGATGAAGATTTATACCATTATGAACCACTCCCCACAGATCAATATAAAACAATTGATAATTGTCTACGATTGTACAAAACCCATCTTTGTCTAAATTTTTAGTCATCAAAATAACCTATAAACCAAAAAAGGCTTAAATTCCTACATTTTTTAGCTAACTAATTTATAACTATATCTTGAAATAGTGTTCCCAATATCTATATGAAGTCCATATTTATAAAGGAGATTTATGAAATTTAGACCATTACATGATAGAGTTTTAATTGAAGTTTTAGATAGCAGCGAAAAAACAGCTGGTGGAATAATTATACCTGATACAGCGCAAGAAAAACCTCAAGAAGGTAAAGTTGTGGCTGTTGGAGGTGGTGCCAAAACCGAAGATGGGAAAAAAATACCAATGGATGTAAAAGTTGGAGATAAAGTTTTATTTGGCAAATGGTCTGGAACTGAAGTCAAAATAGACGGCAAAGAGTACAGCATAATGAAAGAGTCTGACATTATGGGTATTTCAAGTAAGTAACTTAATTTAAAGGAGAAAATAAAATGGCAAAAGTTGTTAAATTTGATGCTGAAGCAAGAGCGGCAATGATAAGAGGTGTAAACATCTTAGCTGACACTGTTAAGGTTACCTTGGGTCCTAAGGGAAGAAACGTTGTAATGGATAAATCTTACGGAGCGCCAAGAATAACTAAAGATGGTGTTTCAGTTGCTAAAGAAATTGACCTAGAAGATAAATTTGAAAATATGGGTGCTCAAATGGTAAAAGAAGTTGCGAGCAAAACAAATGATGAAGCTGGAGACGGAACAACTACGGCAACTATACTTGCACAGGCGATAGTTAGAGAGGGAGTAAAATATGTTACTGCTGGAATGAATCCAATGGATGTCAAACGTGGTATAGATGCAGCAGTAGATGTTGTTAAACAAAATCTCGTATCCTCAGCAAAAAAAGTAAAAGATAGTGATGAGATTGCTCAAGTTGGAACAATTTCTTCAAACGGTGATAAAGAAATTGGTTCAATGATTTCTAAAGCAATGCAGAAAGTTGGTAACGAAGGAGTTATTACAGTTGAAGAAAATAAGGGAATTGAAACAGAACTAGACGTTGTTGAAGGTATGCAGTTTGATAGAGGATATTTATCTCCATACTTTATCACTAATAGTGATAAAATGACAACTGAGTTAGAAAATCCTTTTATTCTCTTGCACGAAAAAAAATTAACAAATCTACAACCAATGGTTCCTCTTTTAGAGGCAGTTGTTCAAGCTGGAAGGCCGTTGATGATTATTTCAGAAGATGTCGAAGGAGAAGCATTGGCTACTTTAGTTGTAAATAAATTAAGAGGTGGTTTAAAAGTTGTAGCTGTAAAAGCACCAGGATTTGGTGACAGAAGAAAAGCTATGCTTGAAGACATCGCAATTCTTACTGGCGGTTCAGTTATTTCTGAGGATTTAGGTATTAAACTTGAAAATGTTAAACTCGATGATCTTGGTTCTTGTAAAAAAATTAAAGTTGATAAAGATAACAGCACTATAGTAAACGGTTCTGGTAAAAAATCAGACATAGAAGCAAGATGTTCTTCAATCAAACAACAAATTGATGAAACCACTTCAGACTACGATAAAGAAAAGCTTCAAGAAAGACTTGCTAAACTAGCAGGTGGGGTAGCTGTAATTAAAGTTGGAGGTGCAACTGAAGTTGAGGTTAAAGAAAGAAAAGACAGAGTTGAAGATGCTTTGAATGCAACTAGAGCTGCTGTTGAAGAGGGTATTGTAACAGGTGGCGGATGCGCTTTGTTATACGCGGCTCAAGATCTTGACAAAGTAAAAGTAAAAGGTGAAGATCAAAAAGCTGGGGTTGACTTAGTAAGAAGAGCGTTAGAGTCTCCAATCCGACAAATCACTAAAAACGCCGGAGTAGACGGTTCAGTCGTAGTCGGTAAATTATTAGAACAAAATAAAAAAACTCAAGGCTATGATGCGCAAAATGAAGAATATTGTGACATGTTTGCTAAAGGTATTATAGATCCAGTAAAAGTTGTCAGAACAGCTCTTCAAGATGCTGCTTCCATTTCAGGATTATTAGTAACAACTGAAGCAATGATAGCAGACAAACCTGATGAAAAAGATGCTAGTGCGCCTGCAATGCCTGGTGGAATGGGCGGAATGGGCGGAATGGGAGGAATGGGCGGAATGGGTATGTAATCCCTCTTTGCTCTCAACAAAAATTCTAAAAGGCCATCTTTTGATGGCCTTTTTTTTTATAACAATTAAAATAATATTATGTCCAAACGATACAGTGGTAAATCTTTTAAAGACTCGACTGTAAGTAAAAAACCAAAATTAAGTTTAAAAGAAAAAAGAAAATTAAAAAGAGAAAAATCTAAAAAATCTTAAAATTTTTTTCTTTTTTTGTTATGCCTTTTGAAGGCAAATTG
>CABYCN010000026.1 GCA_902517455.1 uncultured Pelagibacteraceae bacterium
ACCTAAAAATAAAATCTTAAATTTTTTGATCAAGACGTGGTTTCCAAAAAGGTCTAAAGAGTTCTATTTTTGGGCACCTATTCATAACAACTTTAAGACCAGCCTCTTCAGCTAGACGAGCTGCCTCATGATTTATTACTCCTATCTGTCCCCATAATACTTTGGCTCCAATAGCAATAGCTTCTTCAGCGACGCCATATAAATCTTCTGGCTTTCTGAAAACTTCAACCATATCGACAGGTCGATCAATCGAAGCTAAACTTGGATATACTTTTAAATTACGAATTTCAGTTATCTCTGGTTTTGGATTAACTGGTATCATATCATAACCAGTTTCATGTAATACTCTTAAAACACCATAACTAAATTTTGTTTTATTTGGGCTAGCACCCACCATAGCTATAGTTTTGACTGACTGTAAAATATTTTTTAGATACTCATCACTATAAGGTTCGTTATGATTCATTTTTTTTAGTAGCTATATCAGCTTTTAACTCATGAGGTGCAAGCGGGTCAAGAAAAGGATTGCGGTAAAGTTTGTCATGACTTTCAACTCCAATTTCAATTTCACAATCAGTTTTAGCACGGGCGACACATAAAACGACATAACCATCATTAATTTGTCTATTATTTAAAGCCACCTGAGAACGTTGATCTACTTCTCCGTTGATAAGTTTTGCTGCACAAGTTATGCAACCTCCATATTCACATCCATAAGGTAAATCAACTCCTTGAGCACGTAATTCTTTGAGTAAGGGTTTTCGATCTGAAACTTTAAAGGTTTGATTTTTACGATTAGTAATAGTTATTTTTTTTATAGCCATATATCACTTGTGCAATCTCCACCTGGATATCTACTTTCATGACATCTGCTAGGGCCATTAGGTTCTTTCCCAAAGTCAACAATAAAATCTTTATTAATCTTCATTCCTCCATTTTTAACATCACAATCAATCATAATCATAGCTCCTCCCTGAGTTCTTATTTCAGGATAAAACTGATTGTCCCAAGTTGAAAATAATGAGGTAGTAACATACATTCGTTTTCCATCTAACGATAATTGATACATTTGGGGACCTCCAGTTATTTTTACTCCATTTATAATTGGTGCTTTACCTAAAAGTCCTCCCATCCATACCTGGCCGGTTAATTTAGGGTTGTGAGGATCGGATATATCGTACTGCCTCATATCACCATGAAGCCAGTTATTAAGGTAAAGATATTTATCATCCATTGAAACAAGAATTGCTGACATTACACCTGGAATTGGAATAGGCCAATCAGGGTGCGGTTCATTTTCAACATCAATAATTTTTTCCCATTCCCATTTTCCTTCTTTAGATTTCCAAAAATGGATGACATTTGAACTAAGTGCCGCTCCACAAAAACCATGACTACTGTCAGGGTCATGCAAAAATTTTACCTCTAAAGGTATCAATCCATCTTCACCAAGATACATTGTTTCAACAGGCTCTTTTTTTTTAAAGTCCCAGATGTGTAATCTTCGGCCATATTTTAGGTGTCCAACTTCTTCTAGATCAAATCCTGGCATAAAGGTATTTGGTGCTGCCCACTCAGAACTGACCATAACATTGTGACGGGGTTGATACCAAAAATCGTAACTAAACGGAATGTCACCCATAGAATTTTCCCATCTACCAACAATTTCAAAATCTTTATTTAAATGCAAATATCCACCAGGAGCTTCCCCTTTCGCATTGCCTAAAAAGGAAATAATAATTTCTGAACCTAAACAATGAACAGTATGTGGCCCAGATAAGTTAGTTTTAGATTTAATTTCAGAGCCTTTAATTATTTTATGAATTTTTGGTGCGTATGGATCTGTTGCAGTATCAATAACGTGAATGTTATTCGATCTCACACCAGGTACTAAAAGATACTTCCTGCTCATTCCAGAGTCTCCATGACATGAAGAGCACGCATTCCATCCCATATGATGTAATTCGTCCCCTATTCCTGGCATTTCAAGACGATGGATAACTTTTGAATATGTTGGACTATCTACATCAACATCAATAGTTGCAAGATAATCAGGTTTTTGAATTCCTGTTCCAGTATAAATTGCTATTGTATATAAAAGTTTTTCATTGGGTGCTTTAATTGCCTCTGATGGGCTTGAATAACCAGGACCACAACAGGATTTATCAATTACTTCTTTATTGTTCATTATTTATTTTTCCAAACGGGTCTTCTCTTTTCAAGAAATGCTGAAATTCCTTCTTTAGCATCCATTGCCATCATATTAACTGTCATCATTTTACTAGTGTAACTGTAAGCTTTTCTTAGTGGCATTTCTAAT
>CABYCN010000027.1 GCA_902517455.1 uncultured Pelagibacteraceae bacterium
AAGGTATTTCTTATTTTACGATAAGACTCTGAATGTTGATCTAGTATTGAATAATCTATTCTTAAATCTTCAGCATAATTAGAGGAAGCGACCCAGATTCTCAAAATATCAGCACCATATTTCTTTAAAATATCCTCGGGAGCTATTACGTTTCCTAAAGATTTTGACATTTTAAGTCCTTTACCGTCAACAACAAACCCATGAGATAATATTGACTCAAATGGAGCTTTACCTCTTGTTCCACAAGACTCCAACAAAGAAGAATGGAACCACCCTCTGTGTTGATCAGATCCCTCTAAATACATCGAAGCTGGCCATTTTAGATCCCCTCTTTTTTCCAAAACAAAGGAATGGGTAGAACCACTATCAAACCATACTTCTACAATATCACTAAGTTTATTAAAATCTTCAGCTTTATACTTTTCCCCTAAAAATTTTTGAGAGTTGTCTGAAAACCAACAATCTGATCCTTCTTTCTCATAAATTTTTGCAATATTTTCAAATATTTCATCGTCTATCAAAATCTGATTAGTTTTTTTATTTACAAAAATTGGCAAAGGAACTCCCCAGACTCTTTGACGAGAAACACACCAATCAGGCCTGGTTTCAATCATTGATTTTAATCTTTCTTTTCCTTTAGGAGGATAAAAAGTTGTTTCATCAATTGCTTTCAAAGCTTTATTTCTAAGTTTATGGCTTTCCATCGAAATGAACCATTGAGGAGTTGCTCTATGAACTAAAGGGGCTTTTGATCTCCAGGAATGAGGGTACGAATGGATTAGCTCACCATTTTTTAATAGTCTTCTTTTTTCTTTTAACTTTTTAATTACAATAGGATTTGCCTTAAAAATATGTGTTCCCTCAAATATACTTACGTTTTTTGTATATTTACCGTCTCCATCAACTGTTTCTATCGCCTTAATACCGTTATTTAAGCAAAGATTAAAATCATCTGGCCCATGACTTGGTGCACAATGTACGATACCGGTACCTTGATCTGTTGTAACAAAACGTGCGTTGAACATTGGTACGTCATAATTATATCCTGACTCTAAAAAGGGATGATTACAAATAGTATTTTTAAAATCTCTACCTTTAAATTTTTTTAAATTTTTATATTCTTTAATATCACAATCTTTAATTACAGTTTCTAGCAAAGCCTCTGCTAAAACAATTTTTTCATTCTTAAAGTCACCCTCATCATTTATCTCAATTAAAAGATAATCTAAATTTTCATTATAAGCCAAGGCTCTATTTGCAGGTATGGTCCAAGGTGTTGTAGTCCAAATAACTATACTACTGTTTTCAAGCTCTTTAATATTTGAAGATTTGACAGGAAAAGATACATAAATCGTATCTGATTTACGATCTTGATATTCTACTTCTGCATCTGCTAAAGCTGTTTTTTCTACTGTGGACCATAAAACAGGTTTAAATCCCCTATATAAGCTTCCTTCTGTTAAGAATTTACCAAGCTCTCTAACAATTTGTGCTTCAGCATCGTAACTCATAGTAGAATAATAATTTTCCCAATCTCCAACCACTCCAAGCCTTTTAAATTGCTCTTTATGAATTTCTATCCATTTTTCCGCAAAAGCTCGACATTCTTTTCTAAATTCTACTATTGGGACTTGGTTTTTATCTTTTTTATTTTTTTTATATTGCTCTTCTATCTTCCATTCAATTGGTAATCCATGACAATCCCAACCAGGTACATAAACAGAGTCCTTGCCATCCATTTGATGAAATTTTACAATTATATCTTTTAAGATTTTGTTTAAAGCAGTTCCCATATGAATATCACCATTCGCATAAGGGGGACCATCATGAAGTATAAATTTTTCTTTACCTTTTTTAGAATTTCTCAATTCTTTATAAAGGTCAATTTTTTTCCATAATTCTAATATTTCAGGTTCCCTTGTGGGTAAATTTGCTTTCATAGAGAAAGCTGTTCTAGGAAGATTTATTTGTTCTTTGCTCACTTTATTTTCTTTGCGACTAATAAGTCAGTTTTAATTTGTTTTTTTAATTGATCTACATTTTTGAATTTCTTTTCTTTTCTAATAAATTTTAAAAATTCAACTGATAAATCTTTATCATATAGATTTCCCGAGAAGTTAAATAAATGAACTTCTAATAATATTTTTTTCCCATTAAATGTGGGTCGATAACCTAAATTTGCTATACCTTTAGCAGTTTTGGAGTTTTTTTTAATTTTAACTCTTACTGCATAAACTCCTGGACATGCTAATACATAATCCTTTATATCGATATTAGCTGTTGGGAAACCGAT
>CABYCN010000028.1 GCA_902517455.1 uncultured Pelagibacteraceae bacterium
GAAGAACAGACTTCAGTATAAACTTGATAACCTCTTTGTAATGATCCACGGTCAAATTTTCCAAATAGACCCTTAAAAGTCCAATCGGTTTTAAGATACTCTACTTTTTCAGCAGAATACAATTTAAAAGGAAATCCAATAAGTATAATAATTAGTGGTAGTGTTCTTAAAAAATTTTTCACTTATTCAAATTTTTTTTTATTTTTAGCTAAAGCGAAATTAGAGGACCCCCCTAAGACGGGTTCAGTAATACTTAATGGTATTGGTAATGTTTTTTCTTTAAATCCTAAAACCGGTAAAATTACTAAAAAATGTAAAAAATAATACGCCGTCGCAACTCTTGCTATTAATAAGTATAAGCCTTCGGCTGGCATAGCCCCCACATAACCCAAAATTAAAACATCAGCAACCAAGATCCAATAAAATTGTCTGTAAAGTGGTCTAAAAACTGCTGATCTTATCTTTGAAGTATCTAACCAAGGTAAAGCAGCTAAAATAAAAATTGCTGATAACATTGCAACTACACCTAAAAGTTTATCCGGAACAGACCTTAAAATTGCATAAAATGGTAGAAGATACCACTCAGGCACTATATGTGCCGGGGTAACTAGTGGATCTGCCTCAATATAATTATCTGCATGACCTAAAATATTTGGGGTATAGAAAACAAAAAAAGCAAAAACGATTGAAAACATTAATAGAGCAAAACCATCTTTTATAACTATGTAAGGGTGAAATGGTACTGTATCCTTTGATGGTTTTTGGATATCAATTCCAACTGGATTGTTGTTACCTGGAACATGAAGTGCCCAAATGTGTAATACAACTAAACCTAAAATTAAAAATGGGATTAAGTAATGAAGTGTAAAAAATCTTGTTAATGTAGGATTGTCAACTGAATAACCACCCCACAACCAAGTTACAATTCCTTCTCCCACTAAAGGAATAGCGCTGAATAAGTTTGTTATAACTGTAGCTCCCCAAAAACTCATTTGACCCCACGGAAGTACATAACCCATAAACGCAGCTGCCATCATTAATAAATATATAATTATTCCAATTATCCAAATAACTTCTCTTGGTGATTTATAAGATCCATAAAATAAAGATCTAAATATATGAATATAAACTGCTAAAAAAAACATTGACGCCCCGTTAGCGTGTATATATCTAATCAACCATCCATAATTTACATCTCTCATTATGTGCTCAACACTATCAAAAGCCATATCAGCATGTGCAATGTAATGCATGGCTAAAACTAAGCCAGTAACTATTTGAGTTATTAAACAAAAAGTCAGTATCCCACCAAACGTCCACCAATAATTTAAATTTTTTGGTGTAGGATAATCTGTAAGATGACTTGCTAAAGAAAGTAATGGTAGTCTATCATTAAACCATTTTCCAAATTTAGATTTAGGTGTATATTCGTGATCACTCATTATTTCTTATCCAATCTTAATTGTATTAGCGTTAACAAATTCATATTTAGGAATTTCCATATTTGTTGGTGCTGGACCTTTTCTAATCCTACCTGAAGTATCATAATGGGATCCATGACACGGACAAAACCAACCATTGTAATCACCCTTTTGATCTAAAGGTACACACCCTAAATGAGTACATACTCCAAGCATTACTAACCACTCGGGATCCTTAGCTCGATCTTCGTCTTTTTGTGGGTCTTTCAAATCTTCTAATTTTACTGATTTTGCTTCTGCAATTTCTTCTTGTGTTCTTCGTCTTATAAAAACTGGTTTTCCTCTCCAAAGAACTGTAATTGTTTTTCCTGGGTTTAAAGAACTAACATCTACCTCGGTACTAGCTAAAGCTTTAACAGACGCATCTGGATTCATTTGATCAATCATAGGCCAAACCACAGCTCCTACACCCACTGCTCCTACAGCGTATGTTGCTGTGAACAAGAAATCTCTCCTATTTGTTTTTTTTTCTGACATCAGTAACTTTAATTAAATATACTTAATATTGATTTTTTCCACCTAATATATGGTTTCATATAATACAATTTACTGATTTTACTACTGATAGAATGACACAGAATCTAGCAAAACTGGGTATTAAAAGTCTATTATTTAGTCCTGATATCTATAGTTTTTAGTTTAGCCTTTTAAAAACAACGTCAACTTTATTATAACCAACCATTAGATATCCGCTAGTATGCATTTCTGTAGCCCAAGGTACCTCCTGCGCCATTACACCTGAATATTCAATAGAACTTCCTATATAACT
>CABYCN010000029.1 GCA_902517455.1 uncultured Pelagibacteraceae bacterium
CTTTCAAAAGAGGTAAACTTAAATAAATTAAAAAAAAATCAAAAAATAAAATTTACAATAGATCAATCAAATAATTTTGTTAAAGAATTTATATTTCAGCCTTCTGCTATAAAAAGGATTTACTTATCAAGAAATACAAATATTAAAGATTTTAATCAAAAAATTGTAATTACAAAACTTAACAAAAGTGTTATTTATAAAGAAAATTTAATTCTAGACAGTTTATACAAGTCAGCTTTAAACAAAAAAATACCAGTTAACATAATTATAGAATTCGCGAGAATTTATGGTTTCCAAGTAGATTTTCAAAGAGATATAAGAAAAAAAGATAGTTTTCAGATTATGTATGAAGTTTTTATTAATGATGACAAGAAAATTGTGGAAACTGGAAATATTCTTTTTGCTAATCTAAAACTTAGTGGTGAAGAAAATTCCTTATATTACTTTGATAAAGAAGGTAGCAAAGGACATTATGATAAAAATGGTAAAAGTGTCAAAAAAGCTCTAATGAAAACTCCTATTAATGGAGCAAGACTATCCTCACCATTTGGAATGAGGAAACATCCGATAGATGGATTTAACAAAATGCATCGTGGAACTGATTTTGCAGCTCCTATGGGTACACCAATAATGGCTTCTGGTGATGGCTTAATTAAAAAAGCAGGGTGGTGTGGAGGTGGAGGTAATTGTATAGTAATAAAACATAATTCAACTTATCAAACTGTTTATGCTCACTTGTCAAAATTCGCTAGTGGAGTTAGAAGCGGCATTAGAGTCAGACAAGGTCAGATAATTGGTTTTGTTGGATCTACTGGAAAATCCACAGGTCCTCACTTACATTATGAAGTGATAGTAAATGGAAAAAAAGTAAATTCTCAAAAACTTAAATTACCCTCTGGCAAAATTTTAAAGGGAAAAGAAAGAAAGCTTTTTGAGACAAAAAAAATTAAATTTGATGTGTTGAAGTCAGAAAAAATTATTGGATTGAATTAATTAACCTCTTGTTCAATTTCGTCAGATTTTTCTAATTCTTTGTTTTTTTGTTGATCTTTAACTGAGTTTACAACTTGATTATTGTCAAACTTATTTCTTCTTAAATTTTCTTGTTCATTAGAAATTCTTGTAAAGTGATCTGCATATTGAAAATAATTCTCAGATAAGATTTTATCACCACTCGAAAGAGCTTCTCTTGCTAAATTATTATATTTTTCAATTAACTTTGCAGCATTATGATTATTTCTGTTAGGTATTTTTCTCTGAAAATTATCTGTATTTGAAAAATTTGAATTAAATTTACCTCTATCTCCATTAGACTTGTAACTTCTTTCACCTCGCCTAAAATTGTTTCTTCTTCCGTTATTGTTTCTAAAAGTTACCATAATAATATATAATCAAATTTTTGTGCCCACTATGCATCTATCATTTTTTGCATAATCTTTTAAAACACAATCCACATAAAATCCTTTATCTTTTAACAATTTCTCAACTTTTAATTTTTGATCAAAAGCAATTTCTAAAATTAGTTTTCCATTTCTTTTTATCAGTTCAGATGATTTTTTTATTACTTTTCTGATTTCTGATAGCCCATCTAAACCTCCGTTGAGGGCATTAAACGGTTCAAATTTAACTACATCTCTGTCCAAATATTTTAAACTTAATTTATTAATATATGGAGGATTAGATATAATTAAATCATATTTGCCATAATTAAAATTGTCAATATCTGATTTAAAGAATTTTACTCTATTTGTTACTGAAAGTTTCAAAGCATTTATTCTACTGATATTTATGCATTTTTTACTTATATCAACGGCAGTTCCATAAAAAAGAGGTTTCTCCTTCAATATAGATAAAATTATACAACCGGAACCAGTACCAATATCTAATACAGAACCTCTAGATTTATTTTTAGTAATTTTTAAAACATGCTCTATGATTATCTCTGTATCAGGCCTAGGTATCAATACATCTTTAGAAATTTCAAATTCATAATTCCAGAAATCTTTTTTACCTAATATATATGCAATAGGTTTTCCAAAAGATCTATCATATAAAAGTTTTTTAAAATTTTTTAACTGATTCATATTTAATTTATAATTTGGATTT